>NZ_JAVKFX010000040.1:0-2893 GCF_040223625.1 Roseovarius sp. | reverse complement strand
CTGATTTCGTCGCAGGTGATCAACCCCAACGAGGGCCGGCAATGGCTCGGCCTGCCGCCGCGCGAGGGCGGTAACCAATTCATGAATCCGAACATCACGGCCGACGCTTCTCGGAACCAGGATGCCGACGACGACGAGGAGACCGATGATGCAGCTTGATGATATCCGCGCCTTCTCCGCCGACCAGGAGCGTGGCGCCTGGTTCGAACTCCTCGATCCGGTCACGCACAAAGGCACCGGCATTCGCCTGAAGGTGGCCGGGCCTGACAGCGAGACACAGAACCGCGCCCGGCTGCGCCTCGCCGACGATCTGGCGGAAGTGGCGGATGCCGAGGGCCGCGTGTCTGCCGAGGCGCGGGAACGTGCCCGGCTCGACAGCCTGGCCCGCTGCATTCTCGACTGGGAAATCAGCGAAGGCGGTGAAGCTCTTCCCCTCACGCATGCCAACGCCGTGCGCCTCCTCAAGGTGGCGACATGGGTACAGGCGCAGGTGGATAGCTTCGCCTCTGACCGGGCTTCATTCATGGGAACAGGGGGGTAGCATGGCGCGCCATCAAGTCGTGACGGTCGGATCAGAATGGACGGAACTCACAGCGAATGACGTCTCCGAAATCGTCTTCCAGAACCGCGGAATCACGTCGCTCCTGATCACGGTGACCGACGGGGCTGCGCCGAACCCGAGCGACGACGGTTTCGCGTTCCTGCCTGGTCAGGGTCACAACATGCTCCTTGCCGAATTCTCCCTGGGCGTGACCGGGGGCAGTCGCGTCTGGGCGCGCTTCCTGTCGGGAAGCGGGCTCGTCATGGTCTCGCACGCGTGAGGAGGGGCTGATGGAACGCATATATCTCGAAACCAAGCTCGACGCCTCGGATGACGGCACGATCGAGGGGCTGGCATGGAAGTATGCCGAGGCCGACCGCATCGGCGACATGATCCAGAAGGGCGCCTTCACCGGCACCTCTCTGCCGCTGCCCATGCTCTTCGGTCACGACCAGAACGATCCGATTGGCACGTGGGACACCGCTGAAGACGACACCGAGGGGCTGCGCCTCAAGGGGCGGCTTCTGGTGAATGACGTGGCCCGCGCACGCGAGGTGCGCGCCCTGGTGCGGGCTGGGGCGGTGCGCGGCATCTCCATCGGCTTCCGCACCAAGAAGGCCACGCCCCGCGCCCGTGGCGGCCGGACGATCAACGAGCTGGAACTCGTGGAGGCCAGCCTCTGCGTGATCCCGATGCACCCAGGTGCACGGGTCACCTCCGCAAAAACCGCCGTCCGCGCCCTGTCGCTGGCGGCATCCCTTCAACGCGCCACGGCGCAGCTCGCAAAAGGAAACTGACATGCGACATCTGAAAAAGGCCGAGCTGCTGGGCAGCACGGCGCTCACCCTAAAAGATGGCGGCGAGGCCGATCCGAACGACATCGTCACGAAAGCCATCGGCGATCTGACCGAGACCGTGAACAAGCGGCTCGATGAGATCGAGGAAAAGACCGACACCTCGAAGCTCGAGGAGCGGCTCGACAAGATCGAGGCGAAGTCGAACCGCGCCAAGGGCAGCGACGACGATTCCGACGAACAGGCGGAAATCGAGAAGAAGGCGTTCGGCTGCTACCTGCGCCACGGGAACCAGACGCCGCCCGATGATCTGAAGGCGCTGACCGTTTCCAGTGACCCGCAAGCGGGCTATCTCGCTCCGGCGGAGATGAGCACGGAATTCGTGCGCGACCTCGTGGAGTTCTCGCCGATCAGGTCGGTGGCCAGCGTGCGCGGCATCACCGGTCCTTCGGTGAAGTATCCGAAGCGCACCGGGATCACGAATGCCCAATGGGAAGGCGAGACCGAGGAAGCCGAAGAATCGACGGTCACCTTCGGCCAGCTCGAAGTGGTGCCGCACAAGATCACCACCTTCGTGGACATCTCCAACGAACTCCTCTCGGACAGCGGCGGCACTGCCGAGGCCGAGGTGCGCATGGCCCTGGCCGAGGATTTCGGGAAGAAGGAAGGCACAGCTTTCGTCAATGGCACCGGCGCCGGTCAGCCTGAGGGCCTGATGACCCACGCCGATATCGAGGAATGGCTCAACGGCCACGCCACGAACCTCTCTGCCGATCAGATGATCAAGCTGATGTACGACCTGCCGGCCATGTACCGGAACGCGGGCACGTGGATGATGAACGGCACCACGCTGGGCATCGTGCGCACGCTGAAAGATGGCGATGGCCGGATGCTCTGGCAACCCTCCTTCCAGGCGGGCCAGCCCGAGACGATCCTCGGACGCCCCGTTGTCGAAGCGGTGGACATGCCCGATCTGGAAAGCGGTTCCTTCCCGATCCTCTACGGCGATTTCTCGGCCTATCGGATCGTGGACCGCTTGAGCATGTCGATTCTTTCCGACCCGTACACGCAAGCACGCAAGGGCGTCACCCGCATGCACGCAACCCGCCGTGTCGGTGGCCGCGTCCTGCAGGCCGCGCGCTTCCGCAAACTCAAGATGGCGACCAGCTAAGGAGCAACTGACATGCGAGACCAAGCATCGAATATCGGAGTGGTTCAGGCGGTCGCACCCGCCGTTCTCTCCGCCACCAACACCGCTGACCCGATCGACCTTCTGGGCTTCAACGCAGCGACGGTGGTCATCAACACCGGGGCCATCGTCTCTTCGGGCAACTTCACCGCGAAGCTGCAGGAGAGCGAAGACGGCTCGACCGGTTGGACGGACGTTGCCGCCGCGCACCTCGTGGGCACTCTGCCCGCCACGCTCGAAGCCAACAGCGTCTACAAGCAAGGCTACATCGGTTACCGGCGGTACATCCGCACGGTCCTCACCAAGAACAGCGGCACCTCGATTGCCGCCGGGGTGACGATCGTGAAGGGACACCCCGCCAACGCGCCG
>NZ_JAVKFX010000039.1:0-202046 GCF_040223625.1 Roseovarius sp. | reverse complement strand
GAAGACGACGCCTTCGACACCGCCTATTACTGCGAGTGGATCACCGTCTACGACTACTACGGCAACTGGGTCACCGTCTGGCAGTGCTACTGAGCGAACCCCCGCCCCAACCAAAAAGGCCCGCCACACTGGCGGGCCTTTTCCCTTTCCGACGGAAACGCCTCCCTCCCACGTAGGACTTGAAACCAGGCCCCGGCTGTGGCTGTCTTGAAAAAAGAGAAGGGTCGCGCGCGACATGGCGACTGTGTTCCTGAGCCACGCAACCAAGGACGACGCCCTGACCGGCGACCTGTTGCGATGGCTGCACGAGAACGGCTTCCGCGACACCTTCGTCGACCATCTCGACATTCTCGGCGGCGACAACTGGACAGACCGCCTCCGCGACCAGGCCGCCGCCTGCCGGGTGGTGATCTGCGTGCTGACGGAGAACTGGCTCACCTCCTCGGATTGTTTCAACGAGTTCCAAGCGGCGTGGTACATGGGCAAGAGCATCCTGCCGCTGTTCTTCGTCGACATCGACGCGCCCGGCACCGGCGAACCGGCAAGGCGGCTCGGCCGGGTGCTGGCGGAAACGCAGGGCATCGACCTGCGCGGCGCGCTGGCCCCCGACGGCACGATCGACCTCTCCCGCGATCCCGGCACCGCCGACCTGCTGGCCCGCAGCCTGCGGGCCTTCGGCGCGCAATCCGAGATCGGCCTCGACCCGACGGCGTTTTCGATCGACCCCGCCGCGCGGCCCACGCCCTTCCCCGGCCTCGTCTCCTTCGGCGACCGCGATGCCGACGCCGCGATCTTCTACGGCCGCTCGCGCGAGATTGCCGAGGCGATCGAGGAACTGCGCTCGATGCGGGCAAATGCCGACCGGAGGCCGCTGGCGATCCTCGGCGTGTCGGGGGCGGGGAAATCCTCGTTCCTCAAGGCCGGTATCCTCCCGCGGCTCAGGCGCGAGCCGCGATCCTGGCTGCCGCTGCGCGTCTTCCGCCCCGGCATCGACCCGCTCGACGGGTTCGCGCGGGCAATCTCGCAAACGCTGGCCGATCACGGCGCGGCCGAGGCGCCGGGAGAGATCCGCGCCGCGCTGGAGGGCGCGCTGGCCGCGGGCCCCGGGGGCGACGCCCTCGGCAACACCCTCGACCAGCTCTCCAAGAAACTCCGCACCGCCGCCGGCTCCCCCGGCGCGACCATCCTTATCAGCGTCGACCAGGTCGAAGAACTGCTGCGCGATGACAGCCCCGCGGCCGCAAGGCTCATCGCCTGCCTCGCCGCCGCCGGCGAGGGCCGGCGCGGCTGGATGACCGCCATGACCATCCGCGCCGACCGCCTGCCCGACCTGCAGGCGCATCCGGGTTTCGGCCGGCTCAAGACCCGCGGCTACGACCTGCGCCAGATGCCGCCCTTCCGGTTCAGCGACGTGATGGAACAGCCCGCCGCCCGCTACGGCGTGCGCCTTGCGCCCGAGCTGGTCGACGCGCTGATGGACGACGCCCCCGAGCGCGACGCGCTGCCGCTCCTGGCCTTCGCGCTGCAGCGCCTGTGGGACCAGTTCAGCGCCGACAAGGAATTGCTGCTGGAGGATTACCAGCGGCTTGGCCGGCTGTCGGGCCTCTTGCGCGACGCCGCCGAACGGGCCTTGGCGGGCGTGGCGCCGGGCGACGACACCGGCCCGCCGCCCGGCCAACAGAAGGACCGCGCGGCGCTGGCCGAAACCTGCTTCATCCCGGCCCTCGTCGATGTCGATGCCGACGGCAAGGCCACCCGGCGCACCGCGCTCTGGGCCGAATTTTCCCCCGAAGAACAGGCGCTTCTGCGCCAGTTCGAAGCGTGGCGCCTGGTCGTCCGCCGCGGCGTGGGCGAGGAGGCGACGGTCGAGGTCGCGCACGAGGCGCTCTTCCGCGAGTGGGACCGGATGCAGGCCTGGCTGGAGCCGGAAATCGCCCGCATCGCCACCCTGCGCGGGATCGGCGATGCCGCCCGCGCCTGGGAGCAGTCGGGCCGCAATCCCAGCCTCCTGACCCATCGCGGCCAGCGCCTCGCCGACGCGCGCGCCCTGCTGGCCAACCCGCGCTACCGCGACCGGCTGGATACCACCGACCGGGCTTATCTCGCCGCCTGCGCGCGGCTGCGGCGCCGGGGCATCCTGACCACCTCCATTGCCGCGGGCGTGGCCGTGGCGGCGGTCGGGCTTGGCGTCTGGTCGTGGCAGCAATCCGAACGCCGCATGGTCGCCGAGCGCGAGGCCGGGTTCGACGAACGCGTCGCCGCTGCCATGCAGGCACAGGACATCAACACGCTGGAAAGCTTCACCTATTACATCCTGCAGGACCCCTACGCCCGCACCCGCGAGGACCGCTTCGCCATCCTGCGCCGGGTGCTGAGCTCCGCGCAGACAACGGTCGATTCCGAATACGCCATCGCCGATTTCGCGCTCGAGGCGCTGGATGCCCCGGAAAGCAGCCTGTTCGAGCTGGAGTATTCCTCCGAACGCGGCGTCGATGCAGAGCTCTTCCCAATCCTCTGGCGCCCCCGCGCCGACCGGATCGCCGGGGAGTGGGGCCTGCCGGTGCCGGGCTTCCTGCAACTGGTCGAGAACCCGGCCTTCCCGCCCCGCCGGGTGGTGATCCGCCGGGCGGGCGAGGTGGTGTTCGACGCCATGCTGCCCGAAACCGACGGCCGGCACATCCTCGACGCCTCCAAGCTCGACAGCGACGACCTGAAAACGTTCTTCGAGGCCAACCGCGCCAGCTTCGCCCCCGCAAAGGCGGTGACCGGCTCGCCCGACCATTACTACGTGCCCGACTGGAGCGTGCCGATCTGGAATGCCGGGCGCGACCGCGAGGCGGGCAGCCGCGTGCTCCCGCCCGGCGCGGATTTCACCCTGCTGCTGGGCAATCTCATCGTCGACAACCCGCAGATCGTGCTCGACACGGCGGCGGTCGACTATTTTTTCCGCCGCTTCCCCGAGGCCTATGACATCACCGTCAACGAATACCTCGCCATCCGCGGGCCGCATGTGCGCGAGGACATGCTGGCATGGCTCGACGCGGGGCATTCGCTGGACGACATGCTCTTCAGCCTCGGCCTGATCGCCAGCCATGGCCCCGGCGCGCGCGAGATCGACATGGCCGCCGCGCATGAGGGCGCGGGCTGGCAGGCGGGGCTTTACATGCACGGGCCGATCCGCCGCACGCGCGAGGTGGCGGCGCTGAGCGAGGAGAACGACCCCTTCGCGGCGGGCAGTTTCGGGCAATCCGCCTACAGCCGCCCCTCGGCCCCCGCCTCGATCGCGCCGGACCGGGGCGAGCGGGTCACGCTCCGCACCGCCGAGCCGGAGGAAGCCGTGACCGGCCCCGGCCGCGAGATGACCGACCCGCTGACCGCCCCCGTCCGCCTTCTGCTGCCTACGCCCGATGCCGGCCAGCCCTTCGAGGCCTGGCACCCGGTGGCCCAGGCCCTCTACCGCGACAGCACGCTGCAGCTTTCCGCCACCTTCCTCGACACCCGCGACGCCACGCTCGACCGGCTCCGGCGGAAGACCGGGCTGGTCACGCTCGACATTGCCGTCCGCTCGGATGCGCGGCTGGGGCCGGGGGACGTGGCGGTCGAGATCCTCGACAGCGACTGGACCGAGCCGCTCACGCCGCAAACCGACGACCCCATTGCCACCATCGAGGCCGTCTTCCGGGCGCTGGAAACCCGCGTGCTATCCGACCCGGCCCGCTTCGTCTTTCCGCATGACATGGCCGGCTACCTCGACAGCGCCGCGCCGGGCCGGAAGCGCTGGGCGCTGGAAACCTTCGCCCATACCGACCTGATGCAGCTCGTGGCCGGGCTCGTCCGGCACGAAACCTCCGGCGCGCGCCCCGACGGGGCCGATGCCGCCCACCTGCCGCGGTTCGACTGGCTGCTGGGCGCGCTGGTCTTCTCCGTCGCGGCCCATGGCGTAACGGATGGCGAGGCCCACCTCGCCCTCTGGCGCGACCTTTCCGACCGGGCGGCAGGGCCCGACCCGTCCACCGCACCGGAATCAGCCGCCACCGCGGCCGTCGCCGACGGCGTGGCGCATCTGCTGGCCGACGACATCCCGGCCGCCAAGGCGGCCTTCGAACGCGCCATCACGCAGGACGCCGAAGCCGCCCGCGACAGCTTCCTCACCGCCTATGCCAAGGCCGCCCCCGACATACTGGCCGACCGCCTGCGCGACGACTGCCGCGCCCCCACCCGGCCCGACCTCGGCCAGCTCGGCATCCAACAGCTCGACCTCGTCCTGGGCACGAACCCGGCCCCCGACGACAGCACCCTCTTCGGCCTCTGCCGCCTCGCCGCACAGGACAAGGCCGGCACGCGCGACTGGCTCGACGCGGCGATCGCCTATGCCGCCACCCTCCGCGCCGAGGACGACCTCGACCCGGAAGAGGCCGTCTGGCTCGGCCGCACCATCTGGCAGCGGCACGATCCCCTCTCGGAAACCCCCGGCGCGCTGGCGGTGGGCCAGCGCTTCCTGCAAGGCGGCGTCTCCCGCATCGACGACCCCTCCCGCACGGACGCGCTCGGGCAGACGCTGGCCACCGATTGCCACGACCGGATCGACACCCGCCCCTGCATGCGCCGCGTGATGGCGCTGGCCGAACAGGCCGGCAAGCCCGAGATCGGCCTCTTCGCCGCCGAGGCGCTGGCCGCCTCCCGCGACCCGGCCGACCGCCAGCGCGTCACCGCCATGCTCGACCTCTTCCAGGCCGCGCGAGGCCTGGCACCCGGCTACGCCGGACCAAAGGCCGACTGGTACGCCGCCTATGTCAGCTTCCTGCGCGGACTCGTGGCACAGGCGGCGGGCGACGGCGACGCCAAAGCCCACCTGGCCCGCGCCATGGGCCACCCCGCCTTCCGCTTCGCCGTCCTGCCGGCTTTGACACAGGTCACCGCGGCCCATGATGGCCCCGACGCCGCCAGTGCGCTCATTGAAGACGCCCTGTCTGCCGCCGACGTGGCCTCGGTCGACCCCGCCAACCTTGCCAATCTGCACGCCCTGCACCTCGCACAGGCCATCGAGGCCGGTACGGGCGAGGACGTATTGCCCGCCATGGTCGCCCTACCCCGCGAGACCGACTGTCTTCAGGACTATACCGGCCCCTGCGCCGCCCCGTGGCTCTGGCGCGCCGCCGCGCAGGTGCTCTACCGCTACCAGGACTGGCAGACCGTCGCCCGCACCGTCACCGACCGCGTCGATCACCCCTATGCCCGGCTGGTGGCGCTGATGCTCTACGCGCAGGGCGGCGAACTGGCCGGGGCCCCCGCCCTCCTGCGGCGCAACTGGCAGCGGGTCGACCCGGCGACCTGGGACAGGCGCCTCGCCCTCGAGGATTCCGCCGTCTGGCGCGAGGTCCTGCTGGCCGCGGCGCTGGGGGAAGAGGTGGAAGGCTACCGGCTGGATCACCTGATCGGCCTCCTGCAGGATCCCACGCAGTTCAAGGGCCACGCCCTTTCGAAGATCGGCCTGCCCCGCGAGGAACTGCTGACCGAGGCACTGTTCTACTCCGCCATGCGGGAGATCGCTCAGGGCCGCACCGAGGATGGCCTGACCCTCCTCCGCCAGACGCGCGAGACGGGCTACGCCCCGGCGCTCGAACACGCTTACGCCAAGCGCTTCCTGGCCCAGCTTGAACAGGCCGAACGCTGACGCGCCTCAGCCGATGGGCACGAGGTGATTGTCCCACGCGCAGTCATGCCGGGCCAACTCGCGCGCCGCACCGCTATCGGTCAGCACCCGCCCCTCGCCGGTGGTGAACACGAACCCGCCCGCCCCCGGCGCCGCACCACAGATGTCACGCTGGTCCAGCCGCCGCGCCACCCGGCCTTCGACATCGGCGATCACCGCCATCCCCCCGCGCGGGCCGGTGACGGCGATCTCCTCGCCGCTGCCGGAAAACGCCACGCTGCCAAGATAACCCTGCAGGTCACCTTCCACGCCCGGCCCCAACCGGTGAAACGCCAGCGGCCCGCCCATCCGGTGCGTCGCCAGAAGCGGCGGCACCTCCGTCATCGCGCCCTGCCACTGGCAGGCGATGGCCACCAGCCCGTCGCTCCGCACCGTGATATGGCGCACCGAATTCTTGTGCCACGCCTCGGGCGGTTCCACCCGGTCCAGCAACGTCCCGTCAAAGGACAGGTAGCTCAGGTTCGGCCGCATCGTCGGAATGTTCAGCTTCTGCCGCCCGGCCTCCGGATGCGTCTCGATCCCGCCATTGGCAACCACCAGCGTCTCGCCATCCGGCATCAGCCGCAGCTCATGCGGCCCGAGCCCGCCCGACGGCATGGCCCCCAGCCGCGCGAACCCGGCGTCGGCATCCCAGATCCCGACCATCCCGCGACCGGTCTCGTAATCGTTCTCGGTGGTGAACAGCACCGCCCCATCCGCCGAGAACGCCCCGTGCCCGTAGAAATGAAACCCCTCCGGCGTATCCAGCCGCCGCACCGTCTCGCCGCTCGCACAGTCGATCACCAGGGCGAACTGCCCCGGCCGCCGGGCGAAGGCCACCGCCAGCGGCCGGCTGGGATGGGCCGCCGCCGCATGGCCGCGCCCCGGCAGCGGGATCTCGAACAACCACTCTCCGGCCGCGCCAAGCCCGATGAGCGTGAACACCCCCGAAGGCAGCCTCGCCGCCGCAAGGTAGGCGGGGCTGCCGGCATCGGCCCAACTTGCACGAGGGGCCAGCCCGGAGGCCAGCAACCCGGCAAGGAACGCGCGCCGCGTGGCCCCGGCCATCAGTCTCCGTCCATCGCATTGAACCCCGCCGAAACGCCCAGCGCCGGGCCAAGCGCACCCTGCACGACCTCGCGCACCTCCCGCAGGTCGGTCTGCAACGATTCCAATCGGAACCGGCCCGCCGGCTCGGCCACCGACGCAAAGACCGGATCGTCCAGCGCATCCGCACTGTCGTGAAAATCCTCGAGCTCCGCCGCAAGCCGCGCCTGCAACGCCGCATCCCCCTCCGCCAGTTGCACCGCCAGCCCGCCCGCGCCGCGCACCGCCGCCTGCAACAGCGCCAGGCTCAACCCAGACCGATACGCCTCGGCCCAGTTCGGGCGGGGCCGCTCGAACGTACCCAAAGGCCGGCCAAGCCGCATGTCCACGGCGAATTCCAGCCCGGTGCCGGCCGACTTGTAGAGCACCTGCAACACCTCCTCCTCGGTCCGGTAGGGGCTGTCACCGCCCGGCTCGGTCAGCATCGGCGCAAAACCCTCCCACGCCTTGGCCAGCTCGCCCGTCGTGCCGTGGATATCCGCCACGACCGCCCGGACCAGCGCGCAGCGGTAGTCCGGCGTGCCGATCTCCGCGAGGTCCTCCTCGTGCACCAGGTAATCCAGCGCATAGAACCCGCGCGCCGCGATCGACATGTCGGCATAGGCCTCCGGCGCAAGCACATCCTCGTTGCCCTCCGCCAGAAGCTTGCGGATCGCGCTGGCCGTCCGCCCGCGCGGGTCAGGCCAGAAGGCCAGCGCGAAGGCCCGGTTCTCCTCCTCCGACGGGCCAAAGCGCAGGTGGCTCACCCTCGCCCAGGCCAGGAACGCGGCGGTATAGCTGTCGTGCAGGCCCGGGTGGGTGCAATCCTGTCCCGCCGCCTCGACCATCCGACCGGCGGCCCGGTCCAGCTCTGCGAACCCGCCGACGATCTCCTCCTCGACGATGCCGCGGATCATGCCCGCCCGGTCCTGCGCCAGCGCGGCCAGCGGCAGGGCAATCAGCAAGGCGACAATCAATCGCTTAATCACAGGCTCTCCAGAAACGCGATCAGCGCCGCACGGTCCTCCGGCGCCATCTCCACCACAGCATCCCGCTGCGCCTGCGCCTCGCCGCCATGCCACAGAACCGCCTCGAGCAACGACCGTGCCCGCCCGTCATGCAGGAAATACGTGTGTCCCGACACGCGCTCGGTCATCCCCACGCCCCAAAGCGGCGCCGTGCGCCATTCCCGGCCCGTCGCCCGCGCCTCGGGGCGGTGATCGGCCAGCCCCTCGCCCATGTCGTGCAGCAGCATGTCGGTATAGGGCCAGATGAGCTGAAAGCTCTGCTCCGGCTGATCCTCCAGCCGGTGCGTGACATAGGCGGGCGTGTGGCAAGAGGTGCAGCCGGTCTCGTAGAACACTTCCTTGCCGCGCAGCACCTCCGGATCGTTCACGTCCCGCCGCGCCGGCACGGCAAGGTTGCGGCTGTAGAAGGTCACCAGCTCCAGCCCCTCGCCATCGATCTCGTGCAGTCGGTCATCCCCGTCGCCATGCGGCCCGGCGCGGCAATCGGCCTGCGCCTCGGTGCACTTCCCCCACGGATCGGGGAAGAGTGGGTTGGAAATCCCGATATCACCGGCAAAGGCCGAGGCCGTCTGGTGCCGCACCGTCGGCGCGCCGGCCTTGTGCCCGAACCGGCCCAGCATCGGCATGTCGAATTCCAGCGACCAGATGATGTTCGGCCGCCCCGAGATGCCGTCGCCATCCACATCCTCGGGATCGGCTCTCTCCATGATATCCGCCGCCGGGATCGCCTCGAGCAACCCCAGCCCGATCATCTGCGGCGCCACCCGCGGGCTCAGCATTGCGTCGGGGTGCAGCGGGCCATAGCCCAAATCGGCGACCTCGTAAGTGGGCACCCGCAGGCGGGCCACCTCGCCGCCCGACAAGGCCACCTCGCGCTCCTCGTAGGTCACCTTCAACCGGTACTCGGCCTTGTGCCCCGGCAGGCTGAAATCCTGCAATTGCGCGCCATAGGTCGGCTCCGGCGAGGTCGAGATGTAATCCTCGATCTCCGCCATCGCCTGTGCCTCGCCGCCCGGCACCGACACCCGCAGGAACATCGACACCGCCGAATCCTCCGGCCCCTCCGGCGGATGGCCGCGCCCGTCCTTCAGGTGGCACCGCTGACAGGACCGCGCGTTGAACAGCGGCCCCAGCCCGTCCGAGGCCAGCGTCGAAGACGGCGAAGAGACCCACAGCTTGCGGAACAGCCCGTTGCCCACCTTGAAATCAAGCTCGTCGGCAAAGGGCATATTGCCGGAAGGCTGGGAAAACGCGTCCGGGTTGTCGCGCGGGCGCACCGTGGCGGCCCCGGCGGACATCTCCTCGAAGGGCTGCGGTTTGGTGAAATCCCGCGGAAAGGCCAGCGCCCTGTCGATCCGCTCCTGCTCGGCCCCGGTCCGCGGCACGATCCGCAAATGCGGCTCGTCCAGCACGCCGGCCCACGCGGCCGCCCCGCCCGTCAGCACGGCAAGCCCGAGCCCCGTGCAGGCAAGCCAGCGAAGGTGCAACGGATGTGCCATCGGTCTCGGTTCCGGCTCTGCGGTGACGGGGCGCGAAGCCCCTTACTGGAACACCGCGCCGGGATTGTCGAGGCTGTCCGACCCCTCGAACGCGATGCCGTCGAGCCCCAGCGCGGATACGACCCGCTCGATCGAGCGGGTCTGGTCGATCAGCGCCTCGACCCCGCCCATCACCAGTGCCTCGCCCCTGTCATTGCCGGCTTCCAGCATCTGGTCATAGGCAAACCCGGCCTCGGCCGCCGTCTTGATCTGCCCAAGCTCGCGCATCGTCGCCGACAGCTTCGCCTGCATCTCGGCATCGAGCGCCTCGTCGGCCTCGGCCACCATGTCGGAAAGCGACGTCCCTTCGACCACGGTGCCGTCGATACGGACATATTCGCCGAGGTAGACGTTCTGGATGCCAAGCCCGTCATAGTAATGGCTGTTATGGGTGTTGTCCGAGAAGCAGTCATGCTCTTCCTCGGGGTCGTTCAGCATCAGGCCAAGGCGCATCCGCTCCCCCGCCTGCTCGCCATAGGAGAGCGAGCCCATCCCGGTCAGGATCGCCGAAAGACCGGCCTTCTCGTCCTCCATCAGCGCCGCACGGGCCTCTCCGCCCTCCTGCCACTGCGCGGTCATCCATTCGAGGTCGGAGACCAGCAAATCCGTCGCCGCCGTCAGGTAATCCCCCCGCCGATCGCATTTCCCATTGCTGCACTCCTCGCCCGTCGCATAATCCGTCCACGGCCGGTCGCCCGCGCCGGGGGCGTGCCCGTTCAGGTCCTGCCCCCAAAGCAGGAACTCGATCGCGTGATAGCCCGTGGCCACGTTCGCCTCGATCCCGTCTGCCTCGTGCAAGGACCCCTCCAGCAGCTCAGGCGTGATCTCGGCCGCGTCGATCTCCTCGCCCGACAGGGTGAAGCTATCGTTCGCCACCACGTTCAGCGCCGCCAGCTCATTGGCATCCGACGGCCCACCATAGGCGGCATCGACATAATCGATCAGCCCTTCATCCAGCGGCCACGCGTTCACCTTGCCCTCCCAGTCATCGACGATGGCGTTGCCGAAGCGGTAGACCTCGGTCTGCTGGTAGGGCACCCGCGCCGCCAGCCACGCCGCTTTCGCAGCGCCCAGCGCCTCGGCCGACGGATCGGAGACCAGCGCGTTCACCGCCTCCTGCAGCCGCTTGGCGGTGGTCAGGCTGTCCTCGTACTTGGCCGCCGCGATGTCGGCATAGGTGGTCAGGACATCCGCCTCCGCCGTCTGGGCGGCGGCAAGGCCCGCCTGCCCGATCGCGAAACCGAGCGCCAGCGCGCTTGTGCTGAGCATGGGGGTGGTCATCGGAAATCTCTCCTTCTTGATGGGCGGCCTATGCGGGAAATGACAAGTAGCTCGCGAAGAACTTGAGTTGTTTTGTCGGATTTGTCAAACCGCCACCGCGCCGGCCGGTTATGTTATAAAACCTTCATTTGAGAGTTCCGAAGCCGCGTGGTTGTTTACCGCCACACCATGCCGGGCCGCTGCCCGGCTTTCCAACATTTTGACTTCTTCGGAGACCGACGATGAAATCCCATACTTCCATCGCCGCGCTTGCAGCGTCGCTGGCATTTGCCGCCTCGCCCGTGCTGGCGCAGACCGAAATCAATTTCTGGCACGCCATGGGCGGCGCCCTCGGCGAGAAAGTCGAAGAAATCGCCACCAATTTCAACGAGATGCAGGACGACTACAAGATCGTCCCCACCTACAAGGGCAACTACACCGAGAACATGACCGCCGCCATCGCCGCCTTCCGCGCCGGCGAGCAGCCGCATGTCGTGCAGGTCTTCGAAGTGGGCACCGCCACCATGATGGCGGCGCAAGGCGCCGTGAAGCCGGTCTACGAGGTGATGGGCAACGCCGATATCGACTGGGATGCCGACGCCTACCTGCCGGCCGTGAAATCCTACTACACCACGCCCGAGGGCGACCTGCTCTCGCTGCCCTTCAACTCCTCGACCCCGGTAATGTGGTACAACAAGGACATGCTCGACGCCGCCGGTGTCGAAGAGGTGCCCCAGACCTGGGACGCGATGTTCGAAGCCGCCGAGAAGCTCAAGGCCAACGGCGCCGACTGCGCCTTCTCCTTCGGCTGGCAGTCCTGGGTGATGGTGGAAAACTACCTCGCCTGGCATGACCAGCCGATCGGCACCCAGCAGAACGGCTTCGCCGGCACCGACACCGAGTTCGTCTTCAACGAAAGCCAGGACCTGACCGAGCTGCTGCAGCGCATCGCCGACAGCCAGGCCGACGGCATGTTCAAGTATGGCGGCCGCCGCGGCGATTCCCTCCCGCTCTTCACCACCGGCGAATGCGCCATGTGGATGAACTCCTCGGCCTACTACGCCGGCATCTCCGAACAGGCCGAGTTCGAATTCGGCCAAGCCATGCTGCCCGTGAACAGCGCCGTCCGCGACGAGGCCCAGAACTCGATCATCGGCGGCGCCACCCTCTGGGTGCTCGAAGGCCATGACGACGCCGAATACCAGGGCGTCGCCGAGTTCTTCAACTACATGTCCACGCCAGAAGTGCAGGCCGACTGGCACCAGTCCTCGGGCTACGTGCCGATCACCACGGCGGCCTATGAACTCTCGCAAGAACAGGGCTTCTACGACGAGAACCCCGGCACCGACACCGCGATCAAGCAGCTTTCGCTGAACGAGCCGACCGAGAATTCGCGCGGCATCCGCTTCGGCAACTTCGTCCAGATCCGCGACATCATCAACGAAGAGCTCGAAGCCCTCTGGGCCGGCGACCAGACCGCGAACGAGGCGCTCGACAAGGCCGCCGACCGCGGCAACCAGTTGCTGCGCGAGTTCCAGGACACCAACAGCTGATCCCAACCGATCGGTAACACGAAAGCGGCCCGGCGCGCCCGGGCCGCTTTTCCGCACGATCCAAGACCGGAGCCCCGCATTGCGCGCCAAGAGAGTCACCTTCCGGCACCGCTGGCTGCCCTACGCGCTGATCGCGCCGCAGATCATCATCACCCTCGTCTTCTTCCTCTGGCCCGCCAGCCAGGCGATCTACCAGTCGCTCTTGCGACAGGACGCCTTCGGCCTGCGCACCGAGTTCGTCGGGCTGAAGAACTTCGCCCGCCTCTTCGCCGACCCGCTCTACCTCGACAGTTTCATCACTACGATCGTCTTCAGCACGCTGGTCACCGCCCTGTCCATGCTGATCGCGCTGGTTCTCGCCGTGATGGCCGACCGCGTCCTGCGCGGCGCGCTCACCTACCGGACGCTGCTGATCTGGCCCTACGCCGTGGCCCCCGCCGTCGCGGGCGTGCTCTGGTGGTTCCTCTTCAACCCCACCATCGGCATCATCGCCTACGCGCTCGACGGGCTGGGCTATGACTGGAACCATTACGTCAGCGGCACCGACGCCATGGCCCTCATCGTCATCGCCGCGGCCTGGCGACAGGTCAGCTACAATTTCCTCTTCTTCCTCGCCGGGCTGCAGGCCATCCCCCGTTCCCTCACCGAGGCCGCCGCCATCGACGGCGCAGGTCCGGTCAAACGCTTCCTCACCATCCAGCTTCCGCTCCTGTCGCCTACCGTCTTCTTCCTGCTGGTCGTGAACCTCGTCTACGCCTTCTTCGAGACCTTCGGCGTCGTCCACGCCACCACAAGCGGGGGCCCCGGCAACGCCACCAACATCCTTGTCTACAAGGTCTGGCGAGACGCGTTCGAGGGGCTCAACCTCGGCTCCTCGGCCGCGCAGTCCGTGGTGCTGATGGTGATCGTCATCGCCCTGACGGCGATCCAGTTCCGCTATATCGAACGCCGGGTGGAGTACTGAGATGGTCGAAAACCGCCCCCTCCTCAGCATCGTCCAGCACGGGCTTCTGATCCTTGGCACAGCACTCTTCGCCTTCCCGATCTACGTGGCCTTCATCGCCTCGACCCACACCGCCCGCGAGGTGGGCAGCGGCATACCCCTCCTGCCGGGCGGCGAGCTCTTCACCAACTACGCGCAGGTGCTGGGCGAAGGCCTCTCCTCCGTCGGCGCCCCGCCCATCGGCCTGATGCTCCTGAACTCGGCGATCATGGCCATCGCCATCACCGCCGGCAAGATCGCCATCTCGCTCCTTTCGGCCTTCGCCATCGTCTATTTCCGCTTCCCCTTCCGCGTACTGGCCTTCTGGACGATCTTCATCACCCTGATGCTGCCGGTCGAGGTGCGCATCCTGCCCACGTATGAGGTCGTTGCCCAGCTCGGCATGCTCAACTCCTATGCCGGCCTCTCCATCCCGCTGATCGCCTCGGCCACCGCCACCTTCCTCTTCCGGCAGTTCTTCATGACCGTCCCGGACGAGCTGACCGAGGCCGCCCGCGTCGACGGCGCCGGCCCGCTGAAATTCTTCCGCGACATCCTGATCCCGCTCAGCCGCACCAACCTCGCCGCCCTGTCGGTGATCCTCTTCATCTATGGCTGGAACCAGTATCTCTGGCCGCTCCTCGTGACCACGGATGAAAGCTATTACACCGTCGTCATGGGCATCCAGCGCATGGCCAACGCGGGCGAGGAACAGCCGCTCTGGAACCTGATCATGGCCACCGCCATCCTCGCCATGCTGCCCCCCGTCATGGTCATCATCGGGATGCAGCGCCTCTTCGTGCGCGGCCTCGTCGAAACCGAGAAGTAAGAACAATGTCAGACATCGCCATCGAACACGTCCGCAAGGTCTATTCCGGGGGGGTCGAGGTGATCCCCGACCTCTCCCTCTCCATCGACGCGGGCGAGCTTTGCGTGCTGGTCGGCCCCTCGGGCTGCGGCAAGTCCACCCTCCTGCGCATGGTCGCAGGCCTTGAAACCGTCACCGGCGGCGAGATCCGCATCGGCGGGCGGCGCGTCAACGATCTCGAACCGGTCGAGCGCGACATCTCCATGGTCTTCCAGAACTACGCGCTCTACCCGCACATGACCGTCTACGACAACATGGCCTACGGCCTGCGCAACCGGGGAGAGCCGAAGGACCGGATTGACGCGGCCGTGCGCGAGGCGGCGCAAACCCTCGGCCTGTCCGACTTCCTCGACCGCAAGCCCCGCCAGCTTTCCGGCGGTCAGCGCCAGCGCGTCGCCATGGGCCGCGCCATCGTCCGCGACCCCACCGCCTTCCTCTTCGACGAACCGCTCTCGAACCTCGACGCCAAGCTGCGGGTGAAGACCCGCGTCGAGATCCGCGCCCTGCAACAGCGCCTCGGCACCACCTCGATCTACGTCACCCACGATCAGCTCGAGGCGATGACGCTCGCCGACAAGCTGGTCATCATGAACGCGGGCCAAATCGAACAGGCCGGCCCGCCCCTCGAAATCTACGAAAACCCCGCCTCTGTCTTCGTCGCGGGCTTCATCGGCTCGCCGCCGATGAACTTCCTGCCCGGCACCGCCACCGGCGAGGGCGTCACGCTCGAGACCGGCCAGCAACTCACCCCCGACCGCCCCGCCATCGGCCCGGTCACCATCGGCATCCGCCCCGAGCACCTGTCGCCCAGCGCCAATGGCCCTCTGCTCCTTCAGGTACAGGTCGTCGAACGCCTCGGCGCCACGGCCAACGTGCATGGCGTGCTCAAGGACACCGGCACCGAACTGGTGGCCAGCGTCACCGGCCCCGACATTCCCCGGCCTGGCGACACCCTGCCGCTCGCGCCGCATCCCGGCGCGCTGCATTTCTTCTCGGCCGAGACAGGCCAGCGGCTGGAATAGCCAGCCCCGCTCACATGTCCACGATCGCGTAATACTTCCGAAGCGGCACGTCGCTTTTCCAACTGCAGACCGTGCCCTTCGGGATGAACAGGAACTCCCCCGGCCCGAACCGGTGCTCGGTGCCGTCCTCCTCGGTGATCACCGCCTCCCCTTCGAGGATCTGGCACATCTCGTGGACCGAGAACGGGCCCATCTCCGTCTCGAACGGCGTCGTCTCCCACATGCCGACGAACATCGTGCCGTCATCGTTGGTGAAGGCCGGCGCATCGCGCTGCTCGCCACCGCCAAGCGACTCTGCCTCCGGCGCCAGCTTGCCCTCCAGCGCCACCGGGTCCATCACCACGACACCGCCCTCGGCGCTGTCGATCTCCGGCACGGCCTTCTTCTCGTCATGCAGCAGGAGGAAGAACTTGCGCAGATACGGCGCCTCCTGAGTCCAGCTCACCGGGACGCCGTTGCGCACGGCAAAGGATTGCCCGGTCTCGACCGGCACGGTCCCGCTATCGCTCACCATGTCCAGCCGCCCGTCCAGCAGGTACATGAACTCGTCCCCCGGATAGGGGCCGGGCTTCTCCTGCATTGCTGTCGAGGTCCACACCCCCACGGTCAGCCCGATGCGCTCGTCGGTAAAATACGCGTGGATCGTCTGCTCCGGCACGTCCGAGCCCGGCGCGAACCCCGCCGGGTCCACCTCCATCGGCTGAAGCCCCTCGCCCACCGGGCCGTCCGGTTCAAACCGTATCACACCTGTCTTCGTCATCCTTCAACCTCCCTTGTTGCCGCCGGAACCGTCACCCGGCCCGGCGCTTCGTTTCCCATTCGGCCCTCGTGATCGAGAACCCGCAACAGTCGCAGTCATAGGCGCGGCGCATCCCCTCATGCCGCAGCCCGCATTTCGTCAGCACATGCTGCGAGGCCACGTTGCCAGGGTCGGTCGTGGCCTTGATCTCGTCAAGAATGGTGCTCTCGAAGGCGAATTCCAGAAGGCGCGTACAGGCCTCCGTTGCGAATCCCTGCCCCCACGCCTCGCGCACCAGCATGTAGCCCACCTCGATCTCCGCCTCCGGATAGCGCTCCGGCACCACCAGCGACCAGTCGGTATCGTCAAGCTCCACCGGCAGCGGCAAGAGGATCGACGAGCCGATCTTCTCGCCCGTATCCTTCCGCGTCACCGTCCAGATCCCGATCCGCCCGCCGGCGCCCCGCCGGGTGATCACCGGCATCTCGGCCGCCAGCTCCGCCTCGGTGAAAGTATCGCAGACATAGCGCACCACCTCCGGGTCGGTGAACAGCCGGACCGACAGCGCCAGGTCACCGGCATCACCGGCCAGCGGCCGCAGCCTCAGCCGGGGCGTTTCGAGCACCAGCTCGGCCGGCGAAAGCGGTACGATACCGCACGAAGTCATGTCCCTCTCAGCCATCGCACCGCCCTCCGGCCCGCGCGGGGCACCCCCGGCACGAGGCGGCAAAACAATGTTTCGCACCCGCGCGGGCCAACGTGTAAATAGCTGGAAAACAAGACATTTTTTACCTCACCTAAGATTGCCCAATCCTTGGGCAACCCACCACCCTGCGATCAGGATACCCGAATATTGTATTGACTCGCGATCCAAAGCAACTCATCCATTGAATGAGTATTCAATTGGTTTCGGCCCGATCCGGCCGCCGCCAAGGGGGTGCCACCACAACGAAAAAGACCCGAACGCGCCGCAAGACGCGCGACGGGACAAAGACGAAAACTCATAGGACGGCCGCCAACAGGCCGACACAACAGGGAGACCACCAAATGGATGTCTTGGACCAACTCGGTTCGGTGCGCGAAGGCAAGCTCAGCCGCCGCGCCTTCACGAAATCACTGCTCGCCGCCGGCGTTGCCGTCACCGCGGTGCCCATGGGCGGCCGCCGCGCGATGGCCGCGCCCGACGATCAGGCGACCTTCTTCACCTGGGGCGGCTACGACATTCCCGACCTTTTCGGCGAGTATCAGGAGAAACACGGCGAACTGCCCAACTTCTCGATCTTCGGCGGCTCGGAAGAGGCGCTCACCAAGATGCGCGGCGGCTTCGTCGTCGATGTCTCTCACCCCTGCAACCAGGCCCTGCCGCGCTGGGTGGCCAGCGAGCTGTTCCAGCCGGTCGAAACCTCCAAGCTCGACCACTGGGGCGACGTGATGCCCGAACTCGTCGACCTGCCCGGCAACGATGCCGAGAACGGCAATGTCTGGATGGTGCCGTTCGATTGGGGCCAGACCTCGATCACCTACCGCACCGACCTCGTCGATGTGGAGGAAGAGAGCTGGGACATGCTCTGGAACGAGGAATACAAGGGCAAGCTGGGCAGCCTCGCGGCCGGGGCCGACGCCTGGTGGGTCGGCGCGATCAAGGCCGGCATCCCGTTCGAGGAGCTCGACACGCCCGAAGCCTTCGAGAAGATCGCCGCCGTCATGCGCGAACAGCGCCCGCTGATCCGCACCTATACCGACGACACCACCACGCTTGAACAGGCGCTCGCCTCGGGCGAGCTGGTCGCGGCGATGACATGGAACAGCTCCGCCGCCCTGCTGAAATCCGAGGGTGTGCCGGTCAAGTTCGCCGACCCCAAGGAAGGCGCGATGACCTGGGTCTGCGGCGTCATGATGCACAAGGACGCGCCGAAGCCCGACCGCGCCTACGACGTGATCGACTCGCTGCTCAGCGTCGAGACCGGCAAGTTCATGATCGGCGAGTACGGCTACGGACACTCCAACGCGAAGGCGTTCGAGGCGTTCGACCAGGAAACGCTGGCCGGCCTGGGCCTGAGCTCGAACCCGGCCGACATCCTGCAGGCGGGCCACTTCCAGATCCCGCAGTCGCAGGAATGGGAAACCAAGATGAACGCCATGTTCGAAGAGATCAAGGCCGGCTTCTGAGCCGTCCCGATCGGGGCCCGCGGCACCCAACCCGTGCCGCGGGCCGGTTTCGACAGCCGCGCCCGCCGGCCCACCTGGGCCGGACGGCGTGCCAACAAGGCGGACCCCTTCCCAATGAGCGACCACTCCCTAAGCGCCTCCACCTCCGACCCGGATCCTGAAAGGCCGGCCCCGCGGGCCGGCTGGTTCGAACGCCTGATCTACCGGTCCGAGGCGGCCCGCGGTTTCGGCCTGCTGGCCCCCACGCTGATCTTCATGCTGACGGTCATCCTGGTGCCCTTCGCCATCCTGATCGTCATGAGCCTGTGGAGCGCGGCCGGCTTCGACTTCGACACCACGCTGACCACCAAGAATTACCAGCAGGCCTTCGAACGGCCGATCTACATGGCTCTGCTCGGGCGCTCGCTCTACATGTCGGCCATCGCCACGGTGGCCACGGTCATCCTGTGCTACCCGATGGCCTATTACGTCGCCTTCCACGTCCATCGCAACAAGATGCTCTGGATCGTGCTGATGACCCTGCCGTTCTGGACAAGCTACCTCCTCCGGGTCTTCGCCTGGAAGGTGGTGCTGGGCTACGAGGGCGTCATCAACTCCGCCCTCATGACCGCCGGGCTGATCAACGAACCGCTGCAATTCCTGCTCTACAGCCAGGAGGCGGTGATCATCACGCTGGCCCATGCCTGGGCGGCCTTCGCCATCCTGCCGATCTACGTCTCGCTGGAAAAGATCGACCGCTCGCTGCTCGAGGCGGCAACCGACCTGGGCGACGGCCCGGCGATGCGCTTCTTCCGCATCACCCTGCCGCTCTCGCTGCCCGGCGTGATCGCCGCCAGCCTGCTGATCTTCATCCCGACCACGGGCGATTACATCACCCCGGCACTGCTCGGCGGGCCTGACGGGGCGATGATCGGCAACCTCATCCAGAAGATGTTCGGCCCGATCAACAACTGGCCCATGGGCGCGACGCTCTCGATCGTGCTGATGGTCGTCATCACGCTGATCTGCCTGCTCTACGTCTTCATCATGCTGCTGGTGCGGAGGAAAATCTCATGAGCGACTCCTATATCCGCAAACGCAGCCGCCCGCTGCAGATCTACGCGATCATCTTCATCATCGTGCTCTACGTGCCGGTGCTGTTCATCCCGCTCTTCAGCTTCAACGACTCGATCTACGTGCGCTTCCCGCTCGAAGGGTTCACGCTCAAATGGTATGCCGAACTGTTCCAGCGCGAGCCGGTCTGGAACGCGCTGATGAACAGCGTCAAGGTCGGGCTGGCGGTCTCGGTCATCTCCACCGCCTTCGGCATCTTCGCCGCCAAGGCCATCGCCCGCTACCGCTTCCCCGGGCGCGGGCCGCTGGTGGGGTTCATCATGCTGCCGCTCGTCGTTCCGCTCATCATCTTCGGCGTGGCGCTCCTCGTGCTGCTCAGCCGGCTGGGCATCCCCCTGTCGCTCTGGACGGTGGGCCTCGGCCACCTGATCGTCTGCATGCCCTTCTCCATCGCCACCCTCCTGCCCCGGTTCGAAGGCTTCGACCCGGCGCTCGAGGAAGCCTCGGCCGACCTCGGCGAGAACGCGCTCTGGACCTTCTGGCGCGTCACCCTGCCGATGATCTTCCCCGGCGTGATCGCCAGCCTGATGCTGACCTTCACCGTCTCCTTCGACGAGTTCATCATGGCCTTCTTCCTGAACGGCACGCAGCCCACCCTTCCCCTCTACATCTGGGGCCAGCTGCGCTTCCCGCAGGAATTCCCGTCGGTGCTGGCGCTCTCGTCCTTCGTCATCGCCGCCTCCTTCGTGATCGTCTTCATCGGTCTCTGGATCAACCGCAGCGCCCATGCCGGCGCCATCAAGGTAGAGTAACCCACCATGACGGATGCCTTCATCTCGATACAGAATGTCGACAAGTATTTCGGCAAGTTCCAGGCGATCGACAACGTCTCGATCGACATCGGCCATGGCGAGTTCTTCTCGCTGCTGGGCTCCTCCGGCTGCGGCAAGACCACGCTCCTGCGGATGCTGGCGGGGTTCGAGAATCCCTCCTCGGGCGAGATCTACATCGACGGCCAGCCCATGTCGGACGTGCCGCCGCACTACCGGCCCGTGAACATGGTGTTCCAGAACTACGCCATCTTCCCCCACCTCAACGTGCGCGACAACATCGCCTACGGCCTGCGCCGGCAGAAGCTGTCCCGGGCCAAGCGGAACGAGATGGTCGACGAGATGCTGGCCCTCATCAAGCTGCCCGAATACGGCGACCGCAAGGCCAACGAGCTCTCCGGCGGCCAGCGCCAGCGGATCGCGCTGGCTCGCTCGCTGATCCTGCGGCCCAAGGTGCTGCTGCTCGACGAACCGCTGGGCGCGCTCGACAAGCAGCTGCGCGAGCAGATGCAGCTCGAACTGCGCCAGTTGCAGCGCACCGTCGGCATCACCTTCGTCTTCGTCACCCACGACCAGGAGGAGGCGCTGACGCTCTCCGACCGGATCGCCGTGATGTCGCAGGGCCGCGTGCTTCAGCTCGACACGCCCACCGGGCTCTACGAACGGCCCGGCTCGCGCGACGTCGCTTCCTTCATCGGCACGATGAACTTCTTCGAGGGCAAGGTCTCGAAGGTCGAGGGCACGAAGATCTCGGTCGATGCCGAGGGTCTCGGCGCCATCCAGGGCGACCGCGGCGAACGCGCCTTCGCGGAGGGTGATCGCATCCAGGTCGCCATCCGCCCCGAGAAGCTGGAACTGACCGAGGAGAAACCCAATGGCGGCACCGCGACCGTGCAGGGCACGCTGAAGGATTCCGCATACCTCGGAGAGCGCAGCCACTTCTTCGTCAAGCTCGACGGTCTCGAAAAGCCGGTCGCCGTCTCGACCCAGAACCGGGTCAACGCGATCTCGGCCAGTGGCGAGGCCCGGCCGATCTGGCTGAGCTGGAAGCCCGAAGCCGTCGTCCTGCTGGGCGCCGACTGATCCGATGGCGACACCTTTCGGCATAACACGGGGCGGGCCATGGCGGATGTGAACGGGCGCACGACCAAGCCCGCGAAACCCACCGGCCGCACCGCCTCGCGCGAGGTGCGGCGCCAGCAATTGATCGAGGCGACGATCGAGTCGATCGCCAAGCACGGCATATCCGGCACCACCATGACCACGGTCACGGGCTTCGCCGGCCTGTCCCTAGGCATCGTCAACTTCCACTTCCAGAACAAGCAGAACCTCTACGAGGAAACCCTGCGCCACCTCGCCGACGAACACCGCGACCAGTGGCTCAAATCCGTCCAGAAGGCCGAGCTGACCCCGGTCGCCAAGCTGCTCGCCATCGTCGATGCCAATTTTCACCCGCGCATCTGCAACCGCAAGAACCTCTCCGTCTGGTACAGCTTCTTCGGCGAGGCGCCCTATCGCCACGTCTACCGCAAGATCATGGACGAGATCGACGCCGAGCGCCTGCACTCCATGCGCGAGCTGTTCGAGCGCATCATCGAAGACGGCCAGTACGACGATATCGACGCCGCCGACGTGGCCAACACGATGGAGGCGCTCTACGACGGCTATTCCATCAACATCCTGATCTACCCCGAGAAATTCTCCGGCGCCGATGCCCGTGTGAGGATCCGCGAATTCCTCGCCAACACCTTCCCCCGGCATTTCGATCCGCCCGCCGAACCGGCCCGCAGCAACTGAAATCATGACCCGAGATCCCCGCTACGACATCCTTTTCGAGCCGGTGAAGATCGGCCCCGTGACCGCCCGGAACCGCTTCTACCAGGTTCCGCACTGCAACGGCATGGGCCGCACCTTCCCCTCCTCGATGACCGAGATGCGCCGCGTGAAGGCCGAGGGCGGCTGGGCCGTCGTCTGCACCGAGGAAGTGGAAATCCACCCCTCCGCCGACCACACGCCATGGGCCGGCGGCCGCCTCTGGGAAGACCGTGACA
This sequence comes from Roseovarius sp., assembly GCF_040223625.1. Taxonomy (GTDB): domain Bacteria; phylum Pseudomonadota; class Alphaproteobacteria; order Rhodobacterales; family Rhodobacteraceae; genus Roseovarius. The sequence continues at coordinate 180,175 of NZ_JAVKFX010000039.1, read as the reverse complement.
TCCCCCTCTTCGCCCGCATGTGCGAGGGCATCCACGAATTCGGCAGCCTTGCCGGGATCGAGCTGAACCACGCCGGCGTCATGACCGCCAACCGCTACAGCCGGATGGCCCCGATGGGCCCCTCGCACCACCCCGTGGCCCTGGCCGACCCGGTGCAGGCCCGCGCCATGGACCTCTCCGACATCCGCGAGTTGCGCCGCTGGCACCGCGACGCCGCCCTGCGCGCCCGCACCGCCGGGGCCGACATCGTCTATGTCTACGCGGGCCACCAGCTCTCGACCATTTCCCACTTCCTCTCGCCCTACCGCAACCGCCGCTCCGACCAGTACGGCGGCTCGCTGGAAAACCGTGCCCGCCTCCTGCGCGAGGTGCTGGCCGACACCAAGGATGCCGTCGGCGACACCTGCGCCGTGGCCCTCCGCTTCGCCGTCGACGAGTTGATGGGCGGCGAGGGCATGACCTGCGACGGCGAAGGCCGCGACCTCGTCGAGATGCTCGCCGAAGAGCCCGACCTCTGGGACGTCAACATTTCCGGCTGGGAGCATGACAGCGCCCCCTCCCGCTTCAAGCAGCAGGGTTTCCAGGACGACTACGTCGCCTTCGTCAAGGGCGTCACGTCGAAACCCGTGGTCGGCGTCGGCCGCTACACCTCGCCAGACGCGATGGTCTCGCTGGTCAAGGGCGGCAAGCTCGATTTCATCGGCGCCGCCCGCCCCTCCATCGCCGACCCGTTCCTGCCGAAGAAGATCGAGGAAGGCCGCATCGAGGACATCCGCGAATGCATCGGCTGCAACATCTGCATCTCGGGCGACATGGGCTTCGCCCCCATGCGCTGCACCCAGAACCCGACAATGGGCGAGGAATGGCGAAAGGGCTGGCACCCCGACCGCATCCCGCCGAAACGCACCGAGGACTCGGTGCTCATCATCGGCGCCGGCCCCGCCGGGCTGGAAGCCGCCCGCGCCCTCGGCCAGCGCGGCCACGAGGTCACCCTCGCCGACGCCCGCTCCGAGGCCGGCGGCCGCCTTGTGGACGAGCGCCGCCTGCCGGGCCTGTCGGAATGGGGCCGCGTGGTCGATTACCGCACCTACCAGATCAGCCAGATGGCCAACGTCCACCTCTACCTCGAAAGCGAGCTCACCGCCGAGACCGCCACCGAGTTCGGCGCCGACCGCATCGTGCTCGCCACCGGCTCGCGCTGGACAGCTGACGGCATCGGCCGCACCAACCCCCGTGGCATCGCCATCGACGAGGGCGCCACCGTCCTCACCCCGGACGACATCATGGACGGCACCGAGCCCTCCGGCCCCGTCGTCATCTTCGACGACGACAATTTCTACATGGGCGGGCTCATGGCCGAGAAGCTCCGCGCCGAGGGCCACGAGGTCACCTTCGTCACCGCCGCGCCCGAGGTGGCGGGCTGGTCCCACAACACGCTCGAACAGCACGTGGTCCAGAGACGCCTGCTCGAGGCGGGCGTGACCCTCATCCTCACCCACAACCTCACCGCCCTGCGCGCTGGCGAGGCCGAACTCGCCTGCGTTTACACCGGCACCCCCCGCACCATCCCCTGCGACACCGCCGTGCTGGTCACCATGCGCCTGCCCGTCGACACCCTCTACCACGACCTCACCGCGCAGAATATCCCCAACGTCACCCGCATCGGCGATGCCTACGCCCCCGGGATCATCGCCGCCGCCGTCTACGCCGGCCACCAATACGCCCGCGACCTGGGCGAGCAGGACAACCGCGCCATTCCGTTCCGCCGCGAACTCACCGAACTCTCCCCGGCCCCCGAACCCCGAAAGGCAGCGGATTGACCCGCGACCCACGCTACGACATCCTCTTCGAGCCGGTGAAGATCGGCCCCGTCACCGCGAAGAACCGCTTCTACCAGGTCCCCCACTGCACCGGCATGGGCTACATGCGCCCCCGGATGCTGGCCGCCATGCGCGGGATCAAGGCCGAGGGCGGCTGGGCCGTGGTCTGTACCGAGTACAACTCCATCCACCCCACCTCCGACGACCTGCCCCACCCCTCCGCCGCGCTCTGGGATGACAGCGATATCCGCGCCCACAGCCTGATGACCGACGCGGTGCATGAGCACGGCGCATTGGCCGGGGCCGAGCTCTGGTATGGCGGCGCCCGCACCGCCAACCTGATGACCCGCGAGGTCTCGATGGACATCGCCTCCATGCCCAACCTCGCCGGCCACCCCTACCAGACCCGCGCGATGGACAAGCAGGACATCCGCAACCTCCGGCTCTGGCACCGCAACGCCGCCATCCGCGCCCGCGATGCGGACTTCGACATCGTCTATGTCTACGCCACCCACACCTACCTGCTCTCCAACTTCCTCCACCCCCGCATCAACACCCGCACCGACGAATACGGCGGCTCGCTGGAAAACCGCGTGCGGCTGGTCCGCGAACTGATCGAGGAAACCAAGGAAGCCGTGGGCGACCGCTGCGCCGTCGCCGTCCGCTTCTCGGCGGACGAGGAGATCGGCGAAGACGGCAAGCCCATCCACGGCGAACGCCGCGACATGCTGGCCATGCTCGCCGACCTGCCAGACCTGTGGGACATCAACATCGCCAATTACTTCGTGGAAATGGGTGTCTCCCGCTACACGCAGGAAGCGGCGCTCGAACCCTACATGTCCTTCGTCAAAAGCGTCACCTCGAAGCCCGTCGTCACCGTCGGCCGCTTCACCTCGCCCGACACGATGGTCTCCCAGGTCAAGCGCGGCATCACCGATTTCATCGGCGCCGCCCGCCCCTCCATCGCCGACCCGTTCCTGCCGTCCAAGATCGAATCCGGCGCGCTGGACACCATCCGCGAATGCATCGGCTGCAATGTCTGCTACGCGGGCGACAGCCTCAGCGTGCCGATCCGCTGCACCCAGAACCCAGCCATGGGCGAGGAATGGCGCCGCGGCTGGCACCCCGAAAAGATCGAACCGAAAGGCTCCGACAGCTCCGTCCTCGTCGTCGGCGCCGGGCCCGCAGGCCTGGAAGCCGCCCGCGCCCTCGGGCAACGCGGCTACAATGTCATGCTGGCCGAGGCCACCCGCACCCTCGGCGGCCGCGCCACCCTCGAATCCGCCCTCCCCGGCATGAGCCCCTATGCCCGCGTCCGCGACTACCGCGAACAGGCGCTGCAACACATGCCCAATGTCGAGATCTTCCGCGAAAGCGCCATGACCGCCGACACCGTGCGCGAGGTCGGCGCCGATCACGTCGTCCTCGCCACCGGCGCCACATGGCGCCGCGACCGCTTCGACGGCGAGGTCTACAAACGCGTCGCCGGTCAGGACATCCCGCTCCTCACCCCCGACGACATCATGGCCGGCAACCTCCCCCAAGGCCCCGTCCTCGTCTACGATGAAGACCGCTACTACATGGGCGGCCTGATCGCCGAGCACCTGCGCGCCAATGGCCTCGACGTCACCCTCGCCACCCCATCCGAGGTCGTCTCCGAATGGGCCGGCAAGACCACCGAACGCTGGTCCGTCCGCACTCGCCTCATGCAGCAGGGCGTCGCCATCGAAGTCGCGCAGAACCTCGAACGCTACGACGGCACCGACGCCACCCTCTCCTGCATCTTCACCGGCACGGAAAAACGACTGCCGGTCTCCTCCGTCGTCATGGTCACCCAGCGCACGCCCAATGACACGCTCTACCACGACCTCCTCGCCTCCGCCGGCGGCGACGCCTCGACCCTCCCCTTCACCCTCAAACGCATCGGCGATTGCGAGGCACCCGCCATCATCGCCGCCGCCGTCCATGCCGGGCACCGCTACGCCCGCGACCTCGACCTGCCGGAAGAAACCACCTGCCTCACCCGCCACGACCGCGTCGACGTGGGCACCACGCTCTCCCAACCCGGCGCGGCCTATTTGGACACGCTGCTCAGGTACTATGAGGAAGAGATCGAGGGCGAAGCCTATTTCCACCGCATCGCCGACCGTCTCTCCACGCCGGACCACGCCGACAAGATGCGCCTGATGGGTGACGTGGAAACCTTCGCCGCCGCCGCAGTCCGCCCGCTGCTCGACAAGTACGGCCTGACCCCGCGACCCGCGGCCGACCTCCACGCGTCCGGCCAGGAACAGGCCGACCGCGAACCGACAGACTGGCCCACCCTCATTGCCGCCATGCAGCAAAGCTTCCCCGGCTATATCGGTGATTTCAAGGGCCTCGAAGCCATGGCCCCGCCCGAGGACCTGCCCGCGCTCAAGGTGCTCACCGCGCATGAATACGCCGCCATCGACTTCCTCGAGCTCGAGGCCTCCAGCGCCGTCGAAAGCACGGCCCCCCTCCGTCGCTACATGGAAACGGGCCGGGCATGAGATACACCCTCCTCGCCCTCCTGCTCGCCACCCCCGCGTTCGCCAACGGCACAGACGAAGCGCAGGACGCCACACCCAACATCTACGGCGAACCCCAGGCGCAATCCGAAGGCGTCCCCCGCGAATGCGACGTCTGCACCGCCCGCCACAAGAGCCTGCAACGCTTGCAGCAGCAACGCCTTTCCCTGCCCGATGAAAAGGCCGACCCCGACAATGACGGCTGACACCGCCTTCCCGACGCTCTTCTCCCCTCTCCGCGTCGGCCCCACCCTCCTCAAGAACCGCATCTTCTCCACCGGCCACATGACGGTGATGCTCGAAGACGGCGTGCCCTCGGCCCGCATGGCCGCCTACCACGGCGCCCGCGCCCAAGGGGGCGCCGGGCTCATCATCATCGAGGCCGCCCGCGCCCACCCCTCCGGCACCTCCGGCCGCGCGGCGATCACCGCCTATGACGACAGTTGCATCCCCGGCTACGAACGCATCATCGCCGCCTGTCGCCCCCACGGCTGCAAGGTCTTCGGCCAGCTCACCCACCCGGGCCGCGAGATGGGCGCTTTGGCCGACGGCACCCAGCCCGTGGCCTACGCCCCTTCCGCCGTGCCGAACGAGCGCTTCCACGTCATGCCCCGCGCCATGCCGCAGGCCCTCATCGCCGAGATCGTCGACGGTTTCGAAGCCGCCGCCGCCCGCCTCGCCCGCGCCGGCCTCGATGGCATCGAGGTACTGGCCTCCCACGGCTACCTCCTGGGCCAGTTCCTCAACCCCCGCACCAACATCCGGCAAGACGCCTATGGCGGCTCCCCCGAAAACCGCCTCCGTTTCATCCGCGAGGTCCTCGCCGCCACCCGTCGCGGCGCCGGCCCCGGCCTCGCCATCGGCCTGCGCCTCTCGGGCGAGGAAAAGGACCATGACGGCCTCGAACAGCCCGAGGTCCTCGCCATCGCAGAGGCCCTTGGCCAGGACGGCATCCTCGACTACCTCAACGTCACCGCCGGCACCTCCGCCGGGCTATCGGGCTCCACCCACATCGTCCCGCCGATGCATTACGAGACGGCCTACACCGCCCCCCTCGCCGCCGCCATCCGCGCGCGCGTCACCCTCCCGATCTTCGTCGCCGGCCGCATCAACCAGCCCCAGATCGCCGAGGAAGTGCTCTCCTCCGGACAGGCCGACATGTGCGGCATGACCCGCGCCATGATCGCCGACCCGCAAATGCCCGCCAAGGCGCAGGCCAACCGCCCCGACGACATCCGCGCCTGCATCGCCTGCAACCAGGCCTGTATCGGCCACATGCTGAATGGCCAGCCCATCTCCTGCATCCAGCACCCCGAGACCGGCCGCGAACTTGAATACGGCACACTCTCCAAGGCCCAAAACCCCAAGCGCGTCCTCGTCATCGGCGGCGGCCCCGCCGGCCTCAAGGCCGCCGCCATCGCCGCCGCCCGCGGCCACCACGTCACCCTCCACGAGGCCACCGCCAACCTCGGCGGCCAGGTCAACCTCGCCCAAACCCTCCCCGGCCGCGCCGAATTCGGCGGCGCCGCCACCAACCTTGCCCACGAGGCCAAATCCGCCGGCGCCGAGATCCGCCTCAACAGCCCCGCCGATCTCTCGCTGATCGAGCAAACCGCCCCCGACGCCGTGATCTGCGCCACCGGCGCCACGCCCTACACCCCCGAGATCCCCGGCGCCGACGAGGCCCATATCCTCACCGCCTGGGACGTCCTTCAGGACAAGGCCAATATCGGCGGCCGCGTCGTCATCGCCGACTGGAAGGGCGACTGGATCGGCCTCGGCCTCGCCGAACGCCTCGCCCGCAACGGCTGCCATGTCCGCCTCGCGGTCAACGGCACCATGGCGGGCCAGTCCATCCCCCAGTACGCCCGCGACGCCTGGCTCGGCACGCTCCACCGCTTGGGCGTCGAGATCCACCCCTACCTCCGCCTCTACGGCGCCGATGCCGAGGACGCCTATTTCCAGCACGTGCTCAGCGGCGAACCGGTGATGCTCGAAGGCGTCGACACGCTCGTCACCTCCCTCGGCCACCAGCCGGTCACGACACTCGCCGACCAGCTCGCCCACTGGCCGGGCGAGCTGCACCTGATCGGCGACTGCCTCACCCCCCGCACGGTCGAGGAAGCCGTCTTCGAAGGGCTCAAGGCCGGCGCCGCGCTCTGACGCGCTATCCCGACAATTTCGATTAGGTATTGCGCCACACGGGGATTTGTGGTGAATCCCATTGATAAACGCCAAGCTGGGACATACCCAAGCCAGGCACGAATCCGTTCAGATCCCATGTCCCGGAGCCCAGCATGACGCGCCACGCCTTCCGCCTTTTCCCCCTCGCCGCCCTCGCCGCCACCTGCCTCACCGCGCCCGCCGCGATGGCCCAGGACACGCCCATCGGCAAGAACGTCATGGTCGAGCTGAACACGGTCAAACCCGGCGACAACGCCTGCGCGCTGACCTTCCTCGTCATCAACGGCCACGACAAGCCGATCGAGAAGGCGGTCTACGAAACCGTCCTCTTCAACGCCGACGGACAGGTCGACCGCCTGACGCTCTTCGATTTCGGCGAACTGCCGCCGGGCCGGCCCCGCGTGCGGCAATTCTCCGTGCCGGGCCTCACATGCGACAATATCGGCCGCGTCCTGATCAACGGCGCCCACGCCTGCACCGCGCCCGAGCTTGACGAGAGCGCCTGCTCCACCGGCCTGCAGGTCAACAGCCGCACCGAGGTGGAGGTGGTCGGATGACCGGACTTCTCGAAGCCCTCCGCCAGGTCGCCGATCTCGGCGGGCCCGTCGTCATGGTCCTGATCGGCGTCTCGGTGCTGACGCTGGCGGTGATCCTCTACAAGCTCTGGCAATTCAAGGCCGCCCATGCCGGGCGCCACCGCGAACTGTCCGAGGCCGTCGCGGCCTGGGATCGCGGCGACCGCGCCGGCGCGCAACAGGCGCTCTCGCGCTCGCGCAGCTACCTCGCCCCGGTCATCGAGATGGCCTTCACCTCCGGCCCCGCCGACGCCGCAAGGCTCGAGGCCGAGGCCGAAACCCGCTTCGCCCGGCTCGAAAGCGGCTTTCGCCTGCTCGATTCCGTGGCCCAGCTCGCCCCCCTTCTCGGCCTCTTCGGCACCGTCCTCGGCATGATCGAGGCGTTCCAGTCGCTCCAGCAGGCCGGCGCACAGGTCGATCCCTCGCTTCTGGCGGGCGGCATCTGGGTGGCGCTCTTGACCACCGCCGTCGGCCTTGCCGTGGCCATGCCCACCGCGCTGGTGCTGAGCTGGTTCGAGGCCCGCATGGACGCCGAGCGCGTCACCGCCGGGCGCGCCATCTCCACCATTCTCTTCCCGCAAGGGGCCGCGCCGGCCGCCGCGCCCGCCCGCGGCGCGGTGCCCGCCGGTGCGTAGATCACGCGCCCGCAAGCGCCTGTCGATGACGTCGCTGATCGACGTCATCTTCCTGCTGCTGCTCTTCTTCATGCTGTCCTCGACCTTCTCGCGCTTCGCCGAGGTCGAGATCAGCGCGGCAGCCGGCGGCGCCGCGGCCCCATCCGACACGCCCCCCGCCTTCCTGCGGCTCAGCCCCGACACGCTCAGCCTCAACGGAGAGGACGTGGAACTCACCGGCCTGAAACCCGCCCTCGACGCGCTGCGCGAAACCGAGGAGACGGAAACCCCCGTCCTCGTCAGCCTGCGTGACGGCGTCAACGCCCAGCGCCTGACCGACCTGCTGGTCGCCCTGCGCTCGGTCGGGCCCGTCCGCGTCACCGTGCTGGGAACCGCCTCATGAGACGCGCGCGCGCCACCCAGAAACGCGAGCCCACCATCGCGCTCATCAACATCGTCTTCCTGATGCTGGTGTTCTTCATGGTGGCCGGCACGCTTGCCCAGCCGCTCGACGGCGATCTCGACCTCGTGCGCACCGCCGATCTCGAAGGGCGCGCGCCGCCCGACACGCTGGTCGTCCACGCCGACGGCCGGCTAAGCTACCGGGGCGAAACCCAGGCTTCGGCCACCGCCTACGTCGCCACCCTCTCCGAGGAGGAGCGCAAGACCATCCGCCTCGTGCCCGACCGCGAACTGCCGGCCCAGACCCTCGTCGACCTCACCCGCGAACTGCGCGGGCAAGGCGCCGAGCGCGTGCTCGTCGTCACCGAACGGGGGCTGCAATGACCGCCTCCTCCCGCCTCGCCAAGACCCTCGCCGCCGCCACGGCGATCACCGTGCACGGGCTGGCGCTCTGGGCCATCACCCCCGATATCGAGATCGAGATGGAAGGCTCAGGCGGTGCGATGCAGGCCAGCCTCGGCAATGCCTTCTCCGACATGGTCGAGGGCACCGTTTCCCCCGCCGAGACCGAGGATCTGACCGAGCCCGACGAGCCCGAGGCAGAGGCCGAACCGACCGAGGCCGATACGACGGAGGCCGACCGGACGGAAGAGCTGACCGAGGAAACACCCCCCGAGGAAACCGCGCAGGACCGGCCGGACGAGGCGCGCGAAGCCGACCCCCCCGAGCAGCAGACCGCCGAGACCACGCCCGAGGAAACCCGCCCCGACGCGCCCCGGCCGGTCGCACAGGACACGCCCGACCAGCCGCAACAGCCCCAACGGGCCGAAACCGCCACCGCGCCGGAAACCCCCGAGGTCGCCGCCGACGTGGCCGTCGCGCAGGACACAGAAACCCCCGAGCCCGAAACCCTGCAACAGACCGCCCCGAACGAGGTCCAGCCGGCAGAGCCGCAGGAAACACCCCTCGCCGCGCTAGAACCGACCCGGCCCGAACCGACCCTCGCCGAACCCGTCACCTCGACCAACCTCGCCGAAAGCGCCGAAACCATCGAGGCCGAGGCCGAAACCTCCCCCGCCGTCTCCCGCTCCCTGCGCCCGAAGACCCGACCGCAGGCGATCGAGGAAGAGCAGGAACGCCTCGCCCGCCAGCGCGAGCAGGAACGGCAGGAGCGGCAGGCCGAGCAGCGCCGCCAGCAGCAGCAACAACAGCAGCAGGCCGCCCGCCAACAGCCGCAGGGCAACGCCACCCGGAACGCCACCACCGGCGCGGCCACCGGCGCCGAGACCACCCGCCAGCAGGCCAACACCGGCACCGGCCGCTCGGCCCAGTCCGGCAACGCGGCGGCCAGCAACTACCCCGGCCAGGTCATGCGCCAGATCTCCCGCGTCCGCCGCCCGCAGGTGGGCTCGCGCGGCACCGCCGTCGTGGCCTTCACCATCTCCGCCAGCGGCGGCCTCTCCGGCCTGTCGCTCGCCCGCAGCTCCGGCAACGGCCGGCTCGATCAGGCGGCGCTCGGCGTCGTCCGCCGCGCCGCCCCCTTCCCGGCCCCGCCCCCCGGCGCCCGCCGCAGCTTCTCGATCAACATCAAGGGCGGCTGACCCGCCACCCTTCCTGCCCCATCCCGGCTTCTTCTTGGCCCAAATACTCCCGGGGGGCCGGGGGCAGAGCCCCCGAAAGGCCACCTCCCGGTCCACCCCCCGCAAAACCCCGCTTGCACCCCGCGCCCCGCTCGCCCAAACTCCGGCGCCAAAGGGAGAGCCAAGATGACCGACGATCCAGACCGCCACGCGATGAAGATGGCCAAGAAGAAGGCCGCCCGCGACAAGATCATGGCCACCAAGACCGACGAGAAGGGCCTGATCATCATCCATACCGGCAAGGGCAAGGGCAAATCCTCGGCCGCCTTCGGGATGATCTTCCGCTGCATCGCCCATGACATGCCCTGCGCCGTGGTACAGTTCATCAAGGGCGGCATGAGCACCGGCGAGCGCGACCTGATCCTGTCCAAATTCTCCGACGCCTGCGCCTTCCACACCATGGGCGAGGGCTTCACCTGGGAAACCCAGGACCGCGAGCGCGACACCGAGATGGCGCAGGCCGCCTGGGAAAAGGCGAAGGAGCTGATCCGGGACGAGAAGAACCGCATGGTCCTGCTCGACGAGATCAACATCGCCCTGCGCTACGACTATCTCGACGTGAACGAGGTGGTGGAGTTCCTGGTCGAGGAAAAGCCCGACATGACCCATGTCGTCCTGACCGGCCGCAACGCCAAGGACGAGCTGATCGAGATCGCCGACCTGGTGACCGAGATGGAGCTGGTGAAGCACCCGTTCCGCTCGGGCGTGAAGGCGCAGATCGGGGTGGAGTTCTGAGCGGCGCGGCCGCTCACGCCCCGCATTGACCCCCGGCCCCGGCAGGGCCATCATGCGCCATCCCCCGCCCTGCCGCCGCCCGGAGCGCCCGATGCCGTTTCACCGTGTCACCCCCGAAAAGCTCTCCACCGCCGTCACCCGGCAGGTGGAAAAGCTGATCCTGCGCGGCATCCTGCGCCCCGGCGAACGTCTCCCGGCCGAGCGGGAGCTGGCCGACCGCCTCGGCGTCTCCCGCCCCAGCCTGCGCGAGGCGATCGGCGAGCTGCAGGAGAAGTGCCTGCTCAAGACCCGCGCCGGCGCGGGCATCTACGTCGCCGACGTGCTGGGCAGCGCCTTTTCCGACGCGCTGATCCAACTGTTCTCCGAACATGACGAGGCGGTCTTCGACTATATCGGCTTCCGCCGCGACCTCGAGGGGCTGGCGGCCGAGCGGGCGGCGCGGCTGGCCTCCGACACCGACCTCAAGGTCGTGGGCGAGGTCTTCGCCAAGATGGAAGCCGCCCACGCCAAGACCAACCCCGCCGACGAGGCCCGCCTCGATGCCGAGTTCCACATGTCGATCATCGAGGCCAGCCACAACGTGGTGATGCTGCACATGATGCGCTCCATGTTCCAGCTCCTGCGCGAGGGCGTGTTCTACAACCGGCAGGTCATGTTCAAGCAGCGCACCACGCGCGGCGCCCTGCTGGATCAGCACCGCGCCATGAACACCGCCCTCCAGGCCCGCGACCCCGAGGCCGCCCGCGCGGCGGTCGAGACCCATCTCACCTATGTCGAGACCTGTCTCCAGGACCAGAAGAAGGCCGACCGGAACGAGGAGATCGCCCGCCAGCGGCTGGCCCACGAACAGTCGCGCTAGGGCGCGCCCCGCAGACAGGGCCTGCCGCAACAGGCTGCATGGCGCCCATTTTTTACCATTTGATAAAAAATAATCCTGTGTCATACTTCCTCAAAACACGGCCAACACGTGGAGGATATCTTGACCCACAACGCCCTTTCGCCGGGGATCGTCCCCGGCAGGCTGCAGGCACAGGATTACGAAGAGAATTTCGCCGACCTGCATGAACCTCTCGACGATCACGAGGCGCTGGTCGCCGCGGATCGTTGCTATTTCTGCCACGACGCGCCCTGCATCACCGCCTGCCCCACCGATATCGACATCCCCCTCTTCATCCGGCAGATCGCCACCGGCACGCCCGAGGCGGCGGCCGAGACGATCCTGGGCCAGAACATCCTCGGCGGCATGTGCGCCCGGGTCTGCCCGACCGAGACGCTCTGCGAAGAGGTCTGCGTGCGCGAGGTGGCCGAGGGCAAACCGGTCCTGATCGGCCAGTTGCAGCGCTACGCCACCGACACTCTGATGGCGAAGGGCAAGCACCCGTTCAAGCGCGCCGAGCCCACCGGCAAGCGCGTCGCCGTCGTCGGCGCCGGCCCCGCCGGCCTCTCCTGCGCGCACCGGCTGGCCATGCACGGCCATGACGTGGCGCTCTATGACGGGCGCGAAAAGCCCGGCGGGCTGAACGAATACGGCATCGCCGCCTACAAGACGGTCGGCGGCTTCGCCCAGGCCGAGGTCGACTGGCTGCTCCAGATCGGCGGCATCAAGGTCGAGACCGGCAAGCGGCTGGGGCGCGATCTGTCGCTCGATGCCCTGCGCGATCAGTATGACGCGGTCTTCCTCGGCGTGGGGCTCGGCGGCGTGAACGCGCTCGGGCTCGAGGCCGAGGACAAGGACGGCATCGCCGACGCCGTCGATTTCATCGCCGAGCTGCGGCAGGCCAGCGATCTCTCCGCCCTCCCCGTTGGCCGCGACGTGGTGGTCATCGGCGGCGGCATGACCGCCGTCGACGCCGCCGTGCAGGCCAAGCTTCTGGGCGCGCTTAACGTCAGCCTCGTCTACCGCCGGGGCCGCGACCGGATGAACGCCTCCGTCTACGAACAGGATCTCGCCGCCTCCAAGGGCGTGCGGATCATCACCAACGCCACCCCCGTCGCCATCCACGGCAACGGCGCCGTGCGCGAGGTCGAGTTCGAATATACCGACGACACCCTCGCCCCCACCGGCGAACGCTTCCGCCTTCCCGCCGACCAGCTCTTCAAGGCCATCGGCCAGGCGCTCGATGCCGACGGCCTGCCGAAACTCGACGGCCGCAAGATCGCCGTCACCGGCGCCGGCCGCACCAGCGTCGAGCGCGTCTGGGCCGGCGGAGACTGCGCCGCGGGCGGCGACGACCTGACGGTGACCGCCGTGGCCGAGGGGCGCGATGCCGCCGAAGATATCCACGCAAGCCTCGTTTCGTGATAGGTTTGGCCGACATGGTCATGACCCGCGAAAGGGATACCGCGATGGAGAGCCTCGAAACCCGTGTGGCCGATCACTACGCGGTCGACCGGATCGTCGACACGATCAGGAAGGCGCTGGAACGCGCCGGCGCCGATCCCGACGCGCCAAGGCCGGAAGACCTCAAGCCGGTGGACGAGTTCCACACCGGCGGGCAGGAGGCGACCGACGCGCTGCTGAACCAGCTCGACATCACGAAGGACACCCGCGTGCTCGACATCGGCTGCGGCATCGGCGGCACCGCCCGCCATGTCGCGGCGCGGGCGGGCTGCCACGTCACCGGCGTCGACCTGACGCCGGATTACATCACCGCGGCCAAGACGCTGAGCAAGCTGGTCGGTCTCGACACCCTCACCACCTTCAAGACCGGCAGCGCGCTCGACCTGCCGGTGACCGACAAGGCCTTCGATGTCGTCCTGATGTTCCATGTCGGCATGAATATCGACGACAAGAAAAGCCTTTTCGCCGAGGTCGCCCGCGTGCTCGCCCCCGGCGGCACCTTCGCCCTCTTCGACGTGATGCGGCTCTCCGATGCGCCGCTGAACTTCCCCTTTCCGTGGGCCGAAACCTCCGGGTACTCCTTCGTCGACCCGCCCGAGATGTACCGCGAGGCCGCCGAGAACGCCGGCCTCGGCCAGCTCGAGGAGCGCAACCGCCTCGACTTCGCGCTCGACTTCTTCAACCGGGCCTTCGCGCGCATGGAAAAGGCCGGCGGCGCACCGCCCCTGGGCATCCACCTGCTGATGGGGACCACCGCGAAGGAAAAGCTGCAGAACTACGTCACCCACATATCCGCCGGCGACATCGCCCCGGTCGAAATGATCTTCCGCGCGCCGAACTAGGGCGTGCAGGCAACAGGGAAAGGACCAGACACAATGGCCGATCTGACATCCAACTTCATCGGGATCAAATCCCCCAACCCGTTCTGGCTGGCCTCGGCCCCGCCGACGGACAAGGAATACAACGTCCGACGCGCCTTCGAGGCCGGCTGGGGCGGCGTGGTCTGGAAGACGCTGGGCGAGGAAGGCCCGCCCATCGTCAACGTGAACGGCCCGCGCTACGGCGCCATCTGGGGCGCCGACCGGCGGCTTCTGGGGCTCAACAACATCGAACTCATCACCGATCGCCCGCTCCAGACCAACCTCGACGAAATGGCGCGGGTCAAGAAGGATTACCCCGACCACGCGATCATCGCCTCGCTGATGGTCCCGGTAGAGGAGGAGAGCTGGAAGGCCATCCTCGAGAAGGTGGCGGCCACCGGCTGTGACGGGGTCGAGCTGAACTTCGGCTGCCCCCACGGGATGAGCGAGCGCGGCATGGGTTCCGCCGTGGGCCAGGTGCCCGAATACGTCCAGCAGGTCGCCGAATGGTGCAAGAAGCACACCGACCTGCCGGTGATCGTCAAGCTGACGCCAAACATCACCGATATCCGCAAGCCCGCGCAGGCGGCCAAGGATGGCGGCGCCGACGCGGTGTCGCTGATCAACACGATCAACTCGATCACCGGGGTCGACCTCGACATCTTCGCCCCCGAGCCCACCATCGACGGCAAGGGCGCCCATGGCGGCTATTGCGGCCCGGCGGTGAAACCCATCGCGCTCAACATGGTGGCCGAGATCGCCCGCACGCCCGAATTGCAGGGCCTGCCCATCTCGGGCATCGGCGGCGTGACCACATGGAAGGACGCGGCCGAGTTCATGGCGCTCGGCGCCGGCAACGTGCAGGTCTGTACCGCCGCGATGACCTACGGCTTCAAGATCGTGCAGGAGATGATCTCGGGCCTCTCGCATTACATGGACGAGAAGGGCTTCACCTCGGTCGACGAACTGGTGGGCCGCGCCGTGCCGAACCTCTCCGACTGGCAGCACCTCAACCTCAACTACGTCACCAAGGCCCGCATCGACCAGGACGCCTGCATCAAGTGCGGCCGCTGCTTTGCGGCCTGCGAGGATACCAGCCACCAGGCCATCTCGATGTCCGAAGACCGCGTCTTTGAGGTGATCGACGCGGAATGCGTCGCCTGCAACCTCTGCGTCAATGTCTGCCCGGTCGAGCATTGCATCACCATGGAACGGCTTGCCCCCGGCGAGGTCGACCAGCGCACCGGCAAGGTGGTCGAGGAGGACTACGCCAACTGGACGATGCATCCCAACAACCCCGGCGCCTGCGCGGCGGAGTGATCCGTCAGCCAAGCCGCGACAGAAGAAAATCGGCGCGCGCCCGCACGCCGGTTTTCGGCAGGATGATGGCCTCGTAGCCCAGCGCCTCGAAGGCGGCGAGCAACCTTCGATACTCTGCTTCCGCCTCCGCCATGCCATGCCGCCGCTCGGCATCGGCGGCGAATATCTCCGGCCACGGCGGCGTCAGGAACACCTCGCGATGAAAGCGGGGCACATCGCCCAGCGTCTCCGCCACCGGCCCCCCCGCCGCATGCTCCAGCGCCACCGCCGCGTCGATCAGGCCGCGGTCGAAGACCACCCAGCCCTGACGCCCCGCCACCGTCGCCCGATCCTCCCCCGCAAGGGCCACCGCCCGCCGGGCAAATGCCGCCATGTCCACCCACGGCAACGCCCGGCCCTCGCCCCGGCTCTCCTCGGCCACGATGCGCCGGCCCGGCTCCGGCACGGTCGCAATCCCCCGCCGCGCCAGCTCGTCGAGCAACGTGGATTTCCCGCCACCGGAGCAGCCGGACAGGATGACATGGTTTGAGGTATCGGGCATGGGAAGCTCCTTAACGGTCAGGCCCAAACATCAGGCTGCGACAGAAAATGGGCGGGGAAACACCAACAGGCCAGTTGCCCACCCGCGAAGCACCAAGACCTGCGCGAACACGCTTGGCCCCGCCCGCCCCGGGCTTGACCCGGGGCCTCTGCTTCCATGCCACGGGGCCCCGGGTCAGGCCCGGGGCGCGAAGATCTCATATTACCGCCACTCGCAAAACTCCGCCGCCCCACCTTGATCCCACCCCCGAACGGATCACTTCCCCTTGAATGAAACACCTGCTTCTCCTTTCCCTCCTCTTCCTCGCCGCCTGCGGCCGCGGCGTTCCCGATCAGGCCCGCATCGTCGTCGCCGGCGATTCCGTCATGGCCTGGAACCGCTCCGCCGGTGCCTCCGTCGCCGACCAGCTTCAGGCGCGGCTCGGCGAACCGGTGGGCGATGTCTCGCTCCCGCTGGCCAGGGTGACGGGCGGCGCCGGCCCTCTCAACATCCCCACCCAGCTTCAAGGCATCACCGTCAGCCACGTCGTCCTGAACGGCGGGGCCAACGACCTGACCAGCTGTGAGTGCGGCCGGTGCAGCGCCATTCTCGACCGGCTGATTTCCGAGGACGGCACGAGCGGCGCGATCCCCGCGCTGGTCGCCGATCTGCGGCGGCGCGGGTCGCGGGTGATCTGGGCCGACTACTACACCTCGCCGAGATACGCAGGCACGGCCTGCGAGCCCCGCTACAAGGTGCTGGAATCGCGCCTTGGCCGGATGGCCGCCCGCGACCCCGGCGTCACCCTCGCCGACATGGACGACGTCTTCCGCCCCGACGACCTGACCCTCTTCGCGTCGGACAAGACCCACCCCTCGCAGAAGGGCTCGGCCCGCATCGCCGACCTGATCGCGCCGTTGCTGACGCGCCGATGACGATTTCTTCGCCATCGCCCTTGACCCTCCAGTGACTGGAATCCTTATCTGGGGCATATGACCCAGACCCGCCCCTTCCGAATCGAGATCGACGACATGTCCTGCGCCGGCTGTGCCGGGCGGGCGGAGCGGGCGATCTCCTCCGTCCCCGGCGTCTCGCAGGCGCAGGTGAACTTCGCCACCCGCGTGGCCGAGGTCACCGCCGCCCCCGGCACCGAACCCGCCATTGTCGCCGCGCTCGACCGGGCCGGTTACCCGGCCCGCACCGACATGGTCACGCTCGAAGTGTCGGAGATGACCTGCGCCTCCTGCGCCTCGCGCGTCGAGAAGGCCCTCGCCACCCGGCCCGGCGTGGTCGATGCCGCCGTGAACTTTGCCGCCGGCACCGCGACCGTTCAGATCCTCACCGGCGCCGCCACGCCACAGGACCTCGCCCGCGCCGGCACCGATGCGGGCTACCCGACCGTCCCCGCCGACGACACCCCGCGCCCCGACGGGCCGGCCGACGAGGCCACCCCGGCCCTCCGCCGCACGCTGATCGCTGGCGCGCTCACCCTGCCGGTCTTCATCGTCGAGATGGGCGGCCACCTCGTCCCCGCCTTCCACCATTTCGTGCACCAGACCATCGGCCAACAGACCTCGTGGCTCCTGCAATTCGTGCTGGCAACCATCGTGCTCCTCTGGCCCGGCCGCGAATTCTTCCTCAAGGGCGTGCCCGCCCTCCTGCGCGGCGCGCCCGAGATGAACTCGCTCGTGGCCCTCGGCGCCTCCGCCGCCTGGGCCTTCTCCACCGTCGCCCTCTTCGCCCCGTCGCTCCTCCCCGACGGCACCCGTGCCGTCTATTTCGAGGCCGCGGCGGTGATCGTGACGCTGATCCTCCTCGGCCGCTGGCTCGAGGCCCGCGCCCGCGGGCAGGCCGGCGCCGCGATCCGCAAGCTGGTGGGCCTCCAGCCCAAGACCGCCCGGGTCGAACGGAACGGCGGCTACGAGGATATCCCCCTCGAAACCGTCCAGCCCGGCGACATCCTCCTCGTCCGCCCCGGCGAGAAGATCGCCGTCGATGGCGAGGTCACCAAGGGCACCTCCTATATCGACGAAAGCATGATCTCGGGCGAGCCCGTCCCGGTCGCCAAATCCCCCGGCGACCGGGTGATCGGCGGCACGGTCAACGGCGACAGCGCCCTCACCTTCCGCGCCACGCATGTGGGCCGCGACACCATGCTCTCGCAGATCGTGGCCGAGGTGCAGCGGGCCCAGGGCACCCGCCTTCCCATCCAGTCGCTCGCCGACCGCGTGGTCGCCGTCTTCGTGCCCGTGGTCATCGCCATTGCCGTGCTGACGGTGCTGATGTGGCTGGCCGTCGGCCCCAGCCCGGCCCTTGGCCTCGCGCTGGTCGCGGGTGTCTCGGTGCTGATCATCGCCTGCCCCTGCGCCATGGGCCTCGCGACGCCCACCTCGATCATGGTCGGCACGGGCCGTGCCGCCGAACTGGGCGTGCTCTTCCGCAAGGGCGACGCCCTCCAACGGCTCGACGAGGCGCGCGTGGTGGCCTTCGACAAGACCGGCACCCTGACAGAGGGGCGGCCCCGCCTGACCCGGCTGGAAACGGTCGCGGGGCAGGACGAGAACACCGTGCTCCGCCTCGTCGCGGCGGCCGAGGCGCAGTCCGAACACCCCATCGCCCGCGCCATCACCGAGGCCGCCAGCGAGCGCGGCCTGACCCTGCCACAGGCCACCGAGATGCGCGCCATCGGCGGCCACGGGCTCTCGGCACGGGTCGACGGGCATGACCTGCTGATCGGCACGGCGCGGCTGATGGAGCGCGAAGGCATCGCGCTCGACACGCTGAACGAAACCGCCGAGGATATATCGAACAACGGCCAAAGCCCCGTCTTCATCGCCCTCGACGGCCGCCTCGCCGGCCTCATCGCCGTCGCCGACCGGGTCAAGCCCACCACCCGCGCCGCGCTCGATGCGCTGCGGCGAGACGGCTTGCAGATCGCCATGATCACCGGTGACACCCCGGCCACCGCCCACGCCATCGCCGCCGACCTGGGTATCGACCATGTCGAGGCCGGCGTCCTGCCCGCCGACAAGCGCCGCACGGTGCAGGCCCTGCGCGACACCCACGGCGCCGTGGCCTTCGTCGGCGACGGCACCAACGACGCCCCCGCCCTGGCCGAGGCCGATATCGGCATCGCCGTGGGCACCGGCACCGATGTCGCCATCGAATCCGCCGACGTGGTGCTGATGTCGGGCGACCTGACCGGCGTCGCCACCGCCCGCCACCTGTCGCACCGCACCATGCGCAACATCCGGCAGAACCTGTTCTGGGCCTTCGCCTACAACGCCGCGCTGATCCCGGTGGCGGCGGGCGTGCTCTACCCGCTGACCGGCACGCTGCTGTCGCCGATGCTGGCCGCCGGCGCCATGGCGCTCAGCTCGGTCTTCGTGGTCACCAACGCCCTGCGCCTGCGCCGCGTGGGCCGGGGCGTGACGGAACAAGCGACCAAGCCCGCGCCGGTCCTCCACCCGGCCGCGGCAGAATGACGGAGAGCGCGATGAACATAGGCGACGTATCGGAACGCACCGGCCTGCCGGCCAAGACCATCCGCTATTACGAGGATATCGGCCTCGTCCGCCCGGCGCGCGACACCAACGGCTACCGCGTCTTCCGCGACACCGACGCGCACAAGCTGGCCTTCCTCGGCCGCGCCCGCGCGCTGGGGTTCTCCATCGAGGATTGCCGCACCCTTCTGGCGCTCTACGAGGATGACGACCGCGCCAGCGCCGACGTCAAGCGCGTGGCCACCGAACACCTCCACCAGATCGAGGACAAGATCGCCCAGCTTCAGGCCATGCGCGACACGCTCAACGAACTGGTCCGCTGCTGCGCCGGCGACAACCGCCCCGACTGCCCGATCCTGAAAGACCTCGCCCGGCAGTAAGGCTTACATCTCCCGCCCCGCCTTCATCTCGCCCCACCGGATCACCGCGTTGGCCCCGAGATACGTCACCGGCCCCGGCGGCAGCCGCTTCGGCGGATCGAGCGCCAGCACCTCGGCCAGCAGCTCCGTCCGGTGACCCGCCGCCAGGTCGGCCGTCACCATCCCCAGCATCGTGCCCTTCGCCGTGCCCAGCCCGTTCTGGCAGCACGCCGAATAAAGCCCGGTCTCGACCTCGCCGGTCGCCGGTACGCTGTTCCAGCTCAGGCACAGCCGCCCGCCCCAGCGATACTCCATCCCGACGCCCTTCAGCGTAGGGAACCGCGCCGCGAAGGCCCTGTCATGATCCCGCCCGACCCGCGCGATCCGCGCGGCGCTCACTTCCATCGAGGGGTCACAGGTGAACCGGTTGCGGATCACCAGCCGGTCGCCCCCGGTGCCCGAAATCCGCCGCACCGTGGTGCCCATCGGATCGGCCGGCGTCACCCCCCAGCGCGGGGTACCGCCCAGCGTCCGCACTTCCTCCGCGCTCAGCGCCCGCGTCATCGAGGCATAGGTGAAGACATGCAGCAACTGCCGCTTGAAATACCCGAAACTGTTGGCATGCCCGTTCACCGCCAAAATCACCTTCGGCGCCACCACCCGGCCCTTCGGTGTCACGGCATTCCACGCGCCCTCGCGCTTCAGCTCCGTCACCGGCGAGTTCTCGAAGATCCGCACCCGGTTCGACCGCAACCCCCGTGCCACCCCCCGCACGAAGAGCGCCGGCTGGATCATCGCCGCGCCGGGCGTGAACAGCCCGCTCCGGTAATACGCGCTGCCGGTCAGCTCGCGCATCTGCGCGGCATCCAGCATCTCGTGCGCCTCGCCCATCGCCGTCAGGTGCTTCGCGTAATCGAGGTTGTGCCGGTGCCCCTTGTCGCTCGCCGCCGCGTTGATCTTGCCCGGCCGCGCGAAGGCCTCCTCGCCCAGCCCGAACGCCTCGGCCATCTCCCCGGCAAAGTCTATCCCCGCCCGGTTGGCGCGGGTCTGCGCCTTATCGGCCTCCACCGCCCCGCCATAATCGTCGGAGGCAAGGTCATGCGGCAGGTCGATCATGAAGCCTGAATTCCGCCCCGCCGGCCCCTCGCCGATCCGCCGCGCCTCCAGCAGCACGATCCGCGCGTCGGGGTGCAACTGCGAAAGCCGCCGCGTCGCCGCCAGCCCGGCATAGCCCCCGCCGATGACAAGGAAGTCCGCCGTCGTCCGCTCCTCCAGCACCTCCGCAGCCTCCGGCGCGGGCAGGATCTCGTTCCACCCGGACAGGCCGGGATCGACAGGCAGGCGCGTCACCTTCATGGCAGGCTCAACTGGGCGGTCCGACCGCCGTCGATGGTATAGACCTGCCCGGTCACGAAACTCGCCTCGTCCGAGGCCAGCCAGCAGATCAGCCGCGCCACCTCCTCTGGCGCACCGGTGCGGCGCAACGGGTGGATGCGCCCGATCCCCTTGCGGAACGCCGCCGGGTCGCCAAGGCTCTCGATGAACGCCTCGTTCAGCGGCGTGTCGATCCAGCCCGGCGCCACGGCATTGCAGCGCACCCCGTGCTGGCCCGCGTCCACCGCCACTGCCCGGGTCAGCCCGTGCAACCCGGCCTTCGACGCGCCATAGGCCGGGTGCCGGGGGTTGTTGCCCAACCCCTCGATCGACCCGGTATTGACGATGGCGCCCCGCGCTTCCTTCAGAAGCGGCATCGCGGAACGGATCATCAGGAACGGAATGGTCAGGTTCAGATGAAGCTGCGCGTCCCAGTCTTCCTCGCTGGTCTCTTCCACCGTCCCCTCGCGCATCATGCCCGCGTTGTTCACAAGGATATCGAGCCGCCCCGCCGCCTGCCGCACATGCTCCACCACCCGCGCGGGCGTCGCCCGGTCGGAAAAATCCGCCCCGATGCGCTCATGCGCCGTCCCGCCGCGCTGCGCCGTGAACACCCGCGCGCCGCCCTCGGCCAGAAGGTCCGCCGTCGCCGCCCCCATGCCCGAGGACGCGCCGGTCACCAGCGCCACCTTTCCCGCGAACCGTGTCATATGACGGGCTTGCCTCCATGCACTTCCAATAGCGCCCCGGTCATGTACCGCGCCGCATCCGAGGCCAAAAACAGGATCACGTCGGCAATCTCCTCCGGCTCGGCAATCCGGCCGATCGGCACGGTCGCGTTCAGCTCGGCAATCGCCTTGTCGAGGTCGAACCCCCGCGCCGCGAACCCGCTGCGCAGCATGGCCGTGTTCACCTCGTTCGGACACACCGCGTTGACCCGGATCCCCTCATGCGCATGATCCCGGCCAAGGCATTGCGTCAGCGAGGCCAGCGCCGCCTTCGACATCACGTAAAGCGGATGGTTCGGCCCCGGCCGCAAGCCCCAGCAGGACGCGGTGTTGACGATGGCACCGCCGCCCTGCCCGGCCATGATCGGAATCGCCGCCCGGCACAGGCGGAAGGGTGCCGCCACATTCACCGCCATGGTCAGCGCGTAATCGGCATCCGTCACCTGCGTGATCGGCCCCCGGGTGATCACGCCGGCATTGTTGCAAAGCAGGTCGATGCCGCCCAGCGCCTCCGCCACCTGCCCCGGCAAGGCATCGCAGAACGCGCCATCGCACAGGTCGCCGTCGAAATACGCCTCGGCCTCCAGGTGCGCCGTCTGCCGGTCGGTCACCGCCACGCGCGCCCCCTCGGCCCGCAGCATCTCGACCACCGCCGCGCCGATCCCGCCGGCGGCGCCCGTCACCAGCGCCCGCTGCCCCTCGAACCGCATCAGCCGACCTCGTACCTGATGGGCAGCCGCCGCGCGCCCGTGTTGCCGCTGTCGGGAAGCCATTCCGGCGCCCCGTCATACTCCACCGTGGCAAAGGTCTGCCGCAGCGCATCCAGCGCACAGGCCGTATCGGTGCGGGCCACGAAATGCCCGATGCAATGATGCGCCCCGCCGCCAAAGCCGAAATGCTTCCGCCGCTTGGCGGTGATGTCGAAGGCCGGGTCGGCGCAATATTCCGGATCGCGGGCCGAGGCATGCACGAAAAGATGCAGGATCGTGCCCT
This sequence comes from Roseovarius sp., assembly GCF_040223625.1. GTDB lineage: Bacteria > Pseudomonadota > Alphaproteobacteria > Rhodobacterales > Rhodobacteraceae > Roseovarius. Next base: position 157,658 of record NZ_JAVKFX010000039.1, on the reverse strand, counting down.
TCTCGATCACCTGCCCGTTCATCTCCACATCCTCCACCGCCTCGCGCGTGGCCCATGTCGTCGTCGGCCGCGCGCGGATGAACTCGTCCACCGCCGCGGGGATGAGCGACGGATCGTTGCGCAGCAACTGCCACTGCTCGGGATGCTCGATGAACAGCGAAAGGCCCAGCCCCAGCAACGCCCGCGTCGTGTCGACCCCGCCGAATATGGAAATCACGATGGTGTTCAGCAGCTCCTCGTGGCTGCAATCGCCATTGGCGTCGAACTCCGCCACCATGCGGGCGACATAGCTCTCGCCATCCCCCCCCCGCCGCACCCGCGACACCAGCTCGTCAGCCAGGTTGAACAGCCGCGTACAGGCAGCGTTGAACCGCTCCTGGTGCTGCGGCGCCTCGATCCCCATCGCCAGCCCCAGATCGCTCGCATCATGCGCCACCTCGGGCCACCGTTCCCGCGACAGGCCCAGCAGCGTGGTGATGGCCTGCCCGGCAAACGGCTCGCAGAACGCGCTCTGGAACTCGCAGCCCCGCGTCTGCCGCAGCCCGTCGCACAGGTCCCGCGCGATCTCGTCGAACGCCGGCTTCAGCCCCAGCACGTAATCCTCGGACAGCGCCGGCACCGCCAGCGCCCGCAATTTGCGATGCGCGTCCCCTTCCCGGCCAATCACCGAATCCCGCCAGAAATCGGCAAACCGCCCCTCGATCCCCACCGTGTCGGGCCAGGCGTGGCTGCCCTGCCGGAACCGCCGGTCGCGCAGGATGCGTCCCACCTCCATGTAGCGCAGCACCGCCAGCCCATAGGGCGTCTCGGCACACCAATGCGCCTCCCGCGCCGCCATCACCTCGGGCCCCCGGGTGGAAAACCCCGGATCGGTCAGGTCGAGATAGGGCAGCGCGGACATGGATCAGTACTCCTGGTTCAGCGCGTCGGCGGCCGGTATCTCCCTCTCGCGGCGCGCGATGTAATCGAGCAGCGCCTCGTTGACGCCCGCGTCGAGTGTCGGCTCTTCATAGGCTTTCAGCAAGTCCCGCGCGTGGTTGACGGCCCGGATATTGGTATCGACCCCGCCTTCGGCCACCCATTGTTCATAGGCATTGTTGTCGAACAGGTCGGGCATGAAGAACGCCCGCTGGAAATTCGCCAGCGTGTGCGCGTGGCCAAGGTAATGCCCCCCCGGCCCGATATCGGCGACAGCCGCAACCGCCTCGTCGAAATCGTCCCAGCGGATGCCCTCGGCCATCCGGTAGGCCATGGCGCATTGCTCGGCATCCACCACGAACTTGGCCATCGAACAATGCATCCCCGCCTCGTTCCAGCCGGCGGCGTGCCACATGTAATTCGTGCCCGCCATCTGCAGCGCCATCAGCGTGGTCGCGCTTTCATACCCCGACTGCGCGTCCAGCACCTTGGCCCCGCCGAGGTTGGTCGAGGACCGCCACGGCACGCCATAGAATCGCGCCATCTGGCCGATCATCATGTTCATCAGGCTGATCTCCGGCGTCCCCGCCATCGGCGCCCCGGATTTCATGCTGACGGTCGACAAATAATGCCCGTAAATCGCCGGGCACCCCTTGCGGATCACCTGCGTATAGGCCAGCGCCGACAGCGCCTCGGCATTGAGTTGCGCCACCGACGGCGCCACCGACGCGGGCGTGTTCGCCCCGCCCAGCACGAAGGGAGAGCACAGCACCGGCTGGTTCTTCCGGCAGAACGCCCGCATCGCCCCCAGCATCGTCTCGTCCCACACCAGGGGCGAGTTGCCGTTGCAGTTGCCGGTCGCGACCGGATGATCCTCCATGAACGCCTCCCCGAACAGGATCGCGCACATCTCCATCACGTCCTCGGCGTTCTTCGGGCTCGTCGTCATGCCCATGAACGTCTTGTCCGAATGCTTCATCGACGAATAGGTGATCCGCAGATGCCGCTGGCTGATCGGGTGGTCGTAGGGCTCCACGATATGATGCGCCGAGCTGTGCAGCGCCGGCAGCATATGCGCCAGCTTGTGGAAATTCGCCAGGTCCTCCAGCGTCGGGTTCCGCCGCACGTCATCGAGGTCGCGCAGATAGGGCGCGCCGGTCATCGGCACGAAGATCGCGTGATCCTTGCCGAACGGCAGGTTATTCGCCGGGTTGCGCGCATGATAGGTGAAGGTCTCCGGGATCGTCCGGATCAGCTCCCGCACCAGCCCGCGGTCAAGGTAAACGGTCTCGCCATCCACCTTGGCACCCGCCTTGCGCCAGTCCGCCAGCGCAATCTCGTCGCGGAACACCACGCCCACATTCTCGAGGATATGCATCGAGGCTTCGTCGATCCGCTCGACCTGCTCGCGGTCCATCGGCTCGGTCAGCGGCATCCCCCGCTTCAGCGCGGGCAACATCGTGAAATCACGCGTGCGGCGGGCGGAGGTCCGGGCCCCCCGGCCCCGGCGCGCGGGCTTTTCTGCAATCTCGGTCATGTTTCTTTGTCCATGCTGTCGGAGATGGAAGTCAGGATGGCAGGCAGGCCGTCGAACGCGCCCTGTTCCGCCAGCCCCTCGACCATCCGTAGGTTCAGGGTGTTGGGCGTGGCCAGCGCCATCATCTCTTGGTGCAGCTCGCCCCCGCGGTCACGCGACAGGCCGTTCAGCACCCCGGTCACCAGGTTGGAAACGTAGATCTCCGCCGCCTCCGGCTTCCCCGTCTGACCGGCCAGCCAGTCGGCCCCGCCTTCTAGCAATCCCAACGCGGCCGCCACCATTGTCGACGCGGCGAAATGGTGGTTCAGCGCGCCTTCATCGGCCTGCGGCAGAACCGGGTTGTCGTCGCCGAACAGCGCCTGCACGACGCCCGGATCGCCCGCCACCGGCAGGGGACAGCCGCCGTGTTCGATGAACCCGTAAGGGATGGTCACCGAAATGTCCGGGGCCGGCGCACAGGCCGCCGCGATCTCGGCCATCGGCACACCGGCCATGACCGACAGGATCTTCTGATCGGCGCGGAAGGGCAGGTCGCGCACGATCTCGCCCCAGACCGCCGGGCGCAGGCACAGCAGAACGATATCGCTCTGCGCCACGACATCGGCATTGTCGGCCACCGTGATGCCCAGCCCGCTTTCGGCCAGCGCCGAGGACACGGCCTCGCTTCTCCGCGAGACGGTCACCTCGTGCCCCTTGCGGGCCAGCGCCCGCGCCACCGGGGCGGCGATATGCCCCGTGCCCAGAAACCCGACCCGGCTCATCCGACGTTGTCCCCGTCCTTCGGGTCGGTCAGGTCGATCCAGATGGTCTTCATCTCGGTGAACTGGTCATGGGCATGCACGGAATTGTCCCGCCCGCCGAAGCCTGATTGCTTGTACCCGCCGAAAGGCGTGGAAATATCGCCCTCGCCATAGCAATTGACCGTCACGGTGCCCGCCCGGATCTCCCGCGCGGCACGGATCGCCCTGCGCACGTTCCCGGTAAACACCGACGCGGCCAGCCCGTACTCGGTATCGTTGGCGAGCTGGATCGCCTCCTCCGTACTCGCCACCTCGATCACCGACAGGATCGGCCCGAAGATCTCCTCCTTGGCCTTCGCGTCGGTCTTCTTCACCTCGTAAACGGTGGGCTCAACGAAATTCCCCTTGGGCTTGCCACCGCCCGCGACCGCCGTGCCTTTCAGGTACTTCGACACCTTCTTGCAGTGCTCGCCATCGATCAGCGCCCCCAGATGCATCGCCGGATCCAGCGGATCGCCCGTCTTCCAGTCGCGCATCCGCGCCACGATCCGCTCCAGCAACGCGTCCTTCACCGCCTTGTGCACGATCAGCCGCGAGGTCGCCGAGCAATTCTCGCCCATGTTCCAGAAGGCCGCGTTCACCACGTGGCTTGCCACGTGATCGAGGTTCTCGGCATCCTCCAGGACAACGGCGGGGTTCTTGCCGCCGCATTCCAGCGTGACCTTCTTCATGTTGCTGTCCGCCGCATAGCGCAGGAACCGCTTGCCGGTCTCGGTCGAGCCGGTAAAGCTCACCATGTCGACGCCCATGTGCAGGCCCAACGGCTCGCCCACCCCCGGCCCGTCGCCCGGCAACACCTGCAGCACGCCGCGCGGAATGCCCGCCATATGCGCCACCTCAGCCAGCCGCAGCGCGGTCAGGCTGGTCTGCTCGGCCGGCTTCACGATCACCGAGTTCCCCGCCGCCAGCGCCGGCCCGATCTTCCACGCCATCATCAGCATCGGGAAGTTCCACGGCAGCACGGCGGCCACCACGCCCAAAGGCTCGCGCACGATCATCGAAATCGCGTCATCGCCCGACGGCGCGGTCTGGTCATAGATCTTGTCGATCAGCTCGCCATGCCATTTGATCGTGTGGATCGTCTCCGGCACGTCGATCGTCTCGCAATCGCGGATCGGCTTGCCGCTGTCGAGGCTCTCCATCACCGCCAGCTCGTGCCGCCGCCGCGTGATCAGCTTGCAGAACCGGATCAGCACATCCTTCCGCTCCGACGGGTGCGCGCGCGACCACTCGCCCCGGTCGAACGCTTCCCGCGCCTTCCTGACGGCGAAATCCACGTCCTCGGCATTGGCGGTCGAGATTTTCTTCAGCACCTCGCCCGTCGCCGGGTTCACCGTCTCCATCACCGGGCCGTTCCCCTTGCGGAACTTCCCGTCGATGAACGGCGCGGCGGGCAGGTCGAGGTCGGCTGCGATGGCGGCATATTCCTCGCGGGTCAGAAGGTCAGTCATTGCGGCATACCCCGTCTTTGATCCCGTCCCGGGCCTGACCCGGGACCTCTTGCTCGGCGTGGAGGTCCCGGCTCGGGGGCCGGGACGCGCTGCGACATGTGTCGAAAGGTCCGGTCATTTTCCCTCTCCCGTGATCGCGGCGATGGAGGTGTCGAGCGTGCGGATCACCTCTTCCAGCGCGCGCTTGTCGTCCTTGTTGAGCGGTTGCAGCGGCTTGCGGGGCGGCCCGGCCTCGATGCCGCGCATGGTGACCCCGTGCTTGATGCACTGGATGAACTTGCCGCCCTGTTCCAGCACGCTCATCAGCGGCATCATCGCCGACATGATCCTGCGGCCCTTGGTGAAATCGCCCTCCAGCACGCAGGCCTTGTAGAGCGCCACATGCGCATGCGGTGCGAAATTCGAGCCGGCACAAACCCAGCCCCTCGCCCCCCAGGCAAAGAACTCCAGCGCCTGGTCATCCATCCCGCACAAGAGGCCCAGATGCGGATACTCCCGCGCGATCAGGTGCAACCGGTTGATATCGCCGCTGCTCTCCTTGATCCCGCAGAAATTCGGGCTCCGGCCAAGGCGGTCGAGCGTGTCCTCGTCCATGTTCACGCCCATCCGGCCGGGATAGTTGTAAAGCATCACCGGCATGTCGACCGCCCGGTCGATCGCCAGCGCATGCAGCGCGATCTCCCGCCCCGTCGGCACCGAATAGGGCGGCGTGGCGACAAGAATGGCCTCGGCCCCCACATCCTTCGCCATCTTGGCAAACTCGATGCTGTCCTCCGTGCGCAGCGCGCCGGTGCCCACCACCAGCGGCACCCGCCCGCCGATCATCTCCTTCGTGATCTTCGCCAGCCGCGCCCGCTCCTCGAACGTCTGGGCGTAATACTCGCCGGTGGTCCCGGCCGAGATGATCCCGTTCACGCCACCGGCGATCAGGTACTCCACCACTTCGGCCAGCGCCGCCTCGTCGACCGAGAAGTCCTCCTTCAGCGGCGTCACGATGGGCGTCCAGATCCCTTCAAACTGCATGCTTGCGGTCCTCTTTGGAAAGCACGTCCAGCGGCAGCGGGTCAGGGGTGACAAACCGCTCCAGCCGGTCGCGCGACAGGTTCCAGTGTTCGATGGTCAAATCGACGATGCCGTCGGCGTCATGCGCCTCGATGGCGGCGATCATCGCGTCGTGATGGTCGATGGCCGCCCGCACCCTTGCCGTCTCGTCCTCCGAGGCCGGGCGATAGAAGGTCTGGCTCAACCGCGTATGGTCGATCAGCATCCGGTTGAGACTGGCCAGCAAATAGGGGTTATGCGCCATCTCGCCGATCTGCCGGTGAAACCGGTGATTGAGCAGCGCGGCCTGACCCGCATCCCCCGCCCCGGTCGCCGCCCGAAACTCTTCCTGCGTGGCCTGCAGCGGCCCGATCTCGTCCGCCCGCCGGTTCTCCGCCGCCAGCCTTGCGACGTTGGCATAGATCATCGGCGCGGTCTGGAAGAACATGCGCATCACGGCAAGGTCCATCGACGCCACCTTCGGCCCTCGGTTCTGGCCCTGCGTCAGGTACCCCTCCCCCGCCAGCCGCTGGAAGATCTCCCGGACGGGCGTGCGCGACAGCCCGTACTCGGCACAGATCGCCGCCTCGTCGAGATCGGCGCCCGGCGCAATCTCCTGCCGCAGGATGCGCATCCGCAGATCTTCGAGGCACTGGGTCTTCCGGTCGGGGGCCATGCGAATCCTTTCTGAATACGCAATGTATACATTCTGTATTCACATGTCGAGAAGATTCAAACGACGCCGCCCGACCGCAAGGCCGGACGCCTTCGGCGAGAGTATTTTCGGAACAGTGAAAGCACAGGAGCCACGCCCCAGCTTCTTCTGGCGAACAATATCCCGGGGAGTTTGAGGGGCTGGCCCCTCAAGGCCTGCGTGGCCCGAACGCAAACCAACCGGCCGCGCCGCAAGGCGCGCCGTTCAGGTCAGGCGATCTTCGGGTCCGACGTGCTGTTTTCCCAGTCCGGCTCGAAGCCCAGAACCACCGTGTCTCCCGGAATGCCGGGGTTGAACAGCCGGTTATGCGCCATCGTCGCCTTGTGCAGAAGGTTGTGCGGCGCCAGCCGCCAGACCTTGCAGTCAAGCTCGAACCGCTGGGAATACGCCTCGAAGACGAGCGTACAGCGCCCGGCCTCGTGGATCTGCGCCGCGCCGGGCGAATCCGGCGGGAAGGTGGCGGTCAGGATGTCCGAGAACTCCGCCGCCTGCTGGTAATACCCCGCCGCGAGAAACCGGATCGCCTGCTCGCGCCGCTGCGCCGGGTCGTTGGTCTTGGCCGCCATGTGCTCCAGCTCCGGCGTCACCGAATAGCCCGGCGCCTTGCTCATCACCGTGATCACCGCGCCCAGCGGCTCGTCCTGCCCCGGCAGGAACACCTCCGGCATGATCGCATCATCCGGCCGCCCGTCCTTGTCGCGCATCGCCATCTGCCGCACCCGGCATTGCCAGCGCAGGAACCCCATGCGCAGCGGGTGGTCGGAAAAGCTCTGCCCGAATTGAGAGGCCAGCGAACTCATGCCACGCTCCTGTGCGAGGAATTGGAAAGGGTGAAGGGCCGGTCGTTCATAAGGCTGGGCACGCGCCCCTCGGCCTCGGCCACGGCGTCGAGGTCGATCCGCGCCTGCACCACGCCCGGCAGGGTGCCGCCATCGCAGATCACCTCGCCCCACGGGCTGATCACCAGCGAATGGCCGTAACTCTCGCCCCCGCCCGGCACGGGGCCGATGGCACAAGCGGAAATGACGAACCGCGTCGTCTCGATCGCCCGCGCCCGGTTCAGCACGTGCCAATGCGCCTCGCCCGTCTTCTTCGTGAACGCCGCCGGGCAGATCAATATCTCCGCCCCCGCCTGCGCCAGCGTCCGGAACAGCTCCGGAAAGCGCAGGTCGTAACAGATCGTGTGCCCGATCCGGGCATAGGGCGTGTCATGGATCACCGCCTTCGACCCGGGGCTCACCCGGGCGCTCTCGCGGTAGACCTCGGTTTCCGACAACTGGATGTCGAACATGTTGATCTTGTCGTACCGCCCGCGAATCTCGCCCGCATCGTCCAGCATGAACCCGCGGTTGATGATCCGCCCGTCCGGCCCATCGACGGCAATCGACCCGAGGTTGACCCACACCTTCCGGTCCCGCGCAAACCCCTGCATTTCCTGCAAAAACGGATGCTTTTCTTCGGGCGCCGAAGGCGGCGCCACCGCCGCCCCTTCCGTCGCCAGCCCGCCGCAATATTCCGGCAGGAAAAGGATATCCGCGCCCGCCCGCGCCGCCGTGTCGGCCAGCGGCAAGGCCTCGTCCAGCGCCGAACGGAATTCGGGCCGGGGCCGTGTCTGCAGACAGGCGATATCGAGCGGGCGCGGCATCAGGGCTTCAGAACTTCATGTAAGCCTTGCGCAGCGCCACCAGCGGGTGCCGGTCGGACATCTGGAACTTCAGAAGAAGCTCCCGCGCGATCATGTCCCGGTCCTGCTGGTTGTCGGGCAGGTCGAGCGTGTCCGGCACCCGGATCCAGCCGTTGTTGTTCCGGTCGAACACGGCAGGGGCGCCTTCCTCGTAGCCCATGTGCACGTCTTCCAGCCAGTTCAGATCGTCCCAGCCCATGACCTCCATGTATTTCTGAAGATAGGGCGTGATCCGGTCGTAATCCGGCACCAGGTTCACGTCATAGCGATAGCCGATATGCTGGCCGATTTCCTTCTCACGCTCCGAGCCAAGCCCGTCGGCGTCCTTCAGGAACTGGTCGACATCGGTGATCTCCGAGCCGCGGTACTGTGTTCCAGCCATTGTCTGTCTCCTTGTCGGAAAGGTGGGTCGTCCCACCCCACGGTCAACCCGTAGGGTGGGTGCGAACCCACCATTTAGAAGTGGTGATAATCCGCGATGCCCACGGTATGGTTGGTGCCCGCAAGCGGCACACCGGCCATGGCCGAGGCTTCCATCGTCAGCGCGGCAATATCCTCCGGCTCCAGCGAGTGGATGTAGGTCTTGCCACAGGCCCGCGCGAAAAGCTGCGCCTCGATGGTCAGCGTATGCAGGAAGTTGTAGACCCGCTCCGCCGCCGCATCCGGATCAAGCCGTTCGCGCAGCTTGGGGTCCTGCGTCGCCACGCCGACCGGGCAGCGGCCCGTGTGGCAGTGGTAGCAATAGCCCGGCTCCGCGCCGATCTCCTCGGGGTAGTTGGCCTCGGGGATATCCTTGTTGCAGTTCAGCGCCATCATCGCCGAATGGCCGATGGCGATGGCATCCGCGCCCAGCGCGATGGCCTTGGCCACGTCGGCCCCGTTCCGGATACCGCCCGCGTAGACAAGGCTGATCTCGCCCCGCTTGCCAAGGTCGTCGATCGCCTTCCGCGCCTGGCGGATGGCGGCCATGCCCGGCACGCCGGTATCCTCGGTGGCAAGGTGCGGGCCGGCGCCGGTGCCGCCTTCCATCCCGTCGATATAGATGCTGTCGGGATCGCACTTCACTGCCATGCGCACGTCGTCATAGACCCGTGCCGCCCCCAGCTTGAGCTGGATCGGGATCTGCCAGTCGGTCGCCTCGCGGATCTCCTGGATCTTCAGCGCAAGGTCGTCCGGGCCCAGCCAGTCGGGGTGACGCGCCGGCGAGCGTTGGTCGATGCCCGCGGGAAGCGAGCGCATCTCGGCCACCTGGTCGGTCACCTTCTGACCCATCAGGTGCCCGCCAAGGCCAACCTTGCAGCCCTGCCCGATGAAGAACTCGCAGCCATCGGCGAGGATCAGGTGGTTCGGGTTGAAGCCATAGCGCGACTGGATGCACTGGTAGAACCATTTCGAGCTGAAGCGCCGCTCGTCCGGGATCATGCCCCCCTCGCCCGAACAGGTCGCCGTGCCCGCCATCGTGGCGCCCCGCGCCAGTGCGGTCTTCGCCTCGTAGCTGAGCGCGCCAAAGGACATGCCGGTGATGTAGACCGGGATATCCAGCTCCAGCGGCTTCTTGGCGCGCGGACCGATCACCGTCTTGGTCTCGCATTTCTCGCGATAGCCCTCGATCACGAACCGCGTCAGCGTGCCCGGAAGGAAGGTCAGGTCATCCCAGTGCGGGATCTTCTTGAACAGCGAGAACCCCCGCATCCGGTAGCGGCCAAGCTCGGACTTGATGTGGATGTCGTCCATCACGTTGGGCGGGAAGATGAAACTGTCGCCCAGCCGGTAATTGTCGCGGCCCAGGGGCTTTTTCTGTGGCAGATCTCCGTCAGCCATAATGTGTCCTTTCACATGCGGCGTTCGCCGCCTCGGTCATCCCGTCCCGGGCCTGACCCGGGACCTCTGTTTCCTCGAGACCCCGGATCATGTCCGGGGTGATCCCGTGACACGTCACAGGATCAATTTCTTCTCGGTCGGCTCAAGATTGTCGTAGTTCCACAGCTGCTTGCCGGCCACGACCTTGGTGAAGTGATCCACCCCCTTCTCGGGCATCAGCCCGTACTGGGTCAGCTTCCGCTTCAGCCATTTCCTGTCGAGATCGGTCAGCTCGGCGGTGACGGCATCGACCCCCAGCGAGCGGATTTCGCCGCCCACGTAGATCGTCCCGTCATACATCGAGTCGCCGAGGTTCTTGCCGGCATTGCCGCAGACAACCATCCGCCCGCGCTGCATCATGAAGCCCGAGAGCGCCCCGGTGTCGCCACCGACGATGATCGTGCCGCCCTTCTGGTCGATACCGGTGCGCGACCCGACCGAGCCCTTGCAGACAAGGTCGCCGCCCCGCATCGCCGCCCCGAAGGTGGAACCGGCGTTCTTCTCGATCACCACGGTGCCCGCCATCATGTTCTCGGCGCAGGACCAGCCGACCCGGCCGGTGATCCGCACGTTGGGCCCGTCGATCAGGCCGACGCCGAAATATCCCGTCGAGCCTTCGATGATCAGGTTCAGCTTGCTCAGGATCCCCACGCCAAGGCTGTGCTTGCCGCGCGGGTTCTGCAGCACGATCGTGCCATAGCCCTCGCGCATCAGTTCGCGGATGCGGCTGTTCACCTCGGTGGTGGTCATCTTGTCGGTATCAAGCTCGGTGCGCTTGTTGAAATCGACATCCGGCGCCCAGGGATAGGTGAACCGTTCCTCGGCATCGGGGTCGAACTCGACATACAGCGACTTGCCCGTCAGCTGTTCGGTGCGCATGCCCAAGGCGGTCACCCGCTCCTCCTGGGTCATCTGCTTGAGGTCTTCGTCGCTTACCGCCATGTCTCAACTCCCTTCGCGACTGGTGTGCTGCCCGCCCCGGACTTGATCCGGGGCCTCTGGCCTGCGAGGTCCCGGGTCAGGCCCGGGACGCGGTGACGTCTCACGCCTGCCATACCCGCACCTCCTCGTCGTAGGGGTCCGTCGTGTCGATCTCCTGCGGAAGGATCGCCCGGATCGCCACCTCTTCCGAGGCCATCGCGATCAGGTCGTCGGATTCGTAGAGAACCAGCGGCTTCGCCGCCATCGTGTCCTTGGCCATGCCAAGCTGGTCCTTGGTCGCCACGAGATAGGTGAACACCCCGTCGATCTCCTCGATCGACTGCCGCAGGCTGTCCTCGAGTGACACGCCATTGGCCAGGTTATGCGCGGTATAGACCGCCAGCAGCTCGCTGTCGCAGTTCGACATGAACCGGTGGCCCTTGCGCTCCATCTGGCGGCGCATGATCCAGTAGTTGGTGATCTGGCCGTTATGCACCACGCTCACGTCGTTATAGGGGAACGCCCAGTAGGGGTGCGCCGACTTGATATCGACATCCGACTCGGTCGCCATCCGCGTGTGGCCGATCCCGTGCGTGCCCTTGAACTCGTTCAGGCCGTACTGGTTCGACACGACCGTGGCATCGCCCAGGTCCTTGATCAGCTCCAGCCCGTTGCCGAAGGACAGGATCTCGACGCCGTCGGTCTCTTCGATCCGCTCGGCCAGCTTGCCGGTGTCGTCGATATCGCTCAGCACGTAGCGCAGCGCATATTCCGTCGCCGCGTCCTTCGACTTCACGGTGACATTGTGTTCGGCCAGGATCTCGTCGACCGAAGCGATCCGGTCGGCGATCAGCTTGTGAACGCTATGGCCGCGCGCCCGGTCCTCGGCCTCGGCGACCTTGAGGCGCATGATGAACTCGCCTTCCTTGGGCTCGCCATAGACCGCGTAACCGGTGCTGTCCGGGCCGCGATGTTTGAGGGCCTGCAACATCGCGGTCATTTCCGACCCGACGTTTGCGCTCTTGCCCTTGTGGATCAATCCAGCAATTCCGCACATCTGGATGCGCCTCCTTTGGTTGTCTGGGTGTCGCGTTGCTGTTCAAGAAAGGCGGCAGGCAAGAGGGTCACCTGCCGCCTTGAGAATGGAATGCCTCAGGGCAGACACTCCATGTACATTTCGTTGTCCCACTCGGTGACGGTCGACATGAAGCGGGCGAACTCGTCCCGCTTGTACTCGTCGTAGAGCCGGTACATCTCGCCCGGCAGGCCGCGCTGCACGACATCGCTCGCCGCCAGCTTGTCGAGCGCCTCGCCAAGGCTCATCGGAAGCTTCTTCACTTCCTTGCCCTGCTCCATCGCCTCGTAGATGTTGCGCTCCTCCGGCTTGCCCGGGTCGAGATCGTTCTCCAGCCCGTCATCCATCGCCGCCAGCAGGGTCGACCCCATCAGGTAGGGGTTCACCATCGAGTCGACCGAGCGGTACTCGAACCGCCCCGGCGCCGAGACCCGCAGGCCCGTCGTCCGGTTCTGGAAGCCCCAGTCAGAGAAGACCGGCGCCCAGAAACCCGTATCCCAAAGCCGGCGGTACGAGTTCACCGTCGAACAGCCGATCGCGGTCAGCGCCTGCAGGTGATGCACCACGCCGCCGATCGCCTTCAGCCCTTCCTTGCCCGGCATCTGCGGGTCGTCCGTGTCGGGCATGAAGGTGTTCTCGCCGCCTTTCACGTACATGTAGTTGTCGGCCATCCCCGGCAGGTCGTCGGGGTTGTTGCCGCACTTGACGAACTCGTCCTCGCCGCCGCGCCACAGGCTCATGTTATGGTGACAGCCGCTGGCCGACACGCCCATGAACGGCTTGGTCATGAAGCAGGCGAAAATCCCGTTCTCCCGCGCCACCTGCGCACAGATCTGGCGATAGGTGGTCAGACGGTCGGCATTGCGCAGCACGTCGTCGAACATCCAGTTCAGCTCGAGCTGCCCGGGCGCGTCCTCGTGGTCGCCCTGGATCATGTCGAGCCCCATCTTCCGCGCGTAGCGGATCACCTGGAGCGAGACCGGCCGCAGGCTCTCGAACTGGTCGATATGATAGCAATAGGGCTTGGAATAGCCGTCCTTCGGCTTGCCGTTCTCGTCGAATTTCAGCCACATCATCTCCGGCTCGGTGCCGATCCGCAGCTTGGTGCCGTGCTTCTTGGTGAACTCGTCATGCAGCCGGCGCAGGTTGCCGCGGCAATCCGAGGTCAGGTAGCCGCCCGGATCCTTCTTTTCCTCGCGGTTGCGGAACAGCGTGCAGTAGAACCGCCCGATCTCGGGCGCCCAGGGCAGCTGCATGAAGGTTTCCGGCTCGGGGATACCGACCAGCTCCGCCGCTTCCGGGCCATAGCCGAGATAGTCGCCGCCCCGGTTCAGGAACAGGTTCATCGTCGCGCCGTAGACAAGCTGGAAGCCCTTCTTGGCCACCTGCTCCCAGTGATCGGCCGGGATGCCCTTGCCCATGATCTTGCCGGTGACCGAGACGAACTGCAGGTAGAGGTACTCGATCCCCAGCTCGTCGATCTTCTTCCGGACTTCCTTGATCTTCTCGTCGCGGCCCGGCGCTTCGACGAATTTCTCGATATCCATTTCAGCCACTGTCTTGCTCCCTGATGGTTGTGCCGCCTCTGGTCTGATGCCGTTCGGCGGCGTTGGCCTTTAAGTTGCGTGAACCAATCCTGTCATGTCCGGTACATCTCCCGACCCTTCCGGGAGGTGCGCAGCTTCCCTGCGGCACGCTTCGCGTGTAAACATGGGTGGATGACCCGTCCGATCATTTGTTCCAGATGTGCCAATGCGAAGCACTCCCAAACAAAGGTGTTGCCGTCCGCGATACGTCCGGCGCGGAGGTTTACCGCGTGATACAAGCTTTCCGCTGCGTCGGCCAAAAGTCAACCACTTTTGATCCAATAGGTAAGTTTCTGCTGGAAATTTCATCCTTTTGGTATATTTTTGGACTAATCGAGGGAGGGCGCGCATGAACGCACCGGGCGATCAGAAACTCGGCGCAGCCGATATCGCGGCACTGATCAGGCGCGAGATTTCCAAGGGAAATCTACAGCTTCACGACCGCCTGCCGCCCGAGCGCGTGCTGGCCGAGACCTATGGCGCCGCCCGCGGCACCATCCGCAAGGCTCTCACCCGGCTCGAACAGGAGGGCTATGTCGAGATTCGCGCCGGAAGCGGTACATATGTGGCCCACAAACCCGATCGAAGCACCACCGACGCGATCGAGAACGCCACCCCGCTCGAACTGATGGACACCCGATTCGCCCTCGAACCCCATGTCTGCCGCCTTGCCGTCCTCCACGGCCGCCACTCCGATTTCGACCGCATGGAAGAGCTCTGCACGCGGATGGAAGCCTGCACCGAGGATCCGGTCGGCTTCTCCGAGGCCGATACCGAGTTTCACCGCGCGCTGGTCGATTCGACGCGCAACGGCCTGCTCATCTGGATCATCGACCAGATCGGCAATGTCCGGAGCGAGGATGACTGGACCCGCATGCGCCACCTCACCCTCGATGCCCAGACCATCCGCACCTACAACGTCCAGCACCGCCAGATCATGAACGCCATCCGCACCCGCGAACCCGAGCGTGCGGCGAACATCATGAAGGAACATCTCGAAACCGCCCGCCTGTCGCTCACCCGCGCGTCGGAGACCTGAGCGAGGCACGCCTGCAAGGGCGTGACGAGCGGACGTTTCGACAATTCTCGAAATAACCCTTGCCCACACGCAAATACTTCGATATTTCTAGAATCATGAAACAATCACCCATCTCCGATCACGACCTCGCCCTCGCCGCTTCCACCTTCGCCGCATTGGGCAGCGAACAGCGCCTCGCCGTCCTGCGCACCCTCGTCCGCGCCGGCACCGACGGGCTGACGATCGGCGAACTTGGCCAACGCACCGGCGTCACCGGCTCCACCCTGACCCATCACATGAAAATCCTCGCCCAGTCCGGCCTCGTCACCCAGGAAAAACAGGGCCGCAGCATCATCTGCGCCGCCGTCGCCTATGACGAGCTGCGCGCCCTTGCCGATTTCCTCCTGCGCGAATGCTGCGCCGACAGCCCCAACCCCGCGGATCACGCCCGATGACCGACATCTCCCTCCCCGCCGCCCGCCTCTGGTGGCAGAAGACCGACAAGGCCTGGCTCGCCCTCGTCACCATCCTCGCGCTCACCGCCTTCTTCGACCCCGCGCAATTCCGCCCCACCCTCACCTTCACCGCCACCGCGCTCTGGCACACCGCCCCCTTCATCGCCTTCGCCGTCCTGGCCGTCGCCTACATGAAGGCCACCGGCGCCGAGACGCTGCTGGCCCGCGCCTTCGAAGGCCGCCAGGCCCGCTTGATCCTCCTCGCCGCGCTCTTGGGCGGCCTCTCCCCCTTCTGCTCCTGCGAGGTCATCCCCTTCATCGCCGCCATGCTCGCCCTCGGCGCGCCGCTCGGCGCGGTCATGGCCTTCTGGCTCGCCTCGCCGATCATGGACCCTGCGATGTTCCTCATCACCTCCGGCACGCTCGGCTGGGATTTCGCCATCGCCAAGACCCTCGCCGCCATCGGCCTCGGCCTCTTCGGCGGCTTCGTCACCATGGCCGCCGCCCGCTCCGCCGTCTTCGCCGACCCTCTGCGGGAAAAACCGCAGATCGGCGGCTGCTGCGGCGTGAAAAAACCTTTCCAGGGCAAACCCCTCTGGCGCTTCTGGCAGGAGGCCGACCGCCGCGACACCTTCCGCGAGAACGCCCTCGAAAACGCCGTCTTCCTCGTGAAATGGCTGGCCCTGGCCTATGTCATCGAAGCCCTGATGCTCGAATACGTCCCCGCCGACATGATCGCCCGCCTCCTCGGCGGGGACGGGCTCGGCGCCATCATCCTCGGCGCTCTCGTCGGCGCCCCCGCCTACCTCAACGGCTACGCCGCCGTGCCGCTGGTCGACGCGCTGCTGGCCCAGGGCATGAGCAACGGCGCCGCCATGAGCTTCGTCATCGCCGGCGGCGTCAGCTGCATACCCGCCGCCATCGCCGTCTGGGCGCTCGTCAAACCCCGCGTCTTCGCCGCCTATCTCGGCCTCGCCATCACCGGCGCCATCCTCGCGGGCCTCGCCTGGCAGGCCGTCGCCTGACCCCCCGCACCGGGCCACAATCTTTCCGCAACGGAAACAAAACCCGGTGCGCACCCGTGATTTTTGACGCATAATGACCTAAAATGGCCACGATTTATTGAAACATTCACCCGAATTCGGACATACTGAAGCACGAGGTTGGCTTTTCAGGCCTTAACGCAGCCCTGCCAAGAACAGGGCCGTCAGAGCAGCACCGGAGCCCTTGGATGCTCGAATTCGAGAATGTGAGCAAGTCTTTCTGGACGGGAAGCCAGCGCAAGGTCATCCTCGACCGCGTCTCCTTCCGCGTCGAGCTTGGCCGCAGCCTCGGCATCCTCGCGCCCAACGGCACCGGCAAGACCACCCTGATCAAGATGATGGCCGGGCTCGAGAAACCCGACGAGGGCGAGATCCGCCGCGGCTGCCGCATCAGCTTCCCGCTGGGCTTCATGGGCGGCGTCATCACCAAGGTCTCGGCGATGGAGAACTCCCGCTACATCGCCCGCCTCTACGGGCTCGACCCCGATTATGTCGAGGCGTTCTGCCGCTGGCTCTGCGGCCTCGGCGAATATTTCGACCAGCCCTTGGGCACCTACTCCTCGGGAATGCGCGCCCGCTTCACCTTTTCGCTGATGCTGGCGCTTGACTTCGATATGTACCTGATCGACGAAGGCATGCCGAGCTCGACCGATGTCGAGTTCAACCGCAAGGCCGGCGAGATCCTGAAAGAGCGGCTGGCGACCACCACCGTGGTGATCGTCTCGCACCAGCCGCAGACGCTCGAGAAATTCGCGCGCTCCGCCGCCGTCCTGAAAAACGGCAAGCTTCACATGTTCGACACCTTGGAAGAGGCAAGACAGCTCTATGACTACGAAACCCAAGGCTAGGAAATTCCGCATCCGCCGCACCCCGGCCACCCAGGCCGGGCCGGTGTCGGACACCGCCCGCACCCCCTCGCAAGGGCCGCAGGACGACGAGCGCGCGCATTACGAGCCGCCCGTCACCCCGCGCACCGAAACCCACGACACCTCCCACGAGGCGACGGAACCCCCCTCCCGTGCCGGCATGGTCTCCAGCGCCGCGGAAATGAGTGCCTCGCAGGATATCGACGCCATCCGCAACGAGGGCCTCACCGGCCGCCAGCTTCGCATGGCCCGCCGCATGGCCCAGAAGCACGGCCTCGCGCCCACCTCCGATTTCGACGCCGTCCGCCTTCTGCGCGCCAAGGGCATCGACCCGTTCCAGCGCTCCAACATCCTCGAGCTGGTCACCACCAACGGCCGCCAGCCCGCCGAGAGCGGAGAAGAGCGCATCCAGCTCCCCCAGACGGTGCCCGCGCAACAGTTCCACCTCCCCTCGACCGAGGTCACCCCGGCCGAGCGCCGCGCCTCCGAGATCATGCAGATCCAGCGCGACATCGGCCGCCGCCGCCGCCGCAAGCTGGCGCTGCTCATGTCGCGCCTGCTGGCCTTCGTCTTCCTGCCGACCTTCATCGTCGGCTACTACTATTTCAACATCGCCACGCCGATGTACTCCACCAAGTCGGAATTCCTGATCCTCACCGCCGACGGCTCCGCCGGCTCCTCGCCCGCCTCGGGCCTCTTCAGCGGCACGGCCTTCGCCACCGGGCAGGATTCCATCGCCACGCAGTCCTACCTGCAATCCAAGGACGCCATGCTGCGCCTCGATCAGGACGTGGGCTTCCGCGACCATTTCAGCCAGTCCTGGATCGACCCGATCCAGCGGCTCGACCCCGGCGCCACGAACGAGGCCGCCTACGGCATCTACAAGAAATATGTCAAGCTCGGCTATGACCCGACCGAGGGCGTGATCCGGATGGAGCTGTCCACCGCCGACCCCGAGGTCAGCCAGCAATTCTCGCAGAAGCTCATCGAATACGCCGAGGAACGCGTCGACCACCTCAGCCAGGAGAAGCGGCAGGACGCGGTCAAGACCGCCGTCGCCAGCCTCGAGGATGCCAAGGCCGAGCGCCGCGCCGCCCAGGAACGGCTGGTCACCCTTCAGGAAGGCTCGATCCTCGACCCCGAGGGCGAGGTCGCCAATATCCGCGCGTTGATCCAGAACGTCGAGCTGCAGCTTCAGGAAAAGCAGCTTGCCCTGAACACCCAGCTCAACAACTCCCGCCCCAACGCCGCCAAGGTCGAGGCCCTGCGCAGCCAGATCGAGGTGCTGGAACGCGAGCTTGCCAAGCAGAACGCCCGCCTGACCGACGCCACCGAAAGCTCCACCTCGCTCGCCTCGCAGGCGGCCGAGATTCAGATGGCGCAGGCCGACCTCGCCACCGCCGACCTCGTCCTCCAATCCGCGCTCGAGGCGAAACGCGCCTCCGAGATCGAGGCGAACAAGCAGGTCCGCTACCTCACGGTCAGCGTCACGCCCGTCGCTTCGCAAGATCCCTCCTATCCGCGGGCCTTCGAGAACACGGTTGTTGCGTTCCTGATTTTTGCCGGTATCTACCTCATGGTGTCGCTCACCGCGTCCATTCTGAGAGAGCAGGTATCGTCCTAACCCATGACGCATGTCGAAGTTTCCGACCTCACGATCGGCAATGACCGCCCCCTGACGGTCATCGCCGGCCCGTGCCAGCTTGAAAGCACCGACCACGCCCAGATGATCGCCGGCACCATGGCCGAGGCCTGCATGGAAGCCGGGGCACAGTTCATCTTCAAGGGCTCCTTCGACAAGGCCAACCGCTCGTCCATGTCCGGCAAGCGCGGCCTCGGCATGGACGAAGGGCTCAAGGTCATGCAGTCGGTCAAGGACACGCTCGGCGTGCCGGTGCTGACCGACGTGCACCTCCCCGACCAATGCGCCACCGTGGCGGGGGTCGTGGATGTCCTGCAGATCCCCGCCTTCCTCTGCCGCCAGACCGACCTGCTGCTGGCGGCCGGCGAAACCGGCGCGGCGATCAACGTCAAGAAGGGCCAGTTTCTCGCGCCCTGGGACATGGCCGGCGTCATCTCCAAGCTGGAAAGCACCGGCAACACCCGCCTGATGCTGACCGAGCGCGGCACCACCTTCGGCTACAACGCGCTTGTCGCCGACATGCGCGCCCTGCCGCAGATGGCGAAAACCGGCTACCCGGTGGTGATGGACGCCACCCATTCCGTGCAGCAGCCCGGCGGCCTTGGCGGCTCCTCCGGCGGACAGCGCGAATTCGCGCCGGTCATGGCACGGGCCGCGGTTGCCATCGGGGTCGCCGCCGTGTTCATAGAAACCCATGAAGACCCCGACAGCGCGCCCTCCGACGGGCCCAACATGATCCACCTCGCGCAGATGCCCGCGCTGATTTCAACGCTCATGAAATTCGACAGGCTGGCCAAGGAAAACCCCCTCGGCCTCTGATATCCAGAAGGATTTTGCCGTGACCAAACCGCTGCCCGACGTCACCCCCAATACGTGGTCCTTCCTGCGCGACCCGATGATCAAGCCCACGGGATTCCGGGAATACGACGCGCGCTGGAAATACCCTGACGAGATCAACCTGCCCGGCATGACCGCCCTCGGCCTCGGCCTCGGCACCCAGATGCACAAGCGCGGCATCGCCCCCCTCATCGCCGTGGGCAACGACTACCGCGACTATTCTCTGTCGATCAAGAACGCCCTGATCGTCGGCCTCATGCAGGCCGGCATCAAGGTCAAGGATATCGGCCCGGCCCTTTCGCCCATGGCCTATTTCTCGCAGTTCCACCTCGACGTGCCGGCCGTCGCCATGGTCACGGCCAGTCACAACCCCAACGGCTGGACCGGCGTGAAGATGGGCTTCGACCGCCCGCTGACCCACGGACCGGACGAAATGGGCGAACTGCGCGACATCGTCCTGAACGGCGAGGGCGAGAAACGCGACGGCGGCGCCTACGAATTCGTCGACGGCGTGCGCGAGGCCTATCTCGACGACCTGATCGGCGATTTCCGCATGTCCCGCAAACTGAAGGTGGTCTGCGCCACCGGCAACGGCACCGCATCGGCCATCGCGCCCGAGCTCTTCGAACGCCTCGGCGTCGAGGTCGTGCCGCTCCACACCGAGCTCGACTACACCTTCCCCAACTACAACCCCAACCCCGAAGCCATGGAAATGCTGCACGACATGGCCGACGCCGTGCGCGCCTCGGGTGCCGATTTCGCGTTGGGCTTCGATGGCGACGGCGACCGCTGCGGCGTGGTCGATGACGAGGGCGAGGAGATCTTCGCCGACAAGGTCGGCGTCATCCTGGCCCGCGACCTCTCCAAGCTCTACCCCAACTCCATCTTCGTGGCCGACGTCAAATCCACCGGCCTCTTCGCCGCCGATCCCGAATTGCAGAAGAACGGCGTCACCGCCGATTACTGGAAAACCGGCCACAGCCACATGAAGCGGCGGGTGAAGGAAATCGGCGCCCTCGCCGGTTTCGAGAAATCCGGCCACTACTTCCTCGCCGAACCCGTCGGCCGCGGCTACGATTGCGGGATGCGCGTCGCCGTCGAGATCTGCAAGCTGATGGACCGCAACCCCGACATGTCCATGTCCGACCTGCGCCGCGCCCTGCCGCAGACATGGTCGACCCCCACCATGTCGCCCTATTGCGGCGATACCGAGAAATACGAGGTGCTCGACCGCATCGTCGAGAAACTGGTCACCAAGGCCGAGGATGGCGAAAAATTCGCCGGCCGCGACGTCAAGGAAGTGGTCACCGTCAACGGCGCCCGCGTCATCCTCGACAACGGAAGCTGGGGGCTGGTCCGCGCCAGTTCCAACACGCCCAACCTCGTGGTGGTCTGCGAAAGCGCCGAAAGCGACGCCGAAATGCGCGCCATCTTCGAAGAGCTCGACACGGTCATCCGCACCGAGCCCTCCGTCGGCGAATACGACCAGAAAATCTGATCCCAGACGACACCCGCCCCGGGCCCGACCCGGGGCCTCGCCCCACAAGGCACACCCGCCCCGGGCCCGACCCGGGGCCTCGCCCCACAAGGCAAACCCGCCCCGGGCCCGACCCGGGGCCTCGCCCCATCATCCGCTCGGCAAGCCAACCAGAGGCCCCGGGTCAAGCCCGGGGCGCTTCCACCCTCACTCCGCCAACCCGTCCATCTTCCGGGCCAGCTTGACATCAAGCGAGCTCAGCCCGTCGACGTCATGCGTGGTCAGCGTCACCTTCACCGTCTTGTAGACGTTCGACCATTCCGGGTGGTGGTTCCACTTCTCCGCCCACATCGCGCATTTCGTCATGAAGCCGAACGCCTCGACGAAATTGCCGAACTCGTAGGTCTTGTTGATCGCGTCGCGTTCGCCATCCATCTCCCAGCCGGCCTCGAGCAGCGGCTCAAGCGTGGTCTTGCGGGCAGTATCGCTGAGTTTCTCGGTCACTGGCGTTCCTCTCTATTGTCTTTCCGGAACGGGCCGTAACTTGTGAGGATCTCGATATCCTCACTCACCGCGTTCCTCTCCGCCTCTAGATAATGCGCAATCGCCTCGGCGAAACCCGCATCGCGCATCCAGTGCAGGGAATATGTCTCTGCCGGCAGGTATCCGCGGGCCAGCTTGTGCTCCCCCTGCGCCCCCGCCTCGACCCGTGCCAATCCCTGTTCGATCGCGAAATCGATGGCCCGGTAATAGCACAGCTCGAAATGCAGGCACGGGTGATGCTCGGTACAGCCCCAGTACCGCCCGAACAGCGCCTCCCGCCCGATCATGTTCAGCGCGCCGGCCACGGGCCGCCCCTGCCGCTCGGCCAGGACCAGCAGGATATCGTCGCGCAGCCCCTCGTGGGCAATATCGAAAAACTCCCGCGTCAGGTAGGGCATCCCCCATTTCCGCGCGCCGGTATCCTGGTAGAAGGTCCAGACCGCGTCCCAATGCTCCGGCTCGATATCCCCGCCGGTCAGCATCCTGATCTCGCCGCCGAAACCATTGGCCTCCCGCCGCTCCTTGCGGATGTTCTTCCGCTTGCGCGACGACATCGAGGCCAGGAACGCATCGAAATCCTCGTACCCCCGGTTCCGCCAGAGGAATTGCTGCGAGGCCCGCGGCATCAGCCCCATCGCCTCGCCCGCCTCCGCCTCGGCCGCGGTGCAGAAGGTGACATGCAGCGACGAGATGCTGTTGCGGTCCGCCAGCTGCACCGCCCCCTGCACCAGCGCCGCCTGCCCCGCCTCCTCGTAGCCCGGCCGGGTCAGGAACCGCCGCCCGGTGACCGGCGTGAACGGCACCGCCACCTGCAGCTTGGGATAATACCGCCCGCCCGCCCGCTCATAGGCATGGGCCCAGTTGAAATCGAAGATATACTCGCCCTGGCTGTGGGTCTTGGCATAAAGCGGCGCACAGGCGATCACCTGCCCGTCGATCTCGGCCGCCATGTATTGCGGGTGCCACCCGGTGCCCCGCCCGACCGATCCGCTATCCTCCAGCGCCTTGAGAAACCGGTAGGTCGTGAACGGATCATCGGGCGGCCCGCCATCCTCCGCCTCCGGACAGGCGCAACCGTCCCAGTCCGCCTGACCGATCTGGTCAAGCCGGTCATGCACCGTGATGGTGACCGCCTGCCCGTCCATTGCTTGCCGCCTTCGCCGTGAGTGTTCCGCCTAGACTTGTGCCCCGCGGGCCCGAGTTCAAGCCGGAATGGCCGCGCGGTACCCCTCGAAGGTCACGTTATCGGCAACCTGCCGGGCCTCTGCCTCCGCCTCGGGCGTCTGGATCGTCCAGCACAGAACCGCCGCACCCCCGGCCTTCAGCGCCGTTACCCGGTCACGGCCCAGGTCGGGCGCGTGATGGCTGATGAAGGAACACCCGGCGGCCTCGTAATCGGGTATCTCCCGCAGCCGCCTGCGCGTGGCCACCTTCAGCAGCGGCCAGTCCATGGCCCTGAACCCACAGCTCACGATTCCCCGCGGCCATTCCGGCGCCAGCTCCGCCATCCGCACCACCATGTGCGGGTTGAACGACATCAGCGCCAGCGGCCCGTCATACCCCTGCAAATCCGCCGCCGTGGCCTGTTCCAGCGCCCCGTCGGTCTCGCCCATCTGCCCGTGCTGGTCCTTCAACTCCACCAGCAACGGCACCCGGCCATCCACCAGCTCCAGCACCTCGGCAAAGCTCGGAACCCCCTCCTGCCCGCCCAGCAGCCCGATCCGCGACAGCTCCGCCGCCTCGCGCTGGCGGATCGGCCCCTTGTCGCCGGTCAGCCGCCCGAGGTCATAGTCGTGAAACACCATCGCCCGGCCATCCAGGCTGAGCTGCAGGTCGATCTCGATGCCATAGCCGGCCGCGATCGCCGCCTCGATCGCGGCGCGCGAATTCTCCGGCCGCCCGTCCGCCACATCGTGCAACGCCCGGTGCGCGATCGGCAGCCGCAGGAAACTTTCCGGAAGCCCGCTCATCCGATCTGGAAGATGCCTTCGATCTCGACCGCCACGCCGAAAGGCAGCGACGCCGCCGAGACCGCCGAGCGCGAATGCCGCCCCGCCTCGCCCAGCGCCTCGGCCATGAAATCCGACGCGCCGTTCACCACCATCGGCTGCTCGCCATAGTCCGCCGTCGAATTGACGAACCCGATCAGCTTCACCACCCGCTTCAGCCGGTCAAGATCGCCGCCACAGGCCGCCTTGACCTGCGCCAGAAGCGCGATGGCACAGACCTTCGCGGCCTCCGCGCCGGCGGCGGTGTCCATGTCGTCCCCCAGCTTGCCGGTGATCAGCTTGTCACCCGCCTTGGGAATCTGGCCCGAGACATAGAGCGTGTCGCCCACCTGCACGTACGGCACGTAATTGGCCGCCGGCGCCGGCGCGTCGGGCAGGCTCACGCCCATCTCGGCCAGCTTCTTCTCGAATTGTCCCATGGGTTCCTCCGCCACTGGTCCTGTCGCGGCGGACGCTACCCGCGCGGGTCCGGGTTGAAAACCCTATTCGTGCGGGCGCCGCCGGAATTCGCCGCCGTCGCCGGAATGCCCCGTTGCGCGGCCCACAACATCTCGCGTGTTGCGCCCGGAACGGCGCATCAACCCCTGCCGATACAGACCCCGACACCGACGCGATACCGACGAAATACCGACGTGATACCGACGTCGGCTTCCCTTCAAAACAAGGCCGTTAACCATCGAATCACGCCGCGGCGCGGCACCGCCCTCATTCCGGCACCAGCTCCAGCACGAACCGCACCACCTTCTCCTCCGGCATCTCGCAGGGCTTCACCCTCGCCCCCTTCGCCAGCCGGTAGAGGTTCAGACTGACGTAATCCCCCCCGCCCAGCTCCTCCGCCACCAGCTTCTCCACCCGCCCGCCGGCAAGGGCCTGCCTGACCACGCCATAGCGCCGCCCCCCGGCCCGACCGGTGAAGTACCCCATGGGCAACGCGTTGAAAGCGTTCAGGAAATTCTCTATCGCTTCTCGCCGATCTTGGGCTCGGCCCCGTCCTTGATCCGGGCGATATTCTCCCGGTGCCGGACGAAGACGAGGATCGTCAGGATCACCCCCAGCACGAACATCCGCGGATGCCCCAGCGCAAAGACCCACATCGTCGACAGCGCCGCCGCCATCAGCGCCCCCATCGAAGACGTCCGCGTGACGGCGACGGTTATCGCCCAGGTCAGGCAGGCCGCGATCCCCACCGGCCACGCCAGCGCCAGCAATATGCCAAGGAAAGTCGCCACCCCCTTGCCCCCCCGGAACCCCAGCCATACCGGGAAGCAGTGGCCCAAAAATGCAGCCAAACCAGCAAGTTGCGCGGCATCCTCCCCGGTCATCCACCTGGCCAGAAGCACCGCCACGGCCCCCTTGGCACCATCCAGCACCAGCGTCGCCGCCGCCGCCCGCTTGTCACCGGTGCGCAGAACATTGGTCGCCCCGATGTTCCCCGACCCGATCTCGCGCAGGTTTCCCAAGCCCAGCCAACGTGTTAGCAGTATCCCGAACGGGATCGACCCCAGCAGGTAGCCGATCACGGCCCACAGCAGGAGAAGCATGATCGGTGTGTCCATCAAGGGCATGTGAAAGCGCCTCTTCCGTATTCAGTGATATCACTCGTCAGGCAGTAGATACGCCGCGCCGTTCTCCGGGACAACCATGACCGGCGAAACCACGTCACGCCCCCGGACAACCTCGAAAACTAGACGCGATTGCGGATGGCTCTCGGTGATGAATAGCCGCACCACTTCGGCCATCATGTCCTCGGCATGAACCAGCCGCGGATCGGTGAAAAAGACCCTCTCCCGACACGGATGCGCGACCCAGCAGCGCTCCATGCCGTTTCCGGCCATCATGTCCTGGAACAGCTTGTCATGTGCCAGAAGGGTGGGCGTCATCCACTCGTCCGACCCTTCGTAATAGAAGGCTGCCAGCCCCGCCTCGTTGACATCCTCCATACAGATCTCGCGTGCGATGCCTCGCTCGTTTTCCATTGCCCGTTCAAGGGCTTGCGGCCCAGTCAGCCCAAGTGCCCCGAGGTGCTCTCGCGTCACCGGATGCACGGTGCCCGGCGTTTCCAGCGCGGCCATCCAGACAAGGTCGCCGGCAAAGGGCGCGGCCCAGACCCCGGAGTGATCGGCCGGAAGATCTTCCCCGTTCTCGAAAAGCGGTCGCGCGATTTCCGCGTCCCGCCCCATGTAGCCGATGTGGCGGATCAGGGGCCGCAACATGCCGGCCCCCACGGTGATGTTATCCGGGTCTTCCGCCATTGCGGCGGTGAACTCGCGCAACAGGTCGTCCGTCTCCAGGCCGTCTTCGAGCATGGCCCTGTATGTCTTCCATATGTTCGTCATGTCGACGGTCGTGGGGGCCTCCTGCTGCTTGGAATGCCATAGATGCAGCCCGGCCTCCCCCTCGCTCGCGACCCTGGCTACACTGGCAGAGTCCTGAATCCGCGAACCTATCTCGTCCCGGAACGCCTTCAGGGACATTCCCCGTCTTCGGCCAAACAACTTCCTGAGCATGAGTTTTCCAAATAGATTTTCAGTTCCGCTATTCGGCGAAAACGCATTCGCCACCCACGTAAGTCGCCAGCACACGCCCCTGCATGCGCTGGCCGTCAAAGGGCGTGTTCTTGGATTTCGACCGCAGCGTTTCGCGGTCCATGATGAAAGGTTTGTCGGGGTCGAACAGCACCAGATCGGCCGGCGCCCCCTTGCCCAGACGCCCGCTTTCCAGCCCCAGCCGCTTGGCGGGATTGAGCGCCAAGGCCTTGAAAAGCTGGGGCAAACTCAGGTCGCCCGAGTGATAAAGCCGCATCGCCGCCGGCAGCAATGTCTCCAGCGCCACCGCCCCGCTCGCCGCCTCCTCGAAGGGCAGGCGCTTGCTTTCCTCGTCCTGCGGCGTGTGCATCGAACTGATCGTGTCGATCAACCCCTCGCGCACCGCCTCGACCACCGCCATCCGGTCCTCCTCGGACCTGAGCGGCGGCTTGACCTTGAAGAAGGTCCGGTAATCGGCCACGTCCAGCTCGTTCAGCGTCAGGTGATGGATCGAGGTCCCGGCGGTCACGTCGAACCCGTTATTCTTGGCCCTCTCCAGCGCCGGCAGCGCCCGCGACGCGGTGATCTGGTCGGCATGATACCGCGCCTTCGTCATCTCGATCAGCGCGATATCCCGGTCCAGCCCCATCCGCTCCGCCATCGGCGACACGGCCGGCAACCCCTTGAGAGAAGAGAACTTTCCGCTCGTGGCCGAGGCCCCGGCCGACAGCACCGGCTCCTGCGGATGGGCGATCACCAGCGCGCCAAGGCTGCGCGCATAGGTCAGCGCGCGGGTCAGCACCTTGGTATCGGTCACCACGTGGTCGCAATCGGTAAAGGCCACGGCGCCGGCATCCATCAGGAAGCTGATCTCGGTCATCTCCCGCCCCTCGCGCCCCTTCGTGAGCGCGGCCATGGCCAGCACGGTCACATCCGCCGCCTCCTGCGCCCGCCTTGCCACGAATTCCAGCGTTTCCGGGCTGTCGATCGCCGGCATCGTATCGGGCCGCGTCACCATCGTCGTGACCCCGCCCGCCGCCGCCGCCAGCCCGGCCGAACGATAGCTCTCCTTGTGCCGCTCGCCGGGCTCGCACACCTTCACCCCGATATCGACAATCCCCGGCGCCAGGCACTTGCCCCCGCAGTCGACGACCTTCTCCGCCCTGGGCGCCTCGCCGCTGCCCCGGTCCAGCACGCGGCCACCCTCGGCCAACAGCCATCCGGGCGTATCCGTTCCGGCCTCCGGATCGATCAGCCGGGCGTTGTAAAAAAGGGTTTTCAAACCGCCTGCCCCTTCTGAATGTCGCGCATCATCCGATACACCTCCGCCCCGTTCTCGATCCGTTCAAAGCCCACGTCAACGCGGTAATGACCGTTCTTCTTCCGCCGCATTTCGTGGTTGAACATGATCGAGGCCGGCGTACCACCCTCATAGTCGATCACCGTCGATTTCGTGATCGGATAGCTCTTCAGGCTGCGCCCGCGGAACGGCAGATCCGTCGCGATGAAAGCCCGCCGGTCGGTCAGCGTGTACCACGTATGCCGCCGCCGCCACGCGCTCCAGAAGGTCGATCCGAAGGCCACGCCGACCCCCACGAAGAAATGCAACAGCCCGAACATCCAGAAGAACCCGCCCGCCTGCGAGGCCAGCACCATCCACACCAGCGCAAAGCCCGCAAAGAACAGACCGAACAGGAAGCCCACGATATTCTTGGCTTTCAGCGTCATGCGCCCGTCGGGCCGCCCCTGCCAGATCACGGTCTCATCGTCGTCGAGAATACCTTCCCAGCCCTCGGCCTGCGTCATCCGCCCCTCCCCGAGCGGGCCCCGTCGCTCACCGGGCCACCAGCACGAGGGTCACTATGATCGCCAGCGCGACCACCCCCGCCACGGCCCAGAGCCAGTTGCGCTGGCGCGGCGTCACGGTCTCGCTGGCCCCGCCCGACACCGTGCCCTCCGCCGACCCCGACGGCAGCGTCTCGAAGGACACCGGCGGGCGGTCTTCCGAGAAGCTCCCGATCAGGCGCAGCGGCGCGCGCGGGGTCAGCGTCTGCGCCTTGCCACCAAGGGCTTTCGACGTCACCACCATCACCCAGCCCTGTTGCCCGTCAAGCCGGGCGCGCACGTCCTGAAGCTGTTCCCGGGGGATGCCCATCCCCTCCTCGAGATAGCCGGCAAGGCCCACCCCCTCGAGGTCGCTCGCCTGGAACACCTCGACATGCTCGGGGTCGAGCGTGTCGGCCCCCAGCGCTTTCTGCGCGGGCCATTCGCCGTTCCGGCGGTTGAAATTCGCGGCCTCGTCGCCTTCGAGGTCGACCGCGAAGACCCATACAAGGCCGCGATCACTTGCCTTCACGTTGATCTTGTCGCTCATACCATCACCTCTCTGGTTCGGCTGGCGCGAAGGTTCCGCGCCAGAAGGTCCATCGCCGCCATACGCACAGCGACCCCCATCTCCACCTGATCCTGGATGACGCTGCGGTTGATGTCGTCGGCGATCTCGCCGTCGATCTCGACCCCCCGGTTCATCGGGCCCGGATGCATCACGATGGCGTCGTCCTTGGCATAGGCCAGCTTCTCGGCATCCAGCCCGTAGCGGAAATAGTATTCCCGCTCCGAGGGGATGAAGCCGCCGTCCATCCGTTCCTTCTGAAGCCGCAGCATCATCACCACGTCGACGTCGCGCAGCCCTTCCTTCATGTCCTCGAACACCTCGACGCCGAAGTCGGAAATGCCCGAGGGCATCAGCGTCGGCGGCCCGATCAGGCGCACGCGGTTCTCCATCTTGTGCAGCAGCAGGATATTCGACCGCGCCACCCGCGAATGGGCGATATCGCCGCAGATCGCGATGCTGAGGCGATGCAGCCGCCCCTTGGCCCGCCGGATGGTCAGCGCATCCAGCAGCGCCTGCGTCGGATGCTCATGCCGCCCGTCGCCCGCGTTCAGCACGGCGCATTTCACCTTCTGCGCCAGCAGGTCCACCGCCCCGGAATGCGGGTGCCGCACGACCAGCAGGTCGGGATGCATCGCGTTCAGCGTCAGCGCCGTGTCGATCAGCGTCTCGCCCTTTTTGATCGAGCTGGCCTGCATCCCCATGTTCATCACGTCCGCGCCCAGCCGTTTGCCCGCCAGTTCGAAACTGGCCTGCGTGCGGGTGGAATTCTCGAAGAACATGTTGATCTGGGTCAGCCCGGCCAGCGCGTCGCCGTGCTTCATGTTGGACCGGTTGAGATCCACATAGCGCTCGGACAGGTCGAGAATGGTGCTGATTTCCGGGGCCGCAAGGGGCTCGATCCCCAGGAGATGGGTTTGTGAAAAGCTCATCCGCCACTCTCTCTTGACTGCCCGGGTTATAGGAACGCCGCGGTGCGGAGTCTAGCGCATCACGAAGACGTTGGCTTGCGGCGCCCATGGCGCGAACATATAGTGAACACCATGGCCGCGATGACCCTCGATCAGAAACTGGCGATTCTTTCGGACGCTGCGAAATACGATGCCTCCTGCGCATCGAGCGGCGGCGCGAAGCGTGACAGCCGCGATGGCAAGGGGCTGGGCTCGGTCACCGGGTCGGGCATCTGCCACGCCTATGCGCCCGATGGCCGCTGCATCAGCCTGCTCAAGATCCTGATGACGAATTTCTGCATCTACGACTGCGCCTATTGCATCAACCGGGTCAGCTCGAACGTCAAACGCGCGCGCTTCTCCCCCGAGGAGGTGGTGCATCTCACCCTCGAATTCTACCGCCGCAACTATATCGAGGGGCTGTTCCTCAGCTCCGGAATCATCCGCTCGCCCGACGACACGATGGCCGACATGGTGCGCATCGCCTGCACCCTTCGGACCGAGCACCGCTTTCGCGGCTACATCCACCTCAAGACGATCCCCGACGCCGACCCCAAGCTGATCGAGGAAGCCGGGCTCTACGCCGACCGGCTGTCGATCAACGTCGAGCTGCCCACTGACACCGCCGTGAAATCCTACGCGCCCGAGAAATCGCCCGACCAGATCCGCAAGGCGATGGCCGATGTGCGCATCCTCAAGGAGGAGCGGAAGGAGAAAAGCTTCACCGGCAAGCGCCCGCCGAAATTCGCGCCGGCCGGTCAGTCGACCCAGATGATCGTGGGGGCGGACGGCGCGAACGATGCCACCATCCTCAAAACCTCCACCCGGCTTTACAGCAGTTACCGGCTGAAACGCGTCTATTACTCGGCCTTCTCGCCCATCCCCGACGCCTCAGCCACCCTGCCGCTGATCAAGCCGCCGCTCATGCGGGAGCACAGGCTCTATCAGGCCGACTGGCTGCTGCGGTTCTACGGGTTCGAGCTGGGCGAGATCACCGGGGCGACGCCGGGCGGCAACCTCGATCTCGAGGTTGATCCCAAGCTCGCCTGGGCGCTGGCCAACCGCCATGTCTTCCCCGTCGACGTGAACCGGGCCGATCGGGAAACGCTGCTCCGCGTGCCGGGGTTCGGGACGCGAACGGTGACCCGCATCCTTGCCACCCGCCGCCACCGCAGCCTGCGCTATGAGGACCTGCAGCGCATGGGCGCCAACCTCAAGAACGCCCGCCCCTTCATCACCCTCCCCGGCTGGAGCCCGCGAAACACGCTCGACGCCGCCGACCTGCGTGCGCGTTTCGCGCCGCCGCCGGAACAACTGGCGTTGTTCTGATGCACCGGGTCGACCTGCCCACCGTCGGCACCTTCGAGGCATGGCGCGATGCGGCGCGGGGCTTGCTGTCGGCGGGGGTGCCGCCGGAGCAGGTAGTCTGGCAACATGGCGAGGGGGCAGGCGACCTGTTCGTTGACACCAGCCCTCTGCCGGAGGCCGAATCCCCCCGCCAGATCACTGTGCCCGAGGGTTTCCTGACCCTCACGCGCCTCGTCCTCTGGCACCGCGACCCGGAGCGTTTCGCGCGCGCCTACGCCCTGCTCTGCGCCCTGCAGGACAACCCCCGCCTGATCCACGACCGGGGCGATCCGCGCTTCGCCAAGCTCAACGCCATGGCCAAGGAGGTGGGCCGCGACAAGCACAAGATGACCGCCTTCGTCCGCTTCCGCGAAATCGGCGAGCCTGACGCCCCGCGCCGCCGCTTCGCCGCCTGGTTCGAGCCCTCGCATTTCATCACCGAACCCACCGCGCCCTTCTTTGCCAAGCGCTTCGGCGACATGGACTGGACGATCTTCACCCCCAACCTGACCGCGCATTTCGAGGACGCCAACCTGCGCTTCGCCCCCGGCGCGCCCAAGCCACCGCTGGCCGAGGACGACACCGAAACGCTGTGGCGCACCTATTTCCGGTCGATCTTCAACCCGGCGCGGGTGAAGCTCAAGGCGATGCAGGCGGAGATGCCCAAGAAATACTGGAAGAACCTGCCCGAGGCCGACCTGATCCCCGAGATGGTGGCCACCGCCCGCGCCCGCGCCGCGGGCATGGCCGAGGCCGCGCCGACGCTGGCGCCGGCGCGTGCCGGTCGTATCCTGCACCGCCTGCACAACAAGCGGGAGGAAGGGCCGCCCATCGGCAGCGAGGCCGAGTTCCGCGCCGCGCTTCAGGGCTGCCGCCGCTGTCCGCTTTGGGAATACGCCACCCAGCCGGTACCGGGCGAAGGGCCGCTCGATGCCAAGCTGATGTTCGTGGGCGAACAGCCGGGCGATCAGGAGGATCTGACCGGTCGGCCTTTCGTCGGCCCCGCCGGGCGGCTCTTCGACGAGGTGCTGGGCGAGGCCGGGATTGACCGGGCCGAGGCTTACGTCACCAATGCCGTCAAGCACTTCAAGTTCAAGCCCCGCGGCAAGCGCCGCCTGCACGAACCGCCCAATTCGCACGAGATCCAGCATTGCCGCTGGTGGCTGGATATCGAGCGCAGGCGTGTGCAGCCCGGCCTGATCGTGGCGCTGGGGGCGACGGCGCTTGAAAGCCTGACCGGCAACCGGAAGGGTTTGCTCAAGCGCCGCGGCAGCGTCGAAGCCGCAGATGACGGCACGCCCGTCTTCATCACCGTCCATCCCAGCTTCCTGCTGCGCCTGCCCGACCGGGCGCAACAGGCCGACGAACGCGCCAGGTTCCGCGACGACCTGCGCGCCGCCGCCGCGATGGTGGCCTGACCCGCTTTTCCGGGTTCAGGCCCGCCCGGCCTTGAGATACGCTGCGACCGTGGAATCGGAGCTTTCATATCACGCCGCCCGCGCCCTGCTGGAATGGCATATCGAACTCGGCGCGACCGAGGCGATCGGCGATCTGCCGGTCAACCGCTATGAAATCCCGGCCGCCGCGCTTGCGCCCAAGCCCGCGCCGGAAGCCCAGCCCACGCGGGCAACGCCCCCCCTGCCGCCACAGTCGCCCGAGGTCGACCCGGTCGACGTGGCCCGCGCCGCCGCCGCCGATGCCGCCGACCTGGGGGCGCTGGAGGCGGCGATGGCGGATTTTGCCCATTGCGACCTGAAGATGGGCGCCCGGAACCTCGTGTTCTTCGACGGCAACCCCGCCGCCCGCGTGATGATCATCGGCGAGGCGCCGGGGCGCGACGAGGATATGCAAGGCAAGCCCTTTGTCGGCCGCGCCGGGCAGTTGCTCGACCGCATGCTGGCGGCGATCGGCATGGCCCGCCATGCCGAGGACCCGGCCCGCGCGGTCTACATCACCAACGTCCTGCCCTGGCGCCCGCCCCAGAACCGCGATCCGACGCCCGAGGAGATTGCCATGCTGCTGCCCTTCGTGCAGCGCCACGTGGAGCTGGTCGATCCGGAGCTGGTCGTGCTGATGGGCAACACGAGCTGTCAGGCCGGGCTGGGCCGGCGCGGCATCACCCGGCTGCGCGGCACGTGGACACAAGCCTATGGCCGGCCCGCCCTGCCGATGTTCCACCCGGCGGGCCTGCTGCGCAATCCGCATAACAAGCGGCATGCCTGGGCCGACCTGCTGGAACTTCAGGCGCGGCTCGAGGGGCAGACATGAGGATACTGGCCTTTTCCGACCTGCACCTCGCCCGGGCCCGGGCCGCCGCGCTTGTCGAGGCCAGCAACGACGCCGACCTCGTGATCGGCGCGGGCGATTTCTGCAACATGCGGCAGGGGCTGGCCGAGGCGATGGACCTGCTGGACGGCATCACCGCCCCCTTCGTCGTGGTCCCCGGCAATGCCGAAAGCTTCGAGGAGTTGCAGACGGCGGCCAACCCGGGGATGCGCGTGCTGCACGGCACCGGGGTCGACGTGAACCGGCTGAAGGTCTTCGGGCTGGGCTACGGCGTGCCGGTGACGCCCTTCGGCGACTGGAGTTGCGACCTGTCCGAGGACCAGGCGGCGGAGATGCTTGGCCCCTGCGAGACAGCCGACATCCTTGTCCTGCATTCGCCGCCCAAGGGCGTGGCGGACGTGACCTCGGGCGGGCAGTCGGTCGGCTCGACGGCGATCTACGAGGCCATCGAGCGCATCCAGCCCAGGCTCGCCTTCTGCGGCCACATCCACGATAGCTGGGGGCAATCGGGCCGGATCGGCAACACGCAGGTTGTCAATCTCGGCCCGCGCCCCAACTGGTTCGACCTGTGATGGTCGATCTGCTGACCCTTCTCGCCTTCGTGCCTGCCGCCGTGGCGCTGAACCTGACGCCGGGGGCGGACATGATGTTCTGCCTCGGGCAGGGCCTGCGCGCCGGCCCGGGGCCGGCCATTGCCGCCAGCGCGGGCATCGCGCTGGGGGGCATGGTGCATGTGACGCTGGCGGGGCTCGGCCTCGGCGCGGCCGTCGCCACCCTGCCGTGGCTCTTCGACGTTATCCGCTGGGCCGGGGTCGCCTACCTGCTCTGGCTCGCCTGGCAGGCCCTGCGCCATCCGCCGCAAGCCGGCGATGCGCCCAAGGTACGCCCGGCCCGCGCCTTTCGCGACGGGATGGTGGTGAACCTCACCAACCCCAAGGTGATCCTCTTCGTGCTGGCCTTCCTGCCGCAGTTCATCGAACCGGCAAAGGGCAGCGTGTTGTTGCAGTTCCTGATACTCGGCTCAGTGATCGGGGTGGGCGGTTTCATCGTCAATTCCGCCGTCGGCATCTTCGCGGGCGGCCTCGGGCGCCGGATGACACAATCGCCCGCCTTCTCGCGCGGCATCGGCTATGTCTGCGCGACCATCTTCACGGGCCTCGCCCTGCGCCTTGCCCTGATCGAAAGGACCTGACCCGCCATGAGCCGCATCGACGACAGCCGGGAGTTCATTCCCGTCCGCATCGCCGTTCTGACCGTCAGCGACACGCGCGACGCCGCCGACGACCGCTCCGGCAACACGCTGGCCGACCGGATCGAGGCGGCGGGTCATGTCCTGGCCGACCGGATGATCGTGCGCGACGAGCGCGACCAGATCGTCGAGCAATTGCGCGAATGGGTCAATGACGACCGGGTCGACGTGGTCATCTCCACCGGCGGCACCGGGCTGACCGGGCGCGACGTGACGGTCGAGGCGCATCGCGAGATCTACGAGAAGGAGATCGACGCCTTCGGCACGGTCTTCACCATCGTCTCGATGCAGAAGATCGGCACCAGCGCCGTACAGTCGCGCGCCACCGGCGGCGTGGCGAACGGCACCTATCTCTTTGCCCTGCCCGGCAGCCCCGACGCCTGCAAGGATGCGTGGGACGAAATCCTGCAGCCGCAGTTCGATTATCGCCACCGCCCCTGCAATTTCGTGGAAATCATGCCGCGGCTCGACGAAAATCTGCGACGGAAGTAGCGGCCCCGCCCGTAGAACCCTCGTGCACTTGGCATTAACGCCATTCCGACTACTATCACCGGACGCCCCGAGGGGCCCGTTTCAGGGGTTCTACGAAGCCGTATGAGATTTCTCCGCCAAAGCCTGACCGGCCTGCTGTTGCTGTCGCTGACGCTGGGTCTGCTGGTCTATGCCGGCCAGATCGTGTTTTCCGCCGTTCAGGAACGGATGGCGGACGAACCGCGCGTGCCCGAGCGGCGCGAACGGGTCTTCGCCGTCAACGTGGTCGAGGCGCGCGAACAGACGATCACGCCGGAACTGACCGCCTATGGCGAGATCCAGAGCCGCCGGACGCTGGAAATCCGCGCCAAGACGACCGGCACGCTGGTGACTTTGGCCGATAATTTCGAGGAGGGCGGCGTGGTCGAGGCGGGGCAGCTTCTGGCACAGGTCGACCCGGCCGATGCGGAGTTTGCCCTGAACCGCGCCGAGAGCGAGCTGACCGACGCGCAGGCCGAGAAGAAGGAAGCCGTGCGCGGGCTGGAACTGGCGCAGGACGAGCTCGACGCGGCCGAGGAACAGGCCACGCTGCAGGAAAAGGCCTATCAGCGGCAGGTCGACCTGGAAGATCGCGGCGTCGGCACCTCGGCGGCGGTGGAAACCGCCGAGCTTGCGGCGGCGCAGGCGCGTCAGGCGGTCATCGCCCGGCGGCAGGCACTGGCCGTGGCCGAGGCCCGCATCGATCAGGCCGACACCAGCCTCGCCCGCGCGCGCATCGCCTTCGAGGAGGCCGAGCGGCAGTTGGCCGACACCCGCATCGTCGCCGGCTTCTCGGGCACGCTGAGTGACGTTTCCGTGGTCGAGGGCGGGCTCGTCTCGGCCAACGAACAGCTTGGCACGCTGGTCGACGGCAACGCGCTCGAGGTCTCCTTCCGCGTCTCCACCCCGCAATACGGCCGGCTTCTGGACGAGACCGGCAGCCTGCTCAAGGCGCCGGTTTCGGCCTATCTCAGCGCCTACGGGCTCGACTTGGAAGCCAGGGGCGTGATCAGCCGCGAAAGCGCCGCCGTGGGTGAAGGCACCACAGGCCGCCTGCTGTTCGCGCGGCTCTACGAGGCGCCGGCGATGAAACCCGGCGATTTCGTCACCGTCCGGATCGAAGAGCCCTCGCTTGAACGGATGGTGCGCCTGCCCGCCTCCTCGCTGGGGCCGAGCGGCACGGTGCTGGTGCTCGACGAGGAGAACCGCCTGAAGACGCTTCAGGTCGAGCTGCTGCGGCGGCAGGGCGACGATATCCTCGTGCGCGGCGACGACCTGCCCGGCGCCCGCGTCGTGGTCGAGCGCACGCCGCTTCTGGGCGAGGGCATCCGGGTGCGTCCGCTGACCCCCGGTGTTCCGGAGGAGGAGGCGGCTGACCCAA
This sequence comes from Roseovarius sp., assembly GCF_040223625.1. GTDB lineage: Bacteria > Pseudomonadota > Alphaproteobacteria > Rhodobacterales > Rhodobacteraceae > Roseovarius. The sequence goes on along the minus strand of NZ_JAVKFX010000039.1, from coordinate 121,540 downwards.
GCACGCTGGAGCTGTCTGCCGCGCGCCGCGAGCGGCTGATGGAATTCGTCGAGGCTAGCGCCGACATGAGCGAGGAGGTCAAGCGCCGCCTGCTGGGCCAGCTTGAACAGGAACGCGTGCCGGCGCGGGTCGTCGAACGGCTTGAACGCCGGATGGGGGGCTGACGCCTTGGCCCGCGTCCCCTCTCCGCGCGTGGCCGGCGTGCTGTCCTACTTCACGCGCCACCGCACCGCCGCCAACCTCCTGCTCGTCGTGCTGGTGGTCCTGGGCCTTGCCGCCCTGCCGAAGATGCGGGCGCAGTTCTTTCCCGACGTGGTCATCGACAGCATCAGCATCTCGGTCACCTGGGACGGCGCCAGCGCCGAGGATGTCGACAACGCCATCGTGCAGGTGCTCGAACCCGTGCTGCTGGCGGTCGAAGGCGTCGAAAGCAGCGAGGCCGACAGCCGCGAGAACGCGGCGTCCATCGCGCTGGAATTCGAGCCCGGCTGGGACATGAGCCGCGCCGCCGACGAGGTGCAGGGCGCGGTCGACACCGTGACCACCCTGCCCGACGATGCCGAGGAACCCGAGGTCCGGCGCGGGGCCTGGCGCGACCGGGTGACCGACGTGGTGATCACCGGACCGGTCGGGCCCGAACAGCTTGGCCTCTTCGCCGACGAGCTTGTCAGGCGCCTGTTCGACGCGGGCGTCACCCGCACCACGATCCGGGGCATCGCCGCGCCCGAAACCATCGTCGAGGTGCCGTCGACCAACCTCATCGCCTACGACATCACCATGGCCGAGATCGCAGCCGCCGTGGGCGCCGAGGTCGATGCCAACCCGGCCGGCGACGTGGAAGGCTCCAACACCCGCGTGCGCACCGGTACCGAGAAGCGCAACGCCGACCAGATCGCCGATATCGTCCTGCGCTCGAACCGCGACGGCACCAAGCTGACCGTGGGCGACGTGGCCACCGTGCGGGTCGAGGGGGTCGACCGGAACCGTCAGTATTTCGTGGGCGAGAACCCGGCCATGTCGGTGCGCGTCGACCGCTCGGCCCAAGGCGACGCCATCGCCATCCAGCAAACGGTCGAGGAGGTATCGGCCGAGCTGCAGAACACCCTGCCCGAAGGCGTGGAACTGTCGCTCATCCGCACGCGGGCCGAGGCGATCTCGGGCCGGCTGAGCCTGCTGCTCGACAACGGGCTGACCGGGCTGGCGCTGGTGGTGCTGCTGCTGTTCCTGTTCCTCAACGCGCGCACCGCCTTCTGGGTGGCGGCGGGCATTCCGGTGGCCCTGCTGGCGGCGGTGGCGATGATGTACCTGGGCGGGCTGACCTTCAACATGATCTCGCTTTTCGCGCTGATCATCACGCTGGGCATCGTGGTCGACGACGCCATCGTCGTGGGCGAACATGCCGACGCGCGGGTGCGCAAGCTGGGCGAATCCCCCGTCGAGGCGGCCGAACGCGCCGCACACCGGATGGCGCTGCCGGTCTTCTCGGCCACGCTGACCACGCTGATCGCCTTTTTCGGGCTGGTCGCCATCGGCGGGCGGTTCGGCGACCTGATCATCGACATTCCGTTCACCGTGATCGTGGTCTTGATGGCCTCGCTGGTGGAATGCTTCCTGATCCTGCCCAACCACATGTCGCACGCGCTGGCCCATTCGGCCAAGGCGCACTGGTACGATATGCCCAGCCGGGTCGTGAACCGCGGCTTCGTCTGGGTCCGGGAGAAACTGTTCCGGCCGTTCATCGGAATGGTGATCCGGGCGCGCTACGTGGTTTGCGCCCTGATCGTCGTGATCCTCGCGTCCCAGGCGGCCCTTTTCATCAAGGGGGACGTGACGTGGCGGTTCTTCAATTCCCCCGAGCAAAGCAGCGTCACCGGCAATTTCATGATGGCGCCGGGCGCCACGCGCGAGGATTCGGTCGAGATGATGCGCGAGATGCAGCGCGCGACCGAGGCGCTGGGGGCCGAGTACGAGGAACGCTATGGCCGCAACCCGCTGGCCTTCGTGCTGGCCGAGATCGGCGGCAACAGCGGCCGGGGGCTTTCCGGATCGGACACCAAGGACGAGGACCAGCTCGGCGGCATTTCCATCGAATTGATCGACGCCGACCCGCGCCCCTATTCCAGCTTCGCCTTCGTCGGAGAGCTGCAGGAGCGGGTCGAGCCGCACCCGATGGCCGAAACCGTCAGCTTCCGCGGCTGGCGTTCGGGCCCGGGCGGCGATGCGCTCGATGTCGAGTTCTTCGGCGCCACGGCCGAGACGCTCAAGGCCGCCTCCGAAGCCTTGAAGGCCGCGCTGGCGCAGTTTCCCGAGGTGTCGGCGGTCGAGGACAACCTCGCCTATGACAAGGAAGAGCTGATCCTCGACCTCACCCCGCAGGGGCAGGCGCTTGGGTTTACAATCGACGAGCTGGGCCGCGTGCTGCGCAACCGGCTGACCGGGATCGAGGCCGCCACCTATCCCGACGGACCGCGCAGTGCCGAGGTGTGGGTCGAGCTGCCCGAGGGCGAGCTGACCGCCGATTTCCTCGAACGGATGCAGATGCGCACGCCGTCGGGCACCTACGTGCCGCTGGCCGATATCGTCAGCGTCGACCGGCGCACCGGCTTTTCCACCGTCCGGCGCGAGAACGGCCTGCGGCTGATCAACGTGACCGGCGACATCTCGGAGGACGATGCCGCCCGCGCCTCGGAGATCATGGAGGCGCTGGAGGGCGAGATTCTGCCCGACATCGCCGCCACGCACCAGGTGGAATGGAGCCTGTCGGGCCTGTCCGAACAGGAAGACGAGTTCCTCAACGATGCCCGGTTGGGGCTGATCCTGACGCTGACGGGCATCTACCTCGTGCTGGCCTGGGTGTTTGCAAGCTGGACCCGGCCGATGGTGGTGATGGCGGTCATCCCCTTCGGCCTGATCGGCGCCGTCTACGGGCATTGGGTGTGGGACGTGCCCCTGTCGATGTTCACGGTGGTGGGCCTTCTGGGCATGACCGGGATCATCATCAACGACTCGATCGTCCTGGTCACCACGATCGACGAATACGCCAGCGAACGGGGCGTGATCCCGTCGATCATCGACGGCGCGGCCGACCGGCTTAGGCCGGTCATGCTGACCACGCTGACGACGGTGCTGGGGCTGGCGCCGCTGCTGTTCGAGCGCTCGCAACAGGCGCAGTTCCTCAAGCCGACGGTGATCACGCTGGTCTACGGGCTGGGCTTCGGGATGGTGCTTGTGCTGCTGCTGGTGCCCTCGCTGATCGCGATCCAGCACGACATCAAGCGCCGCACCGGTTCCTTGCGGCGGGCACTGGCCGCGCCGGTGGCGTCGGTCCGGCTGACCGTGGCAGGTTCACTGGCGGTCGTGGTGGCATGGCTGGTGGCGACCATGGGCCTGACATGGGCGACCGGGCACCTGCCGCAACCCTTCACCGAGGCACTGCCGATGCTGAACGGCGCCTCGCCGATGATGGCGGCGCTCGGCCTCTACCTTGCGGGTGCGCTGCTGATCGTGCTGCTGGTGCTGACCGGCGTCGGGATCGCCTTCCTCCTCCGCCGGCGTCAGCCGGCCGGGCAGCCCTGAATATCTACCGCCCGCGACTGGCCCACCACGGTGATCCGGATGCCCGAACGGTTCAGGGCAAAGGAGCGCCCCTCCACATGGTAGAGCTTCGTCTCGGCCACCAGTCGGCCACCCTGCCGCACGGTGCGGGCGGGCGCGACCCAGATGCGCGGGTCGTCCACCTCGACGATCGCCGTCTCGGCGCCGCCGGTGCGGGGCATGTCGATCTCGGCCCGCAGGCCGATGCCGTCCTCGATGGGCGAGATGCGGCACGAGACGCGGGCCACCTTCGCCTCCTTCGCGGTATAGGGCCGGCTGGCCAGCGCCGCGGCAATGCGCGGGTCGGGGGTGCGGCTGTCGCCGGGCAAGAGGCCCGAGACCTGCAGCTCGACCGGCACGCAGACATCCTTGCAGACGCCCATCTCGACCCGGCCGTTCAACGCCACGTCACGCCCCGCCTGCCCCGGCGCCACGCGGATCGGCAGGATCACCGAATCCTTGTAGCCGATGGTCCGCAGCCCGCCCTCGACGGTCACGCTGGGGGTGGGCCAGACGATCTCGACCCCCGACAGGTTGCCGGAGCGGCGCCAGTCGAACTGTGGCGGAATGCCCGAGTCGCCCGGCGCGCGCCAGTAGGTCTTCCACCCCGGCCGCATCCGCACCTCGAGCCCGGCCATATGCACGCCGCTCGCCGTGCGCCAGCCCGGCAGCACGCGCATCTCGACAAGGTCCGATCCCTGCTGTGCCTGTGCGGGCCCCAATGAAAGCGCCGCGCAGAAGGCGGCGGCGAAAAGGCGAAAAGCTTTACCCATCATGAACCCGAAATGGGCGATAAGCGTTGAAATGCCAAGTCACTTTACGGCGAGACGCCCGCGGCAATCCCGCCGCGGCGCGGAACGCGTGCTTGCACTGGGGCAGGCCAGCCCCCATCATTGGGGGGACAGACAGTTGCGGAGATACGGTTTGAGCGAGATCGACCTGAACGGAAAGCTGCTGATTGCCATGCCGGAAATGGGCGATCCGCGTTTTGCCTATTCGGTCATATTCCTGTGCGCCTATTCCGAGGAAGGCGCCATGGGGCTTGTGATCAACAAGCCTACGGATGACTTGCGGCTGACCAATCTGCTCGAACAGCTTGAAATCACGCAAAGCGACGACGCGCGCGATATCGCGGTGCATTTCGGCGGGCCGGTGGAACACGGGCGCGGCTTCGTGCTGCACGATTACGGCTATCACTCGTCGATCTCGACGCTGGACGTGACCGAGGATTTCGCCATGACCGCAACGCTCGACATCCTCGAAGATCTGGCACAGGGCCGCGGGCCGGGCCACGCGATCATCACGCTGGGATATGCCGGCTGGGGGCCGGGGCAGCTCGAGGGCGAGATTGCCCAGAACGCCTGGCTTACCTGCGAGGCCGATACCAAGCTGGTGTTCGAGACGCCCGATGCGATGAAATGGGAGGCGGCGCTGAAGAAACTCGGCGTCAGCGCCCTGACCCTGTCGGCGGAGGCGGGGCGCGCCTAGCCGCGCCCGCGCCCCGGTTCAGTTGGCGTAGTTCGAGCCTTCCTCGTTGAGGATCGCCATCAGTTCGGCCAGGTGACGATTGGCCTGGCTGGGGTAGTCCTCGATTTCCTGCGCCGTCTTCTCGGCGATCTCGTCCGACAGAACCCGCAGCGGCCGGCCGGTCTGAAGCGCGCGGATATAGGTCTCGGCGGCGCGTTCGAAATAGTACATCCGGTTGAACGTCTCGGCCACGGTCGCGCCCATCACCAGGATGCCGTGATTGCCCATGATCATCACGGTTCTCTTGGGGTCCTGCAATTGCGCGGCACAGCGGTCGCCTTCCTCCTCGAAGGCCAGCCCGCCATAGCCGTCGTCGATCACGTAGCGGTTGAAGAAGGCGGCGCAGTTCTGGTCGATCGGCGGCAGGCTGCTGTCGGCAAGGCTGGCCAGAACGGTCGCGTGAATGGAATGCACGTGCATGACACAGCGGTGATGCGGGCATTGCCGGTGGATCGCGCCGTGCAGCCCCCAAGCCGTGGGATCGGGCGCACCCGGAAGCTCGAGCGTCTCGGGGTCGTTGGCATCCAGCAGCAGCAGGTCGGAGGCCTTGATGCGGCTGAAATGCACCTGGTTGGGGTTCATCAGGAACTGCGTCCCATCCTCGTTCACGGCGAGGGAAAAGTGGTTCGCCACGGCCTCGTGCATGTTAAGGCGTTCGGTCCAGCGGAAGGCGGCGGTCAGCTCGACACGCTCCTGCCAGTGCGAGATGTTGGGGGTGTGGGCGGTCTGTGCGGCGCTTGTCATTTCGGGCTCCTGTTCAGCTTTGCCACAGGGTGCCAGCCCGCGCGGCGCTTTACAAACGATGGATTCGGCGGCATGCCATTAGGAAAACTAATGGATATGTCGTGCGTCCCTCATGAGCGGAAATGCCTTCCCTCCCCTGTCTTGGCTCCGCGCCTTCGAGGCCGCGTCGCGGCACCTTTCGTTCACCCTCGCCGCGCAGGAGCTGAACCTCACCCAGTCGGCGGTCAGCCAGCATGTGCGCAGCCTCGAGGATTATCTCGGGCGCGAACTCTTCATCCGCCGCACCCGCGCGCTGCAGTTGACCGAGGCGGGCGCGAACTACCTGCCCACGGTGCGCGAGGCCTTCGAGGTGCTGGCGCGGGGCACGCGCCGGTTCACCGGCGGCGACCAGAGCAACGCGCTGATCCTGCAATGCAACATGGCCTTCTCGGTCTTCTGGCTGGCCCCGCGCCTTCACCGGCTCTACGCCGCGCATCCGTGGCTGGTGCTGAACATCGTCACCGCCCTGTGGGACCCGGAAACCCGGGCGCGCGAGGCGGCGGTGGAGGTGCGCTTTGGCCGGCCGGGCGACATGTCGGGCATCGCCACCCGGCTGACGGCGGATGTCTGCCGGCCGGTCTGCCGCCCCGACTACATGGGCGGCGCGCCCGACCTGGCGAAGGCGCGGCTTTTCGACTGTGCGGGGATCATGGGCAACTGGGAATCCTGGGCGGGCCATACCGGGCGGCGCTTCGGCGAGGAGCGGGCGGTCAACCTGGCCTCGACCTATGTCGTGGCGATCGAGGCCGCGCTCAACGGGGCGGGGATGGCCATGGGGCACGACACGCTGACCCATGACCTCGTGCAATCCGGGCGGCTGATCGAGCCGTTCGGCGACACCGCACCGCTGCCCGAGGGATATTTCCTCCTCCTGCCCGCCCAGCACGAGCAGACCCCGGCCACCCGCGCCTTTACCGACTGGCTGACCGGGGAAATCGCCGCCTGCCCCTATGCTTTCACCGGTTGAACCGCAGCGGACCTGACGCCCGATGCAAGGCCGTCCGTCAGGCCCTTCGCCCCCGGCTCCGGCACAGTGTCGGGGGGGCGTCTCACTCGCGCGCCCGACGCTTCGAGACGTAGGGCTGGACGAACATGTAAAGCCCCGTCAGCAACAGCAGGAACAGCGGCACCAGCGCCAGCATGTAGACCCAGACCGGCGGCTCCTCTCCGCCGAAGGTGGCGGCGAAGTTGTAGATCACGGCCAGCGTAAAGACGATGCAGATCCAGCGATGGCTCTGCCGGACCCATTTGTTCAATCTCATCTCGATCTCCTTTCCTTGGCTCAGTCGAGGCGTTCCAGAACCAGCTCGAGCCGGTCGAAGAATTGCGGCCACCCGGCCCGCGCACCGCCGTAGTAACGCGGCTGGTCGCGCTTGAAGCCGGTCTGTTCCATCTTCAGCCTCGTGCCGCCGGGCACGGGGGTCAGGGTCCATGTCACCACCGATTGCAGCTCGCCGGCGTTCCAGCTGTAGACCAGCACCCGGTGGGGATCGGCCTCCTGCACCTCGCAGTCCACCTCGCCCCATTCGGCGGAGAAGGTGAAGCGGTGGCCGACCTCCGGTACAAACTCGGTTTCCATCAACCACTCGCCGATCAGATGCGAGCGGGTCAGCGCGCGCCAGATCTTCTCGGGCGAGTGCGGCAGGTCCCGTTCGACCACAACGGTGCGCGTGTCGGGGTGCGTGTCGGTCATTGATCCATCCTTCTGAGCAGGTCTTCGAGATCGTCGAACCGGGCCTGCCAGAACCCCTTCATCTGCCTCGCCCAGTCGTTCAGTGGCTCGAGCGCCTCTGGCCGGGCGGCGTAGAACGTCCGGCGACCATCGGGGCGGCTTCCGACCAACCCGGATTTCTTCAGCGCGCCAAGGTGTTTCGAGACGGCGGGCTGCGAGATGCCGGCCTGATCGGTGAGCGAGGCCACCGTCTGTTCGCCGCCGCGGCACAGACGTTCGAAGATGGCGCGTCTCGTCGGGTCGGCGAGCGTCCGGAAGACGATGTCGTGAGGGTCTGGCATGATCGACTCATATCCATTCAGTTATGAATCAACTCATAACCCTGCCGCTATGATGACGCAACCCTAAGCGGCAGACGGCGCCCCTCGGGCGCACAAACCCCCGGCACGCATCGGCCCGGCGACAGGTTCGGGCCAACGCGAGGCGCCGCACGCATTGTCCCTCCCGCGAAAGCCTGTAGCTTGGCCGAAAGACTTCGGAGACGGGCAGGATGCAGGCACCTCGACAAGACACCACCGACCCTACCCCCGACCTGATCGTGATCGGGGCGGGCTTCGGCGGGATCGGCATGGCGGCGCACGCGCTTCGGGCGGGGCTGCGGGTGCTGGTGCTGGAACGGGCCGGCGATGTGGGCGGCACGTGGCGCGACAATATCTACCCCGGCTGCGCCTGTGACACGCAATCGCATCACTACAGCTTTTCCTTCGCCATGAACCCCGACTGGTCGCGCATCTATGCCCCCCAGCCGGAAATACTGGCCTATCTCCGGCGCACGGCCGACGAGCTGGGCGTGACCGAAAACCTGCGCTGTGGCGCCGGGGTGCGCCATGCGCGCTGGGACGAGGATGAGGCGCGCTGGCATGTCACGACGGAGGATGGCGCGACGTATTCCGCGCCGTTCCTCGTTTCGGCGGTGGGCCAGCTCAACCAGCCGATGATCCCGGACTTCGCGGGGCGCGAGACCTTCGGCGGCAAGCTGATGCATACGGCCGAATGGGACGCGGGCTATGATCTTACGGGCAAGCGCGTCGTGGTGATCGGCAATGCCGCCAGCGCCGTGCAGGCGATCCCGCAGATCGCCCGCGTGGCCCGCCACCTGACGGTGCTGCAACGCTCGCCCAACTGGCTGGTGGCCAAGGGCGACCGGCCGTTCGAAGAGCGCGAGAAGCGGCGGTTCCGGGCCTTTCCGCTACTGCAACGGCTCTGTCGCTGGTCGATCTACTGGCAATGGGAGCGGAGCTGGCCCGAGTTCATCGACGGCTCGCGCCAGTCGCGGCGTCAGACCGAGGCAAACCGCCGCCACATCGCGGCAGAGGCAGGAGAGCTCGCACCAGAGCTGACCCCCGATTACCCGCTGGGCTGTCGCCGCATCCTGCTGGCCGATGATTATTACCCGGCGCTCCACCGCGACAACGTGAGCCTCGTGACGGACCAGGTCGACCGGCTGACGCCGGAGGGGCTGCTGACGAAGGGCGGGCAGCGGATCGAGGCCGACTGCATCGTGCTGGCAACCGGCTTTCACGCGCGGGATTTCCTGCCGGGGATGACGGTCGAGGGCCGTGATGGCCGGAGGCTCTCCGACACGTGGGACCAGGCCGATGGGCCGGAGGCCTATCTCGGCATGGCGGTGCCCGGTTTCCCGAATTTCTTCCTGCTGTATGGCCCGAACACCAATCTCGGCCACAACTCGATCATCTTCATGCTGGAATGCCAGGTCCACTACGTGCTGCGCGCCATCGCCCGGCTGCGCTGGCGCGGCGCGCGCCGGATCGAGGTCACGCCGGAGGCCCTGCAACGGCACCGCCGGGCGCAGGCCCGCGAACTGGCCCGCACGGCATGGGCGGGGCGCTGCACGAGCTGGTACAAGACCGCGACCGGCAAGATCATCAACAACTGGTCGGCGGGGACGGTGAAATACTGGTGGCAGACACGCCGGCCGAAGGCGCGCGACTTCACTACGCGGTGAGGCGTGGGGGTGATCGTTTAGACTGTTGTGGGGGTTGGTAGCGGAGGAGGGACTTGAACCCCCGACACATGGATTATGATTCCACTGCTCTAACCAACTGAGCTACTCCGCCGGACCGTGGCGCTAGGTAAGGCAGCCCGGCGGCCCCGTCAAGCCCGAATTGGCCGGGTTTTCGCCGGGTTGATCCGCGCGGCAGAAGCGCCTCGATCCGGCTGGTGATCTCGGGCGATTCCGGCACCGTGGCCGAGCCCCACGTGCCCGCGACGGAGCCGTCGGGCGCGATCAGCACCTTGTTGAAATTCCACGACGGCTGCCAGCCTTCGGTGTCGGCCAGCCAGCGGTAGAACGGGTGCGCGCCATCGCCCAGCACCGGGGTGATCGTGGTCATCGGCAGGTCGAGGTCGAAGTTCATCGCGCAGAAATCCTTGACCTGTTCGTCGCTGGCGAGTTCCTGCTTGAAATCCTGCGAGGGCACCGCGAGCACGGCGAAACCGCGGTCGCGGTAGGTGTCGTAGAGCGCCTGCAGCCCGTCATATTGCGGCGTGAAGCCGCAGCGCGAGGCGGTGTTGACCACCAGCACCGGCTTTCCCGCCCAGTCGTCGAGCGACAGCGTGCCGCCGTCGATCGAGGCGAACTGCCAGTCGCGCGGTGCGGAGAAGGCGGCCGTGGCGGTCAGCATCAGCAGGCCCAGCAGGGCGAGGAGGGAACGCGGGGCAAGGGCGGTACGCATGACGGTCTCCGGAGCGGGTCTGTCCGGCAAGATAAGCCGGTTGCGGCGCCTGTCCACTCCCCGCTTGCCCTTGGCCGGGCGCTGACGCAGATTGCCGCCATGACAGACCGCATTCTAGACGACCTCGCCGCCGTTACCGGCCCCAACCACGTTCTGACCGGAAAGGACGCCGCCCCCTGGTCGCAGGATTGGGCCGGCATGCTCCGCTGGACCCCGCTTGCGGTGGTCAAGCCGGCCGACACCGCACAGGTCGCCGCCATCGTAAGGCTGGCGAACGAGGCGCGTGTGCCGGTGGTGCCGGTCTCGGGCAATACCGGGCTGGTCAAGGGGACCACGGCCGAGGGGGCGATCATGCTGTCGCTCGACCGGATGTCGGCCATTCGTGAGATCAACCCGGCGGGCCGCACCGCGACCGTCGAGGCCGGCGTGATCCTGTCGTCGCTGCACGAGGCGGTGGGCGAGCATGACCTCATTTTCCCGCTGACCTTCGGCGCGCGCGGCTCGGCGATGATCGGGGGGGCGCTGTCGACCAATGCGGGCGGCTCGAACGTGGTGCGCTACGGCAGCACGCGGGGCCTGTGCCTCGGGATCGAGGCGGTGACGCCCACGGGCGAGGTGATGAACCTGATGAGCGCGCTGCACAAGGACAACTCGGGCTATGACCTGCGCGACCTGCTGATCGGCGCGGAGGGGACGCTGGGGATCATCACCGCCGCCGTGGTCAAGCTGTTTCCCAAGCCCCGCGCCTATGCCACGGCGATGGTCGCCGCGCCGGACGTGACGCGCGGGCTGGAGCTGCTGCATATCCTGCAGGCGGAAACCGGCGGCGCAGTGGAGGCGTTCGAATACATGCCCGGCGCCTATATCGAGGCGCATCTCAAGCGCTTCCCCGACGCCCGCCCGCCCTTCGAGGAGCGGCACGAAGTCAATATCCTCGTTGAAGTCGGCGCGCTGGCCGCCCGCGATGCCGAGCCGGGGCCGGATGGCGAGGTGCCGATTGCCGCGCATCTGGAGGAGGTGCTGGGACGGCTCTATGAAAACGGTGCGGTGCTCGATGCCGTGGTCGCCAAGTCGGATGCCCAGCGGGCCGATATGTGGGCGCGGCGCGAGGCGGCGGCGGAGGTGTCGCGCCTGCGCGACCCGATTGTCGACAACGACATCGCCGTGCCGCTGGACCGGATGCAGGAGCTGCTGGAGCGGACCAAGGCGCGGGCCAAGGCGCTCGATCCGGGGATCGGCTTTTTGCACGTGGCGCATATGGGCGACGGCAACCTGCATTTCGCGGCATGGCCCGAGACGACGGATACCGGCATTCACCGCGCCATCGGCGAGGCGGTGGAGGAGGAGACCATCGCGCTTGGCGGCTCGTTCTCGGCCGAGCACGGGATCGGGCTTTCGAAACTGCCGGCGATGGGGCGCTACAAGGACCCGGTGGCGATGGAGGTGATGCGCACGATCAAGCGGGCGCTCGACCCCAACGGGATCATGAACCCGGGCAAAGTCCTGCCCTGACGGCGCCGCTCATCCGCCCTTTCAGGCGGCCTCGCGAGGCGCACCTGCAAGGGCGTGAAGAGCGCTCACCCTCGCCAGTCGAAGAAGCCCGGCCCCGCCTGTTCCAGCAGCTTGCGCGCCATTTCGGCACCCAGCTCGGGGCCGTCCTCGATCGGGGCGGTGGCGTCGTCGGACAGGCATTCGCTGCCATCGGGGCGCAGGATCTCGCCGCGCAGGCGCAGCGTGCCGCCATCCAGCTCGGCCAGCCCTGCGATCGGCGTCTCGCAGGAGCCGTCGAGCGTGGAGAGGAAGGCGCGTTCCGCCGCCAGCCGCTGGCCGGTCACCCCGTCATGGATCGCCGCCAGCATGTGGGCCACGCGGCTATCGTCGCTGCGCCGCTCGATGCCGATGGCGCCCTGGGCGACCGCCGGCAGCATCTCCTCGGGCGCCATGGCGGCGCGGGCGACGTCGGCCCGGCCCAGCCGGTTGAGCCCGGCCATGGCCAGGAAGGTGCAGGCCGCCACGCCATCCTCGAGCTTCTTCAGGCGGGTCTGCACGTTGCCGCGGAACTGGACCACCTCGAGATGCGGATAGCGCACCAGCACCTGGGCCCGCCGGCGCAGCGACGAGGTGCCCACCTTGGCTCCCTCGTGCAAGTCCGCCAGCCCTGTCGCACCGGGCGAGACGAAGGCGTCGCGCACGTCCTCGCGCGGCAGGTAGGTGTCGAGCACCAGACCGCCGGGCTGTTCGACGGGCATGTCCTTCATCGAATGCACCGCGATGTCGATCTCGCCCGACAGGAGCGCCTCCTCGATCTCGCGGGTGAAGAGGCCCTTGCCCCCCAGCTCCTTGAGCGGCGTGTCGGTGGCGATCAGGGCGCGGTTGTCGCCGGTGGTCTTGATGACCACGATCTCGAACGCCTCTGGCGCGAGGTCATGCGCCGCGGCCAGCCTGTCGCGCGTTTCATACGCCTGGGCCAAGGCCAGCGGGGAGCCGCGGGTGCCGAGTTTGAGCGGGCGGGTCGGAGAGGGCCGATCGTATTTCATGGCGCCGGGTCTAGACCCGCGCTGCCGCACTGGCAAGCGCCCCGGCGCTTGACATTGCCGCCGAGGGGAGAGAACCACGTGCCCGAAAGGGAGGGCCCCCCATGGCTGCGACGAAGACGATCCTGAAGGCGCTGGCGGGCGAAGCGCAGGAGGTGCCGCCGATCTGGATGATGCGGCAGGCCGGGCGCTACCTGCCCGAGTACCGCGCCACCCGGGCCGAGGCAGGGGATTTCCTGTCGCTGTGCTACAACAGCGACCTGGCGACCGAGGTGACGCTTCAGCCCATCCGCCGCTACGGGTTCGACGGGGCGATCCTGTTCGCCGATATCCTGCTGGTGCCGCAGGCGCTGGGGGCCGATCTGTGGTTCGTCACGGGCGAAGGGCCGCGGCTTTCGACGATCACGCAGCAGGCGGAGTTCGACGCGCTGAAGCCCGCCTCGGACATCCACGAGACGCTGGCGCCGATCTACCAGACGGTGCGCAACCTGTCGGGCGCCCTGCCGTCTGATACCACGCTGATCGGCTTTGCCGGGGCGCCCTGGACGGTGGCCACCTACATGATCGCCGGGCGCGGCACGCCGGATCAGGGGCCGGCCCATGCGCTCAAGGCCGAGAACCGGCCGCTTTTCGAGGCGATCCTCGACCGGCTGACCGAGGCGACGATCGAGTATCTCTCGACCCAGATCGAGGCCGGGGCGGAATGCGTGAAGCTGTTCGATAGCTGGGCGGGCTCGCTGTCGGGCGAGGATTTCGACAAATACGCCACCGCGCCGGCCAAACGCATCGTCACCGAGCTGAAGGCGCGGCATGGCGATATTCCGGTCATCGCCTTCCCCCGGCAGGCAGGCGAGAAATATATCGGCTTCCATCAGGCCACCGGGGCCGATTGCGTGGCGGTCGACGATTCCGTGACGCCGGAATGGGCGGCGGAGAACGTGCAGGTCTCGGGCTGCGTGCAGGGGAACCTGAATTCCTCGCACATGGTGACCGGCGGCGACGACCTCGTGCGCGAGACGCGGCAGATCGTGAAGGCGTTCCGGGGCGGGCCGCATATCTTCAACCTCGGCCACGGGATCACCCCGGATGCGGACCCCGACAACGTGCAGCTGATGATCGATACCGTTCGCGGCGGCTGAAACCCGGCGCCGGCAAAGGGCCTCAATCCGACATGGGTCGCGTCGCTTTCGGTCGCGCGCCCGTGACATTTTCCGGGGCAGGCTGGTCCTAGCGAGGAGACCAGCCAGATGAACACCCATTACCGCGACACCCGCAAGATCGACCCCGGCCGCGGTGCCAAGCTGGGCGACAACACCCCGAACGACGCCGACCGGATCGAGATCGGGCCGACCCAGCTTGCCTTTCGCGAGTGGGAGACGGCGGGGTTGCAGCTGCCCGACCTGCAGGCGATGCGGCGCTACCGGTGGGAGCGGCTGACGCGGCATATCGTGGACCGCGACTATGCCGGGCTGCTGGTCTTCGACCCGCTCAACATCCGCTACGCCACCGACTCGACCAACATGCAGCTCTGGAACACGCATAACCCGTTCCGGGCGCTGCTGCTTTGTGCCGATGGCTACATGGTGATGTGGGATTACAAGAACTCTCCCTTCCTGAGCAGCTTCAACCCGCTGGTTCGGGAACAGCGCAGCGGGGCGGACCTGTTCTACTTCGACCGGGGCGACAAGGTGGACGTGGCCGCCGACGTGTTCGCGAACGAGGTGCGCGTGGTGCTGGAAGAGCACGCGCCGGGCAACACGCGGCTGGCCGTCGACAAGGTCATGCTGCACGGGCTGCGCGCGCTCGAGGCGCAGGGGCTCGAGATCATGGAGGGCGAGGAGGTGACCGAGAAGGCCCGCGCGGTGAAGGGGCCCGACGAGATCCTCGCCATGCGCTGTGCCAGCCACGCCTGTGAGGTGGCGGTGGCGTCGATGGAGGCCTATGCCCGCACCAACGTGCCCGCCGGCCAGACCTCGGAAGATGATATCTGGGCGGTGCTGCATGCCGAGAATATCCGCCGCGGCGGCGAGTGGATCGAGACGCGGCTGCTGGCCTCGGGCCCCCGCACCAACCCGTGGTTCCAGGAATGCGGGCCGCGGATCGCGCAAAACAACGAGATCATCTCGTTCGACACCGACCTGATCGGCAGCTACGGCATCTGCGTCGACATTTCGCGAAGCTGGTGGATCGGCGACGAGACGCCCCGGCCCGACATGATCCATGCCATGCAGCACGCGCATGAGCATATCATGACCAACATGGAGATGCTCAAACCCGGCGTCACCATCCCCGAGCTGACCGCGATGACCCATGTGCTGGACGACAAGTACCAGGCGCAGAAATACGGCTGCCTGATGCATGGCGTGGGGCTGTGCGACGAGTGGCCGCTGGTCGCCTATCCGGACAAGGCCGTCGCCGGGGCGTTCGACTATCCGCTGGAGCCGGGCATGACGCTCTGCGTCGAGGCGCTGGTGGGAGAGGTCGGGGGCGACTTCTCGATCAAGCTGGAAGACCAGGTGCTGATCACCGAGGACGGCTACGAGAACCTGACGCGGTACCCGTTCGACCGGGCGCTGATGGGCGAGGCGTAGGCCCGGTGTTCAGGCCCGGCAGACGCGGTTGCGCCCCTCGTCCTTGGCGGCGTAGAGCGCCCCGTCGGCCCGCGCGATTGCCGTGACCAGGTCGTTTGCGGTCCTGACCTCGGCCACGCCGAAGCTGGCGGTCACGGGCCTTTCCGTGCCGTCCACCGGCACGGGGGTCACGCGCAGCCGCTCGCACAGCCGCTGTGCTACGCGCCCGCCCTCCTCCGGCGTGGTGCCGGGCAGGAGCATCAGGAACTCCTCTCCCCCGAAGCGGGCGATCAGGTCGCCCTTGCGGCAATTGGCGCCCAGCACCTCGACCACGTGGCGCAGGGCGGCATCCCCGGCAAGGTGGCCGAAGCGGTCGTTGAACGCCTTGAAATGGTCGATGTCGCAGATGATCAGCGTCGCCGGCGCGCCGACCAGCCCGGCGGCGCGGCTGTGGAACGCCGCCCGGGTCAGGGCGCCGGTCAGCGGGTCGTGGTCGCGCGCGACCTCCAGCCGGATGGTGAGGCGGTAGATATCGCGCATCCGCAAGCCGATGAAGAACGAGATCGGCAGCGCCAGCGACACGGTGATGACCGACCCCGCGAACAGCAGCTCGCCGTCCAGATCCCTGGGGTACATCAGGCTGTGCAGAACGAAATTCCCCGCGAGGGCGACCACCGTCACCGCCGCGGCAAACACCCGCACATCGCGTATATGCTTCAAATGCAGTCGCACAGCGCACTCCACTCCATCCCGTGGCCAGAGTGGCCCATGCCGGTTAAGACAAGTAAAAAACCGGCGCCGGGGCGCCCGGGAATCTGCCGCGCATTTTTAGAAGAGTTGCCTGATCTACTCGGCCGGCGACACCCGGGCGAGCAGGCCGCGATGGTCACTGCCCGACAGGCCGCGCAGCTCGACCCGGCCGCCGCCGGGGGCGAATACATGGTCGATCGGCAGGGGAAAGGGCCCGAGCTGGAAGGTCGGGCGCGAGGGGCCGGCGCGCGTGAAGCCGGCGGCCTCGGCGATGTCATCCAGGGTGTCCGACCAGGGCACCATGTTGAAATCGCCGCCCATGATCGCCGGGCCGTCGCCCTGCGCGAGGTAGCGGGTGAGCCAGTCGGACTGTCTCGGCTGCCCGCCCGGGTAGGGCCAGGCGAAATGCAGCGACATCGCCCGGACGGGCCCGCTGGCGGTGTCGACCTGCACCACCGCAAGGCCGATCTCGTCGCTGCAGAAAGGCGTGCCGGAGGTCGGCAGGAGGGTCAGCACGGCAACGCCGCTGCGCCGGGTGTAGCGGCAGAGATGCTGGGTCGGGTAGGCCTCCCACAACAGGTCGAGCAGCGCCTCGTTCTCGACCGAGACTTCCTGCAGCGTGACGATATCGGGCGAAACGGCGAGGATATCCCGCGCCAGCCCGCCGATGTCGGAATTCCGGTGGAACATGTTCTTCTGGTAGACGCTCAGCGCCCCCGGCTCGGCCAGCGGCAGCTTGTGGCCCATCACGCTGCCCACCCCGGCAAGGCAGAGCGCCACGCCCGCCAGCCGCCAGCCGCGCGACAGGCCCGTGCCCAGGACCAGCAGCAGCGCCGGCACGGCAATCGCGAGGCGGAACACGGCAAGGCTGTCGCCCACCGGGTGCAGTGCGCCGGCAAAGCTCAGGCCCAGCGCAACCAGCGCCAGCGCCGCCATGATCCTCACGAGTGTTTTCACCATCTCACCTTGACGTGACAGCGCCGTTACATGTCTGGTGCGGGCCACGCGGGCTTCCTACCCTTTGAGCCTGTCCAAGGAAAGGAATGGCGATGCCGACCGAACGTTTCACCTTCACCGGTCATTCGGGCGACGAGCTGGCGGCGCGGCTCGATCTGCCCGAGGGGCCGGTTCTGGCCACGGCGCTTTTCGCGCATTGCTTCACCTGTTCCAAGGACATTCCCGCCGCACGGCGCATTTCGGCCCGGCTGGCGGGCGCGGGGTTCGCCGTGCTGCGGTTCGATTTCACCGGGCTGGGCCATTCCGGGGGCGAGTTCGAGAACACCTCGTTCACGTCGAATGTCGAGGACCTCGTGCTGGCCGCCGAGGCGTTGGCGGGGCGGGGCATGGCGCCGTCGCTGCTGATCGGGCACAGCCTTGGCGGGGCGGCGATGCTGAAGGCGGCAAGGCAGATCGATAGCTCGAAGGCGGTGGTGACGATCGGCGCACCGTTCGATCCGGGCCATGTGATGCATAATTTCGGCGGCGCGCTGGAGAAGATCGAGGCCGAGGGCGCCGCCGAGGTGCATCTGGGCGGGCGGCCGATCCGCATCGGCAAGAAGTTCGTCGAGGATGTGAAGGCCGAAAAGCTGGAAGACGAGATCGCAAGGCTGAAGCGGGCGCTGCTGGTGCTGCACGCGCCGCGCGACGCGGTGGTGGGGATCGGCAACGCCTCGGATATTTTCCTTGCCGCGAAACACCCCAAGAGCTTCGTCACGCTGGGCGAGGCCGATCACCTGATTACCAACCCCGAGGATGCCGAATACGCCGCCGAGGTGATCGCGGCCTGGGCGGCCCGCTATCTCGACCTCAAGGCCCCCTGCCCGCCGCCCGGCGCGCCCGAGGGCGTGGTGCGGGTGACCGAGGCCGATCCCGACGGCTTCCTGCAGGACGTCAATGCCGGGCCGAAGCATCACCTTCTGGCCGACGAGCCGGAGGCCTATGGCGGCACCGACAAGGGGCTCACGCCCTACGGGTTCCTGTCGGCGGGGCTGGGTGCCTGCACGTCGATGACCATCCGGATGTATGCCCGCCGCAAGGGCTGGCCACTGGAGGGGGTGAGCGTGGATGTCTGCCATGACAAGGTCCATGCGCAGGATGCCAGCCAGCCGGGCGCCAAGCCCGACCGGTTCCGCCGGGTGATCCGGCTGGAGGGCGAGTTGAGCGAGGAGCAGCGGCAGAGACTGCTGGAGATCGCCGACAAATGCCCCGTTCACCGGACGCTGGAGCGCAGTTCCGAGGTGGTGACGCGGCTGGAATAGGGCGCTTTCGGATCGCCCCGCACCGTGCGTTGCGCGGGAGTGTTTACAAAACGTTAAAGTTTCGTGGCATTCCGGGGCGTGCGGGCCTTGTGCGGGCGGATCAAATCCGTTTCAACACATCCCGTAACGGGAAGGGATGAAGCGCATGACCACGTGGATCACCATCTGCGACACCTGCAAGCGCGACGACTGGAACGCCGAGACCCATGAGCGCCCGCATGGCGAGGACATGGCCGAGCTTGTCGAGCGCCACGCGGCGGGCCGCGGGGTGCGCACGCGCCGGGTGTCCTGCCTGATGGGCTGTGCCCATGGCTGCAACATCGCCATCCAGGCGCCGGGCAAGCTGGCCTATACGCTGGGCCGGTTCGAGCCGACCGAGGCGGCGGCGGAGGCCGTTGTCGCCTATGCCGAGATGCATGCCGAAAGCGAGACCGGCCGCGTGCCGTTCCGGGAATGGCCGCAAGAGGTTAAGGGACATTTTATCACCCGTCACCCGCCCCTGCCCGACACCGACTCCGACACCGATACTGAAACGGGCGAGGGCTAGGCCATGACCGGGGCGCGCGACCATGGCGGGCTCGACACGGCGATGGCGCGACATGGCGGGCGGCGCGAGGAGTGGGTCGACCTGTCGACCGGCATCAACCCGGTGTCCTACCCCGTGCCCCCGCTCGACCCGCAGGCCTGCACCGCCCTGCCCGGCCGCGCGGCGCAGGACGCGCTGACCGAGGCCGCGCGGGAATTCTGGGGCGTGCCGGACGATGCCGCCATCCTGGCCGCGCCCGGCACGGCGAGCCTGATCGCGCATATCCCCGGCCTTCTGCCTGCGCGCCGGGTGCATATCCCCACCCCCGTCCGGACCCGCCACACCGACGCCTTCGCCGCCCATGGCTGGACCGAGGGCGAGGACAGCCCCTATGCCCGCGTGCTGATGCATCCCGACAATCCCAGGGGGACCTGGTATTCCTCCGACGACCTCGGCGCGCCCTTCACGGTGATCGACGAGAGTTACGCCGATGTCTCGCCCTACCAGTCTCTGGTCAGCTACGCGGACAGGCCCGGCACGCTGATCCTGAAGAGCCTGGGGCGGTTCTGGGGGCTGGCCGGGCTGCGGCTGGGCTTTGCCATCGGGCCGCAGGACCTGATCGACCGGCTTGCCGCACGGCTGGGGCCGCTGGCGGTGTCCGGCCCGGCGCTGACCATCGGCACGCAGGTGCTGGGCGACCGGGGCTGGGCCGCCGACACCCGCACACGGCTGAACGAGGATGCCGCACATCTCGATGCGCTGATGGTGCGGGCGGGCGCAAGCGTGGTGGGCGGCACCTCGCTCTTCCGGCTTTACCGGGCGGAGGATGCCTTCGCGTGGCAGGACCGGCTGGCCCAGGCGCGGGTGTGGAGCCGGACCTATCCCGACTATCACGGCTGGCTGCGCCTCGGCCTGCCCGCGCCGGACCAGTGGGGCCGGGTGGAGCAGGCGATATGAGCACCGCCGCAGTATTGGCGCTGGCCATGGCGCTCGACGCGCTGCTGGGCGAGCCGCGCTGGCTTTGGGACAGGCTGCTGCATCCCGCGGTGCTGATGGGCCGGGCGGTGGGCTGGTGCGACCGGCGGTTCAATGCCGGCACCGGGCGGCGGGCCAAGGGCGTTTTGGTGATGGCGGGGCTTGCGCTGGGCGCCATCCTGCTGGGTGCCGCGCTGGCCGAGCTGGGCTGGCTGGTCGAGGTCATTGTCGCCGCCATCTTCCTTGCGCAGAAATCGCTGGCCCAGCACGTCGGCGCGGTGGCCGATGCGCTGCGGGTCTCGGTGGGCAACGGGCGCATGGCGGTGGCCCAGATCGTGGGCCGCGACACCGCCGCGATGGACGAGCCGGCGATTGCCCGCGCCGCCATCGAGTCGGCGGCGGAGAATTTCAGCGACGGGGTAATCGCGCCCGCGCTGTGGTTCCTGGTCTTCGGCCTGCCGGGGCTGCTCCTGTACAAGATCACCAACACCGCCGACAGCATGATCGGCTATCGCAACGACCGCTACGAGGCGTTCGGCTGGGCGGCGGCGCGGTTCGACGACCTGCTGAACCTTGTCCCCGCCCGGCTGACGGCGGCGATGATCGCGGCGCTGCACGGTGCCTTGGGCGACTGGCCCGCCATCGTGCGGGAGGCGGGCCAGCACCGTTCGCCCAACGCCGGCTGGCCCGAGGCGGCGGCGGCCCGCGCGCTCGGCGTCGCCCTGTCGGGGCCGCGCGCCTATGACGGGCGGATGCGCGACTTTCCCTTCGTCCACGAGGCCGGCCGCAAGATGATCGGCGCGGACGAGATCGACGCCACCGTGCGGCTGCTCTGGCGGGTCTGGGGCGCGGGGCTGGCGCTGACCGTCGCAGGGGCGCTGTTGTTTGCCGGCTAGCGTGCAAACAGGTTTGCAAGGCGGGGCCGATGGCCTAGGTTTGTCCGGCAATGACCATTTGACCGAGGTACTCATGAAACCCTTTTTCCTGATCGCGGCCCTGACCCTGACGGCGGGCGGGGCTGCGTCACAGCCATGCGGCGGCTCCTTTGCCGGTTTCGTAGACGCCATGAAACAGGAAGCCATCTCTCGCGGGCACGACCCGTCCACCGTCAACAGCTTTTTCGCCTCGGCCCGGCATGACCAGTCGGTGATCAACGCCGACCGGGCGCAGGGGTTCTTTCAGAAGCCCTTCTCGGACTTCGCCCGGCAGTTGATCAGCCAGAACCGGCTGAACACCGGACGCGCGAAGGCCGAGCAATATTCGCAGGTCTTCGACCGGGTCGAGCGCGAATTCGGCGTGAGCCGCGGCGTGTTGCTGACCTTCTGGGCGTTCGAGACTGATTTCGGCGGGTTCCAGGGCGATTTCAACACGCTCAATGCGCTGGTGACGCTCAGCCATGACTGCCGCCGGCCAGAGCTCTTCCGTCCGCAGGTCTATGCCGCGCTCGAGCTTTACGAGAGGGGCAATTTCGACCCGGCCACCACCACCGGCGCCTGGGCCGGGGAGATCGGCATGGTGCAGATGCTGCCCGAGGACATCATCGAGAACGGTGTCGACGGCGACGGCGACGGGCGCGTGAGCCTCAAGACCTCGGCGCCGGACGCGCTGATGTCGGGGGGCAAGATGCTGCAATCGCTGGGCTGGCGTGCGAACGAGCCGTGGCTGCAGGAGGTCGAGGTGCCGCAGGACATGGACTGGTCGCAATCCGGTCTGCGGACGCAGAAATCCGGGGCGGACTGGGCCGCCCTCGGTGTCACGCCGCGGCACGGGCAGCTTCAGCGGAACCTGCAGGCCAGCCTGATCCTGCCCGAGGGGCACAAGGGGCCGGCCTTCCTCGCCTATCCGAATTTCCGGGTCTATTTCGAATGGAACCAGTCGTTCACCTACGTGCTGACGGCGGCCTATTTCGCCAACCGGCTGGAAGGCGGGCCGGTCTTCGACGCGGGCAATCCCGAGCCGGGGCTGTCGGGCGCGCAGATGAAGGCGCTGCAACAGAAGCTGGCGGCGCGCGGCTATGACGTGGGCGAGATCGACGGCATCCTCGGCGCGGGCACCCGGTCGGCGGTGCAGGATATCCAGCAGGAGCTGGGGATGCCGGCGGATGCCTGGCCGACGCAGGCGCTGCTGAACCGATTGTGAAGCTGGGGGCTCTGCCCGTTAGCACGCGAAACGCTCCACTGGAGCGTTTCCGGGCGGCGTGCTAACCCCCGGGAGTATTTTTCCCAAGAAGCAGGGGCCGATGAGCGGAGAGGTGTTCGAGATATTCCTGGCCGCGCCGCCGGGGCTGGAGCCCGTGCTGGCCGAAGAGGCGCGCGCGGCCGGGTTCGACGTGACCGGCGAGGTGCCGGGCGGCGTGACGGTGCAGGGCGGCTGGCCGGAGGTGTGGCGCGCCAACCTGGTGCTGCGCGGCGCGGGGAAGGTACTGGCGCGGATCGGCGGGTTCCGGGCGATGCACCTCGCGCAGCTCGACAAGCGGGCGCGGAAGTTCCCGTGGGGCGAGGTGCTGCGGCCGGACGTGCCGGTGAAGGTCGAGGCCACCTGCCACGGCTCGCGCATCTACCACGACAAGGCGGCGGGGCAGCGGGTGGAGCGGGCTCTGGCGGAAGAGCTGGGCGTGACGGTGGATGCCAAGGCCGGGCTGCGGGTAATGGTGCGGATCGAGGATGATTTCTGCTCCTTCTCGGTTGATACGTCCGGCGAGCCGCTGCACCGGCGGGGCCACAAGGAGGCGGTCGGCAAGGCGCCGATGCGCGAGACGCTGGCGGCGCTGTTCCTGCGGCAATGCGGGTATAGCGGGGCGGAGCCGGTGGTCGACCCGATGTGCGGGTCGGGCACATTTGTGATCGAGGCGGCGGAGATGGCCGCGGGCTTGCACCCCGGGCGGTCGCGGCGGTTCGCGTTCGAGGATCTGGCGGGGTTCGACGCGGACGCCTGGGCCGAGATGAAGCAGGCGCCAAGTGGTGGAACGGAAATGGTTTTCCATGGCAGCGACCGGGATGCGGGCGCGGTGAGATCGGCCATCGCGAACGCCGAACGGGCGGGCGTGGCGGCGTTCACCCGGTTCGAGCAGATGGCGGTGAGCGAGCGGACGCGGCCCGAGGGCCCGCCAGGGCTTGTGATGGTCAACCCGCCCTATGGCGGGCGGATCGGGAACAGGAAGCTGCTTTATGCGCTTTACGGCGCGCTGGGGAAGACGCTGAAGGAGCGGTTTTCGGGCTGGCGCGTGGGGATCGTGACCTCGGAAGGCGGGCTGGCCAAGGCGACGGGGCTGCCGTTCAAACCGGGCGGCCCGCCGGTGGCGCATGGGGGGCTGAAGGTGAAGCTGTACCAGACGGGGCCGCTTCCCTAGGGCGAATCAGGGTTAAGTGGCTGTTTTTCTCGAAACGCCCTGTCGGTATCACGTCGGTATTTTGTCGGTATTACGTCGGTGTTTTCGTCGGCTGCGGCGCGCTTAAGGGCCCGGGCGTTGCGCCGGGGCGGGGTTAACCACCTTTGGCGCGGGCGTATTTACTTTTCGTAAGCAAAATCACATTATCAAAGGGTATCGGAAATCGCTTTCAGGTTCATCACCTAAAAGTCGACCCTGCGGAGTTGTGCCTCCGCAGGGTCTTTCCTTGTTTCGGGGTCAGACCCCGATCCAAAGGCGGATGACGGTCACGATCAGCGTTGCCGCCGCGAGGATCACCATCCACTTTCGGAAATCATTTTCGCTCAGGTCCTTCACCTCCAGACACTGCAAAGGGTTGCAGCGACGCGGAGTGTGGGGGCGAGGCATGAAGGAAAGCCTAAAATTGCGCGCAAAAAAACCGGGCGGTCGGGTGAGTCCTTTCGCTCAACGCGCGGATTAACCGTGGGCCAGGGCGCGTTGTTTACTTCCTGTTAGAAAAATCGCATCATAACGGAAGAACGAAAGTTGTTTCTTCGGTGGCTTCGCCCCTCGAAACCGACCCCGCAGAGCTGCTACTCTGCGGGGTCTTTCCTTGGCCGGGGATCAGATCCCAAGCCAAAGCCTGATGATCGTCGCCAACAGCGTTCCCGCCGCCAGGATGACCATCCATTTCCGAAAGTTTTCCTCGGTCAGAGGCTTCACCTCCAATCACTGCAAAGGTTTGCAGCGAGGCGGAGTGTGCAGGCCCGGAATGAAGGAAAGCCTAAGATTTTAGCGAAGCGGCACGGCCCCCTCAGGCCACCATCTGCTCGGCCTTCTTGAGGTCGACCGAAACGAGTTGGCTCACGCCCTTTTCGCCCATGGTGACGCCGAAGAGTCGGTCCATCCGGCTCATCGTCACGGCGTGGTGGGTGATGATCAGGAAGCGGGTCTCGGTGCGGCGGCACATCTCGTCGAGCAGGTCGCAGAAGCGGCCCACATTGGCGTCGTCCAATGGTGCGTCGACTTCGTCGAGCACGCAGATCGGTGCCGGGTTGGCGAGGAAGACCGCGAAGATCAGCGCCAGCGCGGTCAGCGTCTGCTCGCCGCCCGAAAGGAGCGACAGGGTGGCCAGTTTCTTGCCCGGCGGCTGGCACATGATTTCGAGCCCGGCGTCGAGCGGGTCGTCGCTTTCGACCATCACGAGGTTGGCCTCGCCGCCGCCGAATAGGTGCTGGAACAGCATGGTGAAGTTGGAATTTACCTGTTCGAAGGCAGTCAGCAGGCGCTCGCGCCCCTCGCGGTTCAGCGACGCGATGCCGCTGCGCAGGGTGCGGATCGCCTCCTCGAGGTCGGCCTTCTCGGCGGTGAGGGAATCGTGCTCCTCCTGCACCTCCTTGGCGTCCTCCTCGGCGCGCAGGTTCACGGCGCCCAGCGCGTCGCGCTGGCGCTTGAGGCGGTTGACATCGGCCTCGATGGCCTCGGCGCCGGGCATGTCGTCGGGGTCGGCTTCCAGCTGGTCGAGCAGCTTGGCGGGGGTCGTCTCCTGCTCTTCCTCGATGCGCTCGGCGGCGTGGTCGCGGGCCTCGACGGCGGCTTCGGCGCGGGCCTCGGCGCGGGCGCGGGCCTCGCGCGCGTCGGAGGCGGCGCGCTCGGCGTCGCGGTCGGCGGCGACGGCCTCGCGCGGCCGGCGTTCGGCGGTGGAGAGCGCGTCGGCGGCCTCGGCCTTGCGCTTCTCGGCGCTGGCGATCTGGCCGGAGAGGTCGTCGCGCTGGGCGGCGAGTTCGGCGGGCTTGGCCTGTGCCTCGGACAGTTCCTCCTCGGAGGCGGTCTTGCGCTCGGCCAATTCGGCGCTGCGCTTTTCGGCGGTTTCCAGGCGGTTGCGCCAGCCGGTGACTTCCCTGGCCACCTCCTGCGCGCGCTTGGCGCGGGCCTCGCCTTCGCGGCGAAGCTCGTCATGGGCGGAGCGCCGGGCCATCATGGTCATGCGCGCGGCCTCGACCGTCATCTTGACGTCGTCGACCCCGGCGCGGGCCTCGTCGAGGTCTTCCAGCGCGTTCTGCGCCGCCTCGGCCTCGTTGAGCGCCTTGCGGGCCGACAGCGCCTCCTCCTCGTGCCGGGTGACGGCGAGGCCGAGGGATTCGAGCCGCGACTGGGCGAGGTTGCGATCGGCCTCGGCGCGGGAGAGGGCGCGGCTGGCGTCGTTGACGGCGGTATCGGCGGCGCGGCGGGCCTCGCGGGCGCGCTTGTCGGCCTCGGTCAACTCGGCAAGCCGCTTGCGCAGCGCTTCATGCGCGCCGCTGGCGCCCTCGGCGCGGGCGGTGGCATGGGCGAGCTGCTGCTTGAGTTCTTCCAGCCGGTTGAGCTGTTGCAGGCGGAGCGCGGCGGCCGAGGGTGCATCCTCGGCCCAGGCGCGGTAGCCGTCCCAGCGCCAGAGGTCGCCCTCGGTACTGACGAGGCGCTGGCCGGGGAGGAGCTCGGCCTGAAGGCGGGGGCCGAATTCGGGCTCGACAAGGCCGATCTGGCTGAGCCGGCGTTGCAAGACATCCGGCACGGTGACGTGATCGGAAAGCGGCGCGACGCCATCGGGCAGCGGCTGCGCCTCGGGGTAGCCCGGCAGGCGGGTCCAGCCGGAGGGGCCGTCGGCCTCGACCTCGGGCGCGCGCAGGTCGTCGGCGAGCGCGGCGCCAAGCGCCTTCTCGTAGCCCGGTGTGACGGTGAGCGCATCGAGGATCTGGCCGCCCTCGGCGGTGTCGCGGTCGACCAGCCGGGCCAGCGCCGACACTTCTGCAGAGAGCGCGTTGACCTCGCCCTCGGCCTCGGAGCGTTCGGCGCGGGCGTCGGCCTCGCGCGATTGCGCCTCGGCGCGGGCCTCGTCGGCGAGCGTCAGGGTTTCCTCGGCGGCCTCGGCGGTTTTCACCGCCTGCGCCTCTTCCTGCTGGGCGGTGTCGTAATCGGTCTTGGCCTTGTCCAGCGCCTCGCGCGAGGTTTCGGCGGCAGTGCGGGCGCGGGCGGCCTCGCTTTCGCTTTTCTCCAGCGTCTTGCGGTAATCCTCGACCGTGCGCTGCGCCGACTGGTGGCGGGCGGAGAGGCGGGCCACGTCCTCGGTCAGCTGGCTGAGATCGGTCTCGCGCTGTTGCAGGATGGCGGCGGCATCATGCGATTCCTGCGCGGCCTCGGCGAGCCGTTCCTCGTGGCCTTCGGAGGCGTCTTCGAGCTCCTGCGCCTCTTCCTCGAGCCGGGCGATGGTTT
The DNA here is from genome assembly GCF_040223625.1 of Roseovarius sp. Classification (GTDB taxonomy): domain Bacteria; phylum Pseudomonadota; class Alphaproteobacteria; order Rhodobacterales; family Rhodobacteraceae; genus Roseovarius. Next base: position 94,976 of record NZ_JAVKFX010000039.1, on the reverse strand, counting down.
CGCCGGCGTCGCGGTTGAGGCTTTCCTCGCGTTCGATGTCGCGAGCAAGCTGGGTGATGCGCGATTCCAGCGTCTCGATGCGGGCGCGGGCGGTGGCCTCCTGCTCGTCGAGCGAGTCGATGGCGACCTGCACGCGCTGCATGATGGCGGCGGCGATGGCCTCTTCCTCGCGCAGGGGCGGCAGGGCGGCCTCGGCCGTGGCGCGGAGGCGGTCGGCCTCGCGCGCGGCGGCCTCGGCGCGGGAGGCATCGGAGGTGCGCTCGCGAAGCTGCGCCTCGGCGGCGGCGCGGGCCTCGTCGGCCTCCTTCCAGCGGCGGTAGAGGAGGAGGCCCTCGGCGTGGCGCAGTTCCTCGCCGATCTTGCGGTAGCGGGCGGCCTGCCGGGCCTGCCGTTCGAGCTGGGCCAGCTGCGCGGCGAGCTGTTCGATGACATCGTCGACGCGGGTCAGGTTCTGCTCGGCGCCGTTGAGCTTCAGCTCGGCCTCGTGGCGGCGCTGGTAGAGGCCGGAGATGCCGGCGGCCTCCTCGAGGATGCGGCGGCGGGCCTTGGGCTTGGCGTTGATCAGTTCGGAAATCTGGCCCTGGCGCACCAGCGCCGGGGAATGGGCGCCGGTCGAGGCATCGGCGAAGAGCATCTGGACGTCGCGGGCGCGGACATCCTTGCCGTTGACCTTGTAGGCCGAGCCCGCGTCGCGGGTGATGCGGCGGACGATCTCGAGATGGTCGGCCTCGTTGAAGCCGGCGGGCGCGAGGCGGTCGGAATTGTCGATATGGATCGACACCTCGGCGAAGTTGCGGGCCGGGCGGGTGGCGGCGCCGGCGAAGATCACGTCCTCCATCCCCGAGCCGCGCATCGAGGTGGGGCGGTTCTCGCCCATGACCCAGCGCAGCGCCTCCAGCAGGTTCGACTTACCGCAGCCGTTGGGGCCGACCACGCCGGTCAGCCCGTTCTGGATATAGAGGTCGGTCGGGTCGACGAAGCTTTTGAAGCCGGTCAGCCTGAGTTTAGAGAACTGCACTGGTATGCCCCTTGTGGCCGGTGACGCGCCGGTGATTCCGGTCTTGGGGGTCAATGAGAGAGACGCAAAGGCCACCTGTCAACGGGGTTTGCCCCGGATATGGGTCATTCCGGGCCGTTATCCACAAGATATTGCGATTCACGCGGCCCAATCGGCGGCGTTCGGCCCATCGCGGCGGGCCGATCCGGGACCGCGCCCCATGCCGCCCGCCGCCCTGCCCGTGTCGCAAACGGCCTTGACGCAAGGGCGGCCGGGCCTCATACCGGGGGCTGCAAGGGTCCCCATAATGGGTGCAAAGCACTCGGGGATAAATCGGGAATGACGTGACGGCGGACCCACTTCGGGAGCCCAGGCGTCAGCCGCCCCCGCGACTGTAAGCGGCGAGCCCCCTGCCACATGCCACCGGGCCGATTGGCCCGGGAAGGCGGCAGGACCGGCCGTGACCCGCGAGCCAGGAGACCAGCCTTTGCCTGATGAAATCCACGCCTCGGGTGAGAGGCCGGGAAGGAGAATAGACTATGACCGCACTGGTTCAATCCGCGTCCAAGACAACCATTCTGCCGGCGATTGCCGCCATCGTCCTGGGCTTCGGGATCATCACGCTGGCCGGCCACGTTCAGGCCGCCGCGCTGCATGACGCCGCCCATGACGTGCGCCACGCCACCGGCTTTCCCTGCCACTGAGCCATGTTTCAGCGTATCCTGACCAGCGCGCTGTTCGCTGGATTCTGCGCGGGGCTGATCGCCGCCGCGCTGCAGTTCGCGTTCGTTCAGCCGGTGCTGCTTCATGCCGAGCTGTACGAAGGCGGTGAGCTTGCCCATTTCGGCGCCGAGGCGGTCTCGGCCCATCCCGACCTGCCGGGTTTCGACCCGATGCGCGACGGGATGAGCGTGCTGTTCTCGGCCCTGATCTACGTGGGCTATGCCTTCATCCTCGTCGCCGCCATGGCTATGGCGGCCGAGCGGGGCGTGCGGATCGACGCCCGCACCGGGCTGATCTGGGGCATCGCGGGGTTCATCGCGTTCCACTTCGCGCCGGCCTTCTCGCTGCCGCCGGAAGTGCCGGGCGTGGCCGCGGCCGAGCTTGGCGCGCGGCAGGTCTGGTGGTGGGGCACCGTCGCCGCCACCGCGATCGGCCTTGCGCTGATCGGGCTGGGGCGCGGGTTGTTGGCCGCGGGCGCGGGCATCGTGCTGATCCTCGCGCCGCACGTGATCGGCGCGCCGCATCCCGACAGCTTTGCCGGGCCGGTACCGCCGGAGATCGCCGCACTGTTCGCCAGCAGGGCGCTGGGGACGGGCTTTGCCGTCTGGGCGGTGATGGGATGCCTCGCCGGCTATTTCTGGCACCGCGAGGGCACGGGCGAAAGCGCCACCGCCTGAGCGCCGAAACTGCTATCCTGTCCGGGCGGCCGCCGCGCCGCCCGGCTGTACGACAGGGGGATACCGCATGCCGAAGACCTTCATATTCCTGATCATCGGCCTGTTCTTCGGAACCGGCGCGGGGTTCCTGATCGCGGCCAGCACCGGCGCGCAGATGGAGGGGCATGCCCACGGGGCCGAGGTGCATGACCATTCCGCCCACGATCACGGAGACATGGCGGGGCACGACCACTCCCAGCTCACCGAGGCGGAAAGCCCGGCGCCGGAGCTGTCGATCGCCTTTCACCCCGACGGGGCGCAGAGCCGCAACCTCGAGATCATCGTGCAGAACTTCACCTTCGACCCCGAGGCGGTGAATGGCGCGCATATCCCCGGCCACGGCCACGCCCATGTCTACGTGAACGGCGTCAAGCTCGCCCGCGCCTACGCGCGGTGGTACCACCTCTCGGCCCTGCCGGTGGGCGAGCACGAGGTGCGGGTGACGCTCAATGCCAACGACCACACGCAACTGGCCGTCGAGGGGGAACCGATCGAGGTGACCGAGACGCTGGTGATCGAATGATGGCGCCTGTGGTCGGCTTGGGCTTTGGGGGCGCTGCCCCCGACGTTGAAACCCCTGGGGTTTCAACGCCTCCCCCGGGATATTTCCGGCCAGAAGAAGCGCCGGGCGTGCGCCCTGTTTCAGGCCGGGACTCGGCCGATCAGGCAGAAGCGCAGGCGGCCCGCCGGGCGGGCGTCTTCGATCCAGCCGTCGGGCGTATCGGCGTAGAGGCCCGCGAAGGCCAGCGTGTCGGCGAGGTCGGTCTCGGGGGCGATATCGCCGAAGAGATAGGTGGCCTTGCCCGGCGCGGTGAAGGCCACCGACAGGGGCCGGGCGCAGTTCGACATGCAGTCATGCGCCTCGACCTCGAAATCCATCGCGCGCGTCGCAAGTGCCGCGCGCAACGTGGCGGCAAAGCCCTTGCCGTCCCTCCCCTCGCATGTTGAACAGACCACGATCCGGTGCATGGGGTTCGCCTAGGCGATCGCCGCACCGCTGACAAGCTTTTCGGAAGGAGCTTCACGAATGCCCGCCAAGATCCCCGCAACCGTGGTGACCGGTTTCCTCGGCGCCGGGAAAACCACGCTGATCCGGCACATGCTGGAGAACGCCAATGGCAAGCGCATCGCGCTGATCATCAACGAGTTCGGCGATCTGGGCGTCGATGGCGGCATCCTGAAGGGCTGCGGCATCGAGAACTGTGCCGAGGATGACGTTATGGAGCTGTCGAACGGCTGTATCTGCTGCACGGTGGCCGAGGATTTCGTGCCGACGATGCAAAAGCTGCTCGACCGGCCGGATGCGCCCGATCACATCGTGATCGAGACCTCCGGTTTGGCCCTGCCGCAGCCGCTGGTCCGCGCCTTCAACTGGCCCGAGATTTCCACCCGCGTGACCGTGGACGGCGTGGTGACCGTGGTCGATGGCAAGGCCATGGCCGAGGGGCGGTTCGCCCATGACGTGGCCGCCGTCGACAAGCAGCGGCAGCTCGATGACAACCTCGACCACGAAACGCCCCTGTCGGAGCTCTTCGAGGACCAGATCGCCTGTGCCGACATGATCGTGGTGAACAAGGCCGACCTGCTGGGCGAGGAGCAGGCGGGCGCGCTGGTGGGCCGCCTTCGCTCGGAAAGCCGCGAGGGCGTGCAAGTGGTCAAGGCCACGATGGGGGCGCTGCCGGTCGACGTGCTGCTGGGCCAGGGCATCGGCGCCGAGGGTGACATGGAGGCGCGGCACGAGCTGCATCACCACCATCACCACGACGATGACGAGGACGATCACGATCATCACCACGACCACGACCATGACGAGTTCGAAAGCTTCGTCGTGGCCCGCGACGAGATCGCCGACCCGGCGGCCTTTGCCGAGCAGGTGGCGGGCATCATCCGGCAGCACGATATCCTGCGCCTCAAGGGCTTCGCCGCCGTCGCCGGCAAGCCCATGCGCCTGACGCTGCAGGCGGTGGGGCCGCGGATCGACACCTATTTCGACCGGCCCTTCGGCACGGAGGCGCGCGAGACGCGGCTGGTGGTGATCGGTCAGGCGGGGCTCGACCGGGCGGCGATCGAAGCCGCGCTGCAGGCGTGATGCTCATCGTCGAGCGGGCCGACCCGCTGGCCCCGGGGCCCAAGGCGATCCTCGAGGCGAGCCATGCCCTGATGCAGGAGATGTTCGAGCCGGAGGAGAACTACTTCCTCGATTTCGAAGCGCTGCGCGGCGACGACGTGCGCTTCTTCGCGGCGCGCGAGGGGGGCGAGACGCTGGGCACCGGGGCGCTGGCGCTGAAGGACGGCTATGGCGAGGTGAAGAGCATGTTCACCGCCCCCGAGGCCCGCGGCCGGGGCGTCGCCGCCGCCATCCTGCGCGCGCTGGAGGACGAGGCGCGCAGCCTCGGCCTGCCCCTCCTGCGGCTGGAGACGGGCGACCCGCTGGCCAGCGCCGTGCGGCTCTACGAACGCGCGGGCTTCACCCGCTGCGGCATCTTCGGCGACTACCGCCCGAACGACAGCTCGGTCTACATGGAAAAGCCGCTGGAAGAGGCGTGACGCCCATGCTTCTTCTTGGCAGAAATACTCGAAATCCCGACGCCCGCCACGGGCGGAAAGGCCAGACGTAATGCACCTGCTCGCCGCCACCCCCGGCACGATCGATGACGGCAATGAACCGGTCGACCTTGGCCAGAGCCCGTCCGACCTCGTCTTCCTCTCCGCCGCCGATACCGAGCTGGCGAGCCTCAGCGCCGCACGGGCGGACATGGGCGCGCCGCCGGGGCTGAGGCTCGCGAACCTGACGCATCTGCAGCACCCGATGTCGGTGGATTTGCACCTTGACCAATGCGCCACGAAATCGCGGCTGGTGGTGGCCCGCGTGCTGGGCGGCGTGGGCTACTGGAAATACGGGGCGGAGCAGTTCGCGGCGCGCTGTCACGAGGCGGGCGTGCCGCTGGCGTTGCTGCCGGGCGATGACAAGCCGGATGCGGAGTTGCGGGAGCTGTCGACGGTTCCGGACGAGGAGTATGACGCGCTCTGGGCCTATCTCGTCGAGGGCGGGCCGGAGAACGCGGTGAACTTCCTTGGCTATGCGCAGGCGATGCTGGAGGGCGGGGAAAAGCCCGCCGCCGCCGCGCCGCTGTTGCGGGCGGGCGTGTACTGGCCGGGCGCCGGCGTGGCCGATCTGGCCGCCGCACAAGAGGCGTGGACCGAGGGCCAGCCGGTGGTGCCGCTGATCTTCTACCGGGCGCTGGTGCAGGGGGCCGGGCTGAACCCGATCAACCGGCTGGTGAAGGCGCTGCTCAGGGCCGGGCTGAACCCGTTGCCGGTCTTCGTGGCTTCGCTGAAGGATCCGGTGTCGGTGGCGACCTTGGAGCATCTCTTCACCGCCGCCCCACCCTCGGTGATCCTCAATGCCACCTCCTTCGCCGTCGGTTCCCCCCATGCCGGCGACCAGAGCCCCGACAATCCGCTGACGATGGCAGGAGCAAAGCAGGCGCCGGTGATGCAGGTGGTGCTGGCGGGCTCGTCCGAGGAGGCGTGGAAGGAGGGGCTGACCGGTCTCTCTGCCCGCGATATCGCCATGAACGTGGCCCTGCCGGAGGTGGATGGCCGCGTGCTTTCCCGCGCCGTCAGCTTCAAGGGCGAGGCGTTCTACGACGAGGCGACGGAATGCCCGATCGCCACCTACCGGGCGCAGGGAGACCGGATCGATTTCGTGGCGCAGCTTGCGGCGAACTGGGCGCGGCTCAGGCAAACGCCGGAGGCGGAGCGCAAGGTCGCGCTGGTGCTGGCGAACTATCCCAACAAGGACGGGCGGCTGGCCAATGGCGTGGGGCTCGATACGCCCGCCGGCACGGTGCACGTGCTGAAGCTATTGGCGGAGGCCGGGTACAGGGTCACCGGCGCGCCCGAGGACAGCGATGCGCTGATGCAGGCGGTGATGGCGGGGCCGACCAACTGGCTGACCGACCGGGCCGAGCGCGGCGGCGGGGTGGAAATGAGCCTTGCCGACTACATGATCGATTACGGCCAGCTTCCGTGGGAGCTGCGCGAGGCGATGGAACGGCGCTGGGGCCCGCCGGAGCAGGATCCGTTCTTCACCCCCGGCGAGGTGGATTGCGGCCGGTTCAGCCTGTCGGTCCTGCAATTCGGCAACGTCGTCGTCGGCGTCCAGCCCGCGCGCGGCTACAATATCGACCCGACCGACACCTACCATTCCCCCGACCTCGTGCCGCCGCACAATTACCTCGCCTTCTATTTCTGGCTACGGCACCAGTTCCGGGCGCAGGCGATCGTGCATATGGGCAAGCATGGCAACCTCGAATGGCTGCCGGGCAAGGCGCTGGCGCTGTCGCAGGACTGCTGGCCCGAGGCGGTCTTCGGCCCCACCCCGCATGTCTACCCGTTCATCGTCAACGACCCCGGCGAGGGCACGCAGGCCAAGCGCCGGGCGCAGGCGGTGATCATCGACCACCTGACGCCGCCACTCACGCGGGCCGAGACCTACGGGCCGCTGAAGGATCTCGAGGCGCTGGTGGATGAATATTACGAGGCGGCGGGCGTCGACCCCCGGCGGATCGACCATCTGCGGCGCGAGATCCTGACGCTGGCCTCGGCCACGGGGCTCGACCGCGATGTCGGCATGGCGGGCGCGGACGAGGAGACGGATCTGGCCAAGCTCGACGCCTATCTCTGCGAATTGAAGGAGGCGCAGATCCGCGATGGGCTGCACATCTTCGGCCAGTCGCCCGAGGGGCGGCAGGCGCTCGACCTGACGATCGCGCTGGCGCGGGTGCCACGCGGCCAGGGCAAGGGCGGCGATGCCTCGATCATCCGGGCGCTGGCCGATGACCTGAAGCTTGGCTTCGACCCGCTCGATTGCGAGATGGCGGCGGCGTGGGAGGGGCCCAAGCCGGAGGCGCTGGCGCAGGTGTCGGACGATCCGTGGCGCAGCACCGGCGACACGGTGGAGCGGCTGGAACTGCTGGCCGTCGCCATGGTCGAGGGCGTGGCGCCCCCCGGCGCCGCTTCGCAGGCGGTGATGGAGGAGATCGCCGGCACGATCCGCCCGACGCTCGAGCGCTGCGGGGCCGAGGAGGGCCGCGGCCTCATCGACGCGCTGGCGGGCCGGTTCGTGCCCCCTGCCCCCTCGGGCGCGCCCACGAGGGGCCGGCTCGACGTGCTGCCCACGGGGCGGAACTTCTTCTCGGTCGACAGCCGGGCGGTGCCGACCCCCACGGCCTGGGCGCTGGGGTGGAAATCGGCCAACCTGCTGATCGAGAAGCATTTGCAGACCCATGGCGACTGGCCCCGGACCATGCTGCTGACGGCATGGGGCACCGCCAACATGCGCACCGGCGGCGACGATATCGCCCAGGCGATGGCGCTGATGGGGGTGAAGCCGAAATGGGACGCGGCGAACCGGCGGGTGACCGGGTTCGAGGTGCTGCCGCAGGGGGTGCTGGGGCGGCCGCGCGTCGACGTGACGCTCAGGATCTCGGGGTTCTTCCGCGATGCCTTCCCGCAGCTCATCGCGCTGTTCGACAGCGCCGCGCGGGCCGTGCAGGCGATGGACGAGCCCGAAGACCTCAACCCCGCCGCCGCGCGGGCAAAGGACGAGGGCGCGGGCGCGCGCATCTACGGGGCGAAGCCCGGGGCCTATGGCGCCGGCTTGCAGGCGCTCATCGACGAGCGGCTCTGGTCGGGCAAGGCCGACCTCGCCGAGGCCTATCTCACCTGGGGCAGCTATGCCTATGGCGCCAAGGACGAGGGCACGCCGGACCGGGCCGGGTTCGAGGCGCGGCTGCGTGAGACCGAGGCGATCGTCCAGAACCAGGACAACCGCGAGCACGACATCCTCGATTCCGACGATTACTACCAGTTCGAGGGCGGCGCGGCGGCGGCGGTTTCGACCCTTCAGGGCAGGGACCGGCCGATCTATCACAACGACCATTCGCGCCCCGAACGCCCCGTCATCCGGACGCTGGAGGACGAGATCGGGCGCGTCGTGCGGTCGCGCGTGGTGAACCCCAAGTGGATCGACGGGGTCAAGCGCCACGGCTACAAGGGCGCGTTCGAGATCGCGGCGACGGTGGATTACCTTTTCGCCTTCTCGGCCACCACGGGCGCGGTCCGGGATCATCATTTCGACATGGTCGAGGCGGCGTTCCTCGAGGATGATCAAACGCGCGACTTCATCGCCGAGCACAACGCGCCCGCCCTGCGCGAGATGGCCGAACGGCTGCAGGAGGCCATCGACCGGGGGCTCTGGGTGCCGCGCTCGAACTCGGCGCGGTTGCGGATCGAGGCGGCACGGCGGGGCGAGGCCGTGCCCTGACGAAGGGAGGACGGGAGCGATGACGGTGACGGGACATTGCCTGTGCGGCGCGGTGCGGTTCGAGTTGGACGGCCCGTCCAACTGGGTCGGCCACTGCCATTGCGACAGTTGCCGGCGGGCCACCGGGGCGCCCATCGCCACCTTCGTGGGTCACCCGGACGGGCAGTGGCGCTGGACGGGGCAGACACCGGCCATGTATGAGTCCTCGCCCGGCACCCGGCGCACCTTCTGCCCCACCTGCGGCGCGTCGGTAACCTATGCCACCGAGAGCGCCCCCGGCGAGACGCATTTCCACGCCACCCTGCTCGACGATCCAGGCGCGGTGCAGCCCACGGAAATCGACCACGCCGACGAACGCCTGCCATGGATGCCGGCGGATTACCCCGGCTGCGGGAAGGCCTGATCGGCGGGCACGCAGTAGAGGCTTCCGGTCTCGCCGTTTTCGTGCAGGTCCATCTCGCAGAACAGCTCCCCGCTGGGCGGGCGCGGCGGCGGCGGGCCCGACCCGCAATCGAGCCGCGCCTCGACCAGCGCCGCATCGCCCTTGAGTCGCGCCACCTCGCAACCGCTGACCTTCTCGATGGCCAGCACCGCCTTTTCCCCCACCGAGGACAGGCGCGGCGCCCATTCCATGTTGAGGCGGATCGCCTCGGCCCGGCGGCCTTTCACGCGGATGTCGAACGTGCTGCCGCCAAGATGCATCCGCACCGGCTCGACCCCGTAGAAGCCGGGACTGGGCGTGTTGCAGGCGGCAAGCAGCAGGAGAAGGGGGAACCAGCGCATGGCCCCGAGCGTGGGCGCCGGATGGTTAAGGCCGGGTTAACGGCCGCTCAGCCATAGCTCTTGATCACGGCGACGCGGTTCGCCTTGGCGCTGGTGAATTCCAGCACATGGGCAAAGCGCCGCGTCCGGCCGTCGGCCAGTGTCACCTCGCCGCTGGCGGCGCCGGTCCGGCCGTGGGAGATCGCGTGGTCGATCACCATCGCCACCGGGGCCATCAGGCTGTCGAGATGCGCCTGCACGGCCTCGATCCCCTCCAGCGGCGTCAGCGGCTCGCCCCCGGCGCCGTGCCAGACCACCGCGTCGCTGAACGCCTCCGGCATCGCCTCGCCCGTCTCGAGCGCGATCGCCACGGATTGCACGAAGCTGTTCTTCGGCGAATTGCCGCAATCCCGGCTTTCCTCGATCTTCGTCATCTCCGCCTCTCCGCCTCTCAACGTTCACTGAACGTCGCGAAGGCCCACTGTGGTGCCCTCGGGACCAGTGAATTCGGAAAAGCGCAGCATGTCAAAGGCGTCGCTCCTCACCGGCGGGGCACCGCGCTCCCGGGGCCCTCCCCGCCTCCCGCGAAAGGCAAGGGGCGGGTCCATATGACCCCGCCCCCGCCCCGGCGTTCCGATACGCTGCCAACCCGTCAGAACGCCCTGGCGACGGTGAACTTGAAGTTCCGCCCCGTCGCCCGGCGGCCGGGGCTCATCAGCGGTGTCCGGTAGCTCTGATCGAAGAGGTTCTCGATCCCCACGCGCAGCTCCGTCCCCTCCCAGACCCCGCGCTCGGGCGCCACGGTGGCGCGCAGGTTGTGCACGGCATAGCTCGGCGTATGGCCGAAGCCGTTGGTGACCGACGTGTTCATCTCGGTCTCCCAACTCAGGTCGAGCGCATCGCCGAAGGTCTTGCCGAGCGTCAGCCGCAGGTTGTTGCCCGCGTTGAGCTCCCAGTCGGAGGTGCCGTGAACCGCGTCGGTCTGCTCGGCCTCGGCGAAGGTGGCGTTCAGGTCGGCATAGAGCCCGTTCCGCATCGCGTAGGAGCCCTCGATCTCGACCCCCTGTACGTGCACATTGTCAATCAGTATCGAGCCCATCGGCGTCCTCGTCACGTAGGAGGTCACGTCCCACAGCTCGGTGTCATAGGCATTCACCTTCAGCGCCAGCCGGTCGCCCGCGCCGAACAGGTCGCGCCCGTCATAGGCGCCGCCCACCTCGAAAGTGCGCGACTTCTCGGTCGTCGACACGCGGACGAGGTTGTCGAGATCGTCGATCGGCGGCAGCACCTCGGTATAGGCGGCACTGCCGAAGACCGAGAGGCCGTTGCCGAACGCATAGCGCGCCGACAGGCCCCCCATCAGCGCGTCATGGCTGAACCGGCCGGTGTTGGGCGCGGTATCGCCCTCGATCCTCGAGGTCTCGTAGCGCAGGGCCGGCGTTACCGTCCAGCCACCCCCGAAATCCATCTCGTCGATCAGGAAAAGCGCCCAGCGGTTGTCCGTCCCGCCCGGCGCCGAGGAGGCGTTGAGCCGCTTGCGGTGGATGTATTCCATCCCCGAGACAAGCTCATGCGCCACCGGCCCGGTGTCGAACCGCGCGCGGTTCTTCAGCGTCACGGTGGTGGTCTCGTACTTGTGGTCGGCATCCAGCAGCCCGGTCAGGAAGGGCGGCGTGCCTGGAACCGGGGTCTGCATGATCTCCTCGTTGGCATAGGAAAACTGCAGCGTCAGGTCGATCAGCGCGTTATCCGCCGGGGCGTAGCCATAGCGCAGCATCGCCGTCTCGCTGCTGGTCTCCCGGTCGACGAAGCCGAAGCCGGCGCCCAGCCCGAAGGCATCGTAGGGCACGTCGTACTGGGTCGAGTCGGTGTTGGTATAGGCGGCCGTCAGCGAATGCGCATCATCGGCGCCGAAGGTCAGCTTGCCCTTCAGCATGTAAGAGGGGTCGTTGATGTCGCCGCCATCGGGGTTGATCAGGGTGCCGTCGCCATCCTTTTGGACGCCGAGCTGGCGGTTGGTGTAGTTCAGCAGGAATTCCAGCTTCTCGGTCGGCTGCCACGCGAGGATCGAGGAATTCGCGATCCCCTCGCCATTGGTGGAAAACTCCAGCATCTGCCGGAAGGCGAAGCCGGGCTCGCCGCCGGTGAAATCCGACGCGTCCTTCGTTTCCAGCAGCACCGCGCCGCCCACCACGCCCGAGCCGTATTCGAACGAGCCCACCGTGCCGCGGATCACCTCGACCTGCTTGTAAAGCGCGGGGTCGGTGAAAAGCTGGTTGCCGATGCGGTACAGCTCCTCGCTGCCGCGCGTCACCCCGTCAACCTGGATTAGCACCTTCTGGTCCGTGCCGTAGGTGCCGGTCGCGCCGAAGCCGCGGATGTTGATGCCCGAGCCCTGCGCCCGCGTGCCATTCACGAGGTTCACGCCGGGCACCGAATCGATCAGCTCGGCCACCGTGCCCGCCTGCCGGTCCTTGATCTCGTCCTGGTCGATCTCGGTCACCGGGGTGGCGGTGTCGGTGCGCACGTCCCGCTTGCTTTCCTGAAGGGTGAGCGTGCCGAGGAAGCCGCCCGGCCCCACCTGACTGTCATCCCCGTCCTGCGCCCCGTCCTGTGCCAAGGCCGGCATGGCCAAAAGCCATGCCACGCACAGCGCCGTCGTGCCCCAAAGGGCCCGCGAAATGTCCCGAGTCATTGTCCGTATCCTTTCGTCCGCTATCCGGATTGTCTTGCCGAAGTCGCTCGCGAAAGGCTGGCGCCCGTGGTATTTTGATTGATGTCCGACCGGTAACTTTGGTCTTGTCTGGCTCTAGTTATTCAGACTAAAAGAGTCAAGTTTACAGACGGCACCCCCGGCGCCGTCCCAGCCACGCCGCCCCCTGTCGCGGCGAAGCCATGCCACCCGAAACCGCAGTATCGAGGTCACCATGGCAGAACCCGCACCCCTGACGGCAGAGGCCATCCGCGCCGCCCGCAAGGACAATCCGAAGACCCGCGAACGCGACCTCGCCGCCAGGCTCGGCATCTCCGAGGCGCAGCTCGTGGCCGCCGATTGCGGCGCCGGCGTGACCCGGATCGACGCCCATCCCGACAGCATCATCGGCGCCGCGCTGAAACTGGGCGAGGTCATGGCCCTGACCCGCAACGAGTCCTGCGTGCATGAAAAGGTGGGGGTCTACGACGATTACCACCCCGGCCCGCACGCCGCGATGACCCTGGCCGAGGATATCGACCTGCGGATGTTCCCCAAGCACTGGCAGCACGCCTTCATGGTCGAGAAGCCGGGCGAGAGCGGCCCCCGCCGCAGCCTTCAGGTCTTCGACGCCGCGGGCGACGCGGTGCACAAGATCTTCCTGCGCGACGCCTCGAACCACGACGCCTGGGCGGGGCTGAAAACCGAGCTGGCGCTGGAGAACCAGTCGCCCGAGCAGCCGGTCGACCCCCGCCAGCCCGCCGAAACCCCGAGATCCGACCCGGCCAAGGCCGACATCCTGCGCAAGGAATGGGACCGGCTGACCGACACGCACCAGTTCCTGCGCCTGTGCTCGAAGCTGAAGATGAACCGCCTCGGCGCCTATCGCATCGCGGGCGAGCCGCTGGCCCGGCTGGTCGAGCCCGGCGCCGTCGACATGGCGCTTCAGACGCTGGCCGAAAACGGCACCGAGGTGATGATCTTCGTAGGCAACCGCGGCTGCATCCAGATCCATACCGGCCCGGTCAGGACGCTCAAGGCGATGGGCCCGTGGCAGAACGTGCTCGACCCCGGCTTCAACCTGCACCTGCGCCTCGACCATATCGCCGAGGTCTGGGCCGTCGACAAGCCCACCCAGCGCGGCGCGGCCGTCTCGCTCGAGGCGTTCGACGCCGAGGGCGGGCTGATCCTACAGATCTTCGGCGTCGGCAAGGAGGGCCGCGACGGCCGCCCGGCCTGGCGCGAGCTGGTCGCCGGCCTGCCCTCGGCCCGGACAAGGGAAACCGCCTGATGTTCGCCATGAGATCCCGCGCCAGCGGCGCCCTGCTCGCCGCGCTCTCCACCGCCCTGCTGGCCGTCATGGGCGCCATGACCCCGGCCCAGGGCGAAGCAACCGGCCAGCCCGGCGTCCTCTCCATCGGCGGCTCGGTGACCGAGATCGTCTATGCGCTGGGCGAGGGCGACCGCCTCGTCGCCCGCGACACCACCTCCACCTTCCCGGTTGAGGCCAAGGCCCTGCCCGACGTGGGCTACATGCGCGCGCTCTCGCCCGAGGGGGTGCTGTCGGTCTCGCCCGGGCTGATCCTGTCGGAAGAGGGCGCCGGCCCGCCCGAGACGATGGAGGTGCTGAACGCCTCCGGGGTCGAGATCGTCACCATCCCCAGCGTCGAGACCGGCCCCGGCATCGCCGACAAGATCCGCCGCGTGGGCGATGCGCTGGGCGTGGCCGACAAGGCCGATGCGCTTGCCGCCAATGTCGAGGCCGAGATCGCCGCCGCCCGGTCGCGGGCCGAGGACCTGGCGGGCGACGCGCCCAAGCGGGTGCTCTTCGTGCTGTCCATGCAGGGCGGGCGGGTGATGGCCTCGGGCACCGGCACCGCGGCGGCCTCGATCATCGAGCTGGCGGGCGGGGTCAACGCCGTGACCGAGTTCGAGGGCTACAAGCCCATGACCGACGAGGCCGTCAGCCGCGCCGAACCCGACGTGATCCTGATGATGGACCGCGGCGGCGACCATGCCATCGCCAACGAGGTGCTGTTCGGCATGCCCGCCTTCCAGCCCACCCCGGCCGCCGAAACCGGCGCGATCGTGCGGATGGATGGCCTCTACCTGCTTGGCTTCGGGCCGCGCACGGCGAAGGCCGTCACCGACCTCAGCCAGCACCTCTACGGGTCCTGAGCCGCCGATGTCGGCCGCGAGCGAGACGCACGCCGCCCCGACGCCCGCCCGCTCCCGTGACCGGCGCGCGCTGGCCCGCCAGGCGCATGTCTGGCTGGCGCTGCTGCTGGCGGGCTCCTGCATCGCCAGCCTGGCCATCGGCGCCTCGGGCGCCTCGCTCTGGACGGCGCTGTGGCACATGGCCTCGGGCGAGCCGCTGACCCAACTCGAACGCGTGGTGCTGTTCGACATCCGCCTGCCCCGCACCCTGCTGGGCCTGCTGGTGGGGGCGGCGCTGGCGGTCTCGGGCACCGTGCTTCAGGGGCTCTTCCGCAACCCGCTGGCCGATCCGGGCATCGTCGGCGTCAGCGCCGGCGCAGGCCTTGGCGCGATCTGCGCCATCGTACTCGGCGCCTCGCTGCCCGCCGCGATCCAGGCGGTCGCGGGCATGTACCTCGTGCCCGTCGCCGCCTTCGCCGGAAGCTGGCTCTCGGTCATGCTGCTCTATGGCGTCGCCACCCATCGCGGCCGCACCTCGGTGGCGACCATGCTGCTGGCGGGCCTCGCGCTGACGGCGCTGACCGGGGCGCTGGCGGGCATCCTCGTCTACGCCGCCGACGACCAGCAGCTGCGCGACCTGACATTCTGGCAGATGGGCTCGCTGGCCGGCGCCACCTGGTCCAAGATCGTCACCGCCGGCCCGCTGATCCTGCTGGCCCTGATCGGCGCCAGCACCCTTGGCCGCGCGCTCAACGGGCTGGCCATGGGCGAGGCCACGGCGATGCATCTCGGCATCCCCGTGCAGAAGGCCAAGAACCTCGCCGTGCTGGCCGTCGCCGCCGCCACCGGCGCGGCGGTCGCCGTCTCGGGCGGGATCGGCTTCGTCGGCATCGTCGTGCCCCACCTGCTGCGGCTGGCCACCGGACCGGATCACGGGCCGCTGCTGATCAACGCGGCCCTGCTGGGCGGGGCGCTGCTCATCTGGGCCGATGTGGCCGCGCGGGTCATCATCGCGCCCGCCGAGCTGCCCATCGGGATCGTCACCGCCGTGCTCGGCGCGCCGGTCTTCCTGTGGATCCTCCTGCGCCGCCGCGGGGTGCTCTACCTGTGACGCTGCACGCCACCGATATCCGCCACACCATCGGCCGCAAGACCATCCTCGACGGCATCGACCTCACCGCGCAACCCGGCGCGGTGACTGCCATCGTCGGGCCCAACGGCTCGGGCAAGACCACCCTCCTGCGCATCCTCACGGGCGAGGAGCGGGCCTGTGGCACCGTCACCCTCAACGGCACGCCGGTCAGCACCGCCAACGCCCCGCGCCTTGCCACGATGCGCGGCGTGCTGCCCCAATCCTCGCGCATCGCCTTTCCGTTCAAGGTGGCCGAGGTGGTGCGCATCGGCCTGCAGTCCGGCCCCCACGGGCGGCAGGACATGCTGGCCTATCGCGCGCTCTCCGCCGTGGGGCTCGACGGCTTCGCCGACCGCTTCTACCAGGAACTTTCCGGCGGCGAGCAGCAGCGGGTGCAACTGGCCCGCGTGCTGGCGCAGGTCTGGCAGCCGGTGCTAGACGGCGCGCCCTGCTGGCTATTCCTCGACGAGCCGGTCGCGAGCCTCGATATCGGCCACCAGCTCGGCATCATGCAGCTTGCCCGCGACTATGCCCTTCGCGGCGGCGGCGTGATCGCGGTGATGCACGACCTGAACCTGACGGCCATGTTCGCCGACCTGATCGCGGTGATGAAAGCCGGGCGCATCGTCGCCCACGGCCCGCCCGAGACGGTGATGACCGACGCGATCCTTTCCGACGCCTATGGCTGCCCCCTGCGCACCAGCACGCCGCCGCCAAGGGGGATGCGCTACGTGCTGCCGCAATCGGCGGGACAGGCGATGTGATGCGATGAAATTTCGATTAATTTCATCGTGAAATCAGTCACTTGTAATTTTCTTTGTAAAAAGTTCATTTCGCGGGAACCTTTTATACATTCGCCGCGTTGTATTTTCGACGTCGGAATGGAGAAAACGTTTCGACAGGATGTCTGCCCATCATCCCCAAATCCCAGGCAGACATTCAGCACCCTTCCTGTCCCTCGGGTGCCTGCCCCCGCCTTTATTGAAGGCGGGGGCCGCTTTTTTGGAGGGGTGTTTTCCGAAGACCTGTCCGTGTTCCACGCCGGGCGAGTGCGGTCCCGGTCGGCCGCCCTCAGATCAGCGGCCTCCGCCGCACGTCCTCCTCCGGATCCTGGTGCGCCAGGCCGGCCAGCGCTTCGTAATCCCGGATCTCCATGTCGCCGTTCTTCCAGTTCAGGATCCCGCGGTCGCGCAGCCCCTTCAGCGTCTTGTTGGTATGCACCACCGACAGGCCCAGCGCATCGGCCAGGTCCTTCTGCGTATAGGGCAGCTTCATCCACGGCCCGTTCGACATGCCCAGCGCCACCGCCCGGTCATAGAGCCGCAACAGCCCCGTTGCCAGCCGCTGCTCGGCCGGCATCCGGCCGACCACGGCAAGCTGCTCGCCCAGGAAATGCTCCTCCAGCGCTGCGATCCATGTCAGGTCATAGGCCCGCTCGGGGTGATCCCGGAACAACCGCCACAGCGCCCGCCGGTCGAACACGCACAGCATCATCGAGGTGGTCGATTCGACCGAATGCTGCATCTCCTCCATCACGCCCGCCTGCAGCCCGATGAAATCACCCGGCATGACGAAGCTGATCACCTGCCGCTCGCCGTCCTCGAGCGTCTTGTAGCGCAGGCCCATCCCGTCGAGCACGGTGAACAATTGCGGGCTGTTCGACCCTTCCAGCATCAGCGTGGTACCCGGGTCGACCTTCAATTCGCCGGTCTTGAACTCCTCCATGAAGTCGAGCTCGACCTCTGACATCGGCAGGAAGACGGGCCGCTTGCGCAGCCAGCAGTTTCGGCAATCGGTAACCATCGGCAATTTTTCCCCTTTTGCTATGTCATAGTTTAATGCACCCCAAAATTTAAACGGTATTTTATACCTATGTTTGGAGACGACCTCATGAATGAACGGCCCGATGATTCCCGGCGCACGGCGCCGGATCAGTCGGCCCCCGTCTACCTTGTGCTCGAGCGCAATTCCCTCATCGCAGAGGATATTGCCGGCTCGCTCAGGGCGGCCGGCCCGTGCGAAATCATCCGTATCGCATCGACGGAAGAAATGACCGCCCGCCTTGCCGCGCAGCCGAATATCTCGGCCGCGTTCCTGGAAATGAACTATGCGCAGGTGGTCGAGACCGGGCTGGCGGAAACGCTCAGGACCTGCGGCACGCAGATCATCCTCACCGCCGGCGAGGACGATGAGGAGCGCGTGCGCAGCCTTGGCTGGAACATGCTGATCCGGCCGTTTACCGACGAGATGATCCGCCACGCCATCCGCCGGCGGAAATCGGGCGGCTGAGGCCGTTTACGGGTTGGGGTCGGGGTTCCGCGGCGCCCGTGCCGCCCGCCCGGCCTGCATCCCCATCGCGAACCCTTCGATGATCCCCACGATGGTCGAGGTATGGCCCGTGGCGCCTGCCGGGGCCACCGTCGCGGCGGCCGCCCTGCGCACCGGAACCCGCGAGCGGCTCAGCAGGAAACACATGCCCGCCAGCAGCACGAACAGCCCGCCGATCGCCGCGTTGGCGATGATCGCGCCGTGTTCGGCCTCGATCACGAGCCACAGGGCCGCGCCAAGAAATCCGCTGCCGACCAGCACGAGAATCATGCCCACGAGATTGAACGCGAAAGCGCGCGCCGCAGCGCGCGCCTGAATTTCGATCGTGGCTGGAATACCAAACATCCGTTACCTCCGGCTTGTCAGCATTCCCAGCATGAAGCCCACGCCGACCGCAACGGCCATCGACGTGGCCGGCTGTGCGCGCACCGTGTCGGCGGCATACTGACCGGCCCGCTCGGCCTGGTCGCGCGCGGCGTTGAACTGCGCCTCGCCGGCGTCATAGGCGTCGTGCGCCTTGCGCCGCGCGCCGTTGATCGCCGCGTTCTTGGAATTGACGCCAAGCTCGCCCAGCGTCTTGGTCAGCGAAGAAACATCCTTCTTCAGGGTCGCGATCTGCGCCGAGAGATCGTCGATTTCGCTCTTGGGAGTGTCAGTCGTGTCAGCCCGTGCCATGTCGGCCTCCTTTTCCCGTCAATTGCGTGGTCCATTCCCGTCGTCAACGCGCCAGCGCGACACAGGTTCCTGCCTTTTTCGCAGGTGCGGCAAATTGGAGCAACATTCTGCCCCCACGCGAATTTTTCGGGAACCAATCAAGCGAGACGGCGGTTGATCAGCCATCAAATGCAAGACGAACCAAGGCAACCAATCCAAAGGAGATTTCCGATGCTGTACTGGGCACTTGTATTCTTCGTCGTCGCAATCGTCGCCGCCGTCTTCGGCTTTGGCGGGATCGCATCCGCGTCGGCAGGGATCGCACAGATCCTGTTCTTCGTGTTCCTCGTCCTGTTCCTCGGCGCCCTCATCATGCGCGCCGTTCGCAGCTGACGGACCGAAACGAAAAAGACCTGCGCGCCGCATCCGGCGCGCAGGCCCCTGAGAACGTCAGACGGCCCTTCCCTCAGGCCTGAAGCGTTTCCGTACTCGAGAAGAACATTGCCTGGCTCACGGCGGACTGAACCTGGTCTTCCGAATAGGGCTTGGTGATCAGGAAGGCCGGTTCCGGCCGCTCGCCCGTCAGAAGGCGCTCGGGGAAGGCGGTGATGAACACCACGGGCACCTCGTCCATCTGGCCCAGGATGTCGTTCACCGCGTCGATCCCCGAGGATTTGTCGGCCAGCTGGATGTCGGCCAGGATCATGTCGGGCGGGGTCTGCTTGGCCAGCTTCACGGCCTGGTCGCGGGTCCGGGCGATGCCGGTGACCTCGTGGCCCATGCTCTCGACGATCGAGGAGATGTCCATCGCGATGATCGCCTCGTCCTCGATGACCATGATGCGGCCGCGCACGGCGTCCGACATCTCGCGCCGGGCGATCGACAGAAGCTCGGCCGCCTCGTCGGCGCTCACGTCGATGATGTCGGCGATCTGCTCGGTGCGGAACCCTTCGAGGCTTTGCAGAAGCAGTGCCTCGCGGGTGTTGCGGGTCAGGCCCGACAGGCGCCACTGCGCCCGGCTTTCGGCGGAATCGAGGTTGCCGCCCTCGTCCACCGGCGCGCCGGAGGACACCCAGATGTCGTGGAAGGCACGGAACAGCGCCGTCTTCGGCGCCCGGTCATCGGTAAAGACCTCCTGATTTTCAAGCAGCGCCTCGAGCGTCGCGGCGGCGTAATTGTCTCCGGTATTCTGACTGCCCGTCAGCGCCCGCGCATACCGCCGGAGATATGGCAGTTCCTGCGCGATGCGCGTGGTTACATCAGGATTGCTGTCCATCATCGATATTTCCCTCAGGTGTCCTCTAAAAAAATCGGTCGTTGTAAGGAACCAAACGCATATGGTGAAGTTATGTTCCAGATCAGGTGCAAAAAAAGCGCCTGAAGGCTTGTGCGGAAAAACGGGTACTATGGCGAAGAGTAGCAGGATCGACAAAGTGGATCAGCAAATAGACGACAACTTGCGGCGTGTATACACGGAAGCGTTCGAGGAACCTGTTCCCGAGCGCTTCACGAAGCTGCTCGACCAGCTTCGTGCCAAAGAGCAAGAGAGCAGTTCTACGCGGAATCGGGACACCAGAACCAAGACCGAGGATGACGCGTGACAACTCACAAAGACCCGAAGGAAGAGCTGATCGAGCATCTTCCCGCCATGCGTGCGTTTGCTTTCAGCCTGTCGCACAATGCATCGTCCGCCGACGACCTCGTCCAGGACGCGGTCGTCAAGGCCTGGGATAACTTCGACAAGTTCCAGACCGGCACCAACCTCCGGGCGTGGCTCTTCACGATCCTGCGCAACACCTATTATTCCCAGCACCGCAAGCGCCGCCGCGAGGTCGAGGATCCCGATGGCATAATGGCCGGGTCGATGTCGCAGAAGCCCGACCATGACGGCCGCCTCGCCATGACCGATTTCCGCGAAGCCTTCGCACAGCTCACCGCGGAACAGCGCGAGGTTCTGGTTCTCGTGGGCGCCGAGGGGTTTTCCTACGAGGAAGCGGCTGATATGTGCAACTGCGCGGTCGGCACCATCAAGAGCCGGGCGAACCGGGCGCGCAAGCGCCTGGCGGAACTCATGCACCTGGACGATGACAGCGAACTCGAAATGACGGATTCAGCAACATTGGCGGTGGTTAACGGGAAACCATCCGTATGAGCGAGAAGCCGGCGGCGCGGCACCGGGGCTTGAAGCCGGGCCTCGCCTTCCGGCTGGCCATCGTCCTAAGCCTCGCCATGCTGCCGCTCGGCCTGATTTCCGTCTTCCAGACCCTCAAGGTGCTGGAGGAACGCCGCACCCTTTCCGAAACCGCCCTTCTCGAACAGACCCAGCAGGCCGTCTCCGAGACGCGCGAACTGATCCGCTCGGCGGTCAGTTCGGCCCGCACGCTGGCCGTCGCGGTCGAGGCGTTCTCCGCCTCGAACCAGAGCTGCGACCTGATCATGTCGCAGGTCGTCAACACGTCGGAGACCTACAGCTTCGCCGGCTTCATCGATTCCGACCTGCGCCTCGTCTGCGCCTCCAACGGCGAACGCCAGGACCTCGCCGATCTCGACATCATCCGCTCCGACCTTGAGAACCGCGAGGCCGGCATCATCGTCCAGCCGCTCGAGTTCATCGGCCCCGGCTCGGCCGTCATCGTCACCGTGCCGGTGACCGATTCCAGCCTGGCAAACGGCACCGCCTGGATCGCGATCCCCCTGGCCGAGATCAACGAGGTGCTGGCCCAGGTCGATTCCGACGTCGATCTCGTGGTCTTCCAGGGCAAGGGCGACATCATCGCCACCGGCGACTTCACCGACGACCGCCGCTCGGTCCTTCCCGCCGGCCGCTCCCTTCCCGATCTCGTCGGCGAAGGCCGCCAGACCTTCCGCGACCTCAACCGGCAGGGCAACCCGCGTCACTTCGCCGTGGTCCCGATCGTCGACGGCAGCGTCTTCGCGCTGGGAAGCTGGCGCCCCCGCAGCCAGAGCACCTTCCTGCCCGGCTACGAAGAGGCGATCTCGCTCTACGTGCCGCTGCTGATGTGGGCCATCGCCATCGCCGTCGCCTATATCGGCGTGCATCGCCTCGCCATCCGCCACGTCTGGCGCCTGCGCTCGTGGATGCGCCTCTTCGCCGCCGGCCGCACCGATCTCGATTCTGCCCGGCTCGACAACGCGCCCGAGGAATTCGAGGTGCTGGCCGACGCCTTCCGCGCCATGACCCGCCGGATCTCCGACCAGGAACGCCGCCGCGACGAGGACCTGAAGGAAAAGACCGTCCTGCTGCGCGAGATCCACCACCGGGTGAAGAACAACCTGCAACTGATCTCCTCGATCATGAATATGCAGATCCGCAATACCGAAAGCCCCGAGGCCCGCCACCTCCTGCGCCGGGTGCAGGACCGGGTGATGGCGCTGTCGGCCATCCACCGCTACCTCTACCTTGCCCGCAAGCTCTCCAAGGTGCGCGCCGACTCGCTGCTCGAGGACATCATCCGCCAGCTCGTCACCATCGGCGCGCTCGACGAGTACGAGCACCGGATCGAGATCTCGACCAGCTTCGACCCGGTCGAGATCGACCCTGATCAGTCGGTCCCCCTGTCACTGCTGGCGACCGAGGCGGCGATCAACGCCGTCAAGCATTCCGGCGTCGAACGCGGGACGACCGCCTGGATCAACATCGCCCTGAAACAGACCGGCACCGACACGCTCTCCCTCAGCATCGTCAACTCCCGCTTCACCGGCGAAGACACCGAGGCCGACACCCGCGACCCCGACGGCTCCGGTCTCGGCTCGCGGCTGATCCAGTCCTTCGTGTCGCAGCTCGACGGCACGCTCGACACCCATGTCACCGAGGACCGGTACGAGCTGCACGTCACCTTCCCGCTGTCCTGGCCGGAAGCCGAGGAAGACGACGCCCTGCCGGCGAAATGACGACGTTAATGATGACCTCCCGGGAACCAGCGTAAGGTTTCGGACGTTCCTGATTCAGAACAACAGCACGGAGGTACATCATGAAACGCAAGCACTTCTCGATGATTTCCCTGTTCGCCCTCATTGCTGTGGCAGCCTGGGATTTCATGAAACGGATCAGCGAAAACATGGACGACGCACAACCGGTGCCCGCCGTCGCCAAAGCCAAGACCTGAAACGGCCCGCGCGGTGCGAAGGTACCCGGTTTCGCGCCGCGCAAGGTTCTCCCGAACGACTTTCCCGAACAATCCGATTGATCAGATCGCCGCCGCGATCACCCCGACGGCCGCCGCCGCCCCCATCATCCCGAACAGCACCAGAAGCCCGTCCGCCATGAACATGCCCGTCGCCACCACCGCCACGACCACGCCCAGTACCGACGAGGTGAACGGCACCAGTTCCAGCAAGGGCATCAGCAGCCCGCAGATCAGGCACAACCCCTGCGGCATGATCGAAAAGGGCGGATGGGTCAGCCACTGCATCCGCCGCCGCGTGACCTTGTCCAGCATCCGCGCCGGCTTGCGCAGCCACTGCACCGCGTCATGCACCCGCCGCGACGGCAGGCTGGCACGGTTCAGCCATCCCGGCAGCCACAGCGACGGCCGCCGCATCATCTGCTGCACCGACACCGCCGCGATCAGGATACCGCAGACCGTCGAAAACCCCGGCACGCCGCTCAGCGGCGACACAACCATCAGCGCGGGCACCATCAGCAGCGGCGTATAGCTTGCCCGGCCCAGCCGGTCGACCACCTCGCGCACCGACGACCGCTCGCCGTCCAGCGCATGCTCGGTTTCCAGAACGATATCCACCGCGGCCATAGGCCGGCCCTTCGCGCGTGCTGTCATCCCTGCCCTTTCGTTCGACGCCGCCTGACCGGATTTCAACGTGCCATGCCCCCGGCGGTTCCGTGGAACCGTGGCCCGGGCGGCACCCCCGCGCCATTTCCCTTTTGTACGCGGGGAACCGTTTGCCCCGTGAGGCGTTGAAGAAGCCTGTAAGTCAGCCTTTTAACAAGGACATCGTCATGAAACACCACGTTCTCAGCGCCGCTGCCGCCGTGCTTATGTTCACCGCCCCCGTCGCCGTTCAGGCACAGGATGTCACCGTCTCCCGCATCGACGTCCAGACCGACCTGTCAGCCTATGAAGGCAGCAACGCCAGCGAGTTCTGGCCGTCGCTCGAGGCCGATCTCGGCCGCGCCATCGCCTCGATCGTCACGGTCGACGAAACCGCCGAGGCGCCCGCCATCCGGGTCGAGATCAACAAGGTCGCCATCTCCGGCAGTCCGATCCTGCCCGACACGGGCGAGTTCAACGAGATGGAAGGCACCGTCGCCGTGTTCCGCGGCCTCGAGGAAGACGTGACCGCCGGCTCGCAGGACGACGCCACCCCGAACGAGATCGAGCGCAGCTTCCCGATCAAGGTCAGCGCCGTCACCGGCGAGGCGATCGTGCCCGAAGGCTACACCGCCATCCCGCCCTCGGATGCCGATTTCTACGCGGCCATGATCGGCGGCTTCGCCCTCGAAACCGTCGAACGGCTCGACGAGTAATACGCCCCCTGCCACGCCCCGGCCCATGCCGGGGCGTGCGCGCCGCGCTGACCTGAAAGCCTAGAACGTCTGCGCCTTGGTCCGAAGCGGCACCCGGTTCTCCATGAAGGCCGACACCCGGCTGCAGAACAGCCGCGTATGCTTCTGGCTCACCTCGTCCAGCGCATCTCTGTCCCGCGCCGCGATCATGTCGATCATCTCGTCATGCTCGTCATAGATCCGCTCGTAATAGGTATCCGGCTCCTGCGACGTGCGGTCCTCGTTCTCGAACATCAGGTAGGTCAGGCGCAGGCTGAAATTCAGCACCGCCTCGTACCCTTCCCGGATGAAATCGTTCCCCGCCATCAGCGCGATCTGCTTGTGGAACTCGTGGTTCCGCTCGGTCATCGCCTGGAAATCGCCGGCCTTCGCGGCGGCCTTGTACCCCTCGTTGATCTCGCGCAGCACCTTTAGCTGGTCCTGCGTGTGCCGCCCCGCCGCCAGCCGCAGCACCGCGGCCTGGTAGAGGTCCATCGCCTCGAAGATCCGCGGCACGTCGTTGAGGTTGATCACCTCCACGAAATGCCCCCGGTTGGCCGAGAACCGCACCAGCCGGTCGGCCTGCAACCGGATCAGCGCCTCGCGGATGGGCGTGCGCGACACGCCGAAGCGTTTCTCCAACTGCGCCTCGTCCAGGTGATCGCCGGGCTTGGCGACCAGCGTCAGGATCTCGCGGCGCAGCGCGTCATAGACAACCTGCGTGCCCTTGCCGCGCGGCCGCCCGCGCTTGGCGCGCTTTTCGAAATTCTCCACCTGTCCGCCGCCCAGTATGCCGGCATCCTCTTGCTTTTCCGCCATGACGTGCTCTCAGTCCTCCCAACGCACAGGGTAAGTCAACCTGCCACTTTCTCCCGGATGTCCGCAACCAGAACCGGCTTGATGATCTTCTTGGTCGGCGTCATCGGCATCTCGGGGATCACCTCCAGCCGCTCGGGCCAGCGCATCTTGGCCACGCCCTGCCCGTCGAGATAGGCGCAGAGGTCCTCCAGCGTCAGCGACGTGTCGGGGCGCAGCGCCACGTAAACGCAGATCCGCTCGCCCAGCACCTCGTCCGGCATCGGCACCAGCGCCGACTGCACGATATCGGCGTGCCCGTCCAGGATGCTCTCGATATCCGCCGGGTTAATCTTGATCCCACCCCGGTTGATGATGTCCTTGCTCCGCCCGGTGATCATGATGTTCCCGTTCTCGTCGATCGAGGCCAGGTCGCCGGTGCGGAACCATCCATCCTCGGAAAAGGAGCTGGCATTGGCAGCGGGATTGTCGAGATACTCGGGCAGGATCGAATAGCCGCTCAACTGCAACTCCCCCTCGCCGCCTTTCGTCACGTCCTCGCCCTCCGCCGTCATGATCCGCGCGGTCAGCCCCTCGGCCAGCTGCCCCACCGTCGCGTGCCGGATCTCCGCCGGGTCCGTCACCACCGTCTGCGTCGCCAGCAGCGCCTCGGTCATCCCGAACAGGCACCCGACCCGGCCATTGGGCAGCCTTGCCTCGAACTGCGCCGCCACCTCCGGCGGGCAGATCGAGCCGCCGACGATCACGTCGCGCACCGTCTCGGGCGGGCTTGCATCCATCACCCCGCTCTTCAGCGTCGCCGCCAGGTGCGCGGGCGCGGAATAGACCACCGTCGGCCGCATCTCTGTCAGGTACTGCCCATAGGTCGGCGGCGTGAACATCGGGATCGGCACCACCGTCGCCCCCGACATCAGCGCATTGCCCGCACACAGCAGCCCGAACACATGCGTCAGCGGCGGCGCGATCATCACCCGGTCGGCCTGTTCCATGCCCACCATCTCGCCGAACCGCCGCGCGTTCTGCGCCATCAGCGTCTGCTTGCGGATCACCCCCTTGGGTGCGGCCGAGGTGCCGGAGGTAAAGCACAGCGCCACCTCCGCCTCCGGCCCCGGCCCCGCGATCTCCGGCGTGTCGATATTCTCCGCCACCAGCGCCGCGAAATGATGCTGCCCGGCGATCTTCGGCTCGGTCACGCTGATCACGTGCCCGAGGCTCCCGATCTCGCCCTTCAGCGCCTCCATTACCTCCGGCCCGTCGTATTTCCCGACCTCCGCCGTCACCACCGCCTTCACCCCGGCGAACGCCATCAGCGGGTGCAGCTCCTCCTGCCGATAGGGCATGTGCAGCGTCGTCAGCACACATCCCGAAATCGCGCAGGCCATGTAGGTCGTCACGAATTCCGGCGAGGACGGCAACTGGATCGCCACCCGGTCCCCTGTCTTCAGCCCCAGCGTCCCAAACGCCGCCGCCAGCGCATTCGCATTCCGCGCCAGTTCCGCATATGTCAGCTTGCCATGGTCCGTCGTCTCCACCGCCAGTTGCTCCGGCGTCTCCGCCGCCCAGAAGCGCATGCAGTCAAGGATCGTGCCCATCGCCCGGGCCTGTCTCAGCTTGTCGTCCATTGTCTTTTCCCCTCTGTTGGATGAAGGCGCCGTTCACGCGGCGTTGTTTTTCGAATGGGCCGTGGCGAACCGCACGGCATGCTCCGCGCTGCGCTGCGGCCTTTGCATCTGCATCAAATGCCCCCCGCCCTCGACGGAGGCGGTCTCGAACCCGAAACTCTCCGCCAGGAACCCCGCCGTCCGGATCAGCACCGGAAGGTCGTGGCCCAGCGTCGTGCCCGTCACCACCTGAACCGGCACGTGCACAGTCGCGATCCCGTCCCACCATTCCCGCGGCAGGCGGATGTCGAAGGTGTTGGCCTCCATGTCCGGATCGCAGACCAGCTCGTAAGGCGCCTCCGGGTCGTTATCCGCGCGGTAGAGCATCGCCTCCGCCAGCCGCTCGATGACCGCGTCCGGGATGCCCCCGAACGTCGGCGACTTGCGCAGCGACGTGACCAGCCGCTCCGGCCCGGAAAACCGCCGCCTCCGCGCCCTTGTCCGGCGCGACAGGCCCCGGTGCGCCTCCTCGAACTCTTCCAGCAGCCCCGCATCCGCCACCGGCGGCACCGGCGGCTCGTAAAGCGTCAGCGACCGCCACCCGAGCGGCGTTCTCGACTGACCCAGCAGCGTCGCGACCGAGCTCAGCGAATGAAACGCCCCGTGCGTCGGCTTCTCGCCGAAATGCCCCTGGATCGATTCGTAGATCTCCGGAATATCCGCCACGAAGCGCGGCCAGGGGTTGTCCATCACCTCGCCCGGCCCGCTCTGCCCGTGGTTGCGCATGTCGAAGACAACGACCTCGAAATCGGCCATCAGCTCGCTGGCGAACTCGTGGAACCCGTCGATCGCCAGCCCGTTGCCATGCGACAGGACGATCCGCTCGGGCCTGGACCCGCCCCAGCGCCGAATGGCCACCCGGCCGCCGTCGCTCAGGCCGACCACCTCTTTTTCCACTTTAAAATCAAATCCTTCGGTCATTCCCAGCCTTCCGGTTGCAGCCCTTCAACGAATTGCCGTCGCAAACGAGTTGACACGATCCAGCTTTATTATACAATAAGTATTTAATGAATTTCAAGCTCGCATGACGGGTATGGAGGACGATGTGTCAGAAATGCGCGAACCGCTGGTAGGGCAGAAGATCCTGCGCACCGAAGATCAGACCTTGCTGCGCGGCAAGGCGACCTTCATGGATGATATACCCATCGCGAAGGGCACGCTACACGCGGCCTTCCTCCGCTCGCCCCACGCGCACGCCCGCATCAGGGGCATCGACGCTTCCGAGGCGCTCAAGCTCAAGGGCGTGCACGCCGTCATCACCGGCGAGGATATCAAGCCCTACACCAAGCCGCTGATCGTCGGCTTCGCCAACCCGCTCGACTATCGCGGCATCGCCATGGACAAGGTCCGCTATGTCGGCGAACCCGTCGCCATCGTCTGCGCCACCGACCGCTACCGCGCCGAGGATGCGCTCAAGCTCATCAAGGTCGATTACGAGGTGCTCGACGCCGTGGTCGACCCGGTCCGCGCCTGCGAGGAAAGCGCCCCCGTCCTGCACGAGGCCGCCGGCTCCAACCGCGTCTCGCACCGCGTCTTCAACCACGGCGAGGCCGACAAGGTGCTCGACGCGGCCAAGAACAAGACCCAGATCACCATCCGCTACCCGCGCAACTCGGTCACGCCGATGGAAACCTACGGCGTCGTCGCCGAATACAAGCCCGACACCGGCGGCTACGACGTCACCTCGAACTTCCAGGGGCCCTTCTCGGTCCACACCGTGATGGCCATCGCGCTGAAAATCCCCTCCGCCAAGCTGCGCCACAAGAGCCCGGCCAACTCCGGCGGAAGCTTCGGCTCGAAACTCACCCTCTTCCCCTATATCGTGGTGCTCTGCGTGGCCTCCCGCCTCGCCGGCCGCCCGCTGAAATGGATCGAGGACCGCCTCGAACACCACGCCTCCTCCTCCGTCGCGCCCAGCCGGGTGACGACGATCGAGGCCGCCTATGACGATGACGGCACCGTCAACGCCCTGCGGATGGAGCATTACGACGACCACGGCGCCCACCTCCGCGCGCCGATGCCCGCGCCGATCTACCGGATGCACGGCCTCTCGACCAACTGCTACACCATCCCCAACGTGAAGGTGACGAACAACATCGTCCTCACCAACAAATGCCCCACCGGGGCCGTGCGCGGCTTCGGCGGGCCACAGCTTTACTTCGCCATCGAACGGGTGATGAACAAGGTCGCGAAAGAACTGGGGATGGACCCGCTTGCGCTGATGGAAAAGAACCTCATCCCCGCCGGCTCCTTCCCCTACCGCGCCCCCGCCGGGGCCCTGATCGACTCGGGCGATTACCAGCAGGTCGTCAAGGACTCGGTCGAACAGGGCAAGCTCGACTGGCTGCGCGAGCGCCAGAAACAGGCCCGCGCCGAGGGCAAGCTCTACGGCATCGGCTTCGCCGCCGCGGTCGAACCCAGCCAGTCGAACATGGGCTACATCTCGACGCTGAAAACCAAGGAAGAACGCGAGAAGGCCGGGCCCAAGGACGGCGCCGTCGCCTCCTGCACCATCTCGGTCGACGCGTTGGGCTCGGTCAACGTCGTGGGCGACTCCACGCCGCAAGGCCAGGGTCACCAGACCGCGCTGGCCCAGATCGTCGCCGACGAGCTCGGGCTCAACTTCTCCGACATCACGGTGAACCTCGAGACCGACACCCAGAAAGACAACTGGTCCATCGCCGCCGGCAACTATTCCTGCCGCTTCTCGCCTGCCTCCACCTCGGCCGCGAAAACCGCCGCCGAACGGGTGCGCGTGAAGATGACCAAGGTCGCGGGCCGCTTCCTCAACGTCCCCGAGGACGATATCGAGTTCGCCGACAGCATGATCCGCTCCAAGTCGAACCCCGATAACGGTCTCGAATTCCGCCGCGTGGGCGGCCTCGCCCATTGGTCGCCCTCCTCCCTCCCCGAAGGGATGGACCCCGGCATCCGGGAGGTCGCCTACTGGAACGCCCCCGAACTCACGCCCACCACCGCCAATGACGAGATCAACACCTCGCTCGCCTACGGCTTCGCCTTCGACTTCTGCGGCGTGGAAATCGACCCCGACACCGGCAACGTGAAGGTCGACCATTACGTCACCGCCCACGATTGCGGCACCATCCTCAACCCCGGTCTCGCCAAGGGCCAGATCCGCGGCTCCTTCGCCAACGCCATCGGCGCCTCGCTCTACGAGGAATTCGTCTACAAGGAAGACGGCACGTTCCTGTCCGGCACCATGGCCGACTACCTGATCCCCACCGCGGCCGAAGCGATCGACCCGGTGCTCGTCGACACCGTCGCCATTCCCTCGCCCTTCACCCGCCTCGGCGCCAAGGGCATCGCCGAAGGCAACCAGTACACCACCCCCGTCTGCCTCGCCAACGCTGTGGCCGACGCGCTGGACTATGAAGACGTGACCATGCCGCTCACCCCCTCCAAGGTGTTCGGCTGGATCAACAGCGGCGAGGAAATGGCGCCCCCGGCCGACGAGGAGAAAACCGAGGAACGCCTCTCCGTCGACTTCTCCGGCGACGCGCTGCGCGGCGAAGGCGAAACCTTCGTCCCCGCCCCCCGCGAAAAGGTCTGGGAGACGCTGCTGGATCCGAAGGAAATGGCCGCCCTCATCCCCGGCTGCAGGGAACTCGACAAGCACGCCGAGGATCACTTCACCGGCACGCTCAAGATGGGCGTCGGCGCCGTGCGCGGCACGTTCGAGGCCGATATCCGCCTGAAGAACATGCGCAAGCCCGAAAGCGTCGAAATCTCCGGCACGCTCGACGGCTCCCTCGGCGTCTCGCGCGGCACCGGCTGGGTGGAACTTGACGAGGTGGAGGGCGGCACCAATGTCCGCTACCGCTACGAGATCCACCTCTCGGGCACCATCGCCTCCGTCGGCGGCCGCCTCCTCTCCGGCGCGGCACGCCTTCTCATCAACCAGTTCTTCCGCGCCCTCGTGGCCCGCGCGGCCCCCGACGCCGCGCCGCGCAAGGGGCTCCTCGGCAAGATCCGCTCGAAATTCGGAGGCAACTCATGAAACCGGCCCCCTTCTCCATCCACATCCCCGACACGATCGACGAAGCCGTCGCCTGCCTTGCCGAACATGGCGAAGAGGCCCGCGTCATCGCCGGGGGACAGTCGCTGATGGCGATGCTCAACATGCGGCTGGCGGAGCCGTCGATCCTCGTCGACGTCTCCCGCCTTGCCGACCTGAAAAAGCTCGAGATCGGCCCCGACGGCCTCACCGTCGGCGCCGCCACCACGCAGGCCGAGGTCTTCCACCACCCCGACCTCGCCACCCACATGCCCCTCATCCGCGAGGCGCTGACCCATGTGGGCCACATCCAGACCCGCAACCGCGGCACGATCTGCGGCTCGCTCTGCCACGCCGACCCCTCGGCGGAAATGCCGCTCCTGCTCGCCACGCTCGGCGGCACGGTGACGCTCCAATCGGCCTCCGGCACCCGCACCCTCTCGGCCAGCGAATTCCAGACCGGGCTGCTGGAAACGGCGAAACAACAGGGCGAGCTCTGCATCTCCGCCCACTTCCCGTCGCTCCCGTCCTCGGCCAAATGGGGCTTCCGCGAAATCGCCCGTCGCGACGGCGACTTCGCCATCGTCGCCATGGCCTGCATCGCCGACAAGGGCACCGTGCGCCTGGGCGTCGGCGGCGTCTCCGACGCGCCCACGGTCGAGGAATGGACGGACCTTTCCACCGCCGACATCCCCGAAGCCCTCAACCGGCTGGCTTGGAAGATGGGCGGCACCGACGACATCCACGCCTCCGCCCGCTACCGCCGCGAACTCGTCCGCCGCATCGGCCAGAAACTCATCGAGGAGACCCTGTCATGAAGGTCTTGCAACACGGCCAGAAACACTCGGTCGAATTCACCCTGAACGGCGAAGAGGTCGAAGGCTTTGCCGAGCCGCGCATGCTGCTCAGCGATTTCCTCCGCCACGAGATCGGCGCCACCGGCACCCATGTGGGCTGCGAACACGGCGTCTGCGGCGCCTGCACGGTGATGATGGACGGCAAGGCGGTCCGCTCCTGCCTGACCCTCGCCCACCAGGCCGAGGGCCGCGAGCTCCGCACCATCGAAGGTCTGGAAACGCCCGACCACGAATTCAACGACCTGCAACAGGCCTTCCACGAGAACTTCGCCCTGCAATGCGGCTACTGCACGCCGGGCATGCTCATGACCCTGTCGGAACTCGCCTCCACCGGCAAACGCTACACCGAGGCCGAGGTCCGCGACGCCCTCTCCGGCAATATCTGCCGCTGCACCGGGTACAAGGAAATCGTCGACGCGGCGATGGCGGTGCTGGGCGACAAGGGGCAGGTGGCGGCGGAGTAACCTTTATGCTTCGGCATGACGCCCCGCGCGGAATCCAGGGCGAAGCCCGCCGCGCATCGCCGGGCCGCCCCGACGGTCCGGCGATTTGGTGAGGCAAGCGCAACGTCGTGAGCGAGGAGGAACTTGGCTACCATAAAGCGCCAGGTCACCCCGGTTGGTTCGCCGCCCCGCGGCCCGCCGATGCGCGGCTTAGCGCCCGGTCACCCCACTCTCAGAAAAGCCCGTCAGACGCGTGCCAGAGCCGACCCGTGGGCTAACCCGTCCCGGCCTCCGAGCCGGGACCTCGCGCCGCAAGAGGCCCCGGGTCAAGCCCGGGGCGGGCAGGAAGGGTATCGTCCCCCCCCGTAGGGCGGGTGCCAACCCACCGCCGACAAAGACAAAACCTCACCCCGCCTTCGACCCCACCTCCGACGGCAATTCCACGTTGATCTCCAAACTGGACATCTGCTCGCCACGCTCCATGCGCACCTCCACATCCGTCTCGCCGATCGACACGTATTTCCGGATCGCCTCGACGATATCGCGTTGCAGCATCGGCAGGTAATCGGCCTCTCCGCCGCGCCCTGCGCCGCTGCGCTCATGCGCCAGCAGGATCTGCAGCCGGTCCTTCGCGGTCTCCGCACTTCTCGCGCGGCGTTGCTTGCGGGCAAATCCGAACAGGTTCATGACGCCCGCCCGAACAGCCGGTGAAATAGCCCCGGCCGCCGCTCGCCCGCGATCCGCATCTCGACCTCCTCGCCGGTCAGCCGCCGCACGGCATCCTCATAGGCCCGCGACGCTGCCGAGGGTTGATCCAGCACCACCGGCGTACCGATATTCGATGCCCGCAAGATCGCCTGGCTCTCCGGGATCACCCCCAGCAGAGGCACGGCCAGGATCTCCAGCACATCCTCGACATTCATCATCTCGCCACTCTCGACCCGGGCCGGGTCATGCCGCGTCAAGAGCACCTGCGCCTTCACCGCATCGGCCCCCTCGCTCTCGGCCCGCTTGGTCTGGCTGCTCAGCAGCCCCAGAACCCGGTCACTGTCGCGCACCGACGACACCTCGGGGTTGGTCACCACCACCGCCTCGTCGGCGAAATACATCGCCATCTGCGCGCCATGCTCGATGCCGGCGGGGCTGTCGCAGATGATGTAGTCGAATTCCTGCTTCAGCTCGTCGAGCACCTTCTCGACGCCCTCCTTGGTCAGCGCATCCTTATCCCGCGTCTGCGACGTCGGCAGGATCGACAGGTTCTCCAGCCGCTTGTCCCGGATCAGCGCCTGTTTCAGCCGCGCATCCCCCTGGATCACGTTGATGAAATCGAACACCACGCGCCGCTCGCAGCCCATCGTCATGTCGAGGTTCCGCAGCCCCACGTCGAAATCGATCACCACCGTGCGGTGCCCCTGCTTCGCCAGCCCCGCCGAGATCGCGGCGGCCGACGTGGTCTTGCCCACGCCGCCCTTGCCCGACGTGATCACGATCACCCGGCCCAAGGCCGGTTTTTCCTTAAGATCGGCCGTCATCCGATCACCTCCATGCACAGTCTCTCGTTTTCCAGGTAGATATGCGTGGCGCGGTCGCGCGCCGTGTCCTCCAGCGTTTCGCTGGTCTTGTAAAGCCCGGCAATCGCCAGCAGCTCGGCATCGAGGCTCTGGCAGAAGATGCGCGCGCTCTCGTCGCCATGCACGCCGGCCATCGCCCGCCCGCGCAGGCGCCCGTAAATGTGGATATTGCCGCCCGCGACGACCTCGGAGCCCGAGGCGACCGAGCCGATCACCGTCAGATCGCCGCTCTCGCAGACCACCATCTGCCCCGATCTGACCGGCGCCCGGACCAGCTTGTTCTCGACCCCGCGCAGCGCCGCCCGCCGCCGGCGCTTGGTGCTCCGCGCATCCGGCAGCGGCGCATCCTTGCCCGCCAACACGGGGATCAGCCCCATCTGCTGCAATGCCTCTTCCGACAGCGTGCCGGGGTTCTGCACCCCGAACACCCGCAGGTTCCGCTCCCGCAGCTTCGCCACCATCGCCCGCAGCCGCTCGGGCTCTGCCATGCCCGGCACGTTGCCGAGGTCGATCACCATGGGCGCCTCGTCGAAGAACTGCGGCGACGTCTCGCGCTGCGCATCGAGCCGTTCATAGAACGCCGCGTCATCCGCCTCGACATCCACCCGCAGCGACAGCGCCATCAGGAACCGCCCGCGTATCTGGAAAGGAATGATCTCTCCCGGCATGCCCCCATGCCGGGTCTCGTCGTATCTGGTAGACACGGTTTTCCACTGCTCCTGCTCTGGCGGATCGCGACTCAGGGGCCAGCCCGCTCTTGGTATGGCGCATAGTGTTCCCGATCCCGGCGGCGGACGAAAGCCGGTGCTCGGGCGTCAGCGGGAAAATGCCGTTGGCTGCGGTTTGCGGCGTCTCAGATGCTCACCAGCGCGGAATCCAGGCCGAAGGCCGCCGCGCATCGCCGGGCCGCCCCGACGGTCCGGCGATTTGGAGAAGCAAGCGCAACGTCGTGAGCAAGGAGGGACTTGGCTACCATAAAGCGCCAGGCCACCCCCGTAGGTTCGCCGCCCCGCGGCCCGCCGATGCGCGTCTCCGCACTCTGCCTTGACCGAAGATACCGCGTTGCGCCCAGCACAACATCTGGCACCCCCCCCACCGAACGCCACATCAACCCGGCCAAATGCCGTCATTCACACCGACGCACTACCGACAAAATACCGACGTGATACCGACACGGCGTTTCCAGCAAAATCAAATCCTTAACCCTGATTCGCCCCGCACCCGTCGCCCCGCCGGTTAACCTTCACAAACTCAGGTGCCGCCGCGCCTCGGAGTCCGCATTCGCCAGAACCTCCGAAGGCCCGGTCCATGCGATCTCACCCTTGCGGATCACGTGATGCCGATCCCCCAGCTTGCACAGCGGCTTCAGGCTCTTGTCGATCACCAGGATCGTCAGGTTCCGGTCCTTCAGCCGCTTCAGCGCCCCCCAGATCTCGCGCCGCACGGCGGGCGCCAGCCCCTCCGTCGCCTCGTCGAGGATCAGGAACCGCGGCTGGGTCAACAGCGCCCGGCCGATCGCCAGCATCTGCTGCTCGCCCCCCGACAGAAGGCTCCCGAAAGACCCCTTCCGTTCCGCCAATCTGGGAAACAAATCAAACACTTCCTCCAGCCCGTCGCGCCCGTTCCGCGCGGTCGCCAGCAGGTTTTCCATCACCGTCAGCGTCGGAAACACCTGCCGCCCCTCGGGCACCAGCGCCACGCCCCGCTTGGCGATCTCGTGGGTCGGCACCCCGTTGATCCGGTCGCCTTCCAGGTAGATATCCCCGCCGATCCGGTCGGTCAGGCCAAAGAGCGTGCGGATGGTCGTCGTCTTGCCCATCCCGTTCTTGCCCAGAAGCGTCGTCACCGAGCCCTCTTCCACCTCGAAACTGAGGTCGAACAGGATCTGGCTGTCCTCGTAGCTGGCGCAGACATCGCGGAATTGCAGCATCAGAAATCGTCCTCTTCCGACAGGTAGGCCGCCTGCACCTCGGCCGAATGGCGCACCGCCTCCGGCGTCCCGGTCATCAGCACCCTTCCATCCACCAGCACCGTGATCTCGTCCGCCAGGTCGAACACCGCATCCATGTCATGCTCGATCAGCAGGATCGGCACATCGCCCTTCAAACGCTTGCGGATAAGGGCCACCAGCTCCGCCGCGTCCGAGGTGGAAAGCCCCGCCAGCGGCTCGTCGAGGAGCAGGATCGACGGGTTGGAAATGATCGCCATCGCCAGTTCCAGCCGCCGCCGGTCGCCATGGCTCAGCGCCGAGGGCAGCGCATTCGCCTTCTCCTCCAGCCCGAAATCCTTCAGCACCTCGGCCAGCTCGGCCGCATAATGCCGCTCCGCATGGGCCCGCAGCAGCTGCATCAGCGATACCTTGGGCGTATCCCGCGCCTTCAGGCTCAACAGGATATTCTCCCACACCGCGATATGCTGAAACAGCGCGGTGATCTGGTAGGTCCGCGTCAGCCCCAGCCTTGCCCGCTCATGCGTCGAGAGACCGTTCACGCTTCGCCCGTCGAAATGCACCGTGCCGCTGTTGGGCTTCAGCTCCCCCGACAGCACACTCACCAGCGTCGTCTTCCCTGCCCCGTTCGGCCCGATCAGCGCATGGATCGACCCGTGATCAAGCTGCAGGTTCACGCCCTGCAAGGCATGGATCCCCCCGAAGCTGACGGAGATATCCTCGAGTTTCAGAATATGGCTCATCCCGCCCTCGCCCGGCCCGGGATCAGGCGGTCGACAAGCCCCGCCAGACCCTTGTGAAAGAACAGCACCACGCAGATCAGGAAGGGCCCGAACAGGATCGGCCAATGCGTCGTGTACCCGGCCAGCACGCTCTCCAGCAGGACAAAGGCGAACGCCCCGTAGACCGGCCCGAACCGCGTGCCGACGCCCCCCAGGATGACGATCACCAGCAACTCGCCCGAGCGCTGCCAACTGCCATAGCCCGGCGTCGCGAACTCCGCCTGGTTGGCCAGCAGGAACCCGGCGATGCCACAGATCACGCCGGCCAGCACGAACCCCACCAGCCGCACGGCGAACACGTTGAAGCCCAGCGCCGTCGCCCGCGTCGGGTTCTCCCGACACGCCACCAGCCGCCGCCCGAAATCCGACCGCACGAGGTGGTTGACGAGCAGGATGCAAAGCACCGTGATCCCCGCCACGAAGAAGTAGAAATGCCAGCTGTCAAAGGGATCATAGCCCCATAGCAGAGTGGTGCGCTCGTAGATCACCATGCCGTCATCGCCCCCGAAATAGGAGGAACTGACCGCGAGGTAATAGAAGATCTGCGCCAGCGCCAAGGTGATCATGATGAAGTAGACGCCGGAGGTCCGCAGCACGATCAGCCCGATGAACAGCGCCACCAGGGCCGAGGCCGCCATCACCACCGGCAACTGGATCCAGATCGGCAGGATATCAGCATTGGCCAATATCCCCGTCGCATAGCACCCGATCCCGAGGTAGACGGCATGGCCAAAGCTCACCATCCCCCCGAAGCCCAGGATCATGTTGAGGCTCGCCGCCGCCACCGCATAGATCAGCGCCCGCTCGAACACCGCCAGCTGGTAAACATCGCCCGACAGCAGCGCCACGACCGGCCCCGCCGCCACCATCGCGGCCAGCACCACGATCCCTTCGATCATGCGATAGGAACCGGCCATCTCAATGCCTCCTTTGCAGGGGCAAGAGCCCCTCGGGACGGAAGAAAAGGATCAGCGCCATCAGGATGTAAACCAGCATCGAGGCCAGCGCCGGCCCCGCCTCGCCCGCCACCTGCGGCGAGAAGAACGCACTCAGGATATCGCGCAGGAACGCCCGGCCCATCGTGTCGATCAGCCCCACGATCATCGCCGCCAGAAGCGCGCCGCGGATCGAGCCCAGACCGCCGATCACCACCACCACGAAGGAGAGGATCAGCACCGCCTCCCCCATCCCCGGCTGCACCGACAGGATCGGCCCGGCCATCGCCCCGGCCAGCCCCGCCAGCAGCGCGCCCAGCGCGAAGACCAGCGCGTAGAGCAGCGAGATATTCACACCCAGGATCGACACCATCACCCGGTTCGTCGCCCCGGCCCTGACCAGCATGCCCACCCGCGTCTTCTGGATGAGAAGGAACAGCCCCAGCCCCACAAGGCCCCCCACC
Organism: Roseovarius sp.; assembly: GCF_040223625.1. Classification (GTDB taxonomy): domain Bacteria; phylum Pseudomonadota; class Alphaproteobacteria; order Rhodobacterales; family Rhodobacteraceae; genus Roseovarius. Next base: position 57,468 of record NZ_JAVKFX010000039.1, on the reverse strand, counting down.
GCTATCACCAGCATCCGGTAGGCCGGGTAGTCGATCCCGAACGGCAGCGGGATCTGCCCCGCCAGCGCCTCCGGCACGCCCGAGAAGATCGGCACGCTGCCCCAGATCAGGATGACCGACTCGTTCGCGATCAGGATCAACCCGTAGGTCACAAGCACGTGGTCGAGGTGACTTCGCGCATAGAGATTGCGCACCAGCAGCACCTCCAGCAGCATCCCCAGCCCAAACACCGCGATCGCCGCCAGCCCCACCGACAGGAAGAAACTCCCCGTCAGCGCCTGGAACAGAACCGAGAAATACGCCCCCAGCATGAACAGCGACCCGTGGCTGAGGTTGATGAAATCCATCACCCCGAAGATCAGCGTCAGCCCCGCGGCGATCAGGAACAGCAGGATGCCAAGCTGTATGCCGTTCAGAAGCTGTTCCGCGAAAAGGCTGGCCATCTGCCGGCGTCTCCTTGTCTGGCGCGCCCTCGGGCACGCGGGGTTTCGGGGTCAGGTCCCCTTGTCGCCCAGCCGGGCGAATTGCGCGGTGGCATGGCCGCAAAGCCTGTCGCCCTGCGTGGCGCGCGCGGTGCAGAACACCGTTCTCCGCCCCGCCCGCAGCGCCTCGGCGGCCACGTAAAGCGGCGCATCGGCGCGGATGGCCGACAGGAACTTCGTCTCCTGCGAGACCGTCACCGCCTCGCCGCCCACCTTGGCGACCTCGTACATCGCCACGTCGAACAGCGCGGCCAGCGCGCCGCCATGCAGGATGCCCAGCGGGTTCAGCGCGCCCTCTGTCAGCCGCACCTGGAAACACGCCGTGCCGTCATCATGCCGCACACCGATCTCGCCGATGAACGCCAACAGGCTGTCATCGTTGCGGAATGGCACGAAGCCATTCGCGGCAGCGTCGGAGGCGGCCGCCATGCTCATCCCGTGGTCACGTCCACGGCCAGCTTGCCCGCCACCTTGCGGTCAAGAATGTCCTGCAAACCCTGCATCAACTGGCCGAAGGGCAGCACCTCGCTGACATTCGCCTTCACCTTGCCCTCGGCCAGCAGGCCCAGCCACCATTCGGTGCCCGCCCGCATCTCCTGAAGCGCGTGGTCGAAATGAATGTCCAGCGGCGCGCCCATGACCGACAGATTGTTGTAGAGCAGGTAATTCGCCTTGGCCGACTCGATCGACCCGCTGGCAAAGCCCACGACAACCAAGCGCCCGGCAAAGCCAAGGCACCGCAGCCCGGCGATGAACATCGCCCCGCCCACGGTGTCGATCACCACGTCGGCGCCTTTGTCGTCGCCCCAATGTCTGCGCACCTTGTCCTTGAAGAGCTGCTTCAGCGGCTCTTCCTCGCGCTCCGTCACGACCAGCGCGTCGCCGCCCCCGTCACGCACCAGCTTCGCCTTCTCCTCGGAGGACACGACGCCCAGCACCTCGGCCCCCAGCGCATGGGCCAGTTGCACGGCGGCAAGGCCGACACCCCCCGCCGCGCCGGTCACGACCACCCGGTCGCCCTTTTTCACACCCGCCCGGATCGACACCGCCACGTAAGCGGTGTTGAACACCGTGATGGCGCCGGCCGCATCGATCGCCGACACCGCCTCGGGCCGGTGAAAGACGCGCGACAGCGGCGCGATCACCTGTTCCGAGAATGCGCCCGTGAATACCTGCGCCACGACCGGTTCGCCCGGCTTGAATTCGGTAACGCCCTCGCCCACCGCCTTGATCACGCCGGCGCAGTCGCGCCCCGGACCGAACGGTGGGTTAGGACGTTTCTGATACTTTCCCTGCACCATCAGAGCATCGGGGAAATTGAGTCCGATGGCGTGGTTCTCGATTAACACTTCGTTCACACCCGGGCTCGGCTCGGGCAGGTCGTGTATCCGGTGAGACGTCGGCGCACCGTACTCTTCGATAAGAAAGCCGCGCATCGCGCTCTCCTTTTTATACGTTTAGTATTTTATTAATCGTGCCATGCGCCCCGGCCTCCGTCAAGGAAAAATCCTACGGCCCTCCACCCCGCATTTTCACGGTTTACTAATTTTATACTGTATGTATATTTATATCCATCCACCGGCGCCCGCGCCGTGGGCATTCAGGAATAGAGACCGGAGAGTTCGAAGATGTGGCAGTTCTGGGTCGACCGTGGCGGCACCTTCACCGATATCGTTGCCAAACGCCCCGACGGCACGCTTGAGACGCGCAAGCTGCTGTCGGAGAACCCCGAGAACTACAAGGACGCCGCCGTTCAGGGCATCCGCGATTTCCTCGGCCTCGCCCCGGGCGAACCGATCCCCCAGGGCGTCGTCGATTCGGTCAAGATGGGCACCACCGTCGCCACCAACGCCCTTCTCGAACGCAAGGGCGACCGCACGCTGCTGCTGATCACCAAGGGCTTCGGCGACCTCCTGCGCATCGGCTACCAGAACCGCCCCCGCATCTTCGACCTCGATATCCAACTCCCCGAAATGCTCTTCGAGCGCAGCGTCGAAATCCCCGAACGGCTCGACGCCGCCGGCGAGGTGCTTGAACCCCTCGACGAGGCCGCCGTCCGCACCGCCCTCCAGCAAGCCCATGACGACGGCATCCGCGCCGTCGCCATCGCCTTCATGCACGGCTACAAGACCCCCGCGCACGAGAACCGCGCCGCCGAGATCGCGGCCGACGTGGGCTTCACCCAGATCTCCACCAGCAACGGCACCTCGCCGCTGATGAAGCTGGTCAGCCGCGGCGACACCACCGTCGTCGACGCCTATCTCAGCCCGATCCTGCGCCGCTATGTCGAACAGGTCCGCGAGGCGCTCGACGCCGGCGCCGACGGCAATGACCGCAAGCGCCTGCTCTTCATGCAATCGAGCGGCGGCCTCACCGACGCGGCGCTTTTCCAGGGGAAAGACGCCATCCTCTCCGGCCCCGCCGGCGGCGTCGTCGGCATGGTCAAGACCGCCGAACATGCAGGCCATGACAAGCTGATCGGCTTCGACATGGGCGGCACGTCGACGGATGTCTGCCACTACGCCGGCAGCTTCGAACGCAGCCTCGAAACGGAAGTCGCCGGCATCCGCATGCGCGCGCCGATGATGAACATCCACACCGTCGCGGCGGGCGGCGGCTCGATCCTCTCCTTCCGCGACGGCCGCTTTCAGGTCGGCCCCGAAAGCGCCGGCGCCAATCCCGGCCCGGCCTGCTATCGCCGCGGCGGCCCCCTCACGGTGACCGACTGCAACGTCCTCCTCGGCAAGCTCCAGCCCGGCCACTTCCCCCGCGTCTTCGGCCCCGAAGCCAACCAGCCGCTCGACACCGAAATCGTCCGCGAAAAGTTCGACGCGCTGGCCGACCAGATCGCGCAAGAGACGGGGAACCCGAAGATGCCGCTCGAAGACATCGCCGAGGGCTTCCTCCGTATCGCCGTGGAAAACATGGCCCGCGCCATCAAGAAAATCAGCGTCGAGCGCGGCTATGACGTGACCACCTACACCCTTAACTGCTTCGGCGGCGCGGGCGGGCAGCACGCCTGCCTCGTGGCCGACGCGCTGGGGATGTCCAAGGTCTTCCTGCACCCCTTTTCGGGCGTCCTCTCGGCCTATGGCATGGGCCTCGCCGAGATCCGCGCCATGCGGCAAAGCCAGTTCGACAAACCCCTCTCCGCCACCTCCTGCACCGAGGCGCAAGCCCTCGCCGACCGAATGGCAACCGAGGCCGAGGCCGAGCTCACCGAACAGGGCAGCGCGAAAGACGACATCACCCGCGTGACCCGCGCCCTCCTCCGCTACGCCGGCTCCCACCAGACGCTCGAGGTGGCCTTCGGCCCCGAGGCCGGGATGCGCGAGACCTTCGAGACCGCCCACCGCCAGCTCTACGGCTTCGCCGACCCCGAGCGCGAAGTCTATTTCGAGGCCCTCACCGTCGAAACCATCGGCGCCCAGCCCGACCTGCCCGACTGCGCCCCCCGCCCAGATCAGGGCACGCCAACCCCCATCGACACGGTCGACATGGTGGCCAACGGGCAGGCCGCGCAAACTCCGCTCTACGATCGCGAAACCCTCGACCGCGGCCAGTCCGTCGACGGCCCCGCCATCATCCGCGAACCCACCGGCACCGTCATCGTCGAGCCGGGCTGGCGCGCCCATGTGGACGCCTTCGAGAACCTCGTCCTCGACCGCGCCATCCCCCGCAAGGGCATGGAAGATATCGGGAAAGAGGCCGACCCGGTCATGCTCGAGGTCTTCAACAACCTCTTCATGTCCATCGCCGAACAGATGGGCGCGACGCTCGCCAAGACCGCCTATTCCGTCAACATCAAGGAACGGCTCGACTTCTCCTGCGCCCTCTTCGACCCCGATGGCGGGCTCGTCGCCAACGCGCCCCACGTACCGGTGCACCTGGGCTCGATGGGCGAATCCGTCCGCACCGTGATCCGCGAGAACGCCGGCAAGATGAAGGCGGGCGACGTCTTCGTCCTCAACGCCCCCTTCAACGGCGGCACCCACCTGCCCGACGTCACCGTCATCACCCCGGTCTTCGACGAGGCGGGCACCGAAATCCTCTTCTACGTCGGCTCCCGCGGCCACCACGCCGATATCGGCGGCCGCACCCCCGGCAGCGCGCCCCCCGACAGCACCCATATCGACGAGGAAGGCGTGCTGATCGACGACTTCAAGATGGTCGACCAGGGCCGCTTCCTCGAGGCCGAGACCCGCGCCCTCCTTGCCTCCGGCCCCTATCCCTGCCGCAATATCGACAACAACATCGCCGATCTCCTCGCCCAGATGGCCGCCAACGAAACCGGCGCCCGCGAAGTGCGCCGGATGCTCTCGCAATTCGGCACAGGCGTGGTGCAGGCCTACATGCGCCACGTGCAGGACAACGCCGAGGAAAGCGTGCGCCGCGTGATTGACCGCCTGCGCGACGGCCGCAACACCTACGAGATGGACAGCGGCGCCAAGATCGAGGTGCAGATCACCGTCGACCGCGACAACCGCACTGCCACGATCGACTTCACCGGCACCAGCGAGCAGGACAGCGGCAACTACAACGCCCCCCTCTCGATCTGCCGGGCGGTGGCGCTCTACGTCTTCCGCACGCTGGTGGGCAGCGACATCCCCCTCAACGAGGGCTGCCTCAAACCCCTCAACCTGATCATCCCCGAGGGCACCTTCATCAACCCGGTCTACCCCGCCGCCGTCATCGCGGGGAACACCGAGGTCAGCCAGTCCATCGCCGACGCGCTCTATGGCGCCCTTGGCGTCATCGCCGGCTCGCAGGGCACGATGAACAACTTCGTCTGGGGCAATGACGCCTACCAGAACTACGAAACCATCTGCGGCGGCACCGGCGCGGGGCCCGGTTTCGACGGGGCGGACGCGGTGCATTCCCACATGACCAACACCCGCATGACAGACCCCGAGGTGCTCGAATGGCGCTTCCCGGTCCGGATCGAGGAATTCTCGATCCGCCGCGGCTCCGGCGGCGAGGGCAAGAACCGCGGCGGTGACGGCATCCGGCGCGAGGTGCGCTTCCTCGAACCGATGACGACCACCGTGCTGACCTCGCACCGCAAGGTGCCGCCCCGCGGCGCCGAGGGCGGCGGGCCCGGCGCCTGCGGCCGCAACGCCATCCGCCGCGCCGACGGCACGGTCGAGGACCTCAAAGGCAACGACATGGCCGAAGTCGGCCCGGGCGACGTCTTCGTGATGGAGACACCGGGCGGCGGCGGCTTCGGCACGGCGGCCTGACCGGGCCGCCCGACCATGCCGCACCCGGGACCAACCCCACGCGGCAAAAGAGGACCGAAAGACCAAAGACGACCTCAACAACGGGAGTACGACCACCATGAAGACCAATCTCACGAAACTGCTGGCTGTCACGGCGCTCGCCGCCGCCAGCCTTGGCGCCCCCGCCCTTGCCGAGGAAGGCAAGGTCAAGGTGGGCCTCATCCTGTCGCTCTCCGGCCCCGGTTCGGTGCTGGGACAGGAGATGCAGAAGGGCGCCGACCTCGCCCTCGAAATGCTGGATGGCAAGCTTGGCGGCAAGGAGGCCGAGTTCATCTACGAGGACGACCAGCGCAAGCCCGATGTCGGCAAGGAAGCCGCCGAACGCCTGACCCGCTCGGAAGATGTCGACGTGGTCATCGGCTCGTCCTTCTCGAACGTGATGATGGCCATCCACCGCCCCATCACCCGCGCCGGCAAGATCGTCCTCAGCCCCAACCCGGCCCCCGCGCCGCTTGCGGGTGACAAGTGCGACCCCAACTATTTCGCCGTGCCCTTCCAGAACGACCAGTTGGCCGAGGCCGTGGGCACCCACCTCTCGGACGAGGGCGTCGGCTCCGCCTTTATCCTCGCCCCCAACTACCAGGCCGGCCGCGACCTTCTCGAAGGCTTCAAGCGCACCTATACCGGCGAGATCGTGGGCGAGATCTACACGCCGCTGGAACAAACCGACTTCTCCGCCGAGCTGACACAGGTGAAATCGGCCGATCCCGACGCCGTCTTCGTGTTCTACCCCGGCGGGCTCGGCATCCAGTGGGTCAAGCAATACGCCCAGGCCGGCCTCAAGGACGACACGCCTCTCTACAGCGCCTTCACCTATTTCAACGGCGCCGCCCTCAACGCCATCGGCGAGGCCGGGCTGGGCCTGAAAAGCGCAGCGCAATGGACGATCGACCTGCCCAACGACGCCAACCAGGAGTTCGTCGAGGCCTTCCGCGCCAAGTACGACTCGCCGCCGTCGGACTTCGCCGCCATGGCCTATGACGCCGTCCGCCTGATCGACAGCGCCGCGGCCAAGGTCGACGACCTCGACGACACCGACGCCTTCCGCGCCGCCCTGCGCGAGGCCGATTTCGCCTCCGTCCGCGGCGACTTCAAATTCAACACCAACCAGCACCCGATCCAGTCGATGTACCTCGCCACGGTCGAGACCGACGAGGACGGCAACTATATCGCCGTCTCCGAAAGCGTGATCGAGGAAGCGATGGAAGACAGCTACGCCAAGGACTGCTCGATGGTGTGATCCGTTTCGGGTCTAGCGACCTGGCCTGACACTGAAGTTACCCTCGCAGGAAACTGCGGGGGTGATTTCGTTTAGCACGGTGCAACCTTAGCCGACGCTCAAGTTCGATACAGAACGAAGCCATCCGTCCGCCTCTCCCAGCGCCCTTCCCGCTCAATCTCCATGGGCACCGAAAAGGTGGGCGCCAGACCGAGAACGATTATCCTCCGCCACTTTGGGAAATGCTCCTCGATCCCCCAAACCACGTGGCACAGCGCAGTTTCGACCGAACGATACTGTTCCAGCGAAAAAATCGCGCTGTCGGGATGAAGTTGACCCTTCGCCGCCGCAAACCACTCTCGGTTGGCCGCGCTTTCGACGATCCATGCCGCCTCGGCCGGAGGACCGGAAAAATTCTCATCGAAGATAGCATGGATATCCATGCCTCATGGATGGCAGTTTCCGGTCAGGTGTCAACGTCCGCGTCACCCGGATAGCGCCACACCTTCGGCTAGGCCGCCCCTCAAAAATCCACCACCACAGCCCGCCCCTGCGCCTGCGCCAGCTCCACCACCCGCGACGCCACCGCCAGGTCCTGCAACCCCACGCCGGTGCCATCGAATAGCGTGATCTCCTCCGCACTCTGCCGCCCCGGATGCGCCCCGTTGATGACCGCCCCGAGCTGCTGAACATCCCCCTCGCCAATCAGCCCCATCGCCACCGCATGCTGCGCCTCGCCGATCGACACCGCCTGCGCCACCTCGTCGGTAAAAACAACAGCCCGCGCAAGCAATTCCGGCGCCACCTCCTGCTTGCCCTTGGTATCCGTGCCCATGCAGGCCACATGCGTGCCGGGCGCCACCTGATCCGCCCCGAGAATGGCCTCGAAGGACGAGGTGATCGAAATGATCACATCCGCCTCCCGCATGCCCCCCAGCTCGACCGCCTCGAACGGCACCCCCGCTTCTTCCGCCACCTTCTCCAGGTTCGGCAGCATCTCCGGATGCAGATTCCACCCGATCACCTTCTCGAACCGCCGCTGCTCCAGCGCCGCGCGCAACTGGAACGCCGCCTGGTGCCCCGCGCCGATCATCCCCAGCACCCGCGCATCCTCCCGCGCCAGGTACCGGATCGACACCGCCGACGCCGCCGCCGTCCGCAGCGCCGTCAACAGGTTGCCGCCCACCATCGCATGGACCCGGCCGGTATCCGCATCGAACAGCACCACCGTCGACTGGTGATTGATCACCCCCCGCTTCGCCAGGTTATGCGGCCAGTACCCCCCGGCCTTCACCCCCAGCGTCAGCGCCGACTGGTCGAACCCGCCCTTGAAGCCGTAAAGCGCGTCCTCATGCCCGATCGCCTCACGCACCACGGGGAAGTTATAGGCCTCCCCCGCCGCCATCGCCGCGAACACCCGCTCGACCGCCTCGAACGCGGCCTCCCGCGTCATCAGCTCGGCAATCTCCCGCTCCGGTACAATGATCATCCCCGGCCCCCGATCAATACGCGAAACCGCGGGCCGACACCGGCCAGACCACCTCGACCTTGCCGCCCCGCACGCCCACGTACCAGTCATGCACGTTGCAGGTCGGGTCACAGTGCCCCGGCACCAGCTTCAGCTTGTCATTGACGGCCAGCACCCCATCCGGGTCGGCCACCACGCCATGCTCATCCGAGCACTTGACGTATTCCACGTCATCTCGCCCGAAGACCACCGGCAAGCCGCTATCCACCGACTGCGCCTTCAGCCCGGCATCGACAATCGCCTTGTCGGGCTTGGCATGGCTCATCACGCTGGTCAGCAGGAAGAGCGCGTTCTCCCACTCCCCCCGGTCGATCCGCCGGCCATTCTCATCGAGGATCCGCCCGTAATCCGCATCCATGAACGCATACGACCCGCATTGCAGCTCGTTATACACCCCCGAAGCGCTCTCGAAATAATACGAGCCCGTACCACCCCCGCCGACGATATCGCACTCCAGCCCCTCGGCCTTCAGCGCCTCCACCGCGTCCTTCACCATCGCCACGGCAATGTCGATCTTGGCCTTCCGGTCCTCGTAGGCGTCCAGATGCTGCATCGCCCCCTGGTACGCCTGAATGCCCGCAAACTTCAGCCCCGGCGCGGCATCAATCGCCTTCGCGATCTCCACCACCTCCGGCGTCGTCGTCACCCCGCAGCGCCCGGCGCCACAGTCGATCTCGACAAGGCACTCGATCTCCGTCCCGTGCCTTTCCGCCGCGGCCGACAACTCGCCCACGTTGGCCGGGTCATCCACGCAAACCAGCACTCGCGCGCCCAGCTTCGGCAGCCTTGCCAGCCGGTCGATCTTGGCCGCCTCCCGCACCTGGTTCGACACCAGCACATCGCCGATGCCCCCACGCACGAACACCTCCGCCTCGCTCACCTTCTGGCAACACACCCCACAGGCCCCGCCCAGCTCGATCTGCAGCTTCGCCACGTCCACCGACTTGTGCATCTTGCCATGCACCCGGTGCCGCATCACGTGCGCCTTGGCATAGTCGCCCATCTTGCGGATGTTCCGCTCCAGCGCGTCGAGGTCCAGCATCAGGCACGGCGTCTGGATCTCCGCCTCGTTCATCCCCGGCTTGGCCGGAATGTCGAAACCCACGTCGAATTCGTCGAGGTTGCTCACGTCTTTCATCTCTCTTCTCCATTCAGGCAGACGCCCGGGGCACAGCCCCTGGGCCAGTCATCACATGTCCCGTAGGGCGGGCTTCAGCCCGCCATCCACGGCAGCTTGTCCAGATCAACATTCCCGCCGGTGACGATCACGCCCACCCGCTTGCCCGCGAACCGCTCCCTGTTCTTCAGGATCGTCGCCAGCGGCACCGCGCTGCTGGGCTCCATCACGATCTTCATCCGCTTCCATGTCAGCTTCATCGCCTCCACGATCTCCTCCTCCGACGCGGTCAGGATGTCGCGCACATAGGTCGACACGAAATGCCATGTCAGATCCTTCAGCGGCACCTTCAGCCCGTCCGCCACCGTCTCCGGCGCGTCATCGGCGATGATGCGCCCGGCCCGGAAACTGCGATAGGCATCGTCCGCCTGCTCCGGCTCGGCGGCAATCACCTGCACATCCGGCGCCAGCTCCGACAGCGTCAGGCAGGTGCCCGAGATCATGCCGCCCCCGCCAATCGGCGCCACCACCATGTCCAGCCCGCCGGTCTGCGCCATCAGCTCCCGCGCACAGGTGCCCTGCCCGGCAATGACACGCGGGTCGTTATAGGGATGCACGAAATCGCCCCCTGTCCGCGCCTGCACCTCGGCAAACACCGCCTCGCGGCTGCTGGTCGAGGGCTCGCACTCGGTGATCGTCCCGCCATAGCCGCGCACGGCATCTTTCTTGGCCTGCGGCGCGGTGCGCGGCATCACCACGTTGCAGGGAATCCCCCGCCGCCCCGCCGCATAGCTCAGCGACAGCGCGTGATTGCCCGAGGAATGGGTGCAGACACCCTTCTCCAACATATCGTCGGGCAGCCCGAACACGGCATTCGTCGCCCCCCGCACCTTGAACGCCCCGGCCTTCTGGAAATTCTCGCATTTGAAGAACAGCTCCGCCCCGGTCAGGTCGTTGAGGTAAGAAGATGTCAACACAGGCGTCCGATGGATATACGGCCCGATCCGGTCATGCGCCGCCAGCATGTCGTCGAACCCCGGTATTAACGACTTGTTCGGGATTAACGACTTGTTAACATCCTTCATCACGCGGCCTCCCTTTGCCTTGCGCCTGCGGAGGCCCGATACACCTCCTGCGCCGCCGCCACGCCCGAGCCCAGCCGGATATCCATCCCGATATCCGCCATGCACATCTCCGCCGTCGCAATCCCGCTCAGCGCCATGACATCCGTCAGGCTGCCAAGATGCCCGATCCGGAACACCTTGCCCGCCACTTCGCCCAGCCCGGTGCCGAAGGCCGTGCCATAGACCTCGGCCGCCCGCGCCACGATATCGCTGGCATTCACCCCCGCCGACGTCCGGATGGCGCTCACCGTGTCCGACCAAAGCTCCGGCCCCGCGGCACACAGCTCCAGCCCCCAGGCGCGCACCGCCGCCCTGACCCCGTCGGCAATTCTCGCATGGCGGGCAAAGACCTGCGCCATCCCCTCCGCCAGCAGCATGTCGCAGGCCAGGTTCAGCCCGTTGATCAGCCCCACCGGCGGCGTGTACGGATACCCGCCCTGCGCATAGCCTTTCTCCATGTCGCGAATGTCGAAGAAGGTCCGCGGCAGCCGCGCCGTCTCCACCGCCGCCAGCGCCTTGCGGCTGAACGCGGTGATCGCCAGCCCGGCCGGCAGCATGAACCCCTTCTGCGACCCGGCAACCGCCACGTCGACACCCCAGTCGTCGAACCGGAACTCCATCGACGCGATCGACGACACGCCGTCAACGAACAGCATCGCCGGATGCCCGGCCTTGTCCATCGCCGCCCGCAACGCCCCGATATCCGACCGCACTCCGGTCGCCGTCTCGTTATGCGTGGCCAGCACCGCCTTGATCCGCTGCCCCCGGTCCGCCGCCAGAACCGCGCCCAACCGCTCTGCCGGAATGCCCTCGCCCCACGGCACCTCCACCACCTGCACGTCCAGCCCGTGCCGCTCGCACATGTCGATCCACCGGTGCGAGAACATGCCGTTCCTTGCCGCCAGTACCCTGTCGCCGGGCGACAGCGTGTTGGTCAGCGCCGTCTCCCACCCGCCCGTGCCGGTCGAGGGGAACAGGAACACCTCTGCGCTCTCGCTCTTCAAAATCTTCCGCACCTTGCCCCTGACCGGGTGCAGCATCTCGCCGAACACGGCCGAGCGATGGTCGATCGTCGGCATGTCGCACGCCTTGCGCAGCGCCTCGGGAATGTTCGTCGGGCCGGGAATGAAAACCGGGTTCTGCAAGCTCATCATGGGCTCCTCCATCGCCTGACCGGGACGCTAGCAACGGGCGAGCCAAATGAAAATTTTTTTGAAAACGGGTTTCAGAAAAACTGGAAACGCCGAAATTCCCGGATTATCAATCGGTTGACATTTTTCACGATGCGAAGGCGTTTTTCATATGGCGCAGGAAACCGACAGCCCCAACCGCCGCGCCCGCGGCCGCCCGCGCGGCTGGGACGACAAGACCGAACAGAACACCATCAAGTCGCTCGACCGGGCGATGCTGGTCTTCGAGCATCTCAGCCGCTTCAAGGGCCGGATGCTGACCGAACTGGCCGATGACCTGACTCAGTCGCCCGCCACGGTCTACCGCGTGCTCGTCACGCTCGAGACCCGCGGCCTCGTCGAATTCGACCCCGGCGAACAGCTCTGGCATATCGGCCCGCAGGCTTTCGTGATCGGCGCCGGCTTCCTCCGCCGCACCAGCCTCGTTGAACGCGCCCGCCCGATCCTGCGCCGCCTGATGGAACAGACCGGCGAAACCGCCAATCTCGGTCGCGAACAGGACGGGCAGGTGCTGTTCCTCAGCCAGGTCGAGACCAACGCCACCATCCGCGCCTTCTTCCCGCCCGGCACGCTGGCCGAGATGCATTCCTCGGGCATCGGCAAGGTGCTGCTGGCCCAGATGCCCCCCGACAGGGTGGCGCAGGTGCTGGCCAGCCACCCCTTGCAGGCCTTCACCGCCAACACCCTCACCGATCCGGCAAGCCTCGCCCGTGACCTCGCCACCATCCGCGAACAGGGCTTCGCCATCGACGCCGAGGAACGCAACGAAGGCATGCGCTGCATCGCCGCCCCCGTCTTCGACCACAGCCGCACCGCCGTGGCCGGCCTCTCCGTCTCCGGTCCTACAAGCCGCGTCTCCGAGGACAAGACCGAGGAGCTGAGCCGCGCCGTGATGCAGGCCGCGCAGGACCTCTCCTCCGCCCTCGGCGGGCTCCCCTGACCTAGCCGTGACCGCCTTTCAAAGCGACGCCGCCGCCCGGCTCGCCTGGTCATATTGTCCCGATAAAGACCTGAGCGTTCGCGCAAGGTCACGCATCTGAGCCCCGGTCAATTCCGAGCCGCCCGCATCCAGCAGGCACTGCCGCCGCACGTCGCGATACCCCTCGCACAGCTTTTCGCCCTTGGCCGAGGTGCGGTAGAACACTTCCTTCCCCCGCTTCTCGGAATCGATCAGTTCATGTTTCGTCAACTTCCGCAGCGAATAGTTGACGGTGTGATTGTCCTCGATATTCAGAAGGAAGGCGATATCGCTCAGCCGCTTGTCGCGCCCGCGATGGTTCACGTTATGAAGAATCAGGATGTCGAGCGGGTTCAGATCCCCCTGCCCCGCGGCCGCCATGCACCGCGTCATCCAGCGGGAAAACGCGTTGAAGGCGATGATCAGCCCGAACTCGAATTCCGACATCTCCCAGCCCTCGCCCTCGGCCAGATGCCGTGACGAAACGATCCGCCGCCCAACGTCGCCATCTCCGGACATGACCCTCCCTTTCCACTGAAAACGCTTACGTTTCGTTAATGTTTTCACATCGTATCGCCGTTTTCAACTCCGGCCACGATCTTTCCTGACACACCCGCCCGGGCATCGAGACCGATCCTCGAGACCACCCCCGGCGGGCCTGTCGATATGCGCATAAATAACAAAACGTTGACAAATTACAAGCGTTCCGTCAGCTTTGCGCCATAATCAATCAGGGAGAAAACACCATGAAACTGACCAATCTGCTCAGCGCCGCCGCCCTTGCGACGGCCGTCGCCCTTCCCGCCTCGGCCGAGACATGGGACATGCCGACCCCCTACCCGGATGCGACCTTCCACACCGTCAACATCAGCGAATTCGCCTCCGACGTGTCCGAGGCCACCGATGGCGGGCTGGAAATTACCGTCCACTCCGCCGGCTCGCTCTTCAAACACCCCGAGATCAGCAAGGCCGTCCGCAGCGGCCAGGTGCCGATCGGCGAATTCTTCCTGTCGCTGCTGGCCAACGACAACGCCGTCTTCGGCGCCGACTCGCTGCCCTTCCTCGCCACCAGCTACGAGGATGCGCAAAAGCTGTGGGACGCCCAGAAAGACGTGGTCACCAAGCTGCTCGACGAACAGGGGCTGATGCCGCTCTACGCCGTGCCGTGGCCGCCGCAGGGGCTGTACACCACCAAGGAAATCAACTCCGTCGAAGACCTCGCCGGCCTGAAGTTCCGCACCTACAACGCCACGCTGGAGGAGTTCGCCAACCTCGCCGGCGCGGCCCCCACGCAGGTCGAAGTACCCGACATCCCGCAGGCCTTCAGCACCGGCCGGGTCGAGGCGATGATCACCTCGCCCTCCACCGGCGCCAACTCGCAGGCCTGGGATTTCCTGTCGCACTACACCGACATCCAGGCGTGGATCCCGAAGAACATCGTCGTCGTCAACAAGCGCGCCTTCCAGCGGCTTGACGAGGAAACCCAGCAGGCCGTGCTCGACGCCGCGGCCGCCGCCGAAACCCGCGGCTGGGAGATGAGCCAGAAGGAAACCGACGAACAGACCGCCGTGCTCGAGGAAAACGGCATCACCATCGTCGAACCTTCCGAAGAACTGATGACCGGCCTGCGCGAGATCGGCGAGCAGATGCTTGCAAACTGGAAGGAAGAGGCGGGCGAAGACGGCGCCGCCCTGCTCGACGCCTACCAGCAGTAACGGCCACCGGCCTGCCGGGCGCCTTTCCGCGCCCGGCCACCCCCTGACAGGAGAATGCCCATGCGGAGCATCCTGAACACCCTGTACCGCGCGGCGGGCGGGCTGGCGGCCCTGTTCATCCTCGCCATCACGCTTCTGGTCTTTGCGCAGGTCGGCCTCAACCTCGCCGACAAGATTGCCGCCGCCATCACCGGCCGCGGCGTCGGGCTGACCATCCCCTCCTACGCCGATTTCACCGGCTTCTTCCTTGCCGCCTCCACCTTCCTTGGCCTCGCCTATACCCTGCGCGAAGGCGGGCATATCCGCGTGACGCTGATCACCACCCACCTGCCCGACCGCGCCCGCCGCGGCACCGAGATCGCCATGACGGCCATCGCCCTCGCCATGACGAGCTTCGCCACCTGGTACATGATCCAGCTTGTCCTGGAATCGCACGAGTTCGGCGACAAGAGCGCCGGCATGGTCTCCGTCCCCCTCTGGATTCCGCAGATCCCCGTGGCCCTCGGCCTCGCCATCCTGTCCATCGCGCTCCTCGACGAACTGGTCGAGCTGCTGCGCGGCCGCCCGCCCTCGTGGGAGGGCAAGGGCGAAAACCTTCTCAACGAATAGGATCGCCCGGCCATGACCGTCACCCTGCTCTCTGTCATCCTGCTGATCCTGCTCTTTGCCTTCCTCGGGGCGGGCCTCTGGGTGGCGCTGGCGCTTCTCGGCGTCGGCATCGCCGGCATGGCGCTTTTCTCCAACGCGCCCCTCGGCCTTGTCATGGCCACCACCATGTGGGGTCACGGAAACAACTGGGCCCTCGCCGCCCTGCCGCTCTTCATCTGGATGGGCGAGATCCTCTTCCGCTCGCGCCTTTCCGAAGACATGTTCGCCGGCCTCGCCCCGTGGATGAACCGCCTGCCCGGCCAGCTTCTGCACGTCAACGTCTTCGCCTGCGGGATCTTCGCGGCGGTCTCCGGCTCCTCAGCCGCGACGGCGGCCACCATCGGCAAGCTCTCCATCCCCGAACTCAAGGAACGCGGCTACCCCGAGAAGATGGTGATCGGCACGCTGGCGGGCTCTGCCACGCTGGGCCTGCTGATCCCGCCCTCGATCATCCTCATCGTCTATGGCGTCGCGACCGAGCAATCCATCGCCCGGCTCTTCGTGGCGGGCGTCCTGCCGGGGCTGATGCTGGTGGCGCTCTTCGTGGGCTTCCTCGCCGTCTGGTCGATGCTCAACCGCCACCGCCTGCCGGATGAAGCCGAGAACGTGCCCTTCCGCGAACGCCTCCGCCGCTCGCGCCGGCTGATCCCGGTGCTGCTTTTGATCCTCGGCGTGATCGGCTCGATCTATGCCGGCCTCGCCTCGCCCACCGACGCGGCGGCGGTCGGCGTGGTGCTGGCCCTGATCCTGTCATGGAGCTCCGGCTCGCTGACCTTCCAGACCTTCAAGGACGGGCTGATGGGCGCCATGGCCACCTCCTGCATGATCGCCTTCATCCTTGCCGGCGCCTCCTTCCTGACCGTGGCCATGGGCTTCACCGGCATCCCCCGCACGCTGGCCGAATGGATCGGCGCGATGGAGCTGTCGACCTTCACCCTCCTCGCGGCGCTCACCATCTTCTTCGTCATCCTCGGCTGCTTCCTCGACGGCATCTCCGTCGTCGTCCTCACCGCCTCGGTCATCATGCCGATGGTGCTCGAGGCCGGGATCGACCCGCTCTGGTTCGGCATCTTCCTCGTCATCGTCGTCGAGATGTCGCAGATCACCCCGCCCGTGGGCTTCAACCTCTTCGTGCTGCAATCCCTGACCGGCCGCGACATCCTCAGCGTCGCGGTGGCGGCCCTGCCGTTCTTCTGCCTGATGATCGTGGCCATCGTGCTGATCATCGTCTTCCCGGAAATCGTCACCTACCTGCCGGGGCGGATGTGACCGGGGGCGGCGCAGATACCACTAAGCAAACCGCCCCCCGCATCCGCACCGCGGGGGTCGACGGGATGCTGGTCAGCTTCGGCGACAGCCTGAGCGAACCGGCCAACCGTGCCGCGCTGGCCTTCCGCGCCGAAATCGAGCGGCAGGGCTGGGACGGGGTCGAGGAAAGTACCACCTCGCTGGTCTCCGCCTACCTGCGCTTCGACCCGCTGCACCTTGGCCATGGCGAACTGAAGGACAAGCTCGACACTCTGCTCTCCGACCGCGACTGGTACGACGCGCCGCTGCCCTCCGGCCGCCGCCTCTGGCGCATCCCGGCGGTGTTCGGCACCGACCTCGGCCCACAGCTTGAGCAAGCGGCAGAGGCGGCGGGCGTCACCCCCGAACAGGCCATCAAGGACTTCACCCAGACCCGCGTGCGCGTCCAGACCATCGGCTTCGCCCCCGGCCAGCCCTACCTTGGCGAATTGCCGCAAGCCTGGGACATCCCCCGCCAAAGCACCCTCACCAGCCGCATCCCGGAAGGCGCGCTCGCCGTCGCCATCCGGCAACTGGTGCTCTTCTCCGTCGCCACCCCCACGGGCTGGCAGCATATCGGCCAGACTGCCATGCGCCTCTTCCAGCCCGAGGCGGAGGAGCCATTCCTGCTGCGCCCCGGCGACGAGGTGGAGTTCACCGAGACCGACGCCGAAACCCTGTCGAACATGCGCGACGACCCACACGGCGGCGCGGAGCGGTCGGAGCTGTCATGACCGACACGCTGACCATCCACCGCGCCGGGCCGGGCCTGACCCTGCAGGATACGGGCCGCCCCGGCTACCTCGCCCTCGGCCTCTCGCGCGGCGGCGCGGCCGACCGGCTGGCGCTGGCCGAGGGCGCGGCGCTGCTCGGGCAATCGGCGAACCTCACCGCCATCGAGATGGCCGGCATGGGCGGCGAGTTCGAGGCCAGCCGCGACACAAGCATCGCGCTGACCGGCGCGCCGATGGCCGTCAGCATCGACGGCACCCGCATCGCCTGGAACGCCAGCCACACCTTGCCTGCCCATGCGCGGCTGACCATCGGCACGGCGAGCGAAGGCGCCTACGGCTACCTCCATGTCGGCGGCGGCGTCCGCCCGCCCGAACGGCTCGGCGCCCACTCGGCCCACCTGGCAGCCGGGATCGGCGGGCCGCTCGAGGCCGGCGACAAGATCGACCTCGGCCCCGACGACCGCACCACCACCGGCCTGACGCTCCCCAAAGACCCCCGCTTCGCCGGCGGCACCATCCGCATCCTGCCCTCGATCCACACCGACGCCTTCCCGCAAGACCTCTGCACCCGGTTCGAAGACACCGCCTTCACCCGCGACACCCGCGGCAACCGCATGGGCGTGCAACTGAAATGGGAGGGCGACGGCTTCCTCCCCGAGATCGGCCGCAAGATCGTCTCGGAAGTCATCATGCCCGGCGACATCCAGATCATCGGCGACGGCACGCCCTACGTACTGCTCAGCGAATGCCAGACGACCGGCGGCTACCCCCGGATCGCCACCGTCCTGCCCTGCGACCTGCCTCGCATCGCACAGGCCCCGGCAGGTGCGCCGCTCCGGTTCCGCTTCGTCACCCTCGAAGACGCCGTCGAGGCCGAACGCAAGGCCGCCCAGGCCATCGCCGACCTGCCGAAACGCCGCCAACCCCTGATCCGCGACCCGGCCACCATCCCGAACCTGCTGGCCTACCAGCTCATCTCGGGCATGACGGCAGGCCGCGAGCTTGACCCTGAAGGAGCCTGACAATGTCACGAACCGTCGACCTGAACGCCGATATGGGCGAAAGCTTTGGCCCTTGGGTCATGGGCCGCGATGCCGACCTGCTGGATGTCATCACCTCCGCCAACATCGCCTGCGGCCTGCACGCGGGCGACTGGGACACCATGGCGGAAACCATGAAGCGGGCGGTCGCCAACGGCGTGGGCCTCGGGGCCCATCCCGGCTTCCCCGACCTTCAGGGCTTCGGCCGCCGCCGGATGCACATACCCGCCGCCTCGCTTGCCAACCTCGTCCGCTACCAGGTCGGCGCGGCGCAAGGGATGGCGCGGGCGGCGGGCGGCAGGATCAGGCACCTCAAGCTGCACGGGGCGATGGCCAACATGGCCTCGGAAAACGAGGCCATGGCCCGCACCTGTTACGAGGCCGCCCTGTCCGTCGCGCCTGACCTGATCGTCATGGTCCTGGCCGGCACCGCGCAGGAAAAGGCAGCGCGTTCAATCGGTTGCCCCATCGCGCACGAGATTTTCGCCGACCGCGCCTATAACGACGACGCCACCCTCGTCGACCGCAGCCAGCCCGGCGCGGTGATCCACGACGCGGCGCTTGCCGGGCAGCGCATGGTCGAGATGGTCCGCGAGGGCGCCATCATCACCGAAAGCGGCAAGCGGATCGACACCCGCATCGACACGATCTGCCTGCATGGTGACACCGCCGAGGCGGTCGATATCGCCAAGACGGTCCGGCAGGCGCTCAAGGACGCGGGGATCGGCCTGCGCCGGTTCCACGACGAGGCCGCATCTTGAGCGGTTGCGGCGCTGTGGTATCATGGGGGTGCATACAAGGTCTTTACGGAGGCATGAGATGCATTCAGACCTGCAAACCCGCCGCCGCGTGCTGCTCGTCACCTATCGCCGGTATCTCGAGGCCGAACGCGCCCTGACGCTGGCCCGGCAGGAGATGAAGGCGTGGTTCCCCGCCGCCGCCCGGCCGGGGGAGACGGCCATCGGCCAGCCCGGCTCGCGCATCCGGCGCGTCTATGACCGGCGCGAGCGGGCGATCCTGCAACTTGCTGCGGCGAAAGAGAAATTACGGATCGCGCGCGTCCGGCTGGCGGCCCGGCGGCCGGCGCCCTTGCAACTGATCTGGGTCCGGTAAGGGGGCCCTTGTCAGCCGCCGATATGGGTGACGAGGGCGTGGCCGACCATGCCGAGCGAGAAGCCCAGCAGCGCGGCGAGGGAGGGCGCCTGGCGGTGCTCCAGATGGGCCTTCACGGCGATGTCCTGGAAGGTCAGAAACAGGATGCCGCCCGCCGCCGTCATCATGATCATGCCGGTCAGAAGCGGTTGATCCGCAAGGAAAAAATACCCCAGCAGCACCGCCGCCGGACCCAGCAGAGACAGGGTCAGGAAGATGCACATGATGCGGCGGCCGCGGTGGTCGCCGGCTTGCAGTTCGCGCCAGGAGTTGAAGGCCTCGGGGAGGTTCTGGGCGCCGATGAGGAAGGCGAGCAGGGCCGCCTCGGCGGTGCGGGCGGCCATCATGGCGCCGAGGGCCGCGGCTTCGGGGACGAAATCGGTCAGCATGGCGATGAACTGGGCGTTCTTCGAGGCGTTCTGATTCTGCAGGTGTTCCAGCAGGGCAAAGATCGCGCCGCCCGCGAAGAAGGACAGGACAGCCACCCAAATTGGAAGCATTTCAAGGGCTTGCGGGACCAGAACGAAGGCCACGGCCGAGACGAGGATGCCGCCGCCGAAGGCGATGACGCTGTGGCGGACCTCTTCTTCCAGCCAGTTGGGCTGGATGCGTTCGATGCTGGCCAAGTACCCCCCGGCGGGGATCATCAAGCCGGCGAAAAGGCCGTAGACTATGGCGAGAAGCACGTCGGGCATGGCACGAGAGTAGGGGTTTCGGGGCGGGGATCAAGGCCGCCGGAAATCCCGAAATCCAACGTCGGTATTTTGTCGGTATTACGTCGGTGCGCCGGACCGACGCCCGCATCAGCCCCCGGGCGGATCGGGGATCAGCAGGCAGGCCGACAGAACCCGGCGCGTGTCGTCGAAGATCGAAGGCCGCTCGCCCCGCCAGCGGCCGAAATGGCGGTGCGCGGGCAGCGGCCCGTCACCGGCGAGGCCCGCCATGGTCTCGCGCGTCTCCTCGGCGAAGTTGCGGTAGCGGGTGCGCAGGTTGTCGTGGAACGTGTCGCGGTGGCGCACCTCCATCCGCAGATGGAAGAGCGAGCTGCGCGCCCGGGGGCGGATTTCCACCGCCTCGATGAAGGCGCCGACCCCGGCCCATTCGGTCAGCGCGCGGCGGGCCCGTGCCCGTGCCTTGCGCACCCGGCCCTGCCGGGCGAAAACCCGGGCCAGGGCCGCCGGCGCCGTGGCGCGGCGCGGGTCGCCCTTGCCAAAGCCCATCATCGCGATCCGGTCGGCCAGACCGAACAGCCAGCGCGCGCGGCCCACGCGCCCCTCGTCCCACGCCCGGTTGCCGGCTTCCATCGCCCGTTCCCAGACCAGTTCGGACCGGCGCCAGCCCGCCTCGCGCGCAAGGCGCATCTCGATATCGCCGCGCTCAAATCCCCAGATATGCCGCGCGGACATGTTCGTTCTCATGTAGCTCACTTGCCGGTCCATTCAGGTTGCAGTTTCCGGTTTCCAGAACATAGGCGTGATCGGCCAGTTCGAGCGCCAGTTCGGCGTTCTGCTCGACCAGCACGACGGCCAGCCCCTGCTGCTGGTTGATCTCGCGGATGATCTCGGCAATCTCATCGACGATGACGGGCGCCAGCCCCATCGACGGCTCGTCCATCAGCAAAAGGCGCGGCTTCGACATCAGCGCCCGACCGATGGCCAGCATCTGCTGCTCGCCGCCCGACAGGGTCTGGGCCCGCTGCCCGCGCCGTTCCTGCAGGCGGGGGAATTTCCGGTAGACGGTCGCGAGATCGGTGGCGATCCCGTCCATGTCCTTGCGCAGGAAGGCCCCGGTGCGCAGGTTCTCCTCGACCGTCATGTCTGGGAAAATGCGCCGGCCTTCCGGAACATGCGCGATGCCGTGCGCGACGACCTTGCTGGCCGGCAGCCCGTCGATGCGCTTGCCCTCGAACGTGATCTCGCCCGCCGTCACCGGCAGCATGCCCGACATGGCGCGCAAGGTGGTGGTCTTGCCCGCGCCGTTGCCGCCGATGATGGTGACGATCTGGCCCGTGTCCACGGTCATCGAGATGTCGCGGATGGCAGTGATCTTGCCATAGGCGGCCGACACGCCCTTCAGCTCAAGCAACATGGCGCGACCCTCCGAGATAGGCCTCGATCACGTCGGGGTGGTTGCGGATCTCGTCCGGCCCGCCCTCGGCCAGGAACTTGCCGAAGCTCATGCAGGTGATGGTGTCGCACAGCCCCATGATCGCCTGCATGTCATGTTCGACGATCAGGATGGTGATCCCCTCGTCGCTGAGCTTTTTCATCAGGGTCATCATGCGCCGGGTCTCTTCCGGGTTCATGCCGGTGAAGGGCTCGTCGAGCAGCATCACGTCGGGGTGGCTGGCATAGGCCACGGCCAGCCCCAGCGCCCGCTGGTGGCCATGCGACAGGTCGCCGGCGCGTTCACCCTTGAGGTGGTCGATGCCGAAGAATTCCAGCGCCTCGGTCGCGCGGGCCCGTGCCTTTTGCCGGTCCTCCTTGTCCCAGCCGAAGATCGCGGCGATGACATTGGGGCGGAAGGGCATGTGCGTGCCGATCAGCGCGTTCTCCATCACCGTCAGCTCGGCGAAAAGCGTCGAGTGCTGGAAGGTGCGCACCACGCCCCGGCGGGCGACCTCGTGCATCTTGAGGCCCGAAATTTCCTCTCCCCGCAGCAGGACCTGCCCGCCGCTGGGCGTGTAGAAGCCCGAGATCATGTTGAACGTGGTGGTCTTGCCCGCGCCGTTCGGCCCGATCAGCCCGTGAATTTCCCCCTGCTTCACCTTGAAGCCGAGGTGGTCGACGGCGGTCAGCCCGCCGAAACGCATGGTCAGGTCCCTGACCTCCAGCAGGTCGGTCATGACTTGGCCTCCTTCCGGGTGAACCGTTGCACGATGCTTTCCAGCCCGTTGGGCAGGAACAGGATCGAGGCGATGAGGATGGCGCCGTAGATCAGCGGGCGCAGCTGTTCGAACCCCATCTCGCGCAGCACGATCTCGTTCAGCACGGTCAGCAGCACGCAGCCGAGGATCGGCCCGTAGAAGGTGGCGGTGCCGCCGACGATAGCCCATGTGAGGACGAAAACCATAACCTCGACATCGAAGCTGTTGGGGTTGATGGTGCCCACGTAATGCGCCATCAGCGCGCCGCCGATCCCGGCAAAGCCGGAGGCGATGGCGAAGGCCAGCGTGCGGTAGGCGCGCAGGTTCACGCCCGACGCCTCGGCCAGCTTGTCCTGCCAGTGGACGGCGTGGAAGGTCAGGCCCACGGGGCTTTTCTCGATCCGCCAGAGGATCCAGAGGCAGAGGATCACGATGGTGCCGGCGAAGTAGTAATAGCTGATCGGTTCGAAGAAATCGAAATCGTAGATGCCGATCGAGAAGTCGGGCATCGGGTCGATCCCCTTGATGCCCTTGGGCCCGCCGAATGGTTCGCGGAAGCGTTTCCACAGAAGGCGGATGATCTCGCCCGCCGCGAAGCTGCCGATGAGGAAGTAGAACCCCTTCATCCGGAAGAGCGGGAAGCTGAGCAGGATGGCGATGAGGGCCGCCGTGATGCCGCCCAGCAGCATCGAGACCGGCACGAAGACCCCGAATTCCTTGGTGTAGAGCGCGCTGGCATAGGCGCCGACGCCCATGATCACCACGTGGCCCAGCGACCATTCGCCGGTCAGCGTGAGCAGGCGGTAGGTGCTGACCAGAAGCACGTTGATGGTCAGGAAGACGAGGATTTCCTGCTGCGAGAAGCTGAGCCCGTGGGGGAGCAGGACGAGGGCGACAAGGGCGATGGGCCAGAGGAGGTATTTAAGCACGGTCCGCACTCCCGAAAAGCCCGGTCGGCTTGACGATCAGCACCAGCAGCATGAGCGAGAGGCCGACGATATCGGCGATCACCCCGTCATAGAAGGTGGTGACGAAGGTGTGCACGACCGCGTAGACGACCGAGGCCACGACCGCGCCCTCGAGGCTGCCGACACCGCCGACGATGATGACGATGAAGGCGGTGACGATGACCGAGTGGCCCATATGCGGGTTGACCGAGACGAGGGGTGCCGTAAGGGCGCCTGCGATGCCGGCGAGGCCCGCGCCGATGAACATGGCGATGCGGGCGGTCTGGTTGATCGAGATGCCTTGCAGTTCGGCCGCTTCGGGGTCCTGTGCCGAGGCGCGGAGGGCCCAGCCGAATTTGGTGCGCTTGAGGAAGTACCAGAGGGCGCCGAGAAGGACGATGGCGGCGATGATGACGAAGAGGCGGGAGAGGGGGAGGCGGACCTTGTCGGAGAAGACGATCACCTCCTGCGTCACCGGGGGGATGTGCTCCATCCGGACGCCGTAGCCCATGACGGCGAGCGCCTGCAGGATCATCAGGAAGCCGATCGAGGCGACGAGGCCGCCCAGGGGGTTGTCTCGCAACGGTCGGAAGAGCGCGCGTTCCATCAACAGGCCGAGCACGCCCACGAAGACGAGGCCAAGGGCGACGGCCACGAGGAAGGGCAGGTGCAGGTCGGCGTAGAAGGTGACCACCGCGTAGGCGCCGGCCATGAACAGCTCGCCATGGGCGAAGTTGATCACGCCCATGACACCGAAGATCAGGACCAGCCCCACCGCGACGAGCGAGATGTAGCTCGCGGCATAGACGGCGTTCAGGCAGGTCTGCGCCAGTAATTCAATCATCAGGGTATGTCTTTCCGTGCAGGTAGAGAGCGGCCCGGCTTTTGTGCCGGACCGCTACCGTGTGCCACGTGAGAAGGATCAGCCGCGCTGGTCCCACATCTGGTCATAGGCCTTCATGTGCTTGACCAGCAGGTCGCCGTGCTTGTCGTACCATGCGGGGATGTTCTTGAAGTCCTTGATGGTGGCCTTGCCATCCTCGATGACCACCACGGGCCAGTCGCCGACGAGCGCGTTGTCGATGCCGAAAAGCTCGGTGCCCCACCAGTTGGCGTCGCCGAAGGCGTGCTTGCCGGTGCCGCCTTCCTTCATGGCGGAGATCACCGCCTCGGGGTCGGCCGAGCCCGTCTTTTCGGCGGCGGCTTTCCAGAGGTCCATGATCGAGGCGTATTCCCAGCTGACCGCGCCCCACTGGCCGGGGAAGCGTTCGGCGTATTCGGCGTAGAAGCCGTTGGGGTCCTCGAAGTTGACCTGGTCGGAGTTCAGCGCCGGGTCGTCGAAGTCGGGGAACTGGAAGATGAAGCCTTCCATGAATTCCTTGGACGTCTTCGAGATCATCTGGTCGTAGAAATCCGCCGTGCAGCTGATGATCTGGCCTTCGTACCCTTGCTGGAAGAGCTGTTCGCAGATCGGGTGGACGTAATCGGCATAGCAGGTGTCGAGACAGACGATATCGGGGCTGTCGGCGATCAGCCGGGTCACCACGGGGGCGAAATCGGTCGTCGCCGGGTCGAAGAGGAGCGGTTCGCTCTGCATCTCGATGCCGGCGGCCTCGAACGCGGCGAGGTAGGTGGCGACTGAGGGCAGGCCAAGCGCATCGTCCTGCGCGCACATCACGGCGGTCTTCAGGTCCGGCTTGTTCTCGGCCAGCCATTCGACGCCGGTGACGTTGTAGATCGGGTGCACCTCGGCCGGTGCGATCAGCGTCGTCGTATCAGGGCTGAGGTCCGAGGGCAGCAGGGTCGAGAACAGCATCCCGGTCTTGTCGGCCACGGGCTGCACGCCCGGCCATGTGTCGCCGCCCAGCATCATGATGAAGCTGACGCCATCCTCGCGAATGAGCTTGGTCGCGCCGGTGCGGGCCTTGGCGGGGTCATACTCGTTGTCGTAGCTCACGAACTCGACCGGGTGGGCGCCGTCGGACAGCGTGATGCCGCCCGCCTCGTTGACCCGCTCGGCCCAGATCTCGCAGCCGTCGAGGCCCGGTTTGCCCCATGCCGCCACGGCGCCGGTCAGCGGCGCGAGAAAGCCGATCTTGATCGGGTCTCCCTGCGCCAGCGCCGCGCCGGGCAAACCCGCGCTGACCGCCGTGGCCGCCGTGGATTTCAGGAACGTACGGCGCGTAAGCCCGGACGAGAAGATTCTGGAAAACATCTTGACACTCCCATGTTGGCACCGCTGCTTTTTCGCGGCTTATTGCGAAGCCGAATCCAACTGGGCAGAGGAAATCAGACGATTTCTGGACCATAACTGAACCAATTACCCAAAATGGTTCGATTTCGGATCAACCATAGCAGGCCAATATCGATTCCGGCAAAGGATTCTTTCCATTTTCTCCCCGGCCGGCCCGGCGCAGCCCGTCACAAAGCCGCCCGCCAAGCGGGCCTTGGCGGCCGGAAACGCTGATTTTTTGTGCAATCGCAAGGCGCTGGCGGAGAGCGCCGAGCCGGGAAAACCGGGCCGGAGCCTAACCTGCCATGCCCGGAGATTCCTCCGACGCCTCGGCGTAAACGGCGATCAAACAGCCGGTTTCGGTATGCGAGGTATGCTCGGTTCCCGCCTCGAGCCAGACCACGTCGCCGGTTCGGTAGACCGTCCCGTCATTGTCGATCAGCTCGCCCTCTACGATCAGGAATTCCTCGGCCCCGCCATGGCGGTGCGGGGTCGACCGCGCGCCCGGCTCCATGCGGTAGATGTAGAACCCGGTGTCGCGCTCGGTATGCGGGTTGAGCTTGATGTAGGAGGTGCCCGCCTCCGGCCCGCCGGTGGTGGTGTAGGGGGTATAGGCCGCGTCGTCGCGGATATTCGCGGTCTTCCGTTCGCTGGGCTGGATCGGTTTCATCGGGCGTTCCTTTCCGGGGCTGAGAGGGGGTATCTGCGCCCGCAGTGTAGCCAGAATTTGAGTGAGCGCTCAATCTAATTTTTCATGTGTGAACCATCGCCAGACCATGACAGCCAGTTTCGGTTCCCCTAAGCTTTCCGTCACAGGACCAATCGAGAGGAAGCGGCCCGCCGATGATACGCGCAATCGACCTGACCGACGCCGAAACCCACGCGCTGGCCGCCCCGCCCCGGCAGATGGAGATGAGCGGCCCCGACGTGGCCGCGCCGACCGAGTGGGAGAACCTCGTGGTCGACCGCCCCTCGCCCCATGTCCGCGCGGGCACGTGGAAATGCGAGCCCTACACGGACGAGATCACCGATTACGAATTCGACGAGTTCATGTACCTGATCGCGGGGCATATCGAGCTGATCTACCCGGACGGCACGCGCGACAGGTTCGGGCTGGGGCAGGCCTTCCTGCTGCCCAAGGGGTTCACCGGCACGTGGCACCAGCCCGGGACGGTGATCAAGTATTTCGTCATGATCGGCCGGCAGGACAGATGAGCGATTACGATTACATCATCGTCGGGGCCGGCTCGGCCGGCTGCGTTCTGGCCAACCGGCTGGGCGAGGATCCGTCGGTACGCATCCTCGTGCTGGAGGCCGGGGGCGACGACCGCTCGCTGATCGTGCGGATGCCCGCTGCGCTGTCGATGCCGATGAACACCAAGCGGTTCAACTGGGGCTTCCGGACAGAGCCCGAGCCGCATCTCGACGGGCGGCGGATGAACCTGCCGCGGGGCAAGGGGCTTGGCGGCTCATCCTCGATCAACGGGATGTGCTGGGTCCGGGGCAACCCGATGGATTACGAGCTCTGGGCGGCGCGGGGCGCAACGGGCTGGGGCTGGACCAGCGTGCTGCCCTATTTCCAGCGGCTGGAGAATGCCGGCGACGCGGGCGAGTTGCGCGGGCGGGGCGGGCCGATCGACGTGACGCGCGGGGCCGAGGCGAACCCGCTTTACGCGGCCTTCATCGAGGCCGGGGTGCAGGCGGGATATGCCCGCAGCGCCAACATGAACGACCGCCAGCACGAGGGCTTTGGCCCGATGGAGATGAACGTGGGCGGCGGCGTGCGCTGTTCGGCGGCAAGGGCCTACCTGCGCCCGGCGATGGCGCGCGGCAACGTGCGGGTGAAGACCTATGCGCAGGCGACGCGCGTGATATTCGAGGGCGGGCGGGCGACCGGGGTGGAATACCGCCATAACGGCGAGGTCCGGACCGCCATGGCGGGGCGCGAGGTGATCGTCTCGTCGGGCTCGATCATGTCGCCTGTCCTGCTCAAGCGCTCCGGCATCGGGCCGGGGGAGGAGTTGCAGGCGGCGGGCGTGGAGGTTCGGCACGATTTGCCCGGCGTGGGCGAGAACCTGATGGACCACCTCGAGGTTTACGTGCAGCAGGCCTGTACCCAACCTATCACGCTCTATTCCGCGCAAGGGACGCTGGCCAAGGCGCGGATCGGGCTGGAATGGCTGCTGACGCGCAAGGGGCTGGGCGCGTCGAACCATTTCGAGGCGGGCGCGCATATCCGGAGCCGGGCGGGGGTGAGCTATCCCGACCTGCAGATGCATTTCCTGCCGATCGCGATTTCCTATGACGGGACGACCCTGGCCGAGGGGCACGGGTTCCAGGTGCATGTGGGCCCGAAACGGTCGAAGAGCCGGGGCTGGGTGCGGCTGGATGCCGAGCGGCCGGACGGGCCGCCGAAGGTGCGGTTCAATTACATGAGCCATCCCGAGGATTGGCAGGAGATGCGCGCCGGGATCAGGCTGACGCGGGAGGTGTTCGCGCAGGCGGCGTTCGATCCGTACCGCGGCGAGGAGCTGGCACCGGGGCCGGAGGCGCAGTCGGACGAGGCGCTGGACGCGTTCATCAAGGCGAAGGTGGAGAGCGCCTATCACCCCTGCGGCACCTGCCGAATGGGCACGGATGCGCTGGCGGTGGTCGATCCGGAGTGCCGGTTGCGCGGCGTCGAGGGGCTGCGCGTGGTCGACAGCTCGATCATGCCGCAGGCGACGGCAGGGGATCTCAATGCGCCGACGCTGATGCTGGCCGAGCGGGCGGCGGATCTGATCCGGGGGCGGGCGCCTTTGGTGGCGGAGGAGGCGCCGATCGTGGTGGATGCCGGCTGGCGCGAGCGCCAGCGGTCGGCGGAGGTGTCGCAGGTTCTGGCGGGCGCGGACGCGGCGTATTTCGACCTGGGTTAGCGGGCCTTTACGAGGGCCGCGTCGATGAGGGCGGCGATCTCCGCCTCGGTCGCCTGGCGGGGGTTGGTGGTGGCGGCGACGTCCTGGATGGACTTGGCGGCGATGCGGGGGGCGCAATCCTCGGCCACGCCGATTTCCGTGAGCGTTCGGGGGATGTTCAGGCCGTCGAGAATCGCATCGACATGGGCGGCGAAATCCTCGGGAGAGAGCGCCCCCTGCCCCATCGCCTCGGCCATGCGGGTGGGCTTGTCGCCCAGCACCGGCAGGTTGAAGCGCAGGACGAGGGGCAGGATGACGGCGTTGGTCAGGCCGTGCTGGGTGTCGTACTCGGCGCCGACCATGTGCGAGATGGCGTGGACCAGCCCAAGCCCCTTGAGGAAGGCGATCCCAGCGAGGCAGGAGCCCGCCAGCATGCCGCCACGGGCGACGAGGTTGTCGGGTTCGGCCACGGCGGTGGGGAGGTGTTTGCCGATGAGGGTGAGGGCCTGGAGGGCGAGCCCGTCGCAGAGCGGGTTGAAGCCGGGGACGGAATAGGCCTCGATCGCGTGGGTCAGGGCGTCGGCGCCCGTCCACGCGGTGAGGGTCTGTGGCAGGCCGACGGTGAGCTCGGGGTCGAGCAGGGCGAGGCTCGGTTTCAGGGCGGGGTGCCAGACGCAGAGCTTCATGCCGCGCTCGACATGGGTGACCATGCCGGTGCTTTCCGTCTCGGCCCCGGTACCGGCGGTGGTGGGGATGGTGAGGAGCGGCGGGAAGGCGGGCTGGCCGGTCATGTCGGGCGGGGTCTTGTCGAAGTCGAAATCCCACAGGTCGATGGCGTTGGTGGCGGTCAGGCAGACGGCCTTGCCGCCATCCATGGCGCTGCCGCCGCCGATGGCGATCACCGCGTCATGCCCACCGTCGCGGAACATAGCCCGGCCCGCGCCGATCTCGTCGTCGCGCGGGTTGGGGGAGATGCCGGAGAAGACGTCGGAGGCGAGGCCGCCCTCGGCCAGCACCTGTTGCAGCCCGCCGATGAAGGGCAGGTCGCGGCTGCCCCGGTCGGTGACGATCAGCGGGTTCCTGAGCCCCATCGCGGCACAGCGCGTGCCCATTTCCGACAGGCGGCCCGGGCCATAGGCAATGGGCACCGGAAAGGTCCAGTCCTGCGGAGCGAGCAGGTCGTCTTCGATGGGCGACAGGGTCATTCGGGGCGTCCTTGGTTGATGGTCAGTCAGGCGCGGGCGGGCGGCGGTCGAACCACGGCGCCGCCTCTTCCAACTGCCGGGCAAGGCGGAGCATCAGGGCGTCGGCGCCCACATGCCCCACCATCTGCACCGCCAGCGGCAGGCCGTCGTGCTGGTAGAGCGGCACCGACATGGCGGGCTGGCCGGTGACGTTGAAAATCTCGGTATAGGGCGCGAAGCGGAAGGAGCGTTCGGCCCAGGCATCGATATCGTCGTTGACCAGATCGGTCAGCAGCCCGGTTTCCAGCGGCGGCTCGGTCAGGACCGGCAGGAGCAGCAGGTCGAGCCCGGCCATGGCCCCGGCGATCTTGCGGCGGATGGCGGTCATGCGCATCCGCGCCTGCACCATGTCGACCGAGGTCAGCCGCCGGGCCTGATCGACCGACCATTGCACCAGCGGGCCGAGGTCGCCCTTGCCCGGCGGCTTTCCCAACGCGGCGGCGCGGGCCTCGACCACGGCGGCAATCTCGCTGGCCCAGAAGGGCAGCGCGCAATCGTAGGGGTCGACATCCTCGGGCCAGGCAAACTCTTCCGTCCGGTGGCCGAGGCTTTCGAGCAGTTTACGGGCGTTCTCAACGGCCTCGCGCGTCGGCTGGTCCGGGTCGTGCCCGGCGGGAGAAGTCAGGATAACGCCCACGCGCAGCCCCTCGGGCGCCTGCGAAAGCGCAGTCACCAGATCGTCAGGCAGGCCCCGCCACGGCATCGGCTGACCCGCTTCCGGCGCGGCGGTGGCGGCGAGCATCCCGGCGGAATCGCGTACCGTGCGGGAGACCACGTGATCCACGTTGATCCCGCCCACCAGCGGGCCCATGGCAGAACCGCTGGCGATCACCCCTCCCGAGGGCTTGAAACCGAAGAGCCCGCAACAGGCCGCCGGCACCCGGATCGAGCCGCCGGAATCGCTGGCATGGGCCATGGGCACCATGCCGGCAGCCACGGCGGCGGCAGCCCCGCCGCTCGATCCGCCGGGGGTGCGCGTGCGGTCCCACGGGTTGGCGGTGGGCCCGAACAGTTCCGGCTCGCAGCCGTAATCGGTGGCGAATTCCGGCGTGTTGGTGCGGCCCGGAATGACCAGCCCGGCGGCACGCCAGCGGCGAACCAGCGCGCTGTCCTCCACCGCTTCAGGCGCATCGGCGAAGAAGCGGCAGGCATGGGTGGTCCGGAACCCGGCCACGTCGACATTGATGTCCTTGGCCAGGAAGGGCACCCCGGCGAAGGGAGCGTCATGGCCCACCGCCTCGGCCGCCTCCCGCGCGGCCCCCTCGTTCAGGGCCACCACGGCGTTCAGCCCGTTCAGCCGGTCGATCTCGGCCAGCGCCACGTCGAGCAGTTCGGCCGCGCTGACCTCGCCCTTGCGCACCAGCGCGGCAAGGCCGGTCGCGTCCTGCCTGCGATACTCCTCAGAGTTCAGCATGGGATCACCTTCTCATTCCGAGGACAGCCCCAGCTCCTGCTGGCGCTTCCGGCTCCAGGCCTGGGTCATCCGGTCGGCGATCATCGCGATGATCGCCATGCCCAGCCCGGCCACGATGCCGACGCCGAAATCGCCGTCGCCCAGCCCGATATAAACCCGCTGGCCCAGCCCGTTGGTGCCCACCAGCGCGGCGATGACCAGCATGGCGATGCCGAACATGATGGTCTGGTTGAGCCCCAGCATCATCACCGGCAGTGCGAGCGGCAGCTTGACCCGCCACAGCAGTTGCCGCCGGGTGCAGCCGATCGCCGTCGCCGCCTCGATCACGTGGGCGGGGATGTTGCGCAGCCCGTGCTCGGCATAGCGGATGGCGGGCACGATGGCATAGGCCATGATCGCCAGCAACGCCGTGAACTCGCCGATCTTGAAGATCATCAGGAAGGGGATCAGCAGCACGAAGAGCGGCATGGTCTGCAGCGTGTCGTTGACCGGGCGGAGGATTGCGGAGAGCCCGTCGAATTCCGAGGCGAGGATGCCGAGGCTGGCGCCGATGGCGAAGGAGAGAAGCACCGCCAGCCCGCAGAGGTAGATCGACAGAAGCGCCTGTGGCCAGACGCCCGAGATGATGATGAACCCCAGCCCCAGGAAGGTGCCGAGCGCCAGTTTCGGGCCTGAGAGCTGCCAGCTCAGCAGGGTCGCCATCGCCAGCAGGGTGGGCCATGGCAGGCGGGTCAGGCCGAAGAACAGCAGCGTCGCGCAGAAGGCCACGAAGAGCGCCGCCATCATGCCCCGGCGCCACGCGGTCAGCCCGATCAGCGCGATGGCCGCCGCGGCATAGGCCAGCTTGAGCGCGGTGGTGAACTCGAACCCCCATGTGAAGGGCGAGATGGTTTCCTGCAGCCCGATCTTGACCGGCAGCATGACGAAGAAGAAGGCCGCCGTCTTGATCATCGAGATCAGTTCGGCGAACTCGACCACGATATAGGTCACCGCGTCGTTGAGGTAGCGGGCCGGGAAGATCTCCCATGACCAGGGGTATTCATTGAGGAACGGCAGCACCTGTGCCAGCAGGGCCACGGCCACGCCCAGCCCGGCCGCGATCAGCCACATCCGGTGGCGCGAGGCGAAGCTCTCGTCGAGCACCGGCTCCTTCGGCTCGGCCGTGGCGGCGGCGGCGGTGATCCGGTCCATCACCATGGCCATCAGGGCGATGACGATGCCCGCCAGAAGGCTTTCGCCGAACTGCGCCTTGCGCATGGTCGACAGCACCTCCCAGCCAATATCGGCAGTGCCGCCGATGATCGAGGCGATGATGACCATGGAGAAGGCGGCCATCGTGGTCTGGTTCACGCCCAGCAGGATCTGGCGCATGGCGCTTGGCACGCGGACGCGCCAGAAAAGCTGGGGCGCGGTGGCGCCGGACATGAGGCCCGCCTCGATCACCTCTTGGGGCACGCGGCGCAGGCCGAGCATGGTGTTGCGCACGGTGGGCGGGAAGGCATAGAGCACGCTGGCAATCAGGCCCACCACCGGGCCGAAGCCGAAGAGCAGCAGGATCGGCAGGAGATAGGCGAAGGCCGGAACCGTCTGGAGGAGGTCCATCGTCGGCTTGATGGCGCGTTCGGCGCGGTCGGAATAGAAGGCCAGCGTGCCCAGCGCAAAGCCCACCAGCACCGCCAGCGGCACCGAGATGGCAACAAGCGCGAGCGAGTTCATCGACTCGTGCCAGTAGCCGATGACGACCATGTAAAGCACCGAGAAGAAAGAGAATATCGCCAGTTGCCAGCCCGAGACGGCGAAGGCGGCGAAGGTGACGAGCGTCAGCGTGACCGACCAGGGCAGCCAGTTGAGGAACTCGCGCACCGCCGTCATCGGCACGTCGAGCGCGGCCGAGATGGCGCGGAAGACCGGGCCGAAGACGTCGACGCACCAGTCCATGAAGCTGTTGAGCAGGGGCGTGACCGGGACGATCCAGCTGTCGGGGTAGGTGACCAGCCAGCCGGCCCAGCGCTGCAACGCGAGGAAGGCCAGCGTCAGCGCGATGAGCAGGCACCAGGCGAGGGTGACGGGGCGGAGGTGGTTCACGCCGGAACCTCCGCGCCGCGATGGGTGTCCTGATGCGCCAGCGCCGAGATGACGCTGCCGGCGGTGACCACGCCCATGACCGCGCCGTCACGCATGATGCGGATGCCGTCCTTGTGCGAGGCGAGCAGCGGCAGGAGCTGTTCGACGCTGCATTCGCTGTCCTGCTCGGGCATGGTGTCCTGTGGGGTAGCCTCGCGGTCGATGACGTTGCGGGCCTTGAGCACGCGGACCATCGGCACCTCCTCGGTGAACTCGGCCACGTAGTCGTCTGCGGGGTTCACGATCAACTCGGCCGGGGTGCCCATCTGCACCACCATGCCGTCGCGCATGATCATCATCCGGTCGGCGATGCGCAGCGCCTCGAGAAAGTCGTGGGTGATGAAGACGATGGATTTCTGAAGCGAGCGCTGGATGCGCAGGAACTCGTCCTGCATCTGGCGGCGGATCAGCGGGTCGAGCGCCGAGAAGGGCTCGTCGAGGAACCAGATTTCCGGCTCGATGGCGAGCGACCGGGCGATGCCCACGCGCTGTTGCTGACCGCCCGAAAGCTGGCGGGGATAGGCGGTCTCGCGGCCCTCGAGGCCCACCAGCTCGATCACCCGGCGGGCCTTCTCGATCTGCTCGGACCGGGGCAGGCCCTGCAGCGACAGGGGAAAGGCGATGTTGTCGAAGACGCTCAGATGCGGCATCAGGCCGAAATTCTGGAACACCATCCCCATCTTGTGGCGGCGGATGTTGATCAGCTCCTTGTCGGATTTCTTCAGCAGGTCCTCGCCATCCAGCAGCACCTCGCCATGGGTGGCCTCGATCAGGCGGGACAGGCAGCGCACCACGGTGGACTTGCCCGAGCCCGAGAGGCCCATGATGACGAAGATCTCGCCCACGTGGACGTCGAAATTCACGTCGGCGGCGGCCGGGATGGCACCGTCGTCGCGCATCCGTGTCGACAGCTCCTTCACGCCGGTCTTGCCCACCTCGGATTTGAAATAGGGCGAGGCGGAAGACCGGTAGACCTTCCACAGGTGCCTGCAGGACAGTTTCACGTCGCCTTTTTCGTCGCCCATCGCCCGTTCTCTCCCCGTGCGGTTCTTTCCCGCGCGGCCTTTTCCGGCCGGCTTATCATGCACATGGCCCGGCCCAAGGGCCGGGCCATGCTGTCAGGCCCCGCCGGTGGCAGGGCCGGTTGTCACTTACGCGCTCAGCTCTTGGCCGCTTCCGCCGCCTCGACCCATGCCGACCACGTCTCTTCGTTGGCATCGACCCATTCGGCAACCACTTCCTCGAGGTCACGGCCCTTCTGGTCGATCTCGTTCATCAGGCTGTTCTGGGTGTCGTTGTCGATCGAGAACGCCTCGTACAGCGCCGCGGCGCCCGGGTAGGTTTCGGCGAAATCCTTGTTGGCGATCTTGCTGATGCTGGCCTGTTCGAACCCGCAGGCATTGCCGCGGCTCTGGCCCGATTCCTCCTGGCATTCGCCGTCGGCGGCATCCCACTCGACCCAGTTGAACTCGTTCTCGGCGAACAGCCAGTGCGGCTGCCAGAACATCATCAGCATCGGCTTCTCGGCCGCCACGGCCGACTTGATCTCGGCGATCATGGCGCCCTCGCTGCCGCCGGCGACCGGCTCGAACGGAATCTCGATCTGCGCGACCACGTCCTTCGAGCGCGTGCCCCAGTCAGCCGGGTAGGTGATCAGCCGGCCCTTGGGGAAGGTATCGGGCGAGGCGAAGGCCTGCGCACAGTCGTAAAGCGCCTCGTAGCTGGGCAGGCCCGGGCACTGCTCTTCCATGTAGGGCGGGTAGATCCACCCCTCCTGCGGGGTCAGCCCGAGGTCGCCCACCACGACGATATCGCCCGACTCGACGGCCTTGGGATAGATATCGCCCACGTTGTTCGTCCAGGTTTCCGGCTGCAGGTGCAGGTCGCCCTGCGCGATGGCCGCGAATTGCGGCACGGCGCCGGCGGTGACGTATTCCACCGAATAGCCCGCCTTCTCGAACAGCGTCCCGAGGATATGGGCCGAGATATGCTGGCCCGTCCACTCGTTGATCGGGATGCGGATCGGATCGCTGGAATCGCCCAGCGCGCTGCCGGCCCCGGCCAGCGCAAGGCCGGCGGCTAGGAACAGTGATGTCATCTTCATGTCTTGATCTCCCTATCAGTCTGAAGCGCTTTGTTTTTGTTCTTGGCTATGCTCAATCCTTATGGAACCACACATCCCCGAAGTATTCATCCTTAAAATCGTTGAACGTCAGGGGGGCGGCCGTGCCGCCGGGGAAAGCGCCCGCG
This sequence comes from Roseovarius sp., assembly GCF_040223625.1. GTDB lineage: Bacteria > Pseudomonadota > Alphaproteobacteria > Rhodobacterales > Rhodobacteraceae > Roseovarius. The sequence continues at coordinate 22,023 of NZ_JAVKFX010000039.1, read as the reverse complement.
GATTGGGCCGAAGACGGCAATCGCCCTGCAATACTTGCCCGGGGCGCGGGGAAAATCCCGGGCGGGCCCTGCGGCTCTGCACCTTAAGGTATTGCGCACGGGCGATTTTCCCGCCTACCGCGAAGCCCCGCCCGGGCCGGTTCGGCCCCTGCCCCGGATGATTCGCCCCCGGCCGCCTAAGTGGTGGCAGAGCCGCCCGGCCCGCGCTAGGCTTTGCCCGACGACCCCTCCGCCGGAAAGGATCATGGCCATGGCGCCCGAGGTTGCGAAAGACTGGTACGCGGTCGAAACGCTGGGCGACGGCGTCTCGCGCATTCACGAAATCCACGTGGCAAGCTGGCTGCGCTGCAACATCTGGCACGTGAAGGGCCGCGACCGCGACCTGATCATCGACACCGGCATGGGCCTGCGGCCCCTGGTGGAAGAGGTCGCCCGGCTGGGCGAGCGCCCGATCACCGCGATCATGACCCACAGCCATTTCGACCATTCCGCCGGGCTGCACCAGTTCCACGACCGCTGCGGCCACCCGGTCGAGGCCGATATCATCGCCCGCCCCGACGCCGCCAACACCGTAGCCGATACCGGCTACGTGCGGGCCGAGACCTTTACCGCCCTGCCATACGCGGGGTTCAGCCACGAGCATTTCGAGGTGAAACCCGCTCCCCTGACCCGCCTGCTGGACGAGGGCGACGTGGTCGACCTTGGCGACCGGGTGTTCCGGGTGTTCCACCTGCCCGGCCATTCGCCGGGCTCCATCGCGCTTTACGAAGAGGCGACCGGCCTCCTGTTCAGCGGCGACGTGGTCTATGACGGGGCCCTGATAGATGACCTGTATCATTCGCAGGCCGAGGTTCTGAAGGCGTCGCATGCGCGGCTGAGGGAATTGCCGGTGACGGCCGTCCATGCCGGGCATTTCGAGTCCTTCGGGCGGGAGAAGATGATCGAGATCATCGACGACTACCTCGCCGGCGGGCGGCGCGTGGGCGACCCGGATGCGTGGATCGCGGGCGAGATGGACAAGGAGGCAAGCGATGGCTGAGGCGAAACAGAGGGTGGCCGTGGTCACCGGCGGGCTGGCCGGGATCGGGCTGTCGATCGCGCGGAAACTGGCCGAGGACGGGCTGAAGGTGGCGATCGGCGCGCGGCGCGGCGACGATCCGGCGATGCGGGAGATGGCGGTCAGGGAAGTCAGTGAGGGAACCTTCGTGGCCGGGCTCGACGTTTGCGACGAAGGCTCGGTCGAGGGGTTCTGCCGCTCGGTGGAAGACGCGCTCGGCCCCATCGACATTCTCGTCAACGCCGCAGGGATCACCATTCACCACACCGTCAGCGGCCATGGCCTGAAGGACTGGGAGCAGGTGATCGACACCAACCTGACCGGCCCGTTCCTGACCACCCGCGCCACCCTGCCCGGCATGATCGAACGCGGCTGGGGCCGGATCGTCAACATCGCCTCGACCGCCGCGAAATCGGCCGTGGCCGATCACCCGGCCTATTGCGCCTCGAAGGCCGGTTTGCTGGGGCTGACCCGTGCCGTGGCGCTGGAAGGCGCGCCGCACGGGGTAAGCTGCGTCTCGGTCAGCCCGACATGGGTCGAGACGGAGATGCTGCGCAGCAGTGCCGTGATCATGGCGAAGGAACATGGGCACAGCGTCGAGGACGAGATCGCCGCGCTGGCGAAGGCCAACCCGCAGAACCGGCTGGTGCAGCCCGAAGAGATCGCGGCGCTGGTGGCGTTCCTGTGTTCCGATGCCGCGCCCGCGCTGACGATGGAGGATATCTCGGTCAATGCCGGGGCGCATTGGTGAGATGGCGGGCATCGGCCTCAGCCCCCCATGTGCCGTGACAGGTGGGCGCCGCAGCGGCTGAGCGAGGCCGCCGCCTCGGGCAGTTCGTCGTAGAATTCGAAGACGTGCCAGAGGCCGTCATGCACATCCAGATCGACGTCAATTCCGGCGGCGCGCATCCGGCGGGTGAGTTCGATCGACGGGCTCATCAGCAGGTCGCGCGTGCCGGTGGTCACGAGGGTCTGCGGGAAGTCGGGCGTGAAGTGGCCGAAAAGGGGCGAGATGGCGGGCGTGTCGCGGGGCGTGTCGGCGGCGTACATTTCCGCCGCCGCCTCGACGAAGGCGAGGTCGATCGTGGGGTCGCGGCCGTCATTGGCCTGCAGGCTGTCGCCGCCATGGGTCAGGTCGCACCAGGGCGAGAGGAGGACGGCGGCGACGGGCATCGGCAGGCCGTTCGCCCGGGCGCGCTGCATGAGGTGGAGCGCCATGTTGCCCCCGGCGGATTCGCCGGCGATGGCGAAGGGGGCGGTTTCCTTGCAGAGCGTATCGTAGACCGCCGCGCCATCCTCGACGGCCGCCGGATAGGGGTGCTCCGGCGCGAGGCGGTAATCCACGGCAACGATCCGAGCGCCGGAATGATGGCAGAGCCCGGCGCTGACGATCAGGTCCTCCCGCGCGCTGCCGGTGACATAGCCGCCGCCGTAGCAGTAAAGGACGGTGCCGACGGGCTCTCCCTTGGGCAGGATCTCGAGGCAGGGCACGCCGGCGATTTGCGTTTCGCTGACCGTCACGCCATGGGCCTTCACCGCCCGCGCGGCCCGCGGCAGGAAATCGTCCTTCGCCATCTTGCGATAGGCGTCGACCGTCTGCGGTGACAGCGGCCCGAGGTCTTCCGCCGCCGGCTGGTCAAGGAAGGCCCGCGCCGCCTGGCTCATGTAATCGCCGCTCATGCCGTTCTCTCCACCCTTGCGCGGCGGTCGCGCCATGTCATCACCGCCGGTTCGATCAGCCCCGCCGACAGGATCAGCGGCAGACCGATAACCTCGCGCAGGCCGAAGCGCTCGCCCGACCAGATCGCCGCCGTCACCGCCGCCACGGCGATCTCGGTCATGAACAGCAGCCCCACCACCCCGGGGTTCAGCCGCGTCGGGGCGTAGACCGTGGCGAACCCGGCGGGCAGGATCAGCACCAGCGCCACCGGCAGGAACCAGATCGCGGCCTGTTTCAGCGCCGCGCTGTCGGGCACCTGCACGTGGCCGGCCGAGGTCGACCACAGTGCCACCGCCACGGTCAGGAGCGCGCCGACGAGAAAGAAGCTCACCGCGTGGGTGGCGGTGCGCACGCGGGATTCGTTCAGGATCAGCATGCAGCCCACCGCCCAGAACATCCCCGAGGCCAGCCCCAGCCAGTCGCCCAGGTTGCGCGGCAGGGGCAGGCCGGTATCGTCGGCGAAGATCACCACCATTCCGACCACCCCCAGCCCGATCGCCAGCCAGCGCGAGCGGGTTATCCGGTCGCCCAAGATCATCCAGCCCAGCGCGAAGCCCCAGATCGGCATCAGGTAGAACAGCAGCACCGCGCGCACCACGTCGGTATACAGCAGCGAGGCCGCGTACATCGCATAGGCCGCCCCCGCCAGCACCCCGCCGATCAACGCGCGGCCGCCCCGCAGGTAATCGCGCCGCAAATGCCACGCGACGGGCAGGCACATCACCGCCGGGATCGTCATGAACAGCGCCAGCGCCCACGGAGCCTCGAGCCCCGACTGTTCCAGCATCCGCAGCGGCAGCCAGAAGATGCCGAAGCAGAGCCCCGCAAAGAGCCCCGCGAAAACGGCCAGACGGTCGGGGTGCATCATCCGCATGTGGTTCCTTCCTTCACCCGGGGCGGTCCGGAATGTCGACCAGCTTGCCGCGCGGGATCTCTGCCTGACGGTCGTAGAACGGCATCTCGACCAGTTCGGCGGGATGATAGCTGCCGTCTCGGGTTTCCACCAGCACATGGCTCCCCGGCCCCGGCCCGGCCTTGTCCAGCAGGACCATCCCGATCCCATGGCCGAGGAAGGGCGAGCGGGAGCCGCAGGTGACACGGCCCGCCGGGGTGTCACCGACCTTCACCGTGCCGCCCACCTTCGGCTCTCCCCCGTCGCACCGCAGCCCGTGCAGCCGCGCCTCGCGCGGGGCGGCCTGCAACGCCGCCCTGCCGATGAAATCCGGCCCGTCGAGGTCGACGAACCGCCCCAGCCCCACGTCAAAGGGCGTGGTCGTGCCGTCGAAATCCGACCCGGCGTTGAGGATCCCCGCCTCGATCCGCCGGATGTTCATGGAATCCAGCCCGAAGATGCAAAGGCCATGCCCCTGCCCCGCCTTTTCCAGGTGCCGCCACAGCGCCTCGGCGTCGTGATGCGGCTCGGTGTAGAATTCCCAGCCCAGCTCGTTGGTATAGCCCGTGCGGGTGATCACCACCTCCTGCCCGCCGAACCGCACCCTTGCGATGCCGAAATAGCCGAACGGCTCTGGCATCCCGTCATCGGCGGCGGCGGAAAGGATATCCATCGCCGCCGGCCCCTGCACCTGGCTGACGAAGACCTCCGGATCGTAAATCCGAACATCCATCCCCCTGGCATGCGCCCGCGCCCAGTTGACGAAATCGCCATCCGCCTGCGCGTACCAGAAAAGCGTCTCGCTCAGCCGCAGGAGCACGCCATCGGTGATCATCCCCCCATCGTCGAAACAGGCCAGCCCGTAGCCACAGCGCCCCGGCTTCACCTTGCTGATATCCTTGGTGAAAAGCCGGTTCAGCAGCGCCTCGGCCTCCGGCCCCTCGAAGGCGATGGGCCATTCCCCGGTATTGAGCAGCGCCGCCTCGCGCCGCAGCTTCCAATACCCCTCGTCCGTATCCAGCGCATCCAGCCGCACCGCCATCAGGCGGCGGTTGTAGACGCAGTAATGCGGGCCCAACGGGCGCTCGATCTCGTGATAGGGGTGGCGGGTGAGACCGAAATCCCACCCCGCCCCGGGTTGCGTCGTCACGAGATCGCGGGTCGCCCCGTCGCTCGACCCCATGGCCTAGGCGTCCGGGTCGAGCCGGGCCCCCAGCGCGTCGGCCACAAGCTTCTGGAAGTGGTGCACGGCGTGCTCGCTGAGTTCCGTCTTGCCCGCGTCCACCACGAAGCGGCCCTGGTTGTAGCCCGAGGATTTCAGCCCATTCTGCACGCTCTCGCACAGCCCGATATCCTCGGGTTGCAGCACGTCGATCTGGTAGTTGATCGCATCGCGCAGCTGCTGGGTCACCTCGCCGTCCTTCACGAACCAGTCCTGGTATTCGACGCATTGGTCGGGGCCGGTGGGGTTCATCTGCAGGACCGACAGGTTCGCCTCGCCCGGATAGGCCCAGATGGTGAAGTTGGGCCAGACATACCAGCCGGCATAGCCGAAATCGACATCGCCCGGCGTGAAGCTGAAGGCGCGGGAATTGACCGAGCGGGGCTTGCCCGCGCATTGGCTGGAATAGAGGCCGCAGGTCACGGTGCGGTAGCTGTCCATGTCCACCAGGTCGACGAAATCCTTGTGCGCCGGGTGGCAGTGGTAGCATTCGAGGAAATTGTCGACGAGCACCTTCCAGTTGGCCTTGACGTCGTAGCTGTCGCGCTGGGCGAATTGCAGCTCGTCGACCGAGGGCACGAAATGGCGGATCTCCTTTTCGAGGTCGCCCATCTGCTCGGCAAACGGCGTGGCCTCGGGATCGAGATTGACCAGCACGAGGCCGCAGAACACCTCGACCTGCACCGGGCGGAGCGAGAATTCCTCGCGCCTGAAGCCCTTCACCTCCTCGGTATTGCGCGCCGATTTGAGCGTGCCGTCGAAGTCGAACGCCCAGGCGTGATACGGGCAGGCGATGATGTTCTTCTTGCCGGTTCCCGACAAAAGCTCGTGCCCCCGGTGCGGGCAGACATTGTAGAAGGCGCGCAGCTCGCCCGTTCTGGTGCGGGCGACGAAGATGTTCTGCTCGTGGATGCGCACGGTCAGGAACTGGCCCGGCTCGGCCACCTGGCTGACATGGCCGGCATAGTTCCAAGTGCGGTAGAAGATCGCCTGCTTCTCATGCGCCCAGATCTCGGGGTCATGGTAGAAACGCGCGGGCAGCGTGTAGGATTCCGCCGGGTCGGCGCGGAACGGGGCATCGCCCGGCATCAGGTTCAGAAGGGGTAAGTTCATCGGTGGCTCCTGCTTCCTTGTCTGTTGGCATTAGACAGAATAAGCATGGATGCTGACAAACGCTGATTTCTACCGCTTTTGGGCAAGTCCTGCTAATGCTGCGCCGCAACCTTCCCCCGCTCGACCTTCTGCTGCCGTTCGAGGCGTCGGCGCGGCTGGGCAGTTTTACCCGCGCGGCCGAGGAGTTGTCGGTCACCCAGTCGGCGGTCAGCCAGCGGGTGCGGAAGCTGGAAGAGCTGTTGGAAATCAGCCTGTTCGAGCGGCGGCACCGGGCGATCGAGCTGACGCCGGAGGGGCGAGAACTGCTCAACGGCGTCAAGGTGGCGCTGCAGCATCTCGCCTCGGCCACCCACAGCCTGCGCCAGCGCGAGGCGCGGCGGTTCCTGAAGCTGGCCTGCGACACCTCGATCGGGCAGCATTGGCTGCTGCCGAGGATCGGGGCGTTCCTGGCGCCCGATTCGCCCGTTGCCATAGACCTGACGGTCAGCGACAACGAGGCGGAGGTGCTGGGCGCCGACGTGGCGGTGCTGCATGGCGACGGGCAATGGACGGGTTTCGTGGCGCGGCGGCTGTTCGGTGACGTGGTCTTCCCGGTCTGCGCGCCCGGCTACCTGCAACAGCACCCGATCACCACGCCACGGGACCTGCTGTCGGCCGAACTGATCGACCTCGATTACATCCACTGGAACTGGATGAACTGGGGCATCTGGCTGACCGAGACCGGGGTCGATCCGGCGCCGGCGCGGATCCTGATGCGGACGAATTCCTATACCGCGCTGCTGGATGCGGCGAAGGCGGGGATGGGGGTGGCGCTGGGTTGGGGAAACCTTGTGGACGGGGCGCTCGAGCGGGGCGAACTGGTGCGGCCGGTGGCCGAGACGGTGGACACGGCGAACGGCTATTACGTGCTGCTGCGGCAGTGCGCGGGAGAGGATGCGCACCGGCTGGCGCAGCACCTCTACCGCGGCACGCGCAGGGCGCGGCCGGAATGACACACTCGCCCGTTCGAGGGGCCCATCGGCAAGAATCGGCTTGCAAATTAGTTTGAGCGCTCATTATAATTTTCCCATGCAGAACACCGTACAAGATCAATCCCCCCCGAAGAACTGGGACCGTTCGGGCCTTCCCGGCTGGGCCTATTTCTCGGACGAGCTGCTTGAACTGGAAAAGGAAGAGCTTTTCCGCAAGCACTGGCAGCTGGCCTGTCACGTCTCGGACGTGCCCGAGCCCGGCAACTACATGACATTCGATGTGGGCGAGGAACGCGCCCTCATCATCCGCGGCCGCGACAACGTGGTGCGCGCCTTCCACAACCTCTGCCGCCACCGCGGCAGCCGGGTGGTGGCCGACGAGCAGGGCAAATGCAAATCCGCCCTGATCTGCCCCTATCACGGCTGGGCCTACAACCTCGACGGCACCCTGCGCGGCGCGGCACAGCCGAAAAGCTTCCCGCCGCTCGACCCGGTGGAGTTCGGGCTGAAGCCGCTCGACATGGAAATTTGGCAGGGCTTCATCTTCGTCCGCTTCAAGGAAAGCGATCAGCCCTCCGTGGCCGAGATCATGGGCCGGTTCGATGCCGAGCTGGAACCTTACGAGCTGGCCGACATGGTGCCTGCAGACACGCTGGTCTGGGCGGATGAAACCGCCGTCAACTGGAAGGCCATCCGCGACGTCGACAACGAGGGCTATCACGTGGCCATGGCCCACCCGGCCCTGCAGGACCTCTATGGCAAGGGCTATGTCGACGAGCCGTTCGAGGGCGGCGCCGCGCGCTCCTACGCGCCGTTCAACAACGGGCCGGGCTCGCTCTGGTCGGTGAGGGCCTACAAGTCCACCCTGCCTGAGGCCGAGTGGCTGCCGGAAAGCCACCGCAACGCGTGGCTCTATTACGGGATGTTCCCCAACACGGTGATCGGCGTCTACCCGGACTCGATGATCTTCTACCAGGAGTTTCCCGACGGCACCGGCAAGAGCCGGCTGCGCGGGGCCTCCTACAAGTACCGCAACGAAAGCCGCGAGCTGCGGCTGGCGCGCTACCTGTCGGGGCGGATCGACCGGATCACCGCCGAGGAAGACCAGATGCTGACCATCTGGTCCTGCGAGGCGGCGCTGTCATCGGCCTTTGACGGGATCATCCTGTCGGACCTGGAATACGGCGTGAAGAGCTACCACGACCAGCTCCGCGATCTGTTCCCGGTACTGACGCTGGAAGAACCGCCCGCGCCGGGCACCCTGGCCGAGGTCAATGCCGAGATGCTGGCGGAGCGGGGGTAAATCCGCGCTTGCTATGCAACCCCGCCCCGGGCTTGACCCGGGGCCTCTCGTGGCAAGAGGTCCCGGCTCAGGGGCCGGGACGGGTGTTACTTGATTGTGAGCGGTGGGTTCGCACCCACCCTACGATTTACCACACGCCCGGAGTCAAGCCGCGCTTTAGCGCGGCGCCGGGCGAGCGGTCGTTCATTGAGGCGCCATTGGTTCGAGCCCAAGGGACGACGCCGTCCCCACGGGCAGGCGCCCGCCCGGCGGGGCTAACCGAAACCTGGCATGTGCAATCTCCCCGCCCCGGGCCTGACCCGGGGCCTCCCGCAGCACGAGGTCCCGGCTCGGGGGCCGGGACGGGTCTCTACTTCGACGGCTCGACCATCACTCCGCCACCGGCATCCGCCGGCTGGCCCGGCTCGCCGCCCCTTCGCTCTTCGGCGCCTCGCCAAGCTGTTCGCGCACCCATTGCTGGAACAGGAACACCTCGTATTCCTCCTGCATCAGCACGCCGTTGCGAAACGCGCTCGCCCGCATGCCTGCATGGTTCAGCTCGCACGCCCCGCCATCCTGCTCCATTACCAGGATGCCGAACCGGGTGATCTTGTCGGCGTCGAAATCCGGCCGTGCCAGCGTGTCGGGATGGAACAGCCATTCCGCCGTCAGCTCCATCGTCTCGGGCCCCGTCGGCGTGATCTTCACGATCCGCACGTAATCGGCGTGATGGGCGATAAAGACCGAGGGCGTCACGGTGACATAACGCTGCCCGGCCGCCACATCCTCGTCACTCAGCCCCGGCAGGCGGCCTTGTGCGGCCCCATCCATCGACCACGTCTCCGCTCCCACGCGCAGCCCGCCCGAGCGGTGCGGCGCCTGGTCCTCGGCATGCTCGGCCCAGTCCGGATCGTCCCGCCGCGCCATGATCGCCCGGCCATAGATCGGCACCAGCTCGCACAGCTCGGGGTGGATGTTGGGGCAGTGCAGGCACTCGTTGTAATTCTCCCAGAACGCCTTCCAGTTGCAGTTCAGCGTCTTGGAATAGACATGCCCCACCTTCAGCTCCTCGAGCGGCCAGTTGGCGACATAGACCGTCTCGGCCCCGTAGAGCTCCTCGAATGACGGCGCATCGGGGTCGAGGTTGACGAAGACGAACCCGCCCCATTCGGTCACCCGAACCCGGTGCAGGGGGTAATCGTCGCGGTCGAACCCCTCCACCCGCCGCATCGGCCCGGTCGCCCGCAGCCGACCGGTCAGGTCATAGACCCACTGGTGATAGGGGCAGGTGATCATCGCCTTCTTCAGCGTACCCTCGGCCTGCGGACAGAGCAGCGAGCCGCGATGCCGACAGGTGTTGAAGAACCCCTGCAGCACCCCCTCCTGATCGCGGACCAGCAGCACCGGCTGCCCCGCCACGTCGAAGCTGCGAAAGGCGCGCGGGCCGTCCAGCGTGTCGGCCCGGCACAGGTAGACCCAGCTTCGCCCCCAGATCTCGCGCAGTTCGCGGGCGTAATGCGCCGGGTCGAAATACCACGACGCCGGAAGCGCCTCCTGCATCCGGGTGAGACCGTTGAAGCCCTCTTCCAGAACGGCATTGTCCTCCATCGGGCGACCTCCTTTACAGGCTATGCGGGGTGAGTTTGCGCCGCGTCCGCGGCACGGTCTATAGCATTTCCGACTGGACCTGCTGCACCGCGGTCTCGAGGATGTCGAACATCCGGTCGACCTCGTCCGTGGTGATGATCAGCGGCGGCGAGAAGACGCACTGGTTGATCAGCGGTCGCACGATCAGGCCCATCTCCTCGCACTTGGCATCGACCCGTTCACCGAATTCGAGGTCGATGGCCAGCCGCTTCGCCTCGGACATGTCCGGCGCCGCCACCCCCTCGACACAGCCGATCAGCCCCACGCCGCGCGTGTCGCCGATGATCTCGTGCCGGCCCAGCGCGTTCAGACGCTCCTGGAAATGCGGGGTGATCTCGCGCACGTGCTCGAGGATGCCCTCGCGCTCGAAGATCTCGATATTCTTCAGCGCGGCGGCACAACAGACCGGGTGGCCCGAATAGGTATAGCCGTTCGAGAACATGATATGCTCCCGCTCGTCCGAGGCGATGTCGTTCCACAGCCGGTCCGACAGCATCATCGCCCCCAGCGGCAAATAGCCCGAGGTCAGGCCCTTGGCGCAGGTGATGATGTCGGGGGTGATGCCGAACACCTCCTCGCTGGCGAACCAGTGGCCCAGCCGGCCGAAGCCGGTGACGACCTCGTCGGAGATATAGAGCACGTCGTATTTCCGGCAGACCTCCAGCGTGCGCTTGTGATAGCCCGGCGGCGGCACGATGACCCCGCCCGAGGCCAGCACCGGCTCGGCGATGAAGGCGGCCACGTTCTCGGGGCCGGCGTCGAGGATGGCCTGTTCCAGCTCGTCGACCTTGGCGTCGCACCATTGCTCGACGCTCATCCCCTCGGGGCGGACGTAAGGATTCACGTTGCCGATGAGGCGCACCAGCCGCTCCTCGAAATCCAGGCGCGACTTGGTGCGCTCCTTGCCGGTGACCGAGGCGGCCAGATAGGTCGAGCCGTGATAGCCCTTCTCCCGCCCGATGATCAGCTTCTTCTGCGGGCGGCCCTTGATGTTGTTGTAGAACTGCACGAAGCGGATCGCGCTGTCGACGGCCGAGGAGCCGCCGGTGGTGAAGAACACGCTGTTCAAATCGCCCGGCGTCATCTCGGCGATTCGCCTGGCCAGCAGGGCCGAGGGCTCGGCCGCGAAGGCCCAGGGCGAGGTATAGGGCAGGCGCATGGTCTGCTCGGCGATGGCGTCGGCCATTTCGCGCCGGCCATAGCCGATCTGGACGCACCACATGCCGCCCGGCCCGTCGATGAACTTCTTGCCGTCGGGGTCGTACATGTAGATCCCCTCGGCCCGTGCGGCGATGGCGCGGTTGGCATCGCTGGTGCCGATGGTTTCCCACGGGTGCAGGAAATGGTCGTTATCCCATTCCTGTACGGCCTCTGCGGGGATGGCGGCGTTGTGGCCGGGATCTGCGGTGATGCTCTGGTCGGTCATGGATGTCCATTTCTCGCGGCCCTGCGCCGCGTCTTCTGCTTTCCGCCATTCTACCCGAGTTATTTTGAGCGCTCAATCAAATTTTTTGCCCGATCCGCCCGCGCCGGGTTGCTGTCGCGCCCCGTCCGCGCGATACTGGCCCCACCCGCAACGGAGAGATGCCATGGCCGCTCAGGAGGGTGCGACGCGCCCGCGCAAGGAACGCAAGGAAAACGCCGACAAGCGGCGCGGCCAGATCCTCGACGCCACCTATCGCTCGATCGTCAAGAACGGGTTGTCCGGCACCACCCTGGCCAGCGTGTCGAACGAGGCGGGCCTGTCGCAGGGGGTGGCGGTGTTCTATTTCCAGAACAAGCAATCCCTGCTCGGCGCGGCGCTGCGGCACCAGTACGAGATCTACCAGGAGGGCTGGCAAAAGGCGGTCTCCGCCGCCGGCCCCGACCCGGCCGACCAGATCACCGCGCTGGTGAAATCCGACTTCACGCCCGACTCGTGCAACGAGGAGACGCTGATCATCTGGCACGCCTTCTGGGGCGAATCGAAGGCCCGGCCGCTCTATGGCGAGATTTCCAAGACCTTCGAACAGGAGCGCGCCCATGCCATGTGCAACGCCTGTGCCGCTCTCCTGCAGGCCGAGGGGCGCCCGGTGACCGGCGCCAGCGACATCGCCGCCGGGATCGACGCGATGACCGACGGGCTGTGGCTGGGCATGTACCTGTCGGGCGATCCCGTGGACCTGAAACAGCCGATGCGGCTCGCGGCCATGTACCTCTCCGCCGCATTTCCGGCCCATGCGGACCAGTTCCGCAAGGGGTTTGGTGTAAAGCCGAAGGGGTGAGGGGCGCGGCCTCGCGATGATCGACAGACCGGGCGGGATTGGCGGATGGCACAGGGTTCATGGACACCCGCCCCGGGCCTGACCCGGGGCCTCTACCCTACCAGAGCTGCGCCGGCCCCAGTGGCTTCGGCGTCAGATTCAGCCGCCCCGCCACCCGAAGCCGGGCCTGCGCCGCCTCGGCCAGCGCCGTGCAATCGTCGAGCGCCACGCGAAGGCAGCGATGGCTGAACTCGGTCATCACCCGTTCGGCCAGCCCCGCCTCGCCCGCCTCGATCAGCAGCTCCGCCGCCCGCAGCACCTCCGGCACCTCGGCGTTGACGCTCGCCTCCATCGCCCGCCAATGTGCCCAGACCTCGGGCAGCAGCGTATCCTCCGCCTGGAACGCCAAGTGCATCAGCCGCTTGTACTGGTAGACCGCCGACCCCGCCGTCTCGACCCCCTGCGGCACGTGCGAGACGGTATCCGGGTCCTTCTCCTCCTTCCGGCGGTCGAGGAAGCGGGCGCTTTCCCCGGTCGTCAGGTAGCGGTGCTGCCGATACGCCTCGGGCACCGTCCCCTGCCCAAGGAACACCGGCAGAAGCGGCGCCGTCACCGGCCCGATGGGCGCGTGCCACATCATCCGCAGCGCGGCATCGGACGGGTGCACCAGTGGCACCACCTGCCCGTAGCCTGCGGTATCCCCCGTCAGCCGCTCGGTCTGGATCGACCAGAACACATCCTCCAGCGTCACCTTCCCGGGCCGGGCCGCCCGTTCCTTCATCTCGTCCTCGACCCAGGCCACGCCCTTCCAGCGCATCCGCCCGTCGCCGTAGATGTCGTTCACGTTGAACGGCCCCTCGCCGCGCCTGTACCAGCCCAGCTCCACCGCCGTGTCGATGAAATGCTCCGGGAACAGGAAATCCTCGTTCGGCTCCTCCGGGATCTCCCCGATATAGCCCGGCCTTGACGCCCGGATGCAATCCGGCCCCAGCCGCTCGGCACACCACAGCCCCTTGCCCCCGGCGAACTCGATCACCACCCAGGCCTCGTCGGGGTCGGCGATCATGTGGGAATTGCCGCCATAGGTGGAATAGCCATGCTTGCCGATCAGCTCCCCGATCAGCTCGACCCCCTCCCGTGCCGTGCGCGCCCGGTCGATCACGATCCGGGCCAGGTCGGAATAGTTCGGCCCTTTCTGATCCTTCGGCGTCATCGCGATCAGGTCCTTGCGCGTGGGCGACCAGATATCGCGCACCGCCACCCCGCATTCGTTCAGCCCGCCATTGGTCAGCGGCGCCGGCACGCCAAGGTAATAGCTGTAGCTCACCCGCATGTTGCGCAGCGTCTCACCCGTCTGCGGTATCTCGGTCAGCACCCCCGGCATGTCGGCCTGCGGCGTCACCCCCACGGTGATGGTGCTGCCCGCCTCATGCGTCCGGCGCGGGTTGATCTCGAGCCAGTGGCTCGACGGCTCGTCGCCATATCCGGCCAGGTAGGCCACCCCGTCAGCGGTCAGATTGCGCCCGATATAGATGCCGTAGCTCATGACAGTATTCCTGCGGTATTTTGGTCTAGTGAAGGGGGAAGAAACAGGCGTGGCTGCGCCCGTCCGGGCGGGTCTCGTGCGCCGGCTTCTCGGCCCGGCACCTGTCCTGCACATAAGGACAGCGGGTCGCGAAATCGCAGCCCTTGGGCCGGTTGAGAAGGCTCGGCACCTCGCCCCTGACGGCGACATGGGTCAGCCGCTTGTCGGGGTCGGGCTGCGGCACGCCCTCGACCAGCGCCTGGGTGTAGGGGTGCAGCGGTTTCGAGAAGATATCGGCCGCCCGCCCCTCCTCGACGATCCGGCCAAGGTACATGATGGCGATCCGGTCGGAGATATGCCGTACGACGGGCAGGTTGTGGGTGATGATCAGGTAGCCCAGCCCGTGCTCGGCCTGCAGATCGGCCATCAGGTTGAGCACCTCGCCCTGCACCGAGACATCAAGCCCGGCGGTCGGCTCGTCCGCGATGATCAGCTTCGGGTTCAGCGCCAGCGCGCGGGCCACGCCCACCCGCCGTGCCTGCCCGCCCGACAGCTCGTGCGGATAGCGCGTCAGGAACGGCTTCGGCAGGCGCACCATGTCGGCCAGCCGCTCGGCCTCTTCATCGAGGTTAACACCGGTGATGCCATGCACCTGCAACGGCTCGGTGATCAGCGCCCGCACCGACTTGCGCGGGCTTAACGAGCCGATCGGATCCTGGAACATCATCGCCATGTCCCGGCGCAGCGGCTTGAACCGCGCCTCGGGCATGTTCCTGATCTCCTGCCCCTCGAACCGCACGCTGCCGCTATCGGCGTGCTGCAGGTTCAGGATCGTCCGGCCCAGCGTCGTCTTGCCCGAGCCGCTTTCGCCCACCAGCCCCACCGTCTCGCCCGGGCGCACCCGGATGCTCACGTCGAGTACGGCATCGACGAACGGGTCCGCGACCCCGCGCAGCCGCGCCTTGACCGGGCCGAGCGTGCGGAAGCGGACGTTGAGCTTCTCCACCTCCAGCAGCGGCTTGCCCTCCGGCGCCTTTTTCTCGGCCACCGAACTCTCCCCGCTCCGCACCGTCAGCACATCCAGCGGCGGCGGCCAGTCGGGATCTTCCAGCGGGCCGGTCAGCAGATGGCAATTGGCATAGCCGCCTGAGGGGCGCATCGCCGTGGGCGGCTCGATGGTCCGGCATTCGGGCATCCGCCGCTGGCACCGGCTGGCGAAGATGCAGCCCTCCTGCGGCTTGGTCAGGTCGGGAATGTCGCCCGGAATGACCGGCAGCCTGCGCGACACGTCCGATATCCGCGCCGGGTCGCATTCCAGCAAAGCCCGCGTATAGGGGTGCTGCGCGTTGTGGAAGATCTCGTGCACCGTGCCGACCTCGACCACCTCGCCGGCATACATCACCACCACGTCGTCACACAGCTCGGCAATAAGGCCGAGATTGTGCGAGACCAGCACGATGGTCGCCTCAAGATCGCTTTGCAATTCGCGCAGCAGGTTGATGATCTGCGCCTCCATCGTCACGTCCAGCGCCGTGGTCGGCTCGTCCGCCAGCAGAAGCTTCGGCCCGGTCAGGAGCGCCATGGCGATCCCCGCCCGCTGCCGCATCCCGCCCGAGAAATGGTGCGGGTACTGGTCGATCCGGCTGTCCGGGTCGGGGATGCCCACCTTGCGCATCATCTCGACCGCCGCCTTGCGCTTCTCGGCCTTCGACATGTTGCGACGCCGATAGAGGATGTCGAACATCTGGCGGGCATAGTTCAGCACCGGGATCTGGCTGGTCATCGGGTCCTGGAACACGACCGAGATATCCTCGCCCCGCGTCGCCCGCATCGCCGTCTGCCCCTTGCGCAGCATGTCGTCGTCCTGGAACAGGATCTCGCCGCCCATCACCTCGGCATTGCCGGCCAGCAGGCCGAGGATCGACCACAGAACCGTGCTTTTCCCCGAGCCGCTTTCGCCGACGATCCCCATGATCCGGCCCTTGCTGACCGGGAAGGTGATGTCGCGCAGCGCCTTGACCCGGCCGCGCGCGGTGCGGAAATCGACCGACAGGTTGCGGATGTCCAGAAGCGTTTCGGGGGCGGTGCCCATGTCCTTGGCCATGATCAGCGTCCTTTGCCCATGCGCGGGTCGAAGACGTCGCGCAGCGCCTCGCCCAGGAAGGTGAAGCCCAGCGTCGTCAGGATCAGCGGGATGCCCCCGGCCACCACCATCCACGGCGTGTCACGGATCACCAGGTAGCCTTCGTTCAGGATCGTGCCCCAGCTTGCGGTGGGCGGCAGCACGCCCAGCCCGATGAAGCTGAGGCCGGCTTCGACCGTCACCACCACCGGCACGTCCATCGCGGCGAGGATCAACAGCGGCCCCACCACATTCGGCATGATGTGATGCATCAGGATGCGGCCCGTCGAGGCGCCCAGCGACCGCTCCGCCATGATGAAATCGGTGTTGCGCAGGGTCATCGTCGCGGTCCGCGCCACGCGGGCATATTGCGGGATCGAGGTGACGATCACGATGGTCAGCACGATGGCCAGGCTCGGGCCCGTCAGCGCCACCGTGGCCAGCGCCAGCACGATCGTCGGAAACGCCCGCACCGTGTCGAACATCAGCAGCAGGAAGTTGTCCAGCCAGCGCGGCCCGTAGCCCGCGATCATGCCAAGGATCAGCCCCACCACCAACGAGATCGACACGCCTATGGCCGCCACCTTCAGCGCCACGCGACCGCCATACAGGATGCGCGAATAGGTATCGCGGCCCAGCTGGTCGGTCCCGGCGAAATGGTCCAGCGTCGGGTAGGACAGCCGCGCCGGGATATCCAGCGCGTTGGGGTCATGCGTGGCGAAGACCGGCGCGAAAATCGCGCTGGCGAAGAACATGATCACCAGGATCAGGCCGATCACCCCCTGCCAGTTGGTCAGGAACATCTTCAGCTTCTCGCGCCGCTCGCGCGAGGCGGATTCCCGCATTTCCGCGGCCGAGGCATGCTCGGGCAGGCCCGAGCTGTCGAGCGTCGGCTCGCCGACATCCTTGTCGGAAGGGGGTTCAGAGGGATTCACGGACACGGGGATCAAACCAGGCAATGAGAAGGTCGGACATCAGGACGATGGCGATATACATGGCCGTGGCCACCAGCACCGCGCCCTGCACGACGGGAAAGTTGCGCGCCATGACGGCGTCGTAGATCAGCTTGCCGATGCCGGGCCGGGCAAAGATGATCTCGGCAAAGACGGCCGCCGAAATCAGCCCGCCGAACCCCATGCCAATCAGCGTGATCGTCGGCAGGATCGCCACCCGCAGCGCGTAGCCATAGACGATCTTGCGCGGCCGCAGGCCGAACGCGCGGGCCGAGCGGATATACGGCTCCGCCATCACTTCCAGCATCGAGGCGCGCACCATCCGGGCGAGATACCCCACCCAGCTCAGCCCCACGGCAAAGGCCGGCAGAACCAGGTGGCTCAGCTGGTCCATCGTGTCGCCCGGCTCGCCCGCGCCGATGGCCGGCAGCCAGCGCAGCTCCACCGCGAAGATCAGGAGCGCCCAGATCGACACCAGGAAGGACGGCACCGCAATCGTGCCCACCGACAGCACCCCGGTGACCCGGTCCAGCCAGCTGTTGGGCCGCACCGCCGCCAGACAGCCCAGCGGCAGCCCCAGCAGTACCGCCCAGCCCATCGCGGCACAGATCAGCGCCAGCGTGAACCCGATCCGGTCGGCCACCACGGCGGTCACGTTCCGGTCGGAAAAGACATCGACCCCGAGGTCGCCGGTCACGGCGTTGCCCACGTAGATCAGGAACTGCCGCCACACCGGCTCGTCCAGATGCATCTTGGCAGCATAGCGCGCGATGGCCTCGGGCGTGGCGCGCGGGCCCAGCGCGATGGTCGCCGGGTCGCCCGGTATGAGGTGCAGCAGCGAGAACAGCACCAGCACCACCAGGGCGATCACCAGCGCGGACAGGCCGAGCCGTTTGACGAGATAGAAAAGCACGGGAATTCCCCCAGCCGGTAAAGGCCCCGCGCCGCACCGGGCGGCGCAGGACCGTGGCCGTTACGCCGGTTTGAACCGGCGGTAGTTCAGCTCGCCCGACGGCGCGGTGTTGATCTCGATATCCGCGCGATGAAGATAGGCCTCGGGCTCGTGGTTGATCCAGACATAGGCGCCCGTCTCGTCCATGATCTCCTGCATCCGCAGGTAGATTTCCTCGCGCTTGGCCGTATCGGTCTCGGCGATGCCTTCCTCGTAGAGCCGGTCGAACTCCTCGTCCGTCCAGCGCTCCCAGTTCCAGATGCCGACCTGCTCGGACACGAACCACTGGGTCGATTCGTAGGGGTCGGGCGTGGTCGCGAAGCGCATCAGCCACAGCTCCAGCTCCTGCCAGGTGTCGCCCTTGCTTTCCATACCCATTTCCCAGAACGGGCCGCTGTCGACCGGTAGCACCTTCACGGTGATGCCCACGGCGGCCAGGTTGGCCTGGATGATCTGCGCGGTCAGCATCCGCTCCTGCTGGTTCAGCGTCCGGAGCGTCAGCTCCAGCCCCGATACGCCCGCCTCGTCCAAAAGGGCCTTGGCCTTGGCCGGGTCATAGCTGTAATTGGTCTGCTGGCGCTGCCCCAGAAGGCCGGGGCAGACGATGCCGTGCGACTTGGCGGTGATGCCCGAATACGCCCCTTGCAGGATCGAATCGACATCGACCGCGTGCTGGATCGCCTTGCGCACCTTGACGTCCTGCAGCTTGGGATGCTCGGTGTTCATCCCCATCCACATGTATTGCAGCTCGCCCGCCGTGGTGATCTCGGCATCCTCGGGCATGTTCTCGGCATAGCGCGCCAGCGTGTCCGGGCTCAGCTCGGTACAGTCCATCTCGCCCGCGTCGAAGGCCAGCTCCGACGCCTTGACCTCGGTGACCACATGCGCCTCGACCCGCTCGTAACCCGGCGCCGGGCCGGTCCATTCCGGGTTCAGCTCGAACACCACCCGCTGACCGGGCGTGGCGTTGTAGGTGTAGGGCCCGCAGACCGCCGGGAAGTCGATGGTGAACTTGCCGCCCGCCTCCTCGACCGCCTTTTCGCACACGATCGCCCCCGGCCCGTGGCAGAGCGTGACCATGAAGAACGGCGCGAAGGGCTTGTTCAGCACGATCGTCCCGGTCAGCTCGCCGGTCACCTCGACATGGTCCATCGCATCGAAGTAGCCGGCCCAGTCGCTGTCCTTCATCCGCTCGTAGGAGTATTTCACGTCCGACGCCTTGAGCGTGCCATAGCCGTTCGACCATTGCAGCCCCTCGACCAGTTCGAAATCGATCCGCGTGGGCTCGGTCTGTTCCAGCTTGGTGACGTAATGGGTGGGCTGCCAGGTGAAGGTGTCGCCGTCCCGCACGTATTCGGCCAGGAAGGGAAGGCACTGTTTCTGCGCCTCGATCTCGCTCCCGCCGACCATGAAGCCCGGGTCGAGCACGTTGTTGTCGCCGTCGATGCGCACGCGCAGCACCTTGCCCATCTCCGCCCGGCCCGTGGTGGGCCAGCCGCTGGCCATCGTCGCCGCGCCCACGGCGGCCGTCGAGGCAAGGAAGCCCCGGCGCGAAAGTGTCGGTTTGGTCATGTCATACTCCCTGGTGAGTTCTTGTTTGTTTCCGCAAGTCTAGTCACAGCGCGGTTTCGCGATCCATTTCGCGTGACTTCGCGAAATGACGCTATTATTGCGCCAAGTGGCGAAGTCACTGGAAATCCCGCGCCATCGTCTCTTCCCATGTCAGGTCTTCGACCAACTGGTCCCCCTCCCAGGCGCGCATCCGGGCCGAGATGTGGAAATCGCTGGCATCCACGGTCAGCTTGGTCTTGGTCTCGGTGCGCACCGACCAGCCGTCGCGCGACACCTCGAAATACCACTCGGTCTCGCCCGTGGTGCTGTCCGGGTCGTCGCCGGTGACCGAATACCGCTCGTAGCCCTGCTCATAAAGCGTCAGGTCGTTGTCGAGGTAGCGCAGCCGCCCGCTGCCATCCGCAATCTGCATCTCGATCTTGCCGGTCGCGGCATCCTCGAGGATGCGCTGCGATTCCTCCACCGGCTCCAGCACCTCGACCGGCAGCGGCGGGGGAAGCTGCGCGGGCGCGAACTCGGCAAGCTGGTCGTCCTGAGCCGAGGGCGTGCGCAGCGGCATCTCGAGATAGCTGCCCTCGGTATGCAGGGTCATGGTCACCTTTTCCGGTGCCGTCCAGATCATCGGGAAATAGCTGGTCGACAGGCCCAGCCGCAGGCGGTGGCCAACGGGGAAATTCTGCGCCACGTGCTTCATCGGGATGGTGATCTCGTAGACCTTGCCGGGCTCCAGCGCCTCGGGCGTCTCGTGGCTGTCGCGGTGGGTCAGGTTGAACACGCCAAAGCTGGCCCGCGTCGAGGCGCCATCGGGCGCCACGTCGCAGATCCGCGCGGCCAGCATCGCCACCGGCCGGTCGACCGACACGCGCAGCACCACGTTGGCATCCCCCGCCATCTCCAGCGGTTCGGTCAGCGGCGCGGTCTCGAAACACAGGCTGCCGGCATCCTCGCGCCGCTGGTCGATCGGCGCATCGCCGGGCGAGGCATAGGCGCACCACTTGCCCGACCCCATGCCGACCCAGAGCGGCGAATGATGCGCGAACTCGCCCTTTGCCCCCGGTTTCTCCGGCGACAGCGACCCGTCCGCCCCAAGGTGAAACGGCGTCCGCGTCACGTTGGGCGACGGCCATGACGGCTCCGCCACCCAGCGGCCGGGGCGGCTTTCATACCACCCGGCGGGCGGCACGCTGTCCTGCATGTAAAGCCGCAATTGCGGCTCCTCCATGATCCCCGTCGCCTCGCCCTTCAGCCAGTGATCCCACCAGCGCAGCTCCTCGCTCAGGAAATCCATGTTCGGCCCCGGCTCGCCGATATGCGGGTACCGGTGCGCCCACGGCCCCACCAGCCCCTTGACCGGGCCGGGCAGGTTCTCGACCAGCCGGAACACCGTGCGGCAATACCCATCGGCCCAGCCCGACACGGCATAGACCGGGATATCGACCTTGGAATAGTCCTCGCAGATCGACCCGTGTTTCCAGAAATCGTCCCGCCGCTGATGCGCCAGCCAGTTCTTCAGCCACAGCCCGCTGCCCCGCAGCCGCTCGCGCCACATCTCGCGCCACGCCTCGCCCACGTTCTCGGGATCCGGCGGCAGCGTGTTGCGCGCGAACATGACCGAGGCCCAGCCCAACTGCTCGGTCAGCATGCAGCCGCCCATGTAATGGATATCGTCGGCATAGCGGTCATCGGTCGAGCACAGCGTGATGATCGTCTTCAGCGCCGGCGGCTGCATCGCGGCGATCTGCAACCCGTTGAATCCGCCCCAGGAAATGCCGATCATGCCGACATTGCCGTCGCACCACGGCTGCTCGGCCAGCCAGGCGATGGCGTCGTACCCGTCCTGCAATTCCCGCTGCGTGTACTCGTCCACCATCAGCCCTTCGGAATCCCCCGCGCCCCGCAGGTCGAGCCGCACCACCGCATAGCCATGCGCCGCAAGATGCGGCTGCATCGTCGCATCGCGCTGCGCCGTCAGGTCGTTTTTCCGATAAGGCAGGTATTCGAGGATCACCGGCACCGGCTGATCCACCGCCGTCACCGGCCGCCAGATCCGCGCCGCCAGCCTTGTCCCGTCCGGCATCGGCACGGTGGTATGGGGGATCACGTCGATGTCCTGCGGATACTCGTTCTTCATCTCTGGGCACTCCCTGTCGCGCGCAAGATCCGGGCAAAGCCGGCCCTGTTCCGGCCCGAGCCTCGCCGAGATCGGGATATATTCCAAGTTCGCGGGGTTTCGTGACTTGACACTCTTGCCACTTCAGTATGCGATAGCCCGCATGGCTACCGAGTTCAGCGCCAACCTCAATCTGCTCTGCAGCTACCAGCGCTCCATCGCCGAGGTCTGCCGCAAGCTCAAGCTCAACCGGCAACAGTTCAACCGCTACCTCAACGGCCAGTCGCGCCCGTCACGCCACAACATGCGCCGCATCTGCGATTATTTCGGCGTCACCGAATCCGAAATCCTGATGGAACACGCCCAGTTCGAGCAGATGATCACCCTGCGCCGCCGCCCCGTCGAGCGGACCGAGCTGGAACGCCCCCTCACCCACCTGCAAACCCTCTATGGCCACTCGCAGGACCTGCAGAAATACACCGGCTTCTACTTCCGCTACTTCTATTCCTTCGGCAACAAGGGCATGGTCTTCCGCTCGCTCGCCACCATCTACCGCGACGAGGGGCGCTATTACTGGAAGAACATCGAGATCCTGCGCGACCAGTCCACCGGCCGCACCACCGGGCTGAACAAGTACGAGGG
>NZ_JAVKFX010000038.1:0-93661 GCF_040223625.1 Roseovarius sp. | reverse complement strand
CCGGCGGCGCGCCCTTGGCGCGCCTTTGTTCCGGGCGAACCGGTTCGGAAGCCGGTCGAAAGAAAACCCCCGCCGACACACGCGGCGGGGGCTCTGATCACCGTCCCGGAAAGAAATCAGTCCCAGCCGACTTCGTTGAAGATGGTCTGGGCCGCCTTGGCGTTGCGGCTGAAGGCGGCGGTGGGGGTGGTGTCGTCGGCCTTGAAATCGCCCAGCCGCTCGGTCGCCTCGACGCCCGGGGCGCCTTCGACGGCCGGGTACTCGTTGTTCTGCGAGGCGAAGTGGGATTGCGCGAAGTCGCTGGTCAGGAATTCGAGGAACTTGACCGCGTTCTCGGCATTGGGCGCCGCCGCGGTCATCGAGGCGGTGGCGAGGTTCACGTGGGCGCCGCGATCGTCCTGGTTGGGCCAGACCCAGCCGATGCTGTCGATCTCTTCCGAGAGGCCGTCGACATCGCCGCCGAAGCCGCGCAGGAAGTAGTAGTGGTTGGCCACGGCCACGTCGCATTCGCCCGAGATCAGGCCGCGAAGTTGGTCGGTGTCGCCGCCCTGGGGCGCGCGGGCCATGTTCTCGACGATGCCGGCGGCCCAGTCGCGGGCGGCCTCTTCGCCATGGACCTCGATCATCGAGGCGAGCAGCGACTGGTTGTAGACGTTCGAGGAGGAGCGGATGCAGATCTTGCCCTTCCACTCGGGCTCGGCCAGCGCCTCGTAGGTGGCGGGCGGGGTCTCCACGCGCTCCTTGTCGTAGAAGATGATGCGCGCGCGCTGCGAGACGCCGAACCAGAGGTTCTCGGGGTGCTGGAACTGTTCCGGCACGCGCTCTTCGATCACGTCGGAGGAGAAGGGCTGCAGGACGCCGGCCTCTTCAGCGCGGTCCATGCGGCCCACGTCGACGGCGATGAAGACGTCGGCGGGGCTGTTGTCGCCCTCGGCCTCGAGCCGGGCGATGATCTCGTCGGCGTCGGCCTCGATCCGGTTGACGGTGATGCCGGTCTCGTCGGCGAACTTGTCGAACAGCACGTCGTCGGAATCGTAGTGACGGCTGGAGTAGACGTTCACCTCCTGCGCGAAGGCCGGTGCGGCCAGCGCCACGAGGGCGGCTGTGGCGGTGAGAGTGCGGGTAATGCGGGCCATGCGGATCTATCCTCCTTGAGATTCCGACTGAAATTATAGGATATCTGGTGCGGTGTCCGAGGAAAATAGTCAAGTGATTTCATGCGAGCCGCGCCTTCGGGGGCACGGCGCCGATCCCGCGGGAAACGCAGCGTAAATCTTGCGACTTTCGACGAAGACCCACATGTTATGTGTCAGGGAGAAACAAGCGGGGCACGAGAGTATCGGAGACCACCGCGAAGGGAGGAGACGGCAATGAGTTTTGCCACGCGTCAGGATGTGCTCGACATTCAGAACGAGATGCCGTGGGAGGAGCGGGACCGGCCGGAAACGCTCTACCAGATGTTGCGGAACGTGGCGGAGGCCTTTCCCGACCGTCCGGCGATCAGCTACCAGTTGTTTTCCGGCGCGGCCGACCCGGCACAGACGCTGACATGGCGGGAGTTTCACGAGCAGGTCTGCCAGGCGGCGAACCTGTTCCGCTCGCTCAAGGTGGAGGAGGGCGACGTGGTCGCGCTGATCCTGCCCAACTGCCTCGAGACCGCGACGGCGATGGTGGGGGCGATGGTGGCCGGCATCGCGAGCCCGATCAACCCGCTGCTCGAGCCCGAGAATATCGGCGCCATCCTGCGCGAGACCAACGCCAAGGTGGTGGTGACGCTGAAATCCTTCCCGAAGACGGATATCGCCCAGAAGACCGCCGAGGCGGTGCGCCATGCGCGGCAGGTGCATACCATCCTCGAGATCGACCTCAACGCCTATCTCCGCCCGCCGAAAAGCTGGATCGTGCCCTTCCTGCGGCCGAAGATGACCGGCAAGCACCATGCCGACATCAAGGATTTCGTGGCCGAGGCCGGGCGGCAGAACACCTCGCTGGATTTCGCAGATTCCGCGGGCGACCGGGTGGGCGCCTATTTCCACACCGGCGGCACGACGGGCATGCCCAAGGTGGCGCAGCACCGGTATTCGGGGATGGTCTACAATGGCTGGCTGGGCGATCAGCTTCTGTTCTCGGAAGAGGACAACATCATGTGCCCGCTGCCGCTGTTCCACGTCTTCGCGACGCATGTGATCCTGATGGCTATGATCAAGTCCGGGGCGCATGTGGTGTTCCCCACCCCCGCCGGCTATCGCGGCGAGGGCGTGTTCGACAATTTCTGGAAGCTGTGCGAGCGGTGGAAGATCACCTTCGTGATCACCGTGCCGACGGCCGTTTCGGCGCTGATGCAGCGCAAGGTGGATGCGGACCTGTCGACGGTGAAGAACGCCTTCTCCGGTTCGGCGCCGATGCCGCTGGAGCTGTTCAAGCGGTTCGAATCGGCCACCGGCATGGCGGTGATCGAGGGCTACGGGCTGACCGAGGCGACCTGTCTCGTGGCCTGCAACCCGCCGACGGGAGAGAAGAAGGTGGGCTCGGTCGGTTGTCCGCTGCCTTATACGGAGGTGCGGATCTACAATGCCGGCAATGGCGAGGACCCGGTCGAGGCCGCGACCGACGAGGTGGGCGAGATCTGCATCTCGAACCCCGGTGTCTATCCCGGCCACACCTATACCGACGCCACGAAGAATGCGAACCTGTACTATCACGACAAGTACCTGCGCACCGGCGACCTGGGCCGTATCGACGCGGACGGGTATCTCTGGATCACCGGCCGGGCGAAGGACCTGATCATCCGGGGCGGGCACAATATCGACCCGGCCGAGATCGAGGAGGCGCTGATGGCGCATTCCGAGGTGGCGATGGCCGGCGCGATCGGCCAGCCCGATGCCTATTCGGGCGAAATCCCCTGCGCCTATGTCGAGCTGGTCGAGGGCGGCAGTGTCACCGGCGAGGAGCTGGTGGAATATTGCAAGACCCATGTCCACGAGCGCGCCGCGCAGCCCAAGTTCATCGAGGTGCTGCCCGAGCTGCCCAAGACGGCGGTGGGCAAGGTCTTCAAGCCCGACCTGCGCAAGCGGGCCATCACCCGTGTCTACAATGCCGAGCTCGAGAAGGAGGGCCTTGGCACGCGGGTGGTGAACGTGGTCGACTCCAAGAAGCAGGGGCTGGTGGCGCAGATCGAGAAGACCGGCGAGGTGGACGAGGCGAAGCTGAAAGAGGTGCTTGGCCGGTTCACGCGGCCGTGGGAATGGGCGGAGAAGACCAGGGACTAATCCGCCCCTGCTTCTTCTGGCTGGAAATATCCCGGGGGAGGCGTTGAAATCCCGAAGGATTTCAACGTTGGGGGCAGAGCCCCCTAATCCGCCCCGGCTACGAGTGCCCGGCGTGCCAGTGACAGGACCGTGGCCCTGTACCGCGCCTGGTCCCAGCCGCATTTGACGACCAGCGATTCCCATGTCTGGAGGCTCATGAGCGTCCAGAGCAGGTCGGTCGCTTCGGTTTCCGAATAATCCGTAGAGAGCGCGCCGTCGCGGGCCAACGCCGCCACCGCGGCCTCGCACCCTTCGCGCATGTCCTGCATCCGTTCGGCCCAGGCGCGGGCGGCGTCTTCGTCGGTTTCGGCCATGACGATCAGGGTCTTGGCGATGCCGAAGATCTTCGGAACGTAGGCCGACCACGTGGCGATATAGGCCTCGAGCCGCGCCTCGCCGGTGGTGGCGGCGCGGCTTTCGGCGAGGTTCTCCTGCACGCAATAGACCTCGTCCATGTACTTGGTCGTGGCGACGAACAGTTCCGTCCGGTTGGGAAAATGCAGGTAGAGCGCCTGTCGGCTGACCCCGGCCTTCTTGGCGATATCCGACATCCGGGCGGCCACGCCGGGGTTCGATTCAAGCAACTCCCACGCGGCTTTCAGGATGCGGGTGCGGGTTGGATTCTTCTCACTTGACACAATGTAAACTCCTGCCTATTTACACCGTGTCAATTTACACAGTGTCAAGTCAAGAGGAGACCCGATATGGCACGGAAGATTTTCATCTGGGTGGCGCATCCCAAGGCGGGGTCGCTCTGTGCGGCGCTGGCGGATGCGTATCAGCAGGGGGCCGAAGGGCAGGGCGCCGAGGTCCGGCGGATGGACCTGGCCGACATGCGGTTCGACCCGGCCGTCGAAGGCTACGGGCCGGAGGCGCCCGAGCTGGAGCGGGACCTGCTTGCCTGGCAGGAGGGGGTGGCCTGGGCCGATCACCTGCTGATCGTGCATCCCTATTGGTGGGGCGCGATGCCGACGCGGGCCAAGGCGGTTCTGGACCGGGCGCTGACCTCGGGGTTTGCGTTCAAGTATCACCGGCGGGGGATGGGGTGGGACAAGCTGCTGACCGGGCGCACGGCGGATGCGGTCATCACCTCGGACACGCCGCCGCTGCTGGATACGCTGATCTATCGCAAGCCGGGGCGGCGCGTGCTGAAGAACCAGGTGCTGGGCTTCTGCGGCATCCGGATGCGGCGGTTGAAACAGTTCGGGTCGGTCAAGCTGGCCGCGCCCGAGAAGATTGCCCGCTGGCTGGACAGCGCGCGGGAGATGGGCCGCGCGGCGGCCTGATATTTTCTCTTACATCAAGGAGTTATTTCAATGTCTGAAACCGTTATCCTCATCACCTTTGGGTCGGTCGCGCTGATCATGGCGCTTGTCTCGGGCGTCTTTCTCGGGTTTTCCGATTTCATCATGCGGTCGCTCAGGGTCAGCTCGCCCCGGGCGGGGATCGAGGCGATGCAGCAGATCAACCGGGAGGTTCTGTCGTCGGCCTTCGTCTTCTCGTTGCTGGCCCTGGCGCCGGTGTCGCTGGGCCTGATGGCCTATGCGTGGGTGGCGATGAGCGGGCCGGCGCAGGGGTGGTTCATCGCGGGCGGGGCCGTCTACGTGGTGGGCACCTTCCTAGTGACGCTTGTGGGCAACGTGCCGATGAACCGGCGGCTGGACGCGATGGCGGCGGAGGGGCCGGAGACGGAGGCCTACTGGGCGGTCTATGCGGTGACATGGACACGGTGGAACCATGTGCGCACCGCCGCCTCGGCACTGGGGGCGGCGGCGCTGCTGGTGGGCTGCGCGCTGTACGCCTGAACGGCCTTTTCGGCAAAGCGCAGGATCCGGGTCATGGCTCCGCATGATCCGGGTCGAGCGGTGGCGGGGGTGCGGCCATGGTCAGGCCTGCGACAACCGAAAAGGAGTGTACCCATGTTGTTGAAGGACAAGATCATCATCGTCACCGGCGCGTCGAGCGGGATCGGGGCGGCGGCGGCGCTGAGGCTTGCCGCGCAGGGCGCCAAGCTGGTGCTGGGCGCCCGGCGGGAGGCCGAGCTGCGGCAGATCGAGGGGCAGATCAACCAGTCGAACGGGGCCGCCGTGGCGGTGCCGGGGGACGTGACGGAGGCGGGCTTTGCCGAGGCGCTGGTGGACATGGCGACCGAGCGGTTCGGCGGGCTGGACGGGGCGTTCAACAATGCCGGGATCCTCGGGAACGGCGCGATGGTGGCCGAGACGGCGCCGGCAGAGTGGGACGAGGTTCTGGCGACCAACCTGACCGCCAGCTACCACGCCGCACGGGCGCAGATCCCGGCGCTGCGGGCGCGGGGCGGGGGATCGCTGGTCTTCACCGGGTCGTTCATCGGGCACACCGCGACCTTGCCGGGGATGGGGGCCTACGCGGCCTCGAAAGCCGGGCTGGTCGGGCTCATGCAGGCGATCGCGGTGGAGCACGGGGCGGAGGGTATCCGGGCCAACGTGCTGATGCCTGGCGGAACGATGACCCCGGCGGCGATGGATGCGGCCACCAACCCGGAGACGGCGGCGTTCATATCCGGGCTGCACGCGCTCAAGCGGATGGCGCAGCCGGAGGAGATCGCCGACGCGGCGCTGTTTCTGCTGTCGGACATGGCGAGCTTCGTGACCGGCTCGGCGATGCTGGCGGACGGGGGGAACTCGATCTGCAAGGTGTGAGGGCAGGTGCAAAAAAATATGAAGCCGGCGCGGGGATGCGCCGGCTTCATACTTTTTCAGTGCCAAGTCAGGGCGTTACGACACGTCCTTGTAGCTGATCTCGCGCTTGTCCTCGCCGGTCTTGCCGCGGCGGACGAGCAGGCGGTTGAGCGCGTTCACATAGGCCTTGGCGGAGGCGAGCACCGTGTCGGTGTCGGCCGACTGGCCGGTGGCGATGTTGCCCGCTTCCTCGAGCCGGACGGAGACGGTGGCCTGGGCGTCGGTGCCCTCGGTCACCGCGCTGACCTGGTAGAGCGACAGCCGCGCCTCGTTGGGGTGCAGGTCGCGCACCGCCTTGAAGGTGGCGTCGACCGGGCCGTCGCCCGACTGGGTGACCGTCTTTTCCTCGCCGTCGACGGACATGACCAGCTTGGCCTCGGCCGGGCCGCCGGTGCCGCAGACCACGCGCAGGGACTTGATGACGAGGCGGTCCTTGGCCTCGTCCTCGCCTGCCGCGACGAGGGCGACGAGGTCTTCGTCATAGACCTCCTTCTTGCGGTCGGCGAGGTCCTTGAAGCGGTAGAACACGTCGTCGAGCTGGTTGGCGCCCAGTTCGAAGCCCAGATCCTTGAGCTTGGCGCGGAGCGCGGCACGGCCGGAGTGCTTGCCCATGACGATATTGGTCTCGGCCAGGCCCACATCCGCCGGGCGCATGATCTCGAACGTCTCGGCGTTCTTGAGCATGCCGTCCTGGTGGATGCCGGATTCGTGGGCGAAGGCGTTCTTGCCGACGATGGCCTTGTTGTACTGGACATTGAAGCCCGAGACGGTGGCGACACGGCGGCTGATATGCATGATCTTGGTGCTGTCGACGCCGGTGTAATACGGCATGATGTCGTTCCGCACCTTGAGCGCCATCACCACCTCTTCCAGCGCGGTGTTGCCGGCGCGTTCGCCGAGGCCATTGATGGTGCATTCGATCTGCCGCGCGCCGCCGGCGACGGCGGCCAGCGAGTTGGCCGTGGCCATGCCGAGGTCGTTATGGCAGTGGGTGGCGAAGACCACCTCGTCACCGCCCGGCACCTCGGCGATCAGGCGGCGGATCAGGTCTGCGGATTCCACCGGCGCGGTATAGCCCACCGTATCGGGGATGTTGATGGTTGTGGCGCCGGCCTTGATGGCGATTTCGACCACGCGGGCGAGGTAATCCCACTCGGTGCGGGTGGCATCCATCGGCGACCATTGCACGTTGTCGCAGAGGTTGCGGGCGTGGGTCACGGTTTCGTGGATGCGGTCGGCCATCTCGTCCTGCGAGAGGTTGGGGATGGCGCGGTGCAGCGGCGAGGTGCCGATGAAGGTGTGGATGCGCGGGCGCTCGGCGTGCTTGATCGCCTCCCAGCAGCGGTCGATATCCTTGATGTTGGCGCGGGCGAGGCCGCAGATCACGGAATTCTTCGCGTTCTGGGCAATCTCCTTCACCGCGCGGAAATCGCCTTCGGAGGCGATGGGAAAGCCCGCCTCGATGATGTCGACGCCCATCTCGTCGAGCAGCCCCGCGATCTCGAGCTTTTCCTCGTGGGTCATGGTGGCGCCGGGGGATTGCTCGCCATCGCGGAGGGTCGTGTCGAAGATTACCACGCGGTCCTTGTTCGCGTCTGGCGCAACACGGTCTTTGTCATCGTTTGTCATGTCTGGTCTCGTTTTGTTGTCCTAAGCCTGGTGGCGCGAAGAAGGCGTATCCTCTGAGCGGTCGCGCCGGCTCACGGCACGCTCAGAGGCGGCTTAGGAGCAGCAGGACGGGAAGGCAAGCCGCGCGGGGGCGGGTGGCCTTGGGTGCGATATGGTCCTGCATCATCATGGGGCGAAGTATAGGGATCGTGTGCCGGCTTGAAAACCCCCGGATTTCGCGGGCCGCTTGATACCGGGCGCGGGCGCTTTAGGTCCGCTTGCATGGAAAAGGCATTGGTGATCGGGGCGTCGGGCGGGATCGGCTCGGCTGTGTGCGCGGCGCTCGAGGCGCGGGGCGTGGCGGTGACGGGGCTGTCGCGGTCGGCGGACGGGCTGGACGTGACCGACGAGGCTTCTGTTGCGCGTTGTCTTGGCGATCTGGAGGGGCCGTTTGACCTGATCTTCGTGGCGACCGGGGCGCTGGAGCTTGACGGGCGCGGGCCGGAGAAATCGCTGAAACACCTGGAGGCCGACGCGATGGTGGCGCAGTTCCGGTTGAACTGCGTGGGGCCGTCGCTGGCGCTGAAGCATTCGGTGAGGTTGCTGCCGCGGGAAGGGCGGTCGGTGTTCGCGGCGCTTTCGGCACGGGTCGGGTCGATCGGGGATAACGGGTTCGGTGGCTGGTACAGTTACCGGACGGCGAAGGCGGCGCTGAACCAGATGATCCACACCGGCGCGATCGAGCTGGGGCGGACGCACAAGGGCGCTGTCTGCGTGGCGCTGCATCCGGGGACGGTGGAGACGGCGTTGACCGCAGATTACGCGAAGGGCCATCCGACCGTTCCGGCGGAGGCGGCGGCGGCGAACCTGCTTTCGGTGATCGACGGGCTGGGGCCCGGCGACAGCGGGCAGTTCTTTGACTGGCAGGGAGAGCGTGTGCCGTGGTGAAGCTGGTTCTGGTGCTGGGCGATCAACTGTCGGACGGGGTGGCGGCGCTGAAGGCGGCGGACAAGTCCGAGGACGTGGTGGTGATGGCCGAGGTCGGGGACGAGACCGGCTACGTGCCACATCACCCGAAGAAGATCGCGCTGGTCCTCTCGGCGATGCGGCATTTCGCGGCGCATCTGGAGAGCGAGGGCTGGACGGTCGCCTACACGAAGCTCGACGATCCGGAGGCCACCAAGTCGATCGTGGGCGAGCTGATGCGGCGCGGGCAGGAACACGACACCAGCGAGGTGATCGCCACCAGCCCCGGAGAATGGCGGCTGGTGGAGGCGCTGGAGAATGCGCCGCTGAAGGTGACGGTGCTGCCCGATGACCGGTTCGTTGCGAGCCTTGACGAGTTCAACGACTGGGCCGAGGGGCGCAAGGAACTCAGGATGGAGTATTTCTACCGCGAGATGCGGCGGAAGACCGGGCTCTTGATGGATGGCGACAAGCCCGAGGGCGGCAAGTGGAATTACGACCATGACAACCGCAAGCCGGCCTCGGACGACATGCTGCGGGCGAAGCCCATGCAGTTCACGCCGGGCGAGGTGACGGAGGAGGTGCTGGACCTGGTCGAGACCCGGTTCGGGAAGAATTTCGGCGCGCTGCGGCCGTTTCATTTCGCCGTCACACGGGGGCAGGCGCTGCGGGCGCTCGATCATTTCGCCAAGGAATTGCTGCCGGAATTCGGGCCCTACCAGGATGCGATGCTGGTCGGGGACAAGTACCTGAACCATTCGCTGTTGAGCGCATATCTGAACATCGGCCTGCTCGATCCTGTGGAAATCTGCACCCGTGTGGAAGAGGAATGGAAAGCCGGGCGGGTGCCGCTCAACTCGGCCGAGGGGTATATCCGGCAGGTGATCGGCTGGCGGGAATACGTGCGCGGGCTCTATTTCCGGGAGGGGCCGGATTATGCCGCGCGCAACGGGCTGAAGCACGACCGTGCCCTGCCGCCGCTCTACTGGGGGGCGGAGACGAAGATGGCCTGTCTCGAACATGCCGTGGCGCAGACGCGGGACGAGGCCTATGCCCACCACATCCAGCGGCTGATGGTGACAGGGAATTTCGCCCTGCTGGCGGGGGTGGACCCGAACGAAGTGCATGAATGGTACCTGTCGGTCTATTTCGATGCGTTCGAATGGGTCGAGGCGCCCAACACGGTGGGGATGAGCCAGTATGCCGATGGCGGGATCATCGCGTCGAAGCCATATGTGAGCTCGGGCAATTACATCGACCGGATGTCGGATTACTGCGGCACGTGCACCTATTCGGTGAAGAAGAAGACGGGCGAGGGGGCCTGCCCGTTCAACCTGCTCTACTGGCATTTCCTGGTGCGGCACCGGCAGCGGTTCAAGGGCAACCCGCGGATGGCGCAGATGTACCGGACATGGGACCGGATGGAGAAGGCCAAGCGCGATACGGTGCTGGAGGAGGCGGAGGCGTTTCTGAAAAAGCTCGACGCCGGGGAGCCTGTCTAGCCGGGGAGCCTCCGGCGGGGATATTTGGGGCCAGAAGAAGCGGCAGGGCGCGCCATGTTTCTTCTGGCCGGAAATATCCCGGGGAGACGGCATTGTGGCGCCATTGGTTCAAGCCCAATGGCGGCGGGGCTGGCCCCTCAATCCGGACGGATAAGCCGGATCATTCGGTGGACTGGGGCTCGTCGGCGCCGTCTTCGGTGGGCTGGGCGTCCTGCGTGGCGGCCTCCTGCGTGGTCGCGTCCTCGGTGACGGTTTCGGTCAGCGCCCCGTCGAGCCATTCGCCGCTGGCCTCCTCGCCGCTGGCATAGCGCATGGTGCCCTCGCCCTGCCGCTTGCCGCGCAGGAAGGTGCCTTCGTAGACATCGCCGTTGGTGTAGGTCGCCACGCCCTGGCCGGAGATTTCGCCCTCCTGCCATTCGCCTTCGTAGGTGAAGCCGTCGGGCATGACGATCTTGCCCTGTCCGTGGCGCTGGCCGTCGGCGAACTGGCCCTCGTAGACCGTGCCGTCGGGGTAGGTGGCGGTGCCCTGGCCGTGGCGCTGGCCGTCCTGCCATTCGCCCTCGTAGCGGTAGCCGTCGGCATAGGTCATGACACCGGTGCCGTGGTTGCGCGCGTTCTCGAATTCGCCTTCGTAGACGAGGCCGTTGGGATAGGTGGCCTTGCCGGTGCCGTCGATCACGCCGCCGGTCCACTCCCCCTCGTAGGTGGAGCCATCGGGATAGGTGATCTTGCCCATGCCGTTGGCGAGGTCGTCGCGGAACTCGCCCACGTAGACCGACCCGTCGGGGTAGGTGACGGTGCCCTGGCCGGAGATCTTGCCGGCCACCCAGTTGCCCTCGTAGCGGTAGCCGTCGGTGCCGGTGAAGGTGCCCTGGCCATGGCGGCGGTCTTCGGCGAACTCGCCTTCGTAGATATCGCCGTTGTTGTAGACGACGCGGCCCGTGCCCTCGCGCCGGCCGCGCACGAGGTCGCCCTCGTAGACGTCGCCGTTGGGTTGGGTGAGCTTGCCCTTGCCGTCGATCTGGCCGTCTTTCCAGCGGCCCGCGTAGATCAGCCCGTCGGGCATGGAAAGCGTGCCTTCGCCCTCGCGGGCGCCGTTGACGACCTGGCCCTCGTAGACCGCGCCGTCAGGGTATGTGATCTTGGCCATGCCTTCCTTGACGCCGTCCACCCATTCGCCGTCGTAGACATAGCCGCCGGGGCTTTCCATCCGGCCGCGGCCGTGGTGCATGGCGTTGCGGAACTCGCCGTCATAGCGGACGCCGTTGGCATAGACCGCCACGCCGCGCCCGGTGATCTTGCCATCGAGCCATTCGCCCTCGTAGGTGCCCTCGTCGGCGAAGATGATCTTGCCCACGCCGTGGGGCTTGCCGCGCAGGAACTGCCCCTCGTAGACCGAGCCGTTGGGGAAGCGCGCGGTGCCCTGTCCGCGGATCTCGCCCTCGACCCATTCGCCGGAATATTCGTAGCCGTTGGGGAGGGTGTAGGTGCCGGTGCCGTGCTGGAGCCCGTCCTTGAACGTGCCCTCGTAGATGCCGCCATCCTCGTACTGCTTGGTTTGCACCTCGCCATCCTGCGCGAGGGCGGCGCCGGCGGTGCCGGCGACTGCGAATACGAGTAATCTGGTCAGCGTTCTGCTCATGTCTGCCTCTGTTGCCCCGGCCTGCGCCCCTGCAGGTGGGCTAAATCTAGTGGACCGGGCTTATGGTGACAACGGGTTTTGGTCAAATCGCCTTTCCCTCGCGGTGTCATCTGCTAAATCAGGCCGTGACGACCGGAAGGAAGGGCCCGCGCATCATGACCGACAGGTTTCGCCTGACACTGGCACAGCTCAATGCGACGGTAGGCGATCTGGCTGGCAATGCCGCGCTGGCGCGCGAGGCGTGGGAAGAGGGCCGCAAGGCCGGTGCGCAGATGGTGGCGCTGCCCGAGATGTTCATCACCGGCTACAACACGCAGGACCTGGTGATGAAGCCGGCCTTTCACCAGGCTGCGATTGCCGAGATCGAGAAGCTGGCCGTGGATTGTGCCGACGGCCCGGCGCTGGCCATCGGCGGGCCGGCGCTGGAGGGCACGGGGCTCTACAACGCCTATTACATCCTGAAGGGCGGCGAGATCACCGCACGGGTTCTGAAGCATCACCTGCCCAACGAGACGGTGTTCGACGAGGTGCGGATCTATGACGTGGGCCCGGTGGGCGGGCCTTACGTGGTGGATGGCGTGCGCATCGGCAGCCCGATCTGCGAGGATAGCTGGTACGAGGATGTCTCGGAAACGCTGGCCGAGACCGGGGCGGAGCTCCTGCTGGTGCCCAACGGTTCGCCCTATTACTGCGGCAAGCTGGAGACGCGGCAGAGCCTGATGGTGTCGCGGGTGGTCGAGACCGGCTTGCCGCTGGTCTATCTGAACCTTGTGGGCGCGCAGGACGACCAGGTGTTCGACGGGGGCACCTTCGTGCTGAACCCCGGGGGCGAGCTGATGGTGCAGATGCCGCTGATGGAGGAGGCGATTGTGCATGTCGATTTCGTGCGCACTGAAGAGGGGTGGCGGGCCGAGCCGGGGGAGCTGGCGCATATCCCGGACGGGTATGAGCAGGATTACCATGCGATGGTGCTGTCGCTGCGGGATTACCTTCGCAAGACCGGGTTCAGGAAGGTTTTGCTGGGCCTGTCGGGCGGGATCGACAGCGCAATCGTGGCGACCGTGGCCGTGGATGCGTTGGGGCCGGAGAACGTGCGCTGCGTGATGCTGCCGTCGGAGTACACGTCGGAGGCCTCGCTGGACGATGCCAAGGCGGTGGCCGAGAACCTGGGCTGCCGGTATGACTTCGTGCCGATTTCCGAGGGGCGCGCGGCGATCACCAACACGCTGGCGCCGCTCTTCGAGGGGCTGGAGCCGGACCTGACCGAGGAGAACATCCAGTCGCGGCTGCGCGGCCTTCTGTTGATGGCGATGTCGAACAAGTTCGGGGAGATGCTGCTGACCACCGGCAACAAGTCGGAAGTGGCGGTGGGCTATGCCACGATCTATGGCGACATGGCAGGCGGGTACAACCCGATCAAGGACATGTACAAGACGCGGGTGTTCGATGTCTGTCGCTGGCGCAATGCCAACCACCGGGCGTGGATGAAGGGGCCCGGGGGCGAGGTCATTCCGCAGAACGTCATCCAGAAGCCGCCCTCGGCCGAGCTGCGCGAGGATCAGAAGGACAGCGATTCGCTGCCCGATTACCCGGTGCTGGACGGCATCCTGAAGATCCTCGTCGACCAGGACGGGTCGGTTTCCGATTGCGTGGCGGCCGGGTATGACCGCGCGGATGCGAAGAAGGTGGAGCACCTGCTTTACATCTCGGAATACAAGCGCTTCCAGTCCGCGCCGGGCACGCGGCTGTCGAAGCGGGCGTTCTGGCTGGACCGGCGTTATCCGATCGTCAACCGCTGGCGCGACGGGAGCTAGGAGTTCGGGCGCTCAGGCGTCAGTTATCGTCGTCGCCGCATTTGCCGTTCTTGCAGCCATCCTCTTCGTCGCCGGGATCGCGGCCTCCGCCGCTGGCCTGGGCCTGTTGAGCGGTGATCGCGACGGCCATGGCCGCGGCGGGCACACCCAGCAAGGTGCCGAAAATGATGTTGCGCCGAGAGACGAGGGTCTTCCGTTCATCGAGTTTCATCTGGTTATCCTCCCCTGAAACGGATGAGCCAGAATACTCCAAAACGGGATTTCGCGCAAATTGGCGCCTTGGGACCGCGCGGTGAGAGCAGGTTTTGCGTGGTTTCGGGGGGCGATTTGCCGGGCAAAGCCCGGACCGGTTTGGGTTCCACCCGTTCGAACCTCAAACCGTCCACTGGACGGTTTGCCGGGCAAAGCCCGGACCGGTTCTCACTCCCACCAACGGTCTATGGACGCGATGTCCTCGTCGGACCATCCGAAATGGTGGGCGAACTCGTGGATCGTGACATGGGCCACGAGATCCTCGATCTCGACATCGCCGCGGTCGTGCCATTCGGCGAGGATGGGCTCGCGGAAGAGCCAGACGCTGTCGGGGCCGAGCGGCTGGTGGATGACCGATTTCTCGGTCATCGGGATGCCGTCATAGAGGCCGGTCAATTCCAGCGGGTCGGCCAAGCCGAGATCGTCGAGCATCCAGCGTTCGGGCCAGTCGACGACGCGCAGCGCCACCTCCCTGGCGGCGGGCTGGAAACCGTCGGGAAGGTCGGCGATGGCGGCGCGGGCCATCTCCTCAATCTGGGCAAGGCTGGGGTCGGGGCGTGACATGCCCCTGATATGCGGCGCGGCGCGCCGGAATGGAAGGGCGCGCCGCGGGTATTTCAGAGCATCATCTGGTAGCTGGTCGGCACGAAGCGATAGTCGTCGCCCTGCTTCTCGGCATAGCCGGTGCCGGGCCACGGCATGTGGTAGCCCACGAAGGGCAGGTCGTCGGCGGCCATCATGTCGAGCAGCTTGCGGCGGGTGGCGGCGGCGGCCTCCTTGTCCATGTCGAACTTCACCTCCCAGTCGGGATGGGCGAGCGACCAGACGTAATGATTGGCGAAATCCGCCGCGATCAGGAAGCGTTCGCCTTCGCTTTCGATCATGTGGACCATGTGGCCGGGCGTGTGACCGAAGGCGGCCATCGCCGTGTGGCCGGAAAAGCCGCTGGCGCCGTCCTCCATCATCGTTGTCTGGTCGGCGAGCGGGCGCATCTTGGCCTCGAAGGTTTCGTTTTCGGCCTGCGCCCAGTGGTCGAACTCGACTTGGCCGGTGGCATAGGCGGCGTTGGGGAAGGTGGGCGTTTCGCCATCCGACAGCCCGCCGATATGGTCGCCATGCATGTGGGTGAGCACGACGAGGTCGATCATGTCGGCGCTGTAGCCCGCGGCCTCGAGCGCGGCGGTGATGCCCGCGGGGTCGAGCCCGGTATCGAAAAGCACGAGCTGTTCGCCGGTATTGACCACGGTGGGGGTGAAGAAGAACTGCGCCTGGTCGGTGGGCAGGTTGGCCTCGGCCGAGACGGTCTCGAACTCTTCCTCGCTGACGTTGAGGCCGAAGATGGAATGGGGGTCGGGCCGGGGCGAGGTGGCGGCGAGAAGCGTGGTGACTTCGAAGGCACCCAGCTTGAAGCGGTTGTGGGTGGGGGTGGATGCGCCCATCATCGGGGCGGCGGCGTGGGCGATGCCGGTGCCGGCGAAGGGCAGGGCGGCGGCCGCCGAGAGAACGGAGCGGCGGGTGATCAGGGTGGTCATTGGCAGTCCTCCTTGTTGTCCGTGCGAAGTGTAGCGCGGGGAGCGTGACAGCTCAGACATGCTCACGCCAATGTGACCGGCGAGGAGGGCGCCGGCCGTAGGGGCCCGAGTATTCTGGACAATCGGGCCCGCCTGTGACATTGCCCGCTGCGACCATCCGGAGCATGAGCCAATGACCACCACCCGTTTCGCCCCGTCGCCCACCGGTTACATCCACGTGGGCAACCTGCGCACCGCGCTGATGAATTTCCTGATCGCGCGCAAGGCCGGGGGCACCTTCATCCTGCGGATCGACGACACCGACCCGGAGCGGTCGAAGGAAGAGTATGTCGACGCGATCAAGGAAGACCTTGAATGGCTGGGCCTGACATGGGACCGGGTCGAGCGGCAGTCGCAGCGGCTGGACCGTTACGCGGAAGCCGCCGACCGGCTGCGCGATATGGGGCGGTTCTACGAGGCGTTCGAGACACCGACCGAGCTTGACCTGAAACGGAAGAAGCAGCTGAACATGGGGCGGCCGCCGGTTTACGACCGGGCGGCGCTGTCGCTGTCGGAGGAGGAGAAGGACGCGCTGCGCGCCGAGCGGGGCGATGGCGTGTGGCGGTTCAAGCTGGATCACGAGCGGATCGAGTGGGAGGACGGCATCCTCGGCCCGGTGTCGATCGACGCGGCCAGCGTGTCTGATCCGGTGCTGATCCGGGGCGACGGGCAGGTTCTGTATACCATGGCCTCGGTGGTCGACGACACCGAGATGGGCGTGACCCATGTCGTGCGCGGGTCGGACCACGTGACCAACACCGCGACGCAGATCCAGATCATCGAGGCGCTGGGCGGCAACGTGCCGTCGTTCGCGCATCATTCGCTGCTGACCGGGCCGATGGGCGAGTCGCTGTCGAAGCGGCTGGGCACGCTCAGCCTGCGCGACCTGCGGGCGCAGGGGGTGGAGCCGATGGCGCTTTTGTCGCTGATGGCGCGGCTGGGCTCGGCCGACCCGGTGGAGCTTCGGGGCAGTGTCGACGAGCTGGTCGAGGGGTTCGATATCTCGCGCTTCGGCTCGGCGCCGACGAAGTTCGATGCCAATGACCTTTTCCCGCTGAGCGCGCGGATCCTGCACAACCGGCCTTTCGCGGATGTGAAGGACGAGATCGCCGCGCTGGGCGTGCCGGACGACCAGGCCGAGCGGTTCTGGGAGGTCACGCGCGAGAATGTCTCGACGATCAAGGACCTCGGGCCGTGGTGGGTGATGTTCCGCGACGGGGCGGAGCCGGATATCGCCGAGGAGGACCGAGAATTCGTGGCCGAGGCGCTGGCGCTGCTGCCGGAGGGCCCGCATGACGGCGAGACCTGGGGCCAGTGGACGGCCGAGGTGAAGGAGAAGACCGGGCGCAAGGGCAAGGGGCTGTTCATGCCGCTGCGCAAGGCCCTGACGGGTCAGAGCCACGGGCCGGACATGAGCCAGGTGCTGCCGCTGCTTCAGACGATCAAGGCGAAGCGCTAGCGCCGAAGGCTTTCTGATAGGTTTCCTTCATCCGTTCGCGTTCCCAGTCGATGGCCAGCGCCGACTGGCCGTAATCGAAGGTGTGCTTCGCCCAGTCGCGCGCGGCCCGGGCCAGCCGGTCGTTGCCGGCCTCCCGTAGCGCGTCGAGCGCGTGAAGCACGCGGCGCTGGACCTCGAGATGCCCGGCGCCGTCGCGGGCGACGCCGGCGAAGGCAAATTCGACAAGGCTTTCGGGCGAGACCTCGGTGACGAAGATGCGCGAATAGGCCGGCGCGTCGTCGTTGGGCGGGGTCGTGCCCCATTCCCAGAGCAAACGCTCCTGCCGGGCGACCACGTCGATGGCGGTGCCGGGGTCGTTGATGCCGGGCGACAGCGCGCGCGAGGCGATCTCGGACAGGACCAGCAGGCCATAGGTGGCATCCTGTTCGAAGGTGCGAAACTCGCCGATGGTGAGGCCCGCCTGCACCTGTTCGATCTGGCCCTCGTCGAGACCTGCCACGTGGCCCACGGTCTGTCCCTTGAGCACGAAGGTGCCGGGCGGGGTAATGAGCCAGATGCGGGCGGCCTCGCCCGGCAGGCAATCGTCGATATGGGGCAGGTTCATCACCTGGATATAGCCCGAGCGCGGGGCGGGAAGCGGCTTGGCGTCGGGCGGTATCACCGTGTCCCCGGTCAGCGGTGTCGCGGTCAGGGCGGGGCTTTGCCGGGTGGTCATCAGGCTGGCGCGCGCCTCTTCATCGGTCTTGCGCAGGGTGGCATCCATGCTGCCGAGGTCGCTGAGATGTTCGATCCAGCGCATCATGGCGAGGATCACCAGCACCACCACCAGCACCGTCATCCCCATGAGGATCACCGCCGAGCCCTCGGCATGAAGGCCGGCCTGCACGAGGATGATGGAACAGAGCGAATAGACGAAGGCACCGATGAAGGTGGCGAGCGCCGTGTGGGTGACGGTGTCGTTCAGCAGGATGCGGTGGGCGCGGGGCGTGGCCTGGGCCGCGGCGGCGTGGTGGGCGGTGACCATCACGTTGAGGGAGAAGGTGCTGACCGCCAGCATGCCCGAGGCGAGGATCTTCAGCACGGGCATCACCGCGTCCGTGCCGAACCGCTGGCGCAGGGCTTCGGGCAGGATGGTCTCGAAGGTCATCGCCAGCCCCGAGGCCAGCAGTGCCAGCACCGAGATCAGCGCGACCCGGATCCAGAGGCTGCGGGCGAAGCGCAGGATCTTGAGCGCGGTGCCCGAGACGATCGCCGATCTCTTCATGAAGGTTTCCTTTTTCCGTCTTCCCAGCCTAGGCGACTAGCGAGTCAAAAGGCGAACCTTTCTTTCGGCCAGCAGGTCATCGACGAGGGCGCGCTCGTGCTCGTTGAGCGTGCGGTGACGGGGATAGACCGGGTCGGCGCGGTCGTTCAGCACCGGGGCATCCCACCCGTCCGTCGTGTCGAAGAACCGCTGCACCCCCTGCTCGCCGAATTCGCGCAGGTAGCCCTGAAGGACCACATCTACATAACTCAGCAGCACCGGGCAGGTTTCATCCGGCTTGCCATGCTTGCCCTCGGGGATGGTGTAGACGGCGATTTCGGGGCGGTGGGCGAGGCTGTGGGTGATCTGTTCATGGGCGGCGACGCGGTCATAGGCCCCTTCGCGTTCGTCGAGCGCGGCCCAGTCGGCGGCGGGCACGGGCGCGATCAGCCCGTCGATCTCGGCCGTGGGATCGGGGATGACGGTCAGGTAGGCGATCGGACGGATCACCGTGTGCCGCCAGACCCGGCGCCAGCCCTTGAGGCGGGCCAGCTCGGCGTTCTGGAAATGGTGCGTGTCGCGGTTCACCAGGCTGCCGTAGCCGAAGAAATAGGCCTCGGGCAGGTCGGGGGCAGAAGTTGTATCTGCCGTGTATGTTTTGATCTGTGTCATGGTACGCCTTGTTTTGTGCCTGCAAAGTCGCCGGACATCAAGCCGGGGGAGGGCGGGCGGCGTGCGCATCACGAAACGAACCAATATCGCGTTCAGGGTACTCATGTTCTGTGGTGTCCATGCCGGTCGGCTGGTGACCAAGGCCGAGATTGCCGAGCGCTGCAACACCTCCGAGAGCCACCTGGCGCAGGTGATCAACCGGTTGGGGCAGTTGGGCTACCTGTATACGCAGCGGGGCCGGGCCGGGGGCATCACGCTGGCGCGGCCGATGGGCGAGATCGACCTGGGCGGGGTGTTCCGCGATCTCGAGGCGCAGGCGCCGCTGGCGGAGTGCTTTGCCGATGTCGACAACACCTGCCCGCTGGTCCCGGCCTGCCGGTTGCGCGAGGCGATGGCCGGCGCGGCGGAGGCGTTCTATGCCCATCTCGACCGGATGACGCTGGATGACCTGATCTGCGAGAACGTGGCGCTGGCGGATATCCTGAGCCTGCCGGCTTGCGCGAAGCGGGCTTGAAACGACTCGTCCCGTATACTAGCGTACACCCAGATCGAAACGGGAGAACCGGCAAGAGCCGGTGCCGAAGGAGCAACCGCCCCGGAAACTCTCAGGCCGCAGGGACCGTTTTGCATCTGAAGTGAACTCTGGAGAGATCCCGGCAGCATGACCGGGGCGCCGAAGGGATAGCGATCTCAGGCAGAAGGACAGAGGGGGCATCGGAAATGGCGCGCGTAGTGCGTGCCGAAACGGTGCCGGATGCGATCCACCACGCGACCCGGCCTTGCAGAGCGAGAAAGGTGCGGGATGAGTGATCTCGGCAGGACGCCGCTATATGATTTGCACGTGGAGCTGGGCGCGAAGATGGTGCCCTTTGCCGGCTACGAGATGCCCGTGCAGTACAAGCTTGGCGTCATGAAGGAGCATCTTCATACGCGGGAAAAGGCGGGGCTTTTCGACGTCAGCCACATGGGACAGGTGATCCTGCGGCACGAGGGCGGCTATGGCCCGGTGGCGCAGGCGATGGAGCGGCTTGTGCCGGTGAGCCTTCTGCCGCTGGGCGAGAAGCGGCAGCGCTACGGGTTCTTCACCAATGACGCGGGCGGCATCCTTGACGACCTGATGATGACCAACCGGGGCGATCACATGCTGGTGGTGGTCAACGCGGCCTGCAAGGAGGCCGATATCGCCCATATGAAGGCGGGCCTGCCGGGGGTCGAGGTGGCCGAGCAGCGCGATCGCGCGTTGCTGGCGCTGCAGGGCCCGGCGGCGGAAGAGGTGCTGGAGCCGGTGGCGCCGGGCTGCGACATCATGAAATTCATGGACACCGGCATTTTCAACTCGGATTTCGGCGAGCTGTGGGTGTCGCGCTCGGGCTATACGGGCGAGGACGGCTACGAGATTTCGGTGCACGCGACCCATGCCGAGGCGCTGGCGCGGCACCTGCTGGCGCATGACGCGGTGGAGCCTATCGGGCTTGGCGCGCGCGACAGCCTGCGGCTGGAGGGCGGGCTTTGCCTTTACGGTCACGATATCGACGAGACGACCAGCCCGGTGGAGGGGAACCTTGCCTGGGCGATCCAGAAGGTGCGCCGCTCCGGCGGCGACCGGGCGGGCGGCTTTCCGGGCGCCGAGCGCATTCTGAACGAGCTGGACGAGGGCACGCCGCGCCTGCGCGTGGGCCTTGCCCCCGAAGGCCGCGCGCCGATGCGCGAGGGTGTGCAGCTTTTCGCCAACGAGGAGGGTGGCGAGGCCATTGGCCACGTGACATCCGGCGCGTTCGGCCCGACGGTGGGCGCGCCGGTCTCGATGGGCTACGTGCCTGCCGAGCTGTCGCGCCCCGGTGCCCGGCTTTACGGCGAGGTGCGCGGCAAGCGCCTGCCGGTGCGGGTGGCCGAACTGCCCTTTACGCCTGCCAATTTCAAACGCTGATCCAACACGAGGGAGACTTACATGAAATTCACCGAACAGCATGAATGGCTGAAGCCCGAAGGCGACGAGGTGGTCGTCGGCATCACCGAACATGCCGCCAACGAGCTGGGCGATATCGTCTTCATCGAGCTGCCCGAGGAGGGCAAGACCGTCAGCAAGGATGACGAGATCGTGGTGATCGAAAGCGTCAAGGCCGCATCCGACATCATGGCGCCGGTCGATGGCGAGATCACCGAGGTGAACGAGGCGATCGTTGACGAGCCGGGCAAGGTGAACGAGGACCCGATGGGCGATGGCTGGTTCTTCAAGATCAAGCCGTCGGACCCGAGCCAGATGGACGACCTGATGGACGAGGCCGCGTATCAGCAGTTCATCAGTTGATGTCATGCGGCTCACAAGCGAGGAGCAGGAGGCCCTGCAACATCTGGGCCACGTGTTTCACCAGGACACGTTCCTGATCCATGGTTCGCTCGATGAGGCCATTGCTGAAATGGTCGGCGACCTTGATGCCAAGGAGAGGCTGCGGCTTCGCCGAACGCTCGAACGGCTTCTCGCAACGTGCAGCAACGCCGAGCTGAAGGGCCATTTCAATCGTTCCGGTGCCGAGGTGTTCATCAACGCCCGCGGCGCGCGGATGATCTTTGAAACGGCCCTGAAGCACACCACCGAACGCCGACACGCCACCTAGTGGAGAGGAACGATATGCCCTTCAAACCCACCGACTACCTGCCCTACGATTTCGCCAACCGCCGCCATATCGGCCCCTCGCCGGAAGAGATGGAGGAGATGCTGAAGGTGGTGGGCGCCGAAAGCCTCGACGCGCTGATCGACGAGACGGTGCCGAAGGCGATCCGGCAGGAAACGCCGCTGGATTTCGGCAAGCCCAAGTCGGAGCGGGAACTGCTGCATTACATGCGGGAGGTGTCGTCGAAGAACAAGGTGATGGTCAGCCTGATCGGGCAGGGCTATCACGGCACGGTGACGCCGCCGGCGATTCAGCGGAACATCCTCGAGAACCCGGCGTGGTACACCTCCTACACGCCCTACCAGCCCGAGATCAGCCAGGGGCGGCTTGAGGCGCTTTTGAATTTCCAGACCATGATCAGCGACCTGACGGGGCTGGAGATCGCCAATGCCTCGCTTCTGGACGAGGCGACGGCCTGTGCCGAGGCGATGACCATGGCGCAAAGGGTGTCGAAATCGAAGGCGAAGGCGTTCTTCGTCGACCGCGATTGCCACCCGCAGAACATCGCCGTGATGCAGACCCGGGCCGAGCCGCTGGGGATCGAGGTGATCGTCGGCAATCCTGACAAGATGGAGGCCGACAAGGTGTTCGGCGCGATCTTCCAGTATCCGGGCACCTATGGCCACGTGCGGGATTTCAGCGACCAGATCTCGGCGCTGCACGAGCATGAGGGGATCGGCGTGATGTCGGCCGATCCGCTGTCGCTGACCCTGCTGAAGGAGCCCGGCGCGATGGGGGCGGATATCGCCGTGGGCAGCACCCAGCGTTTCGGCGTGCCGATGGGCTATGGCGGGCCGCACGCGGCCTACATGGCCTGCCGCGAGCCGATGAAGCGGGCGATGCCCGGGCGGCTGGTGGGCGTGTCGGTGGACAGCCATGGCAACCGGGCCTACCGCCTGGCCCTGCAGACCCGCGAGCAGCATA
Source organism: Roseovarius sp. (assembly GCF_040223625.1). Classification (GTDB taxonomy): domain Bacteria; phylum Pseudomonadota; class Alphaproteobacteria; order Rhodobacterales; family Rhodobacteraceae; genus Roseovarius. The sequence continues at coordinate 71,308 of NZ_JAVKFX010000038.1, read as the reverse complement.
TCCGGCGCGAGAAGGCCACCAGCAATGTCTGCACCGCGCAGGCGCTTCTGGCGGTGATGGCGTCGATGTATGCCGTCTTCCACGGGCCCAAGGGGCTGAAGGCCATCGCGCAGCGCATCCACCGCAAGACCGTGCGGCTGGCCCGCGGGCTGGAGGAGAACGGCTTCAAGGTGGACCCCAGGGCGTTCTTCGACACGATCACCGTGGATGTCGGCCCGCTTCAGGCGGCGGTGCTGAAATCGGCGGTGGACGAGGGGATCAACCTGCGCCGCGTGGGCGAGACCCGCGTCGGCATCACCATCGACGAGGCGACGCGGCCGGAAAGCGTGGAAGGCGTCTGGCGGGCCTTCGGGATCCAGCGGAAGGATGACGATTTCGAGCCGGAATACCGCGTGCCGAAGAACATGCATCGCAGGTCCGAGTACCTGACCCACCCGATCTTCCACATGAACCGGGCCGAGACCGAGATGATGCGCTACATGCGGCGGCTGGCGGACCGCGACCTCGCGCTCGACCGGGCGATGATCCCGTTGGGAAGCTGCACGATGAAGCTCAACTCGGCCGCCGAGATGATGCCGGTGAGCTGGCGGGAGTTCTCGGGCCTGCACCCCTATTGCCCGGAGGATCAGGCGTTGGGCTACAAGCACCTGATCGACGACCTGAACGCCAAGCTGTGCGAGATCACCGGTTATGACGCCATTTCCATGCAGCCCAACTCGGGCGCGCAGGGGGAATACGCGGGGCTGCTGACCATCGCCGCCTATCACCGCGCGAATGGCGAGGGACACCGCAATGTCTGCCTCATCCCGATGAGCGCCCATGGCACCAACCCGGCCAGCGCCCAGATGGTGGGCTGGAAGGTGGTGGTGGTGAAATCCGGCAAGAGCGGGGATATCGACCTCGAGGATTTCCGGGCCAAGGCCGAAGAGCATTCGGAGAACCTGGCCGGCTGCATGATCACCTATCCCAGCACCCATGGCGTCTTCGAGGAGAACGTGCGCGATGTCTGCCAGATCGTGCATGACCATGGCGGGCAGGTCTATATCGACGGGGCGAACCTCAACGCCATGGTGGGGCTGGCAAGGCCCGGCGACGTGGGTGGCGATGTGAGCCACCTGAACCTGCACAAGACCTTCTGCATTCCGCATGGCGGTGGCGGGCCCGGCATGGGGCCGATCGGGGTGAAGGCGCACCTGGCCGATCACCTGCCGGGTCATCCGGCGACGGGAGGCGCGGCCGGGCCGGTGTCCGCCGCGCCTTATGGCTCGCCCTCGATCCTGCCGATCAGCTGGGCCTATATCCTGATGATGGGCGGCGCCGGGCTGACGCAGGCGACGCGGGTGGCGATCCTGAACGCCAACTACGTCGCCAAGCGGCTCGAGGGGGCCTATGACGTGCTCTACAAGGGCTCGCAGGGGCGGATCGCGCATGAATGCATCCTCGACACCCGCCCCTTTGCCGAAAGCGCCAAGATCACCGTGGACGACATTGCCAAGCGGCTGATCGACAACGGGTTTCACGCGCCCACGATGAGCTGGCCGGTGGCGGGCACGCTGATGGTGGAGCCCACGGAAAGCGAGACCAAGGCCGAGCTCGACCGGTTCTGCGAGGCGATGCTGGCGATCCGCGAGGAGATCCGGGACGTGGAGGAGGGCCGCATCGACGGCGAGAACAACCCGCTGAAGAACGCGCCGCACACGATGGAGGACCTGGTGAAGGACTGGGAGCGGCCCTACAGCCGCGAACAGGCCTGTTTCCCGCCGGGCGCCTTCCGGGTCGACAAGTACTGGCCGCCGGTCAACCGGGTCGACAACGCCTATGGCGACCGGCATCTCGTCTGCACCTGCCCGCCGATGGAGGACTATGCCGAGGCGGCGGAGTAGCCCGCCCGGCAACGGCGGGGCTTTACGGAGCCCCGCGCATCCTCTAATCGCCGTCCGGATGGACCCATGTCCGGGAGGCGGTGATGGTCAAGACGGAACGCTTCGTCTTTTACCTGGTCGATGAATTTGCGCATTTGTCCTTTTCCTGCGCGGTCGAACCGCTCAGGATCGCCAATCTCGTGTCCGGCAGGCCGCTTTACGAGTGGAGCTTCGCCTCGGAGAACGGCGAGACGGCGCTTAGCAACAACGGCACGGTCGTGCGGGTGCATGCCGGGTTCGACCGGCCGGTGAAGGCGGACCGGCTGTTCCTGCTGGCGGGCTCGAACATGCGCAACCACATGACCAGGCGGCTCCTGTCGGCGCTCCGGCGCGAGCGGTCGCATGGCACGCCGATCGGGGCGCTGTGCTCGGCGGCCTATATCCTTTCCTATGCCGGGATGCTGGACGGGATGCGCGCGGCCATTCACTGGGCGTATCACGACCTCTTCGTCGAGGAGTTCCCGAACGTCCACCTCGTGCCCAATGTCTTCGTCGCCGACGAGAAGATCATCACCGCCTCGGGCGGGACGGCGACGGCGGACCTGATGCTGCACCTGATGGGACAGGCGCATGGCGCGGAGCTTGCCAACGAGGTGGCCGACCAGATGGTCTACAACACCGTGCGCGAGGCGTCCGCCACGCAGAAGGTCTCGGTCCAGGCGCGGCACGGGATGCGCAACCCGCATTTGACCCAGGCGGTGCAGATCATGTCGGAGTCGATCGAGGACCCGGTGCCGACGGCGGAGGTCGCCCGGCAGGTGGGTATCTCGACCCGCCAGCTCGAGCGGCTGTTCGGCCAGTACCTGCAACGGTCGCCGTCGAAATACTATCTCGAGATGCGGCTGCAGCGGGCGCGGAACCTGCTGTTGCAGAGCGAGAAGTCGGTGACCGAGATCGCGGTGGCGACGGGGTTCCGATCGACCACGCATTTCGCGCGGGTGTACCGGGGCCTCTTCGGGGTGTCGCCCGGCGGGCAGCGGGCGCGGCTGACCTGAGGCGCTGGCGCCTGGTGGCTTCTGTCGGACGCCTCCGGCGGGAGTATTTGGGCCAAGAAGAAGCCGGGAGACATGCTTCTTCTTGGTGGCAAATACTCCGGGGGGAGCGTTGAAATCTCCTGATTTCAACGTGGGGGGCTGGCCCCCCCTGCTGCGCTCTCAGTCCAGCAGGAAGGAGAAGGTGTCGCGCAGGCGGGTCCAGCTTTGTTCGTCGGGGGCGGCGAGGATGTAGCTGTCCATCTTTCCGGCCACGAAATCGGAGCCGTCGAGCATGCGGGCGACACCGCCCGCTTTCCGGGTGATCAGCACGCCGGCGGCGTGGTCCCACGGCTTGGGCGGGCCGGAGAGGAGGAAATCCATCCCGCCCTGCGCCAGCGTCCGGTAATGGTGGCAGGAACAGCGCAGGGCCGTGGTGAAGGCGAAGCGGGGCAGGGTTTCGGCGAGGGCGGCGCGTTTGTCTTCCGGCAGGTTGTAGATGGGCACGTAGCCCGACAGGTCGGCCAGTTCGGCGCCCTGCGAGACGCTGAGCGGGCGGTCGGCGCCGAGGCTGCGGGCGAGCGTCGCGCCCTCGCTACCTTCGTCGGCGGTGATCCAGTCATCCATCACCGGGTCGTAGAGCAGCCCCCAGACCGGGCGGCCGAAGCGGGTGGCCGAGAGGATCACGCCGAAGAGCGACAGGCCGTGGGCGAAGTTCCAGGTGCCGTCGACCGGGTCGATGATGAAGGCCAGTTCCGCCTCGGCCAGTTTGTCGGTGATGGAGGGGTCGTCGGCTGCGGCCTCCTCGCCCACGACGAGGGCATGGGGGAACATCTGCTGGATGCCGCGCGCGAGCATCGCCTCGGCCGCCACGTCGGCGGCGGTGACCAGGTCGAACCGGTCGGCCTTGGCCGAGATGTCGGCATGGCCGAGATTGCGGAAATGCGGCATGATCTCGGTCTTGGCCGTGCGGCGGACGAGGTTCACGAGGCTCGTCTGCTGGGCGCGGCTGAGCGGCGAGGTCAGCGGGATGGGCAGGCTGTCGGGCATGGGCGATTCCCTCTTCGGGCTGGCGTGGGCCATGAAGTGCCACCCTTGGGCGGGAAGTTCAACTTGGGCCTAGTCCTGTGCGCGGAGAACCCGTGCGGGCTTGGCCGAGACCGGGCCGAGGGCGAAGGCGAGGCCGGCGAGCAGGCTGATCACCGCGCCGCCCGCGACGATCAGCACGGCCGGGCCCCAGGCGATCTCGAAGCCGGTGTCCATGACGTAGTGGCTGACCGCCCAGCCGCCGGCGATGCCCGCGAAGAGCGCCACCAGCCCGGCGGCCATGCCCAAGAGGCCCGAGCGCAGGGTCAGTCCGGCGAGGATGCGGGCGCGGGTGGCGCCGAGGGTTTTCAGGATCGCCGCCTCGTAGCTGCGCGAGCGCTGGTCGGCCGCGGCCGCGCCGATGAGGACGAGGAAGCCGGTGAGCAGCGTCGCCGCCGCCCCCCAGGCCGTGGCCGAGGCGAGGCCGGCGAGCAGGCCGCTCACCTGGTCGATGGCGTCGCGGACGCGGATGGCGGTGATGTTGGGGTAGCTGTCGGAGAGGTCGCGGAAGATGGCCGCTTCGGCGGCCTCGTCGGCATAGACCGTGGCGATGAAGGTGTGCGGCGCGGCCTCGAGCGCGGCCTGGTTCATGACCATGATGAAGCCCATCCCGGCGGTCGAGAAATCGACCTCGCGGAAGGAGGTGAGGGTCGCCGTGATGTCGCGGCCGAGGATGTTGACGGTGATCTCGTCGCCGAGCTTCAGGCCCATCTCGGCGGCTTCTTCGGCGGCGAAGCTGACCTGCGGCTCGCCCGCGTAGCCTTCGCCCCACCAGTCGCCGTCCACGATCGTGGTGCGGGAGGGGATGGCGTCGGCATAGGTGATGCCGCGGTCGCCCTGGACGACCCAGTGCTCGCCCGCGACCTCGGATGCGGGCTGGCCGTTGATGCGGCTGAGGATGCCGCGCAGCATGGGGGCGTTGTCGATGCGGCTGACGCCGGGGTCGGTTTCGAGGCGCTCGAGGACGGGGCCGATCTGGTCCTTCTGGATGTCGACGAAGAAGAAGGAGGGGGCCTGGTCGGGGAGGTCGCGGGCGATGGCGCCGCGCAGGTTCTGGTCGATCTGGCCCACGGCGGCGAGGACCGAGAGGCCGAGGCCGAGCGACAGGACGACGGGGCCCGCGGTGCTGCCCGGCCCGCCGATGGCGGCGAGCGCCCAGCCCAGGGCCGGGCGGCCGCGGGCGGCGGGGCGCAGGGCCCGGGCGGCGGCCTGGATGCCGAGGCCGGCGATGGCGAGGATCAGGAGCGCGCCGAGGATGCCGCCGGCGGTCCAGAGGGTGAGTTCGAGATTGCCCGAGAAGCTGGCGGCGGCGAAGAGGAGGAGCGCCAGAAGGGCCAGCGTGGCAAGGACGAAGGGCCACGAGGGCAGCGCGCGGGCCCGGGCGAGCGCGTCGCGGTAGAGGGCGGCGGCGCGGACCTCCTTGGCGCGGGCCAGCGGCCAGAGGGTGAAGATCAGCACCGTGAGGATCGAGTAGATCGCAGCCTCGATCATCGGGGCCGGGTAGGCGGCGAAGACGGCCGGGACGGGGAGTTGAGCTTCGATGAGGGGCGAGAGGAGGACGGGCACGCCCACGCCGAGGGCGAGGCCGAGGAGGAGGCCGAGGGTGGCCAGCGCGCCCACCTGCAGGAAGTAGGTGAGGAAGATGGTCGACTGGCCCGCGCCCAAGGTGCGCAGGGTGGCGATGGTCTGGGTCTTGCCGGCGAGGTAGGCGCGCAGCGCGGCCGAGATGCCCACGCCGCCGACGGCAAGGCCGGAGAGGCCCACGAGGACGAGGAAGGCGCCGAGGCGCTGGACGAATTCGGCCACGCCCGGCGCGCCGTTGCGGGCATCGCGCCAGCGCAGGCCGCTGTCCTGCAGGACGTCCTTGGCTTCGGCCTCGACCGCGGCTAGGGAGGTGCCGGCGGGCAGGTCGAGCCGGTACTTGGTGGAGTAGAGCGAGCCGGGTTCGAGAAGGCCGGAGCCTTCCAGCGCCTCGGTCGCGACGATGGTGCGGGGGCCGAGGCCGAAGCCGGCGGTGGCGTTGTCGGGCTCGGATTCGAGCGCGGCCATCAGGCGGAAGTCGCGCGTGCCGAGGCGGACCGTATCGCCGGGGGCGATGCCCAGCCGGTCGATCAGCAGGGGGTGCATGACAAGGCCGGGGGTGTCGCCCTCGCCTGCCAAGGCCTCGGCAAGCGGCATGGGCGGGTCGAGCGTGACCTCGCCCACGAGCGGGTAGGCGGCATCGACCGCCTTCACCTGCGTCAGGCCGCGGGGGCCGTCGGGGACGGTGGCCATGGAGCGGAAATCGGCGATTTCGGAGACGCGGGTGGCGGTCTCCTCCATCCAGGCGCGTTCGGTGTCGTTGGCGAAGCGGTAGGTGAGCTCGATCTCGGCATCGCCGCCCAGGAGGCGGGCGCCTTCCTGCGAGAGGCCGGTGGCGATGCTTTCGCGCACGGTGCCCACGGCGGCGATGGCCGCGACGCCGAGGATGACGCAGCCGAGGAAGATGCGGAAGCCGCGCAGCCCGCCCCGCAATTCCCGCGCTGCCAGTTTCGCGGCCAGCCGCAGGGTGGTCATGCGGCGGCCTCGGTTTGGGAGAGGCGGCCATCGGTCAGGGTGATGACCCGGTCGCAGCGATGGGCGAGTTCCGGGGCGTGGGTGACGAGGATGAGCGTGGCGTTGTGGCGTTCGCGCAGGCCGAAGAGCAGGTCGACGATGGCCGACCCGTTGACCGAGTCGAGATTGCCTGTGGGCTCGTCGGCCAGCAGGATGTCGGGGCGCGGCGCGGCGGCGCGGGCGAGCGCGACGCGCTGCTGTTCGCCGCCGGAAAGCTGCGAGGGGTAGTGGTTCATGCGGCTTTCGAGGCCGACGGTCTTCAGTTCTTCCTCGGCGCGGGCGAAGGCATCCGCCGCGCCGGCGAGTTCCAGTGGGGTGGCCACGTTCTCGAGCGCCGTCATGGTGGGGATCAGGTGGAAGGACTGGAAGACCACACCGAAGTGATCGCGGCGGAGGCGGGCGAGCTGATCCTCGGTCATGGTGGTGAGGTCGTGGCCGAGCGCGGTGATCCGGCCGCCGGTGGCCTGTTCCAGCCCGCCCATCAGCATCAGCAGCGAGGATTTGCCGGACCCGGAGGGGCCGATCAGGCCCACCGTCTCTTGCCGGTGGACATCGAGGGAGATCGCATCAAGTATCCGGACGGGGCCGGCATTGCCCTTTAGAGAAAGCGAAGCGTCCTGAAGCGAAAGAACGGGTGAAGACATGAACTGGCGCCTAAAAATCAAGGGTTTTCTGTCATATGGGGCCTCGGCCGCGCGGGGCAAGGCGCTGGCGGTCATTATGCTGACGGCGACGCCGGCCTGGGCCGATGAGGTCACGGTGCTGGCCTTTGGCGACAGCCTGACGCAGGGCTACGGGCTGGCCGAGGCGGACGGGTTCGTGCCGCAGTTGCAGGGATGGCTCGATGAGCAGGGAGCCGAGGTGGCGCTGATCAATGGCGGGGTGTCGGGGGACACCACGGCGGGCGGTGCGTCGCGCGTGGAGTGGAGCCTGACGCCGGAGGTGGACGCGATGATCGTGGCGCTGGGGGGCAATGACCTGTTGCGGGGGATCGACCCGGCGGTGTCGCGGGAGAACCTCGACCGGATCCTGGCGGCGGCGGAGGCGCGGGAGGTGCCGGTGCTGCTGGTGGGGATGGACGCGCCGGGGAATTACGGGGCGGAGTACGAGGCGGCGTTCGACGGGATGTATCCGGAGCTGGCCGAAGCGTATGACACGCTTTACGTCGAGAGCTTCTTCGAGGGGCTGGGGACGACCGACCCGGCGGAGGCGCGGGGGTTGTTCCAGTCGGACGGGATCCATCCCAATGCCGAGGGCGTGGGCCTGATCGTCGAGGCGTTGGGGCCGAAGGTGCTGGAGCTGATCGAGGAGGTCGACTGACCGCCGCCGAACGAAAAAGGGCCCCGGCTGGGGCCCTTCTCTATCTTGTCAACACGCGTCTCAGGCGAGGGCGAGGTTGGTCGCCGCTTCGCGGCCGTCACGGCCGGCTTCGACGTCGAAGGTCACCTTCTGGTTGTCGGCGAGGCCGGTCAGGCCGGCGCGCTCGACAGCCGAGATGTGGACGAAAACGTCTTTGCCGCCTGCGTCAGGCGCGATGAAGCCGAAGCCTTTGGTGGTGTTGAACCATTTCACAGTGCCAGTGGCCATGTGCTGTCTCCTGGTATGTTTCTGCCCGCGGAATTGCGGCAGACCGGCAAGTCATTGCTAGATCGAGTGACTGAGCCGTGGATAGGAGCAGGTGGTCGATAGAGATAACGTCGCGCGCCTGATATGGCCCCGTTCCAGCGCTAACACAAGAAAAATTTCTATGACACCGCGAAACTTACCCCGTTGACGAGGCAGAAATGTGCCGACGATTCGGTTAAGGAACCGTTAATTTCCGGGTTAAAGAACCGTTACCTTGGTGCCGATCGGGACGCGTTCGTAGAGATCTTCCACATGGGCGTTCAGCATCCGGATGCAGCCATTCGACACCGACAGGCCGATGGTGCGGGGCGCGTTGGTGCCGTGGATGCGGAAATAGGTGTCGCGGCCGTTCTTGAAGAGGTAGAGCGCCCGCGCGCCGAGCGGGTTGCCGGGGCCGCCGGGCTGACGGTAGCTCTCGTTCTCGGCGAACTTGGCATAGGTCTTGGGCTCGCGCTCGATCATCTCGTCGGTGGGGCGCCAGTCGGGCCATTTGCGCTTGGCCTGGATGGTGGCGGTGCCCTGGAACTCGAGCCCGGCGCGGCCGACGCCGACGCCATAGCGCATCGCCTCGCCCGGGGCGGTGATGTAGTAGAGGAAATGCGCCCGCGGCAGGATCAGGAGCTGCCCCGGCCCGTAAGGCGCCTTGATCTGCACCTTGGTGGGCTGGTAGCGCGGCTTGATCACCGAACTGGCCGACTGGGCGATGGCCGGGGCGGCCAGCGTGGAAAGCCCGGTCATGGCAAGGCCGGTGGCGATGAAATGGCGTCTGTCGATCATGGCAGCCTCCTGCTTGGGCGGCCTTACGTAGGACGCCCGGAGGTCATTTGCCACCATGTCGGCAAAAATGTCAAAACTCCGTAAACACGGCGTGCCGGAGGTGTGGCCGCCTTGCGTCGCTCCTGCACCGGTCAGACCAGGATCTGCCCGATATCGGCCGGAGACAGCCCCGGCACGCCGGGCACGGTGGCCACGCGCAGCCCGTTGACCAGCACGTCGGTGCCCCGCCCGTCGCGGGTGGGGCGGGTTTCGATCACGGCGTCCTCGCCGGTGTCTTCCAGCGCGATGACGAGGATATCCTCGGCCGGGTCGAACCCGGCCACGGTCACCGGGTTTTGCGGCAGGGCGGTGGCGCCGGGCAGGTCGGCGAACGGATCCTCGGCCGAGTCGCCCGACGGCGATTCGCCGAAGAAAGGCCCGCCGAATACCGTATCTTCGAATACCGTATCGCGCATCATACTATCCCTTGTGGCGGGGGCTGGCGTGAAGGCGGTTGGCAGGCCGCGGCAAGCCCCGTTGGCAGAACAACGTGCAGTATTCCCCGGAAGGGCTTGTCAAACCAAGGAAAAAATCACCGGGTTACCGGGAAACACTGCGTTTCCGCCGGGCCATCCAGCGCCAGGCGGCCAGCGGCAGGCGGAGGATCGTGCGGGCCAGCAGGGCGGGGTATTCGACCTCGCCCGAGAGCAGGTGCATGTAGTCGCGCTTGAGCGTGCGGGAGGCGCGGAAGGTGCTGGCGAAGAAGGGTTTGAGTGTTGGCGAGAAGATTATCGGGCGCAGCAGGCGGGCCGAGCGGAGCGCGGTGCGGATCGGCCGGGTCATCGGGCGGTAGCGCGACAGCGCGGTGTCGGGGCGGCCGGCGGCGATGGCCTCGGCCGCCGCCGTGGCGGCCAGGGCGCCGGAGTGGAGGGCGTGGCCGATTCCCTCGCCGGTGATCGGATCGACGAAGCCCGCGGCATCGCCCGCGAGCAGGACACGGCCCTTGCCCGGCCGGCTCCGATAGCCGCCGAAGGGGAGGAAATGCCCTTTGATCTTCGTGCCTTGCCCGGTGTGAAGCTGGTCGAGGTAACGGGCGAGGCGGGCGCGCATGTCGGGGTTTCTCAGGTGCAGCCCGCCCAGCCCGATCGTGGTGCTGGCGCGCTTGGGGAAGGACCAGCCATAGCCCCAGTCGGCGGCGGCGAAGTCGATGCGGACGGGCGTGTCGGTCGTGGGGGCGCGGGCGGGGGCCTCGATCTCGAGGGCGAAGCCCACGCGGGCGGGGTCGAAGGGGGTGCCGAAAAGGGCGCGGGCGACGATGCTCTGCACCCCGTCGGCGCCGATCAGGCAGCGGTAATCGAGGGTGTCGCCTGAGTGAAGTACGAGGCGGTGCGCGGCGAGATCGAGCGCTTCGACCCGCTGGCCGGAAAAGTCGGCGGCGCCGGCGGCGAGGGCCTTGGAGAACAGGAGCTGGTCGAGATCCCAGCGCATGGTCAGGTGGGTGGGCGGCACCCCGTCGAGCCGGCCGAGCGGGCGGCCCTCCATGTAGAACTCGAAATTCCGCCGGGTTTCAAAGAGTTGCGGGTCGATCTCGAGGTTGAATACCTGCTTGAGATGGGTGGCGCAGCGGCCGGTGACCAGCCCGCCGCAGAGCTTGGGGCGCGGGAAGCGGGCCTTGTCGACCAGCGCCACGGAAAGCCCGTGCTTGCGGGCCGTCACCGCGGCCGACGCGCCCGCCGGGCCGGCGCCGAGGATGACGAGATCGAATTGTGGCATGGTCGGTCGGGCTCTTGCGGTATCCGGGGGCAAGCATAAAGCACCCCTGCGCGGGGGGAAAGGCGCCAATTTACAGGCGCTTAGATCAGAGCGCGGCCCAGTCGCGGAAGCGGTAGGGCGTGGCGGGGCGGTAGCCCGGGATGCGGCCGGGGCGGCGGCGGGGCTGGCTCCATTTCGGTGTCCGGATCTGGTGCATGGCGGATCTCCTCGATTGCGGGAGTGTGCCGGGCAATTCCGCCGGAATTGGAGCGGGGGCGGGGTTTTACGGGGTCTGAAATGTGCCGGAAATCGACGTCGGTATAACGTCGGTATTTTGTCGGTATCGCGTCGGTGCGCAGGGCGGTCGGGGCATTTTCCGGGGGGCGTGAACGGTTCTTTAACCGGAATCGGTCACGCTGGGGCATGTCGAATTACATACGTCCCCGCCGCGGCGGCGCGTCTGTGTCCTTTACCGTCTGTCTGGCCGAGTGTGGCAGCCGCCTGCTGACGGAAGAGATCCTGCGCCTGCGCGCCGCCGTTCGGCGGGTGAGGGAAGAGAGGCCGTTTCATATCGATGCCTGGGTGGTGCTGCCGGATCACCTCCATGCGGTGTGGACCCTGCCGCCGGGGGATTCGGATTACGCCACGCGGTGGGGCGCGATCAAGGCGCGGTTCACGCGGAGCTTGAACGCGGCGGCGCGCGGGAGGGAGGCCGGGCCGGATGGCGGGCCCGATGCTGGACCGGATGGCGGACCTGATGCTGGGCCGGATGGCGGGCCGCTGCGATTGCCGGCGGAGTTGCCGGTTGTCCGGTCGGGGCGGTATGCCGGGCTGAAGCCCGGCCTACGGGCGGACAAGCGCGAATGCGCGATCTGGCAGCGGCGGTTCTGGGAGCACCACGTGCGCGACCTCGACGAGTATGCCCGGCTGGTGCGGTATTGCTGGGGCAACCCGGTGAAGCACGGGCTGGTGGAGCGGGCGGTGGACTGGCCCTACTCGTCGGTTCACCGGGATGTGCGGCTGGGGTTGGTCGAGCCGGAATGGGGCGGGGCGCAGGTATTGGGCGCGCGGCGCGCGTAGGGCCGGGCAGGCCTGGGATGGCGGGCGCTTGGGCGCGCCGGAGGCGTAGCAGGGGCGCTGGCGTGGGGCAGGGCGCAGGCGAGGTGCGGGCGGTGTGTGAGGCGCAGGTGCGGCGCGTGGCGTGGGTGCGGGGCGAGGCGTAGGCGCAACCGTGGTGCGAGGCATAGGTGCGGCGCGTGGCGCAAATGAGGTGCGAGGCGTAGCCCAAGGCGCTATAGGCACGACGCGCCACAGGCGGCGCCGGATGCGGTGGTCGTAGGCCGGGCTTCAGCCCGGCTTTCGCCCGCGAAAAAAAATCTGCGACGTGCCGGGCTGAAGCCCGGCCTACGCGCGGTCTCGCCGAAAAACCCGAGACCGCCCTACCGTGCGAACTTCTTGTGCTTGATCCGCTTGGGCTCCAGCGCGTCCGGCCCCAGCCGGCGCTTCTTGTCTTCCTCGTAATCCTCGAAGTTCCCCTCGAACCATTCCACATGCGCCTCGCCCTCGCAGGCGAGGATCTGGGTGCAGATCCGGTCGAGGAAGAAGCGGTCGTGCGAGATGACCACGGCGCAGCCGGCGAAATCCACCAGCGCGTCTTCCAGCGCGCGCAGGGTCTCGACGTCGAGGTCGTTGGTCGGCTCGTCGAGCAGCAGCACGTTGCCGCCGGATTTCAGCAGGCGGGCCATGTGCACCCGGTTGCGCTCCCCCCCCGACAGGAGCGAGACCTTCTTCTGCTGGTCGCCGCCCTTGAAGTTGAAGGCCGAGCAATAGGCGCGGGAGTTCATCTGCGCGTCGCCCAGCTCGATCACCTCGGCGCCGCCGGTGATCGCCTCCCACACCGTGTCGCCATCCTTGAGATCGTCGCGCGACTGGTCGACATAGGACATCTCGACCGTGTCGCCATATTCGATCGTGCCGGCGTCGGGCGCCTCCTGCCCGGTGAGCATCTTGAACAGCGTCGACTTGCCGGCGCCGTTGGGGCCGATCACGCCGACGATCCCGCCGGGCGGCAGCGAGAAGGAGAGGTTCTCGATCAGGAGCTTGTCGCCCATGTGCTTCTTCAGACCCTCGATCTCGATCACCTTCGAGCCGAGGCGCGGGCCGTTGGGGATGACGATCTGCGCCTTGCCGACCTTCTCGCGCTCGGACTGGCCGGCGAGCTCGTTATAGGCGTTGATCCGGGCCTTCTGCTTGGCCTGCCGCGCCTTCTGGCCCTGGCGCATCCATTCCAGCTCGCGCTCGAGCGTCTTCTGGCGCGACTTGTCCTCGCGGGCCTCCTGCGCCAGGCGCTTGGCCTTCTGTTCCAGCCAGGCCGAGTAGTTGCCCTCGTAGGGGAGGCCGCGGCCGCGGTCGAGCTCGAGGATCCAGCCGGTGATGTCGTCGAGGAAATAGCGGTCGTGGGTGACGATCAGGATGGTGCCCTTGTAGTCGATCAGGTGCTGCTGGAGCCAGGCGATCGTCTCGGCGTCGAGGTGGTTGGTGGGCTCGTCGAGGAGCAGCATGTCGGGCGCCTCGAGCAGCAGCTTGCAGAGCGCCACGCGGCGCTTCTCGCCGCCCGAGAGCGAGCTGACGCTGGCCTCGTCGGGCGGGCAGCGCAGCGCCTCCATCGACACGTCGATCTGGGCGTCGAGATCCCAGAGGTTCTGGCTGTCGATCTCGTCCTGCAGCGCCGCCATCTCGTCGGCGGTCTCGTCGGAATAGTTCATCGCCAGCTCGTTGAACCGCTCGAGCTTGGCGCGTTGCGGCGCCACCGCCTGCATGACGTTCTCGCGCACGGTCAGGCTGTCGTCGAGCTGCGGCTCCTGCGGGAGATAGCCCACGCGGATGCCGTCGGCCGCCCAGGCCTCGCCCTGGAACTCGGTGTCGAGCCCGGCCATGATCTTCATCAGCGTCGACTTGCCCGCGCCGTTGGGGCCGACCACGCCGATCTTCACGCCGGGCAGAAAGCTGAGATGGATGTTCTCGAAGCATTTCTTGCCGCCGGGATAGGCCTTGGACACGCCTTGCATGTGGTAGACGAATTTCTGCGCCATGGGGGCTCTCTTCCTGAAAACTCTGAGGTTGGCGCCCATGTAACCGCGCCGCGCGGCGAATTCAAATGGTCATGCGCCCCATTCGAGCTGCGCGCGCGCCCCGTGTTTCTTCTGGCCCCAAATATCCCCGCCGGAGGCTCCCCCGGCCGGCCAGGCGCGCAGGCGGCGCGGAGGCACGAAACCGCTGGACAGCCGGGCGCGCCTGCGGTCAGAAAGGCGCGATGCGATATGCGCTGCCCCATATACGCGCCGGACAGGCGGTCGGCCTTCTGGGCGGGTCCTTCGACCCGCCGCATGCGGGCCATGTGCATATCAGCCGCGAGGCGTTGCGGCGGTTCGGGCTGGACCAGGTCTGGTGGCTGGTGAGCCCCGGCAACCCGCTGAAGGCGCGCGGCCCGGCGCCGCTGGAGGAGCGAATGGCGGCCTGCCGGGCGATTCTCGATCATCCGCGGATGCATGTCTCGGATTTCGAGGCGCAGGCGGGCACGCGCATCACCGCCGAGTCGCTGGCCGTGTTGCAGGGCGCGCGGCCCGATCTGCGCTTCGTCTGGCTGATGGGGGCCGACAACCTCGCCCAGCTCGACCAGTGGCAGGATTGGGAGGAGATCGTCGGGCGGGTGCCGTTGGGGGTGCTGGCGCGGCCCGGTCAGCGGATATCCGCACGGGTGTCGAAGGCGGCGCGGGTCTACCGTTTCGCCCGGCTGAAAGCGGCGCAGAGCCGGTGTCTGGCCCATGCCGAGCCGCCGGCGTGGTGTTTCGTGAACGTGCCGATGCGCGGGATTTCGTCGACCGAGCTGCGCAAGGCCGGGGATTGGCGCCGCAGTGGCAACAATTGACGTGAACGTGAGTGTGGTAGCGGATTGTACGCGCCGCAGAGTTTGGCATAATTGACCATATGTTAAAGCGTGTTTCGAGACGGTTCTTTATGGGTGGGGCCCTCGGGGTTCTTGCCGGCCCGGCCTGGGCCGGGGCGCCCGAGGTTTCCCTGCGGCCGCGGGCGCGGCCGGCCCCCGCGGCGCCCAAACGGGTGCCCACGCCGGAGGAGCTGATCGCCGAATCGCGGCTGAGCGGGGTGGTCAGCTTCTCGGTGGTCGACGTGAAGGCCGGCGCCGTGCTCGAGACCCATGACGGGTTTTCCGGCCAGCCGCCGGCGAGCGTGACCAAGGCGGTGACCGCGCTTTACGCGCTCGACGTGCTGGGGCCGGACTATCGGTTCGAGACCCGGCTGCTGGCCGAGGGCGGGGTGACCGACGGGGTGGTGCAGGGCGACCTGATCCTGGCCGGCGGGGGCGATCCGATGCTGGACACCGACGCGCTGGCCGGCATGGCCGCGCGGCTGAAGGACGCCGGCGTGCGCGAGGTGAAGGGCAAGTTCCGGGTCTGGGGCGGGGCGCTGCCCTTCGAGCGGGTGATCGATCCGAGCCAGCCCGAGGAGGTGAGCTACAACCCGTCGGTGTCGGGGATCAACCTGAACTACAACCGGGTGCATTTCGAGTGGACCCGCGCGGGCGGCGAGTACACCGTGACGATGGATGCGCGCTCGGGCAAGTACCGCCCCGACGTGCGGGTGTCGCGGATGCAGGTCGCGGATCGCAGCGGGCCGGTCTACACCTATGCCGACATGGGCGACCACGACGCGTGGACCGTGGCGAAGGGCGCGCTGGGCAGTGGCGGGGCGCGGTGGCTGCCGGTGCGCAAGCCCGAGGCCTATGCCGCCGAGGTGTTCGCCACCTTCGCGCGCTCGCACGGGATCAAGCTGGACGTGGCCCCGCCGCCAGATGCCGCGCCGAAGGGCGACGTTCTGGTCACGCACCGGGGCGAGCCGCTGGCCGAGGTGCTGCGGGGGATGCTGAAATATTCCAACAACCTGACCGCCGAGCTGTGCGGGATGACCGCCAGCGCCAAGCGGCTGGGCCGGCCGGTGTCGATGAAGGATTCGGCCGAGGAGATGGGCCGCTGGGCGCAGATCGAGCTGGGCATGCCCGGCGCCAAGCTGGTCGATCATTCCGGGCTGGGCGAGACCTCGCGCCTGCGGGCCGCCGCGCTGGCGCAGGCGCTGGCGAAGGTGCACGGGGACGGGTTGCTGAAGCCGATCCTGAAGGAGTTCCCGATGATCCGGGACAACGGGCAGATCGACGCGGCGCATCCCGTCAAGGTGATGGCGAAGACCGGCACGCTGTATTTCGTCAGTTCGCTGGCGGGCTACATGACGGCGCCGGACGGGCGCGAGCTGGCCTTCGCGATCTTCACCGCCGATCCCGAGCTGCGTGCCGGGTTCGACAAGGGCTCGGAGGCGCGGCCCGAGGGCGCGATGACGTGGAATTCGCGGTCGAAGAACCTCCAGCAGAAGCTGCTGGAACGCTGGGGGCGGGTCTACGGCAGTTGACGCCTAGCCGCGCCGGTCGATCTTGGTCGACAGGTGGATCAGGCTTTCCGAACTTCTGACGCCTTTCGCCTCGCCGATGCGGTCGAGCGTGTCGTCGAGCTCTTCCGTGGTGGCGGCCTCGAGCCCGACGATCAGGTCGACGCGGCCCGAGGTGGTGTGGACGGTGCGCACGCCCGGCAGCGATTCGAGCCGCGCGAGGACCGTGGGCGCGCTTCGGGGCTCGATGCTGACCAGCGCGGTGGCGCGGATCGGCGCGCGGAGGGCCTCTGTCACCCGCACGGTGTAGCCGGCGATGGTGCCGGTCTCCTCGAGCCGGTCGAGGCGGGCCTGCACGGTGGTCCGCGCAAGGCCCAGCCGGCGGGCGAGCCCGGCCACGGGCATGCGGGCGTTTTCCCGGAGCAGGGCAAGGAGGGCGTGGTCGAGCTGGTCGATCTGCATGGTGATTTCGTCGTTATGTCGGCGATTTTCGCCATTTTATACGAACCGCCTGATGAAATCGACGAGAATTGCGCGCAGACTGAAAGAAAACGGGACGCGAGGCAGTGACATGAGACAGACCCCGACATGGGCCGACCCGGCCAGCCATATCGCGCGGCACAAGCCGGACATGGCGCAGTTCTATTTTTCCCCTTCGGTGTTGCAGGCGACGGCGCGGCGGTTTCGCGACGGGTTCCCGGGGCTGGTGACCTATGCGGTCAAGGCCAATGCGGGCGAGGAGGTTCTGGCCAACCTCGTGGCGAGCGGCATGCGCGCCTTCGACGTGGCGAGCCCGCGGGAGATGTACGCGGTGCGCGCGGTCTGTCCCGACGCGGTGCTGCATTACAACAACCCGGTGCGGTCGGTGGAGGAGGTCGGCATCGCCCGCGCGATGGGCGTGGCCTCGTGCTCGGTCGATTGTTTCGGGGAGCTGGCGAAGCTGGAGCCGCTGCCAAGGGAGACGGAGGTGGCGGTGCGGCTGGCGTTGCCGGTGAGCGGGGCGGCCTATGATTTCGGCGAGAAGTTCGGGGCCGGGCCGGAGAAGGCGGCGGCGCTTCTGCGGGAGGTTGCGGCGATGGGGTTCGTGCCGGCGATGACCTTTCATCCCGGCACGCAATGCGCCGACCCTGCGGCATGGGGCGCCTACATCGTGGCGGCGGCGGAGGTTGCCCGGACCGCCGGTGTCAGGATCGCGCGGCTGAACGTGGGGGGCGGGTTCGCCTCGCACCGCAGCGGGGTTGCGCCGGACCTGGAGGCGATCTTCGGGCATATCGGGGAGGTGACCTGCAGCGCCTTTGGCGAGGACGCGCCCGGGCTGGTGTGCGAGCCGGGCCGGGCGATGGTGGCCGAGGCCTTCGCGCTGGCGACCCGGGTGAAGGCGTTGCGCGGCTGCGGGGCGGTGTTTCTCAATGACGGGCTTTACGGCGGGCTGTTCGAGGCGCGCGATATCGGCATGGGCGATCGTATCCGGGTGATCGGCCCCGATGGCGGGGCGCGCGGTGGCGAAAGGGTCGAACGGGTGGTGTTCGGGCCGACCTGCGACAGCCTCGACCGGTTGCCGGCGCCGGTGGCGCTGCCCGGTGAGATGGTCGAGGGCGACTATGTTCTCTTCGACGGGATGGGCGCCTATTCGAGCGCCATCGCCACGCGGTTCAACGGCTACGGGCCGGGCGAGGCGGTGACGGTGGCGGCTTTGGCCTGATCGGGTCTGGACACTCGGCGCCCACGGGCTAGGGTTCGGGCACATTCCGACACAGGCCAGAGGACCCCGCTGACCCATGCAGAAATTCGGCAAGAGCCAACCGGCCTCCCGCCTCGAAGACGTGCGTTTCCTGACCGGCCATGGCCGGTACCTGGATGACACGCCGCCCGAGGAGGCGCTGCGCGTCTATTTCCTTCGCTCGCCCATGGCGCACGCGACGATCGCCTCGATCGACCTGGAGGCCGCGAAGGAGGCGCCGGGGGTTCACCTTGTGCTGGACGGCGAGGGGCTGCGCGCGGCTGGCGTGACCGAGGGGCTGGCCGCCGTGACGGTGGAGAATCGCGACGGCAGCAAGGGCGCCGCCCCGCGCCGGCCGTTGCTGGCCGAGGGGCGCGTGCGTTTCGTCGGCGAGGCGGTGGCGATGGTTGTGGCCGACAGCCTGCAGGAGGCGCGGGATGCGGCCGAGCTGATCGAGGTCGATTACGAGGACTTGCCGGTGCATATGGCGCTGGCCCCCGGCGGCGAGCCGTTGCACGAGGATGTGCCGGAGAACCGGGCGTTCGACTGGGCGCTTGGCGATGGAGAGGGCACGGAGACCGCCATTGCCGAGGCCGCGCATGTGGTGCGGCTGTCGGTGGGGGACAACCGCATCATCTCGAACCCGATGGAGCCGCGCGGGGCCTGGGCCGCCATGGAGGACGGGCGGCTGCACCTGTCCTTTGGCGGGCAGGGCGTTTGGAACACCAAGCGGAACGGGGCGAAGATCTACGGGATCAAGCCCGAGGATATTCGCGTGACGATCCCGGATGTGGGCGGGGGCTTTGGCACCAAGGCGCCGGATTATCCCGAGACCTATCTCGTGGGGCAGGCGGCAAGGATGCTGAAGCGCCCGGTGCGCTGGTATGCCGACCGATCGGAGACGATGCTGGCCGACAATGCGGGGCGCGACCTGGAGCATGACCTGACGCTGGCGTTCGACGAGGACCTGAGGATCACCGCCTACAAGGTCGAGACGCGCTGCAACATGGGGGCGTATAACAGCGGGCTGAACCAGCCCATCCAGACGGTGCTGTTTTCCAAGGTGTTGACGGGGGTGTTCGATATCCGGACCGCCTATCAGCATGTCGAGGGGTTCTATACCAACACCACGCAGGTGGATGCCTATCGCGGGGCCGGGCGGCCCGAGGCGATCTATGCGCTGGAGCGGGCGATGGACCGGGCGGCGCGGGAGCTGGGCGTGGATACGTGGGATCTGCACCGGCGGAACTTCATCCGGCCGGAGCAGTTTCCTTATACTTCCTTTACCGGCGAAACCTATGATGTGGGCGAGTTCGCCCGGCTGCTCGACCGGGCCGAGGCGGAAGCGGATCGCGACGGGTTCGCGGCGCGGAAGGCGGAGAGTGAAGGCAAAGGCCGGCTGCGCGGCATGGGGTTGTGCTATTATATCGAGGCGATCCTCGGCAATCCGACCGAGACCGCGAAGGTGGAGTTTCACGAGGATGGCACGGTGTCGATCTATGTAGGCACGCAGTCGAACGGGCAGGGGCACGAGACGGCCTATGCGAGGTTCCTGTCGGACCAGACCGGGATTCCGGTGGAGCAGATCCGCGTGGTGCAGGGCGACAGCGACCGGATCGAGAAGGGCGGCGGCACGGGCGGTTCGCGCTCGGTCACGACGCAGAACAACGCGACGCTGGCGACGGTGGGCAAGATGGTCGAGGCGTTCACGCCCTACCTGGCCGAAAAGATGGGCGTGGCGGCGGAGGATGTGAGCTTCGACGACGAGACGTTCCGCGCGCCGGGCTCGAACCTGACGCCGACCTTCGTGGAGGCCGCGGAGATGGCGCGGGCCGACGGGCGGACCGATCTGCTGGTGCACGAGGAGACGGCGACCTTGCCGGGCCGGTCCTATCCCAATGGCGCGCATGTGGCCGAGGTGGAGGTGGACCCGGAGACGGGCCACGTGACGCTGGAGCGCTACACGGTGGTCGACGATTTCGGCAACCTGATCAACCCGATGCTGGCCGAAGGTCAGGTGCATGGCGGCAGCGTGCAGGGAATCGGCCAGGCGCTGTGGGAGCATGTGGGCTATGACGAGGATGGCCAGCTCCTCACCGGGAGTTTCATGGACTATGCCATGCCGCGGGCCGATGATGTGCCGATGATCGGCTTTACCTCGGAACCGGTGCCCTCGACGGCGAACGTGATGGGCATGAAGGGCTGTGGCGAGGCCGGCACGGTGGGGGCGATGGCGGCGACGGCGAATGCCGTGGCCGACGCGCTGTGGCAACGGGGGGTGCGGCAGGCCGACATGCCGTTCACGCCGTCGCGCGTATGGGACATGCTGAACGATGCAATGGCGCCGGTGGGTTGAGACACTATACGGGCTGTTCCGCCCCGGCCTGCGCCACAAGCAGAGCCGGTATGAGGGCACGCGGGGGCAGGTCACCCATGTGATCATCCTCGACGGCACGATGTCGACGCTGGACAAGGGGCACGAAAGCAACGCGGGGCTGGCCTATCGCCTGCTGGGCGAGCTGCGCGGGGCGCGGCTGTCGCTCTATTACGAGGCCGGCGTGCAGTGGCAGGACTGGAGCACCACGGGCGACGTGATCCTGGGCCGGGGGATCAACCGGCAGATCCGGCGGGCCTATGGCTATCTCGCCAGCCGGTATCGCGCGGGCGACCGGATCATCCTGATGGGCTATTCGCGGGGCGCCTACGCGGTGCGCTCGCTGGCCGGGATCATCGACCAGGTGGGGCTGTTGAAGGCGCAGGACGCGACCGAGCGGAACATCATGACCGCCTATCGCCATTACCAGGCCGGGGGCGAGACCGCGGCCGAGCGCGCCTTTGTCGAGGCCTATTGCCACGAGGCGGTGGAGATCGAGATGATCGGGGTCTGGGACACGGTCAAGGCGCTGGGCCTGCGGCTGCCGGTGGTCTGGCGCTGGTCGGAGCCGGCGCATGCATTCCACAACCATCGGCTGGGGCCCGCGGTCAAGCGGGGCTATCACGCGCTGGCGCTGGACGAGACGCGCACGGTTTACGCGCCGGTGCTGTGGGAGACGCCGGAGGGGTTTCCCGGCAAGATCGAGCAGGTCTGGTTCCGCGGCAATCACGGCGACGTGGGCGGCCAGTTGGGCGGGGTCGAGGAAGCAAGGCCGCTGGCCAACGTGCCGTTCCGCTGGATGATGGGCAAGCTGGAGGAGTGCGGCATTGCCCTGCCCGAGGGGTGGGAGGCGCGGTTCCCGGCGGACCCGGAGGCGCCCTCCTGCGGGTCGTGGGGCGGCTGGGGCAAGATCTTCCTGCTGCGCCGCGCGCGGGTTGTGGGGCAAGACCCGTCGGAACGGCTGCATGAAAGCGTGCGGGGGCGGGAGGACCTGATGGCGCACGTTGCGGCGGCGCAGTGACCCTCGGGCGTTGGCGCGGGTGGCCCGTGTCGGATTATGGATATTTGAGCCAAGAAGAAGCCCGGGCCTGCGCTGCTTCTTCTTGGGAAAAGTATCCCGGGGGGAGCGTTGAATTTTTGCAGAAAATTCAACGCTGGGGGCAGCGCCCCCTCCACGGGTGCGGGTGGCGTCAGCCGTCTGCGTCCATGATCAGGCAGGTGGTGGAGGCGGTGGCGTAGAGCTTGCCGTCCTCGATGCCGCGCAGCTCGCCCGAGGCGACGCCGGTGCGGCGGCCGGCATGGCCGACCTCGCCCACCGCGCGCATGGCCACACCGATGGGCACGGCGCGGGTGATGTTCACCTTGTATTCGAGCGTGGTGTAGAGGCGCCCCTTTGGCAGGGTGGTCATCACCGCGCAGCCCATGGCGCTGTCGAGGATGGCGCCGTACCAGCCTCCATGCACGCCGCGCATGGGGTTGGTGACGGGGAATTCGGGCGTGCCTTCGAAGGTGACGCGGCCGGGTTCGACGCTGGCGAGAGTGAAGCCCATGGTGGCGCCGATCGGGGGGGCGGAGAGGGTGCCGGAGAGCACGTCCTGCATGAATTCGAGCCCGGAGCGCGACAGCAGGTCGCGTATGTCGGGCAGGTCGTCGAGGGTTCGGGCGACGTGGGGGGGCTGGTCTGTCATGCGGGCGGGCTCCGGTTTCTGGACGCAACGTAAGCCGGGCGCGCGCCGCGGGGCAAGGGCGACGCTGCGGCACGAAAAAAGGCCCGGCCAGCATGGGGATGCGGTGGCCGGGCCGAGGGACCGGGGGCGGAGTGACCCCGACCAGAGAGCCGTGAGTGGTGTCAGGCGGTGTCGGTGTCGGTCAGGCGACGTCGCGCAGTTCGACCCGCGAGCGGACGCCGAGCGCGTGGCAGACGTCGCGGGTGAGGTCGGGGCGGTTGAGCGTGTAGAAATGCAGGTGCTCGACACCGCCGTCGATCAGCTTGCTGCAGAGCTCGGTCGCCACGGCGACCGCCAGCAGGTCGGTGCGGCCGTCGTCATGCGCCTCGGCCTTCTCGAAGGCGTCGGCCAGCCATTTCGGGATCGAGGTACCGCAGGATTCGGCGAAGCGGCGGGCGCCCTTCCAATTCTCGATAGGCAGGATGCCGGGCAGGATGGGCGCGGTGATGCCGGCCTTGTCGCAATCGTCGCGGAAGCGGAAGAAGGTATCGGCCTCGAAGAAGAACTGGGTGATCGCCTCCTGCGCGCCCGCGTCGAACTTGCGCTTGAGGTAGTCTACATCGGCGCCCGGATCGGCCGCCTCGGGGTGTTTCTCGGGGTAGGCGCCGACGCGGATCTTGAACTTGCCGGTCTCGGCCAGGGCCGAGATCAGCTCGCAACTGTCGGAGAAGCCGTCCGGGTGGGGGGTGAAGCCACCCGAGCCCTTGGGCGGGTCGCCGCGGAGCGCCACGATCTCGTTCACGCCGGCCTCGGCGAAGGTGTCGGCGATGGCCAGGGTTTCCTCGCGGCTGGCATCGACGCAGGTCAAGTGCGCGGCCACGTTGAGGCCGGAGGTCTTGTGCAGAGTGGCGACCGCGTCGCGGGTCAGCTCGCGCGTGGTGCCGCCGGCGCCGTAGGTGACCGACACGAAGGCCGGGTCGAGCGGGGCCAGCGCCTGCACGGTATCCCAGAGGCGGAAAGAGGCCTCGAGCGACTTGGGCGGGAAGAACTCGAAGGAAACGGAGGGCGCGGTCATGGGTACGGAGTCCTTTGCAAAGGGTGCTTGCCCTTAACTGGCATTTGCGCGAACGTGAGACAACTTCATAAATTTCATGGTTTAGATGAGGCTGGCTAATAATGCATATCGACTTCCGGCATCTGCGGACGATCCGAGCGATCCACCAGGCGGGCGGGTTGGCGAAGGCGGCGGAGCTTCTGCACATCACCCAGTCGGCGCTGTCGCACCAGATCAAGGGTCTGGAGGACCAGGCCGGGGTGGAGCTTTTCGTCAGGCGGTCCAGGCCCTTGCGCCTGTCGGCGGCGGGGCTGCGCCTGCTTCGGGTGGCCGAGAAGGTGCTGCCCGAGATCGAGGCGCTGGAGGCGGAGTTCGACAGCCTCCGGCAGGGGAGCGCCGGGCGGCTGCATATCGCCATCGAGTGCCACGCCTGTTTCGAGTGGCTGTTCCCGGTGCTGGAGCAGTTCCGCAAGTCCTGGGCGGATGTGGACGTGGATATCCGGCCCGGGCTGGCCTTCGACGCGCTGCCGGCGCTGCAGAAGGAGGAGGTGGATCTGGTGGTGTCGTCGGACCCGGAGGATATGGAGGGGATCACGTTTCGGCCGCTTTTCGATTACGAGCCGGTTTTCGTGGCCTCCTCGCAGCATCCGCTGGCGGAGAAGGATTTCATCGAGGCGGAGGATTTGCGGGGCGAGACGCTGATCACCTACCCGGTGGAGCGGACGCGGCTCGATGTGTTCACCGAGTTGCTGACGCCCGCGCGGGTGGAGCCGAGGGCGGTCAGGCAGGTGGAGCTGACGGCGGTGATATTGCTGCTGGTGGCCTCGAACCGGGGGGTGGCGGTGCTGCCCGACTGGGTGCTGCGAGAGCAGCGGGCGAGTTCGGATTACATCACCCGGCGGCTGACGGAGCAGGGTGTGACCAAGCGGCTTTACGCGGCGATCCGGGAGGATGACGGGGAGAAGCCCTTCATGGCGCACCTGTTGCGGCTGGCAAGGGAGATCCCGGTGCGGATGCAGCGGCGGGCGAAGGAGGTGGATCGGGTGGAGTAGGGGCTACTCCGCCTGGGATCCGGGCCTCACATCTTCTGCTGCGTGTATTTCCTCAGCTCGGCCCGGGCCACCTGCCGGCGGTGGACGGCGTCGGGCCCGTCGGCCAGGCGCAGGGTGCGCAGGTGGGTCCACATGGCCGAGAGCGGCACGTCCTGGCTGACGCCCTGGCCGCCGAACATCTGCACGGCCTCGTCGACGACCTTGAGCGCCACGCGGGGGGCCACGACCTTGATCTGGGAAATCCACGGGGCGGCGGCGCGGGCATCGCCCTGATCCATCATCCACGCGGCCTTGAGGCAGAGCAGGCGGGCCTGTTCGATCTCCATCCGGCACTCGGCGATGATGTCGTAATTGGCGCCGAGCTGGACCAGCGGCTTGCCGAAGGCCTCGCGCGCGATGCCACGGCGGCACATCAGTTCCAGCGCGGCCTCGGCCTGGCCGATGGCGCGCATGCAGTGGTGGATGCGGCCCGGCCCGAGGCGGCCCTGGGCGATCTCGAAGCCGCGGCCTTCGCCGAGGAGCAGGTTTTCGGCCGGCACGCGGACATCGGTGAAGCGGATGTGCATGTGACCGTGGGGCGCGTCGTCGTGGCCGTAGACCTGCATGGGGCGGAGTTTCTCGATGCCGGGGGTGTCGGCGGGGACCACGATCATCGAGTGGCGCTTGTGTTTCGGCAGGTCGTCGCCGCCGGTTTTCACCATGACGATATAGACCTTGCAGCGCGGGTCGCCCGCGCCGGAGGCCCACCATTTCTCGCCGTTGAGCAGGTAGGTGTCGCCGTCGCGGAGGCAGGACATCTCGAGATTGGTGGCGTCGGAGCTGGCGACCTGCGGTTCGGTCATCAGGTAGGCGCTGCGGATCTCGCCCTCGAGCAGGGGGGCGAGCCAGCGGTCCTTCATCCCGGGCGTGCCGTAGCGTTCGAACACCTCCATGTTGCCGGTGTCGGGGGCGTTGCAGTTGAACACCTCGGCGCCCATGGGGGTCTTGCCCATCTCCTCGGCGAAGCAGGCATATTCGACGGTGGTCAGGCCAAAGCCGCGGTCGCTGTCGGTGAGCCAGAAATTCCACAGCCCGGCGTCTTTCGCGCGGGCCTTGAGGCCTTCGAGAATCTCGGCCTGCCGGTCGGTGTAGGCCCAGCGGTCGCCCTTGGCGATCTCGGCGTGATACTCGGCCTCGAGCGGGGCGATCTCGTCTCGGATCATGGCGGCGACCCGGTCGAGCAACGCCCTGATTTCGGGCCTGATCGAGAAATCCATGCGCGCCTCCTGATCCTTTGGCGGGCCCCGGCCCGGGGGCGGGGCGGCCACATCTTTTTACCGTTTCGGCAGGATTGTCGCCGTAATGTCAACACGTATCCCCGGAAATCCCCCATTCCCGCCACAAAGCCGGGGTAGGACAAGGGCAAGAGCGGTTTCCCCGTCGCCCTGGCCCGATCAAAGGGCCGTGCGGACCGGGTGTGAGAGGTGTTTCGGGTGATCAGTGCAAAGGCGATACAGGCGATCGGCGACGGGTTTGACGGCCCGTTCGCCGGCACGTCCCGGCCCGGTGCGGCAGGGCGCGGCGAGACGCCCGCCGACCGGGTCGTGCCCTGCTTCACGCCCGGCACGATGGTGACGACGCGGGCCGGCAAGCGGGCGGTCGAGACGCTGCGGCCCGGAGACATGCTGCTGACCCGCGACCGGGGGTTTCAGCCGGTGGTGTGGCGGGGCATGCGCCGGGTGGCAGGGTCGGCGCTGTCGGCCGAGACGGCGCCGGTGACGATCCGGGCGGGCGCGCTGGGGCCGGGCCAGCCTGAGCGGGACATGGTGGTCTCGCCCGGGCACCGGATGCTGAGCACCGACCGGGACCTGCTGCGTGGCGTGGGCGAACCGGAGGCGCTGGTCGAGGCGCGGGCGCTGACCGGGCTGCCGGGGATCGGCCGGGTCGTGGACGGCCCGGTGGGTTACGTGCACCTGCTGATGGAAAAGCACGAGGTGATCCTGGCCGAAAACACCTGGACCGAGAGCCTGCGCCTGACGCCGGTGCTTTTGCGGGCGCTGTCGGAGGCGGGGGTCGATATCGGCCAGCGGCTGGCGCGGTCGGGAGACCGGGCAGCGGCCACGGCACAGACCCCGGCCCGGCATTGCCTGACGGTGACGGAGGCGGCGCAGGGGCTGCGGGCGTGACGGGGGGCTGAGCGCGACCGTGCGTCAGTAATTCTTCCAATCTCGATGATGACGTCAGGATGTTGCGGGACAGGCGTCGCCGCGACTCATCAGATGCGGCAAGTTGCGCGTGGCCGGCAAGCCGGGGGCGGCGAGGTGGCGCCCGGTCTCTCGCAATCAATGGATGCGGCGGCCGGGGTGCGTGCTAACAAGGGCTGAAGTTGTTTGCTCGCTGTCGCGCTGCACCTATGCTGGGGCCAGTCCGCCTGTCCGCCTGTCGATGGATACCGCCACCGTGATGAAGATACCCGAATGACCGTACCACCTGGTGACACGCTGTCTGCCGGGGCGCCCCGTGGGGCGGATGCCAGGTTCATTGCCCGGCATGCTCTGATTTCGCGAATCGAGGGTGCCTGGCCGGTGAAGCTGCTGATCGTTCAGGCCCCGGCGGGGTATGGCAAGTCGCACGTGGCGCGGCAGTGGTGGCATCGGCTGGGCGCGGCGCAGGTGCCGCGCGGCTGGATCGGCCTTGACGAAAGCGACGCGTCGCCGGAGCAGTTCGTGGAAAAGCTGCTGAAATCGCTCACCGGGCTGGCGCCCGACACGGGCCCGCGGCTGCTGGCGTTGCTGCGGTCCGCCGTGGCCTTCCCCGAGCGGGAGTTGCTGGAGGGGCTGGCGCGCGCCGTCGTTCCGGAACAGGAGCGGCTGGTGCTGTTCCTCGACGATTATCATCTGATCCGCGGCACGCTCGCCGCCACTTTTGTCGAGCGGCTGATGAAGGCGATGCCGGCGCAGTTGAACCTGGTGCTGACCACCCGCAAGAAGCCGGATTTCCCGCTGGCGCGGCTGCGGCTGTCGGGCGATGTGCTGGAGCTGGGACAGGCGGACCTGCGCTTCACCGCGGAGGAGGCCGCGGCCTTCTTCGAAGGAAACTGCCAGGCCGTGCTTCCCGAACATACCATTGCGGAGATCCACGACCGAACCGAGGGCTGGCCCGCGGGGATGCGGATGGCGGCGATCAGCCTGTCGAACATGACCGGAACCGCCGCGACGCGGTCCGTCTTCGACCAGGCCAATGCGCAGGATCAGATCTCGGAATACCTGTTCGACGAGGTGCTGAGGCACCTGCCGGAAGACCTTGCCCGTTTCATGTTCGAGACGGCGGCGCTGACGCAGTTCTCGGTCGAGACCTGTGAGGGCATCCTGGGATGGCCCGACGCCGCCGACCGCCTGCGCGAGTTGGGTGAACGCAATCTGTTCCTGATCCGGCTGGACGGGCCGGAGGGGCGCTATCGCTATCACCACCTGTTTCAGGAGCTTCTTCTGGCGCGGGTCGGCGAGGCGCAGCGGCGCGACATCTCGGCCCGGGCGAGCCAGTGGTTCGAGAAGGAGGACCGGATCGTCGAGGCGGTGCGCCATGCCCTGCTCGCGGAGCTGGAAGAACGGGCGGTCCAGCTGGTGGAGAAGCACGCGGTGAACCGGCTGTTGCAGGGCTACGTGCTGGAAACCCGGCGGCTGCTGGACATGATCCCGGCGGACGTTCAGCGGGACAGGCCGGGAATCGTGCTGTGCCATCTGTGGCTGCTGATGCAGGGCGCCAGCCCCGAGGATGCGGCCACCCGGCTGGAAGAGGCCAGGCTGGCCATGGAGGTGCTGCGCGCGGCGGATCACGACGCGGGGATCGCACCGAGCGAGATCAGCGTCATGGAAGTCGGCATGCTGAGCGCGATGGAGAATTTCCCCGCCGCGAAGGAGAAGGGCAAGGGGTTGCTGGAACGGCTGCCCCCCGACCGCCCCCACCTGTCGGGGACACTGGCCAATATCCTGGGGCATGTCGATCTGGCGCTCGGCGAGCTTTCCAGCGCCCGGCGATATTTCGAACAGGCCCGGGCCGTCCATTCCGCGGCGCGGCATTACTTTGGCGTCTTCATGGCAGACCTTCTTCTGGGGCTGACCGAAAAGAACGCCGGCAACCTGCGCCTGTCCGAGCAGATCCTGCGCCAGTCGATCCGCGACAGCCAGGCGCGGCTGGGGCCGGGATCCTATCCCGAGGCGCTGGCCAGTGTGGCGCTTGCGGAAATCCTTTACGAATACAACGATCTGCGCGCGGCAGAGCAGTTGTTCCGTGAGCATCACAAGGTGGCGCGGTCCTGGGCGCTGGTGGTGCAGCAGATTTCCATAGACCTGCTGGAGATAAGGCTGCTGGCGGCGGCCGGGCACCGGGACGAGGCGGTCCGCAAGCTGGACCTTGCCAGCCTGCAACCCAAGATGAAGTTCGAGCGCTACCTGGACCGGCTGATTGCCGAGCGGCTGCGGCTGACCGCCGATCGCGCGGATGTCAGCCCGCCGCCCGGTCGGCCGCGGGCCGCCGGCCCCGGGGAGGAGGGGCCGGATTTCGTGCGGGAATTCGCGGCGATCGCCGTCATCCGGCGCATGATCGCGGAGGATGAATCCTTTGGCGCGATAAAGGCGACGGAGACATTGCTGGAACAGAACCACGCGGCGCAGCGCAAGCGCCGCGAGATCGAGGTGCTGGTGCTGCGGGCGCTGGCCTTTCACAACCTCGGACAGATGCAGGATGCCGGCGCCGCGCTGACGGAGGCGCTGCGCCTGTCCGAGGGGGAACGGTTCGTGCGTACCTTCCTCGACGAGGGGCCGCAGATCACCGATATCCTTCGGCACATCTCGCGGGATCCGTCGCTGACTGCCGACCCGGGCATTCGCAACTATATCAACCAGTTGCTGGCCGCCGCACGGGCGGGGGCCGCCGCGACCGCCCGCCCGGCCGCGCAGGGCGGGCAGGCGATGCTGCTGGAGGAGCTGACCCGGCGGGAGCAGGCGGTGCTGGCGCAGGTCGCCCTCGGCAACACCAACGAGGAGATCGGCGGCAACCTGGGTATGAAGCTGCCGACGGTGAAATGGCACCTCGGCAACATCTATTCCAAGCTTTCGGTGAAGAACCGGGCCCAGGCCATTCTGAGCGCGCAGCAGCTTGGGCTGATCCCGGCCCATACCAAAGTACGGGGCGGCTGAGACCGGACCCCCGACCTGCGACGGGTCCACGACCGCCCCCGGTCGCCTATGCATGATGAAGGGCGATTCGAAGGATGCGGAGGAACCATGGCGACCGGATTTCTGTTTCACGAGAGGTACATGTGGCACGACCCCGGCAGCGCCATCCTTGTCGTGCCCTGCGAGGGCGTGCATCAGCCCATGCCGAGTGCCGAAACCGCCGAAGGCAAGCGGCGCATCCGCAACATGGTCGAGGCGAGCGGGCTGAGCGACCACCTGGTGCCGCTGAAGCCGCGCCTGATCGCCGAGGCGGACCTGCTGCGATTTCACACGCAGGATTACCTCGATTACCTCAAGCAGGTCGACAGGACCGGCGGTGTCGCCGGCGAGTCGGTGCAGTTTTCGGCAGGCGGGTACGAGATCGCGCGGCTGTCCACCGGCGGTGTGCTGAGCGCGATGGAGGCGGTGTTGTCCGGCCATGTCGAGAATGCCTATGCGCTGGTGCGCCCGCCCGGTCATCATGCGGAGCGCGACCGCGCGCGGGGCTTCTGCCTTCTGGCGAACATCTCGGTCGCGATCATGGCCGCGCAGGCGACGCTGGGCGTGGGGCGCGTGGCGGTGGTGGACTGGGACGTGCATCACGGCAACGGGACCGAGCAGGCGTTCTATGACAGCGCGGATGTGCTGACGATCTCGATTCATCAGGACGGCAACTATCCGGCGGAAACCGGCGGGCATGACGCGCGCGGTGCCGGGGCGGGGGAGGGGTACAACCTGAACATCCCACTTCCCGCCGGATCGGGGATCGGGGCCTACAAGGCGGCGTTCGAGCGGGCGGTGCTGCCGGCGCTCGACGCTTTCGCGCCCGATCTGATCGTGATCGCCGCCGGGTTCGATGCCAACGGGTTCGACCCGCTGGCGCGGCAGATGCTGGACAGCGAGACCTATCGCTGGATGACCGCGCGGCTGATGGAACGTGCGGCGGAGCTGTGCATGGGCCGGCTGCTGGCGGTGCACGAGGGGGGCTATAGCGAGGCCTACGTGCCCTATTGCGCGATGGCGATGCTGGAGGAGATGTCGGGGCAGCGCACCGACGTCAGGGATCCGCTGCAGGAGGTTGTGGCGGGCTGGCCGGGACAGGACCTGCAGCCGCACCAGAGGGAGGCCATCGAACGCGCCATCGCGGGCCAGCCGGCGCTGCGCGAAAGGCAGGTCGCGCAGTGAGTGACCTGATCGTCATCCTGCTGAACGCCGCGACGCTGACCAGCATCCTGATGCTGGTCGGGCTTGGGCTGGCCATCATCTTCGGCCTGATGCGCGTGCTGAACCTGGCGCATGGCGAGTTCGTTGCCATCGGTGCCTTTGCCATGGTGGTGGCGCATGACGCGGGGCTCGGTTTCGTGGGGGGCTGGTGCTGGCGATGGCGGTGGGGGCCCTTGGCGGGCTGCTGCTGGAATGGGGCATCGTGCGGCATCTCTATCACCGGCCGATCCAGGCGATCCTGGCGACCTGGGGTGTCAGCCTGGCGTTCCAGCAACTGTTGCAACTGGCCTTCGGGACCGGAGCCCGCACGGTGCCCGCGCCGATCAAGGGCGCGGTGGAGATCATGGGCACGGCTTATCCCGCCTACCGGCTGCTACTGATCGCGCTGGCGCTGCTGATCTTCGTGGCCCTGGCCATCGCGATGCGGCGAACCTCACTCGGGCTGGACCTGCGGGCGGTGATCCAGAACCGGGAGATGGCGGAATCGGTCGGGATCAACACGGCGCGGACCTTCTCGATCTCCTTTGCCATCGGCAGTGCGGTCGCCGCCGTCGCGGGGGCGCTCGTGGCGCCGCTGGTGTCGATCCTGCCGCAGATCGGCGTGAACTACCTGGCCAATTCGTTCTTCGTGGTGATCGTGGGCGGTGTCGGCTCGATGGGCGGGGTGCTGGCGGGCAGCGCCTTCATCGGGGGGCTGGACAGCCTGATCGCCTACCAGCTGTCGCCCAGCCTGTCGCGCGCCATCGTCCTGTTGCTGGCAATCATCCTGGTGCGGTTCCGGCCGCAGGGCCTGGTGAAGCCATGAGCCCGCGGAACACCGGATCGGGGGCCCTGGGGGAGCTGTTCCGCAAGGACCGGAGCCACACGGTGATCTTCGTGGTGCTGGCGGGGCTGGTGCTGGTGGCGTCGCCCTTCCTCGATTACTACAACACGACGGCCGTGCGGGACGCGGCCATTTTCGGCCTGTTCGCCTTGTCACTGGATTATTTCTGGGGAAAGACCGGTCAGCTCAGCTTCGGGCACGCGGTGTTCTTCGGCGTGGGCGCCTATGCCTATGCGCTGGTCGCGCCGGGGCTGGGCGGCACCGCGGGCTCGCTGGCCGGGCTTGGCGCGGCCGTGGCCCTGCCGGTGGTGGTGGCCTGTGTCATCGGCTATTTCCTTCTGTTCGCCGGCATACGGGGCGATTTCTTTACCATCGTGACGCTGGCGCTCGGGGTGATCGCGCAGCAACTGGCGATATCCTGGGTGGCGGTCACCGGGGGCGATGCGGGCCTCGTCGGGGTGCCGCCGCTGACGCTGGGGGGGGTCGTGTTCTATTCGCCCACCAGCTCTCTCTACCTCGCGCTGGGCGCGCTTGTGCTGCTCTATTTCGTGGTCGCGATGCTGAGCGCGGGCCACACGGGCAAGGTGCTGACCGCGATCCAGTGCAACGAGACCCGCGCCCAGTCGCTTGGCTACGACACGTCGGCGGAGCTGCTGAAGGCGCTGATGCTGTCGGCGGGCATCGCGGGGCTTGCCGGGGCGCTCTATGCCGCCACGTCCGGCATCGTGGTTCCCGACCTGGTGGGCCTGCTGCTTTCGACCGAGGTGATCATGTGGGTCGTCGTTGGCGGGCGGGGCACGCTGGTGGGGCCGGTGGTCGGCACCTTCCTGGTGATGCGCTTTCAGCAGGAGATCTCCTCGGTCAGCGCGGCCTTGTGGCCGCTGGTCGTGGGTGTCGGCTTCGTCATCCTGGTCTTCACCGCGCCGAACGGGCTGTTGCCGTGGCTGGGCCGGCTCGGGCGCAGGCTGACAGGGGGGCGGATGTCATGAGCGATGCCGCCCTCGAAACCCGTCACCTTGCGGTAAGTTTCGGCGGGGTGCGCGCCACGCGCGATGTCTCGTTGTCGGTCGCGCCGAAGGAACTGGTGGCGATCATCGGGCCGAACGGTGCGGGCAAGTCCACGCTGCTGAACCTGATCACCGGCGTCATCAAGCCCGACAGCGGACAGGTCCTGACCGCCGGACAGGACATCACGGGCTGGAAGCCGCATCACATCGTGCGCGCGGGAATCGGACGCAAGTTCCAGGTGCCCAGCACCTTCGACGATCTGAGCGTGCGGGAGAATATCGAGGTTTCGCTGAACGGTCCCGGCGCCGCGCGTGGGGGCGGCATGAGTGTCGACGCCGTTCTCGAACGTGTCGGCTTGACGGCGAAGGCCGATACGCTGGCCTGCAACCTGTCGCACGGGCACCGCCAGTGGCTGGAGATCGGCATGGTTCTGGCGATCCGCCCGCGCGTGCTTTTGCTGGACGAGCCGACGGCCGGCATGACCCCGGAGGAGACCGCCCGGACGGCCGAGATCGCCCGGGAGGTCGCGCAGGTCTGCAGCGTCGTGGCGATCGAACACGACATGAGTTTCGTGCGCGCGCTGGATTGTCGGACGGTCGTGCTGCACCAGGGCGCCCTGCTGCGGGATTCGGATTTCCAGACGATCTCCGAGGACGAGGAGGTGCGCGACATTTACCTGGGGAGGCATACATGATCCTGTCGGCACGGGACCTGACCGGCGGGTACGGCACCATCAACGTGCTGAACGACCTGTCCTTCGAGCTGGGCGAAGAGGAGGTTCTGACCGTCATCGGCCGCAACGGTGTGGGCAAGACCACCCTGATGCGGGTGCTGACCGGCCATCTGCCGAAATCCGGCGGCACGATCCGGTTCCTGGACAAGGACACGGGCGGAATGAAGCCCTACGCGCTTGCCCGCGCCGGGATCGGGTACGTTCCGCAGGGCCGGCAGATCTTCGCGAAGCTGACGATCGAGGAAAACCTGTTGACCGGCATGCGCGCGGCGGGCGGCCATGACGCCGATGCCATGGAGGACGTGCTGGAGCTGTTCCCGCGGCTGCGCGAGCGTCTGGGCCAGATGGGCGGCACGCTGTCGGGGGGCGAGCAGCAGCAGCTTGCGCTGGCGCGCGCGTTGTGCGGCAAGCCGAAGGTGCTGCTGCTGGATGAGCCGTCGGAAGGCATTCAGCCCAATATCGTCGATCTTATCGGCGACCTGATCACCCGGATCGTGAAGGAGCGGCGGTTGTCGGTCCTGCTGGTCGAGCAGAACCTCAACCTGATCCGCACCGCCGCCCATCGCTGCCTTGTCATGGACAAGGGAAAGATCGTGGCCGAAGGCCCGCCCACGCTCTTGGACGACGAGGAATTCGTCGCCCGTCATCTGGCCATCTGAAAATGAACCAACAGGAGAAAACCATGAGTATCTCGAGACGACAAATGCTGAAATCCACCGGGGCGGCGGGTGTGCTGGCCTTCGGGGCGCCGTCGATCCTGCGCGCCGCCGACGTGATCAACGTGGGCGTCACGGCGCCGATCACCGGGCTGTCCGCGATCCTGGGCGAGACGCTGGCCAACTGTTACAAGCTGGCCGCGGCGCAGCTGAATGCCAAGAACGGCATCGGCGGGCGAGAGGTGAACCTGATCATCGAAGACAACCAGACCAGCACCAAGGGCGCGGTGGACAAGGCGCGCAAGCTGCTGTTCTCGGACAATGTGGACGTGATGATGGGCGGCATCCTGAGCCTGGAGCGGACCGCGACGCTTTCGGTCACCGGCCCGGCCAAGAAGCTCTATGTCTACCCGACCTATTTCGAGGGCGGGGAATGCGACCCCTTCATGATCGCCACCGGTGGCGTGCCCAACCAGCAGATCGACAATTACGTGCCCTGGCTGATCGAGAATGTCGGCAAGACCTGCTACATTCAGGGGTCGGATTATGCCTGGGCGCAGGTGTCGTCGAGGATCATCCAGGAGGCCTTTGAAAAGCACGGCGGCGAGGTCGTGGGCGTGGACCTGTTCCCCTTCGGCACGCAGGATTTCGGCCCGTCGATGCAGAAGGTGCGCGAGGTCGACCCCGACATGGTCTGGACCATGGTCGTGGGCAACGACGCGATCACGGCGGTCAAGCAGTACCGCAGCTTCGACATGAAGCCCGACTACGTGACCCAGGCCTTCGACGAGGTCTTCACCACCAGCGCACTGCCGGATGGCGAGGCGGAGGGCATGCTGTCGGCACAGTCCTACTTCACCACCATCGACAGCCCCGAGAACGCCGCCTTCGTCGCGGCGTATCGCGAGATGTTCGGGGAGAATGCGCTGGTCAACTCCATTTCCGAGGCGGCCTACACGGGGTTCATGCTCTACGCGGCGGCGGTGGAGCAGACGGGCGGCGCGACGGATGCCGAGGTGGTCGAGGCGATGACGAGCATGACGTTGGAGGCGCAGCAGGGCACGGTGTCGGTGTCGCCCGAAACCAATATCATGTCCACCAACTCCATCATCGGCCGGGCGCGGGCAGACGGGCTGTTCGATATCGTCGAGCATTTCGGACGGGTCGAGGCGAGCGATCCGAACTGTTCGCTGAGCTAGGCGGGGAAAGGCCGCGGGCGTTCGGGGCTTTTGCCCGGTGCCCGCGGCAAACATGGCAGGCGGCCGGTTCGACAGACGAGGAGCGGGACATGAACGTGGTAGAGGCGTCGATCGCGGATTTGCAGGCGGCACTCGCGTCGGGGGAGACAACGGCGGAGGCACTGGTGTCGGCCTATCTCGACCGCATCGCCCGGTTCGATCAAGGCGGGATCCGGCTGAACGCCGTGCCGGTGCTGAACCCGGATGCCATTGCAGAGGCGCGCGCGTCGGATGCGCGCCGGGCCGCGGGGCGACCGCTTTCGGCGTTCGACGGGATCCCCTATACCGCCAAGGACAGCTACAAGGTGCGCGGCATGACCGTGGCCAGCGGCTCGCCGGCCTTTGCGGATCTTGTCGCCAACGAGGACGCCTTCGTCATTTCCCGGCTACGTGCGGCGGGCGCGATCCTGATCGGTCTGACGAACATGCCGCCGATGGCCAATGGCGGGATGCAGCGCGGGCTCTACGGGCGGGCCGAATCCCCCTATAACGCCGATTTCCTCACGGCGGCCTTTGCCTCGGGCTCCTCGAACGGCTCGGGCACCGCGACGGCGGCAAGCTTCGCGGCTTTCGGCCTCGGCGAAGAGACATGGTCGAGCGGCCGGGCGCCCGCCGCGAACAACGCGCTCTGCGCATACACACCCAGCCGTGGGGTGATTTCGGTTCGCGGCAACTGGCCGCTTGTTCCGACGATGGACGTGGTCGTTTCGCATACCAGGAGCATGGCGGACATGCTTTCGCTCCTCGACGTGCTCGTCGCCGACGATCCCGAGACCGAGGGCGATTGCTGGCGGATGCAGCCGTGGGTTTCGATACCGGCGGCCTCGCAGGTTCGGCCGGACTCGTATTCCGCCCTGGCCGATACGGCGACGCTGGAAGGCCGGCGCTTCGCGCTGCCTGCGATGTATATCAACGCCGATCCGGAGGCGGGGACCAACCCCGCGGGCGGCATCGGCGGCCCCACGGGTCAGCGGATCGACACCCGGCCCTCCTTCGTTCGCCTCATGGAGCGTGCGCGCGCGGCGTTGGAGGCGGCCGGGGCAGAGGTGGTCGTGACCGACTTTCCGCTTGTCACGAACTACGAAGGCGACCGCCCGGGGGCGCCCACGATCCGGAGCCGCGGCCTTGTCCCGGAGGCGTTCTTCAAGCGCGAAGTCTGGGACCTGTCGGTATGGTCGTGGGACACGTTCCTGCGCCTGAATGCCGATCCGCGGTTGAGCCGCCTGAGCGACGTCGACGGCGCAGCGATTTTTCCCCAACCCGAGGGGGCCCTGCCGGACCGCTATTTCGGGTTCGAGCACGACATTGCCGAATACCCGGCCTTTGCCCGCGCGCAGGCGGTCGAAGATTTCCGGGACGTTCCTGGGGTCGCGGAGGGGCTCGAGGGGCTGGAGGCGACGCGGCGCGAAGATCTGGAGGACTGGCTGGACAAGCTCGGGCTGGACGCGGTGATCTTCCCGGCGGTGGCCGATATCGGGCCTGCGGATGCCGACGTTACACCGGCCTCGGCCGATCTGGCATGGCGCAACGGCACCTGGGTGGCGAACGGAAACCTGGCGATCCGCCATTGCGGCGTTCCCACGGTCACCGTGCCGATGGGCATTGCGGATGATATCGGGATGCCGGTCGGCCTGACCTTCGCGGGGCGGGGCTGGTCCGACAACGACCTGCTCTCCTGCGCCAGTGCGTTCGAGGCCACCGGGCCCTATCGCGTGCCTCCGCCGAGAACGCGTTGACGGGCGCTACGCGGGGAAGGAGCGGGGCGGCGGATCCGGGATCGCACGGCGAAGGGTCATCTGGCCGAAACCCTTCGCCGGTCGGGATTTGAGTGTCGGCTCAGCTGTGGCGGATCTCGGTGCCAAGAACCTTGAGGCATTCGCGCATGAAGGCGGCCAGCGCGGTCCAGCCCTTGGCCGAGACCATGGTGCCGTCGACATAGGCTTCCTTGGGGTCGGCATCGTAATAGGTGCCGCCGACGGCGGTCACCTCGGGGGCGCAGGCGCCGAGGCCGGCGACGGTCTTGCCCTTGAGCACCCCGGGCACCGCCATCAGGATCTGTACCCCGTGGCAGATGGTGAAGATCGGTTTGCCGGTGTCGTGGAAGTGCTTGACCATCGCCTGGATGCGCGGGTCGGTGCGGATGTATTCCGGGCCACGGCCGCCGGCCGCATAGACCGCGTCGTAGCTGTCGAGCTCGGCTTCGGCCTCGGAAAAGGTCTTGTTGATCTCGGCGTTGTGGCCGGGCTTCTCGGTGTAGGTCTGATGCCCCTCGAAATCGTGCAGCGAGGTGGCGATCATGTCGCCTGCCCTCTTGTCGGGGCAGACCACGTGGACGGTGTGGCCGACCGCCTCCATGCCCTGCTGGTAGACGTAGATCTCGTATTCTTCGGTGAATTCTCCGGTGAGCATGAGGATTTTCTTGCCGCTCATCTGTGCCTCCTGGCGTCTTGGGTGGGTCGGTCCGGCCCCGGGTAGGCCGGACCGTGTTCGGGGGTGATCAGAACGGGGAGTCCGGGAAATAGAACTGGTCCGCGTTCTCGGGGGTGATCAACGGTGCGTCCAGCTTGAACGAACCGCGCATCGGGGCCTGGCCGGCGAACTGAGCCGCCGTCATGTACATCGCCGAGGCGATCATCGACGGCGGGTAGGGGGTCGAGATCGGCGTGCGCTCGTCGCCGGCTTTCACCATCTCGATCACCTGCTTCATGCCGTTGCCGCCAAGGGCGTATTTCACGTCGTCCCGGCCGGCCATGTCGACCGCCTCGAGCACGCCGAGCAGCATGTCGTCGTCATTCGCCCAGACCGCGTCGATGTTGGGATACTTGCCGAGGTAATCCTGCATCAGCGTGAAGGCCTCGTCCTGGTTCCAGTTGGCGTACTGGATGTCGAGGATCTCGATGTCGGTTTTCTCGATCACCTCGGTGAAGCCCTGGATCCGCTCGTCGTCGATCACGGTGGGGATGCCGCGCAGCACGACGATCTCGCCCTCGCCGCCAAGCTTCTCGACCAGCCATTCGGCGGTGTTGGCCCCCACGGCGATGTTGTCCCCGGCGACGTAGAGGTCCTGGATCGATTCGTCGGACAGGCCCCGGTCGACGACGGTGATGAAGGTGCCGTTCGAGGCGACCTGCTCGACCGGGCCGGTCAGTTCCTCGGAGGTGAATGGCAGGATCACGAGGGCGTCAAGCTCGTTGGTGGCCGACAGATCCTCGAGCGATGAGACCTGGGCCGTGGCCGAGGAGGCCGTCGAGACGATGACGTCGATATTGGGATAGGCGGCCTCGAGCTGCTTTTCGGCTTCCTGCGCGTGGTAGACCACGCCGCCGGTCCAGCCGTGGGTCGCGGCCGGGATGGAGACCGCGATGGTGAACTCCTTGTCCTGGGCCTGGGCGACGGTCGCGGTCAGCCCCCCTGCGAGTAGTGCGGCCGACACGAAGGTCGTACCTGTTTTCCTGTTTTTCATCTTCCCCTCCTCCGTTGGGTGATAGTAAGCCCGCGTTTCTAGCGGGCACTTGTGAAGCGGTGAGCCAGCATGGCGATGATGATGATCGCCCCCTGGACCGCGGCCACGAGGTACTCGGACACCATGTCCGACAGGACCATGACGTTGGCGATGACCTCGAGAATGAGTGCGCCGGCGACGGTGCCCCAGATATGGGCCTTGCCGCCGCGCAGGAGCGTGCCGCCGATGACGACGGCGGTGATGACCTGCAGCTCCCAGAGCTGGCCGGTGGTGGGCGTGGCGGCGCCGAGGCGCGGCACGTAGCAGATCGCCGCGACGGCGACGCAGAAGCCCTGGATCACGAAGGCCATGGTGCGGATGCGGCCCACGTGAACGCCCGAGAAGCGCGCCACGTCGGCGCTGGAGCCCACGGCGGTGACCCGGCGGCCGTATTTCGTCCGGTAGAGGATGAAGGCGCCGAGCAGGGCAATCACCAGGGTGATCAGCACGGGGTAGGGCACGCCGAGGAAATCGCCGAAATAGACCGGGCGGTAGGCGCTGCGCAGGCTGTTGTCGATCGACAGCGAGCCTCCATCGGTCATGAAGGTGATGAACGCGCGGAATATCCCCATCGTGCCGAGCGTGACGATGAAGGGTTCTATTCGCCCGACCGTGACGATGAGCCCGTTCAGCAACCCGCAGAGCGAGCCCACCGCCAGGGCCACGAGCGCGCCGGCCGGAATGGCCCAGGCCCCGAGCGAGGGGGCGAGCGCGTTCATCGCCATGATCATGACGCCGACGACAAAGGCCAGCATCGAGCCGATCGACAGGTCGAGCCCGCCTGTGGCGATGACGAAGGTGGCGCCGACGCCGATGATGGCGATGAAGGCGCTGCGCGTGATGACGTTGAGCAGGTTGTTCGACGACACGAAGTTCGAGTTGATCAGGGCGCCCAGCAGGACGATCACCGCCAGCGCGATGAACGGGGCCATGTCGCCCCAGCGGATCCTGAAGCCCTCGCTTTCCGGCGTGTCTGCGATTTCGGCGCTGCTCATGCGCGTTTCCTCCCCTCGGTCCCGGTGCCGCTGCTTGCGGCGGCATAGACGACGTTCTGCTCGGTGATGTCTTCCCCGGTCAGTTCGGCCACGAAACGTCCACCGCGCATCACCAGCACGCGGTCGGAGAGGCCGACGAGTTCGGGAAGTTCGGACGAGATCACCACGCAGGCCTTTCCGGCCCTCACCAGGTCGTCGATGAAGCGGTAGATCATCGTCTTGTTGCCGATGTCGATGCCGCGTGTCGGTTCGTCGATGATGACGACGGACGGGTTGGCCTGCATCACCTTGGCGAGCAGGAGTTTCTGCTGGTTGCCGCCCGAAAGCTGGCCGGCCTCGACCGACAGGGCGCGGACACGGATGTCGTAGTCCTGCACCGCCGCCGTGAGCGTGGCGCGTTCCGTCCGGCGGTCGAGCCGCAGGCCGGGGTTGATCGTGTTCAGCGCCTGCAGCGTCAGGTTCGGCCCCAGCCCCTCGTTCAGCAGCAGCCCCTTGCCCTTGCGATCCTCGGTCAGGTAGACGACGCCCGCCGCCATCAGCGTGCCCACATCGGGTTTGACGACGGGCGTGCCGGCGACCCGGATCGCGCGCGCCTGGGCGGGGCGGAGCCCCATCAGGCCTTCGATCAGTTCCGTGCGGCCCGCGCCGATCATGCCGCCGATGCCCAGCACCTCGCCCGGCCGGACGCTGAAGGAGCCGGAGACCTTGCCGTGATCTACGGAAAGCTCGTCGATCACCAGGATCGGGTCGGCCGTGGCCGGTCCCCGTTTCGGCGGGTAGAGCATCGAGAGTTCGCGCCCGACCATCAGCTCGGCCATCTGGCGCTGGTTCAGGTCCTCTGCAGGCCAGGTGCCGATCATCTTTCCGTCGCGCAGGACCGTCACCCGGTCGGCGATCGCCTCGACCTCTTCCAGCCGGTGCGAGATGTAGAGGACCGCGACGCCCTGGGCGCGAAGCTTGCGGACGATGCCGAGCAGCGCGTCGACCTCGTCATTGGCGAGCATCGCGGTCGGTTCGTCGAGGATGATCACCTTGCGGTCGTCGAGCAGGGCGCGGGCGATCTGGACGAGCTGGCGCTGGGCCAGGGGCAGGTGGCCGACCAGAGAGGTGGGGCGTGCCACCGACCCGACCCGTGCCAGCACCTCGGCCGTGCGCCGGTTCATCCGCTTGTCGTCGACCGCGAAGAAGCGGGAAAGCTCGCGCCCGAGGAACAGGTTCTGGGCCACCGTCAGGTCGGGCGCGAGCAGAATTTCCTGGTGGACCAGCACGATGCCCGCATCCTCGGCCTGGACGGCATCGGCGAAGGCGACCGGTGCGCCGGCCATCGACATGGTGCCGTCGGTCGGCGCCGCGTGGCCGGAGAGGAGCTTCATCAGCGTCGACTTGCCGGCGCCGTTCTCGCCGATGATCGCGTGGACCTCGCCCGGCCGGATGTCGAGCGTCACGTCGCTCAGGACGGTGATGGGCCCATAGGCCTTGGACAGGCCTTCGGCATGCAGCACCGCATCCTGCGTGGCAAGGGTGCCCGCCCTATCGGTCGCCGGCCGGTTCATTCGAAGGCTGCCGCAAGCCGGTCACGCGACCGGGCGATGTGATCGTGCATCGCCAGGCGGGCGGCCTCTGCATCGCCGTCGCGGAAGGCGGCGAGCAGGCGCTCGTGTTCTTCCAGCGCCTCCTGGGTGACGCGGGTGTGGAACATCAGGCGGAAGATATGCAGGTGGATGTGCCGGTCGTTGAGCGCCTGGCGCACGAAGCCGTTATCGGCCACGCGCAGGATCTCGTCGTGGAAATGCGCGTCGGCCCGGGCGAAGCGCGAATACCGGCTGTTGCGGTCGACAGGCGGTTCACCCTTTTCCATGTCGGCCGCCGCGGCCTCGATGCGGGCGAGGGATTCGGGCGTCAGCTTCATGCAGGCCTGGCGCGCGCTTTCGGGTTCGAGCATGAGGCGGAACTTGTAGAGGTCGTCGAATTCCTTGTGGGTAAGCTGGGGCGAGGCGGAGTAGCCGATGAGGTGCGCCTTGCGCACGAGGCCCTCGCGCTCGAGCCGGGTGAGGGCTTCGCGGACGGGCGTTTGCGAGACGTTCAGTTCGCGCGCAAGCCCGTCGATGGTGATGCGCGCGCCCGGCGGGATTTCCAGCGACATGAGGCGCTCGTAGATTCGTTCGTGAACGCTATCGGCAATGCTGGAAGGCCGCACGAACCCGCCCTTCTGGTCGTGATCCGTCGTTACAGCCATGCGCTCCTCCCCGGTCTTCAGCATCCTTGACAAGGCTGACCTTAACACCGATAGGATGTCGTATGTCAAATACAATATCATATACGATCTGATTCAGGGTGACGGTGCCGGGCCGGGCTTCGGCCCTGCCGAGGCGGCTGCAGGACGACATATGCGCCCTTTCCGGAAAGGGCGCGCGCAGAGGACAGGAGACGAGATGACCCTATTCGGCACGATCAGAGCCCCGAGAGAATTGATCTTCGGCAGTGGCCAGCGCAACGCCCTCGGAAAGGTCGCGGCGGGCCTCGGCAAGCGGGCGCTGGTGGTGACCGACGAGCGGCTGGCCGGTGACGCGGATTTCGGGGCGATGGTCGCGCAGCTGAAGGAGGCGGGGCTGGCGGTGCGGGTCGATGGCTCGACCCTGCCGGATGTGCCCACGGATACCGCGATTGCCAGCGCCGAGGCGGCGCGCGACTTCGCGCCCGACCTGGTGATCGGTGTCGGCGGCGGCTCCTGCCTCGACATGGCGAAATGCGTGGCCGTGCTGTTGACCCATGGCGGCAAGCCCGAGGATTACTACGGAGAGTTCATGGTGCCGGGCCCGGTCATGCCACTGATTGCGGTGCCGACCACGGCG
Organism: Roseovarius sp.; assembly: GCF_040223625.1. Lineage (GTDB taxonomy): Bacteria > Pseudomonadota > Alphaproteobacteria > Rhodobacterales > Rhodobacteraceae > Roseovarius. Next base: position 29,053 of record NZ_JAVKFX010000038.1, on the reverse strand, counting down.
GGCACGGGCTCGGAGGCGACGCCGGTGGCGGTGCTGTCGGATGCCGGCCGGCAGCTCAAGGTCGGCATCTCGTCGCCGCATATCATTCCCACGGTCTCGATCTGCGACCCTGACCTGACACTGACCTGTCCGCCGGCTCTTACGGCCATTGCCGGGGCGGACGCGCTGACCCATGCGATCGAGGCCTTTACCGCGATTCGCCGCGCGCCCGTGCCGGGGCTGGCACAGGAGCGGGTCTTCGTCGGCAAGAACGCGACATCGGACCATTTCGCCCTGACCGCCATCGGCCTGCTGTGGGAGGGGCTCGAGACGGCGTGCCGCGATGGCAGCGATGCCGGTGCCCGCGCCAGGGTCATGCTGGGCGCGACGACTGCGGGGCTGGCCTTCGGTGTCGCCGGCACCGCCGCGGCCCACGCGATCCAGTACCCGGTGGGGGCCCTGACCCACAGCGCGCACGGGGCGGGGGTGGCCTGCCTGATGCCGTATGTCATGGCATGGAACGCCCCCGAGATCGGGCCGGAGCTTGACCGGATCGCCGAGGTGATCGGCCTGGCCACCGGCGCGGAGGTGATCCCGGCCATCGCGGCGCTTTTCGGGCGCATCGGCATTCCCCGCACGCTGCGCGAGCTGGGGCTGGCCGAGGACAGGCTCGACTGGGTGGCGGAGCAATCCTGCGGCATCGCCCGGCTGATCCAGAACAACCCGCGCCCCTTGCCGCCCGAGGACATGCGGCGGCTGGTCGGGGCGGCCTATCACGGCGAGCTGGCCGTGCTCGAAACCAACTGACGGAGACGTAAGAATGACGCTCGACACCGCCTTTACCGGCACCGCCGATCCTTCGCGCCACGCCGAAGGTCTTTTCATCGGCGGCAAGTGGGAGGCCGGGGCCGGCATTCCCGTGACCGACCCCTCGACCGGGAACACGCTTGCCGAGGTGCCCGATGCCGGAATCGAGGACGCGATGCGGGCGGTGGACGCCGCCGAGGCCGCCGCGGCCGACTGGCGCCGCACCCCGCCGCGCCAGCGCTCCGAGATCCTGCGCCGGTGGTTCACGCTGATGACCGAACAGGCCGAGGAGCTGGCGCTGCTGATCAGCCTCGAGAACGGCAAGGCGCTGGCCGATGCGCGCGGCGAGGTCGCCTATGCCGCCGAGTTCTTCCGCTGGTACGCCGAGGAGGCGACGCGGATCGGCGGCGAATTCCGGCACACGCCATCGGGCGCACACAATATCCTCGTCGATCACGAACCGATCGGGATCGCCGTTCTCATCACGCCGTGGAATTTCCCGGCGGCAATGGCCACGCGCAAGATCGGCCCGGCGCTGGCCGCGGGCTGTACCGTCATCCTCAAGCCCGCCTCGGAAACCCCGCTGACAGCCTATGCCATGGCCCGGCTTGGGGCCGAGGCCGGGGTGCCGCCGGGTGTTGTCAACGTGCTGACCACCTCCAGCCCCGGGCCGGTCACCTCGGCCATGCTGGCCGATCCGCGGGTGCGGAAACTGTCCTTCACCGGGTCGACCGGCGTGGGGCGCACCCTTCTGGCCGAGGCCGCGAAGTCGGTGGTGAGCTGTTCGATGGAGCTGGGCGGCAACGCGCCATTCGTGGTCTTCGACGATGCCGACCTGTCCGCCGCGCTGGACGGGGCGATGGTGGCCAAGATGCGCAACGGCGGCGAGGCCTGCACGGCTGCGAACCGGTTCTACGTGCAGGCGGGCATTCACGACGCCTTCGTCGAGGGGCTGACACGGCGCATGGCCGCGCTGAAGCTGGGGCCGGGCTATGACCCCGAAACCCAGTGCGGGCCGATGATCACCACGCGGGCGGTGGAGAAGATCGACCGGCTGGTGGCGGAGGCCGTATCGCGCGGGGCGCGGACCACCACCGGCGGGGCGCCGGTGGATGGCTGCGGCCATTACTACCCGCCGACGGTTCTGGAGAACGTGCCGACCGACGCCGCGCTTGCGCATGAGGAGATCTTCGGCCCGGTCGCCGCCGTATACCGCTTCGAGACCGAGGAGGAGGCGATCCGGCTGGCCAACGAAACCGAGTACGGCCTTGCCGCCTATGTCTATTCGCAAGACATCATGCGGGCGATGCGCGTCGGGCGGGGGATCGACACCGGGATGGTCGGCATCAACCGCGGGCTGATGTCGGACCCGGCGGCCCCGTTCGGCGGCACGAAACAGAGCGGCCTGGGGCGCGAGGGCGGTGTCACCGGCATCCTCGAATTCATGGAGCCCAAGTATTTCGCCGTCGAGTTCTGAAGGCCAAAAAGGACGGACAAGGCGCAGCGCGACCTCTACCGCAACCGCGACTTCATCCCCGATTTCGACGCCATCATGGCGGAAACGGAGGCGCAAAGCCGCGCCTTTGCCGACCGGTCGCGCGTCGAGCGGAACGTGAGCTACGGCGAGACGCCGCGGCAAAGCTTCGACCTTGTCTTTCCGCCCGACCCGGCGCCCGGCGCGCCGCTGCACATGTTCATCCATGGCGGGTACTGGCGCGCCGGCAGCAAGGAGGCCCATACCCTCGTCGCCGCCCCCGTCGTGGCCGCCGGGGGCATCGCGGCACTCGTGGGGTATGACCTGATGCCGCAAACGCGGCTGGCGGAGATCGTCGGACAGGTGCGGTCGGCGGCGCGGCATCTGGCCGGACTGGCGCCCGATCTGGGGGCGGACCTGGCGCGCTTCACCGCAAGCGGCCATTCCGCCGGCGCGCACCTGGCCTCGCTTCTGGCCGCCGAGGCGCCGGGCGACGCCGGGCCGCCCGCCACGCCGGATCTGCGGGGTATCCTGATGGTCAGCGGACTCTATGACCTGTCCGGCATTCCGGGGTCCTTCCTGAAGGACGAGGCGAAGATGCGGGAGGAGGAGGCAAACGACTGGTCACCGCTGAGCGGGCAGCATGTTCCGGGCCCGAGGCGCATCATCACCCGTGGCGAACAGGAGACCGCGCCGTTCCAGGATCAGGCGGTTTCCCTCTCCGACCTGTTGGAACGCGACGGACAGGAGGTGGAGCTCAGGACGGAGCGCGGGGCCAATCACCTCACGATCGTGTTCCACCTTGCCAACCCGGAAGCGCCACTCGGCCGGCGGCTCTACGATCTGGTCAGGCTGTCCTGACGCGCCTGCCCGGAGGGCCGGGCGCCGGGGAAGGGGGGCACGGTTCGTTGGAAGCCAGGTTGAGAGCGTGTGCGCCATGGGTCACGGTGGCGGGACCTTTCTATCGGGATGATGCTTTACTGGAACTCGCGGTGTCCGGTGCGTCACACCGAGCCGTTGGCCGGCCAGATCGAGCAGTATGACCTGCTACTTGTGGGTCCGGGTTCTTTATATGGCGGAAGTGGTGCCCGGGGGCGGAATCGAACCACCGACACGAGGATTTTCAATCCACTGCTCTACCCCTGAGCTACCCGGGCACGGGGAACGGCGGGGCCGTTCGGGTGGAGGCGTTCTAGGCGAGGTTCGAGGGGGTGTCCAGAGGGAATTCGCGGCAATTTCAGTGCGGTTTGCCGTCGGGGCGGTCGAGCTCGTCGAGCGCGCGTTCGGCGTCTTCGGGAACTTCGGAGGGCACCGCGTAATCGCCGCGGATCCACTTGCCGAGGTCGATGTCGGCGCAGCGTTTCGAGCAGAACGGGCGGTAGCGTGTGTCTGACGGTTTCGCGCAGATCGGGCAGGTCATGAGAGCACCTCGGAGAGCGGCACCCGGTCGCGCTTGCGCTGGAGCTCGTAATGGCCGAGCGGGGTCCAGCCGGCGAGGGCGGTTTCGGTGGCGTCGTGGCGGAAGGCGGCGCGCAGGGTGGTTTCGAACTGGCGGCGGTCCTTCTTGCCCATCGGCGCGAGGTCGAGCGTGATCTGGCCGCCGAGGCCCCGGAGGCGGAGCTGGCGGGGGAGGTCTTTCGCCGCCGCGAGGTTGGCCTTGAGGCCCGCGGCGGGGGAGGTGTCGCCGCCGGTGTTGACGTCGACCGCCACCAGCGCGCGGGTGGGTTCGATGTAGCACGAGGCGCCGCCGGGCAGGGGGGCGAGGGGGGATTGCAGCGCGTCGAGCGCGTCGAGCACGCCGTGATCCTCGAACGCGTCGGGGGTGTCGGCGACGGTCGCCTCCATCACCCAGTCGCGCCAGGCAAGCTCGTGCGGGCCGTCGCCCTCGGTGAGCTTCTCGGGCTCGCCCGTGCGGTCGGCGGTGACCTGTTCGGCCATGGCGGCCATGGTGCGGATATCCTCGGCGATGGCGTCGGGATCGGCGCCGGCGCAGGAGGAGCGCAGGATCAGGCCCATCTCCGCCCCGCCCATCTCCTCGTGCGCGATCTCGAGCAGGCTGTCGCGGATGTCGTCGTCGCGGATCTGGCGGGAGATGTTGAGGCCCGGCGCCTCGGGGGTGACGATGGCGTAGCGGCTCTTGAAGAGGAGCTTGGAGGAGACCGGCACCGCCTTGCCCGGCTCGGCATAGCCCGTCACCTGCACCAGGATCGGCTCGCCCGGCGAGAGGCCCCTGACCTGCCGCAGGAAGACCGGGCCGTCGGAGGTGTTCAGGAACATGCCGCCCTGGCCCTTCATCGGCCGATCGGCGCGGGCGCGGTAGATGGCGCCGGGGCGGGGGCGGTCGCTGTCGATCAGCAGGTCGGTGAGGCGGCCGTCCTCGATCAGGGCGGCGGCGTCGCGGCCATTCACGGCGCCAAGGGCGATGACGGTGCCTTTCATGGCGTTCCTTTCCAGATCGGGTGCCCGGCGGCGCGCAGGAGGTTCGCCGTTTCGGCCAGCGGGAGGCCGACGACGGCGGTGAAGGAGCCGCCGATCCACGGGATGAGGGCGCCGGCGGGGCCCTGGATACCGTAGCCGCCGGCCTTGCCCTGCCAGTCGCCGGTGGAGAGGTAACCCGCGATCTCCTCCTCGGTGAGGCGTTTCATGCGGACGGCGGTGACCACGTCACGTTCCCACAGCCGCTCGCCGCGTTTCACGGCGACGGCGGTGATCACCTTGTGGCGGCGGCCCGACATCAGGCGGAGGAAAACCGCCGCTTCGCCTGCGTCGGCGGGCTTGCCGAGGATGCGGCGGCCGACGGCGACGGTGGTGTCGGCGCAGAGCACGGTGTCGTCGGCATCGGCGGTGACGGCCGCGGCCTTCTGCCGCGCGATGCGCACGCAGTAGGGGCGGGGCAGTTCGCCCGTCCGGGGGGTCTCGTCGATCTCGGGCGGGCGGATGTCGTCGGGTGACAGCCCGAGCTGCGCCAATAGTTCCAAGCGCCGCGGACTGCCAGATCCGAGGATGAGTTTCATCGGGTTTTCAGACGCTTACTTGAAGCGGTAGTTGATCCGACCCTTGGTCAGATCGTAGGGGGTCATCTCGACCTGCACCTTGTCGCCAGCCAGAACACGGATGCGGTTCTTGCGCATCTTCCCTGCCGTGTGTGCGATGATTTCATGGCCATTTTCAAGCTCGACCCGAAATGTCGCATTGGGCAGGAGTTCCTTCACGACACCGGGAAATTCGAGCGTATCTTCCTTGGCCATGACGTCTCCATTGTTGATCGCCCCGCCTGAACGCGGAACGTTGCTTACATGATCCCATTCGCCGTTTATTTCAAGGCTTTTATCAGCGCAGCCGTTCGGCCGTGACATAGGTGTCGCGCCCGTCCTGTTCGGCCCAGTGGGTGCGGCCCAGCACGCTGCCGTCGGCGCGGACATGGGCGATGGCGGCCGGGTCGACCTCGGCATAGGTCCAGCCGGGGGTGTTCATGCTGCCCTCGGCGATGATGCCGGTGGGCGGGAACCCGGTGTCGGGCGGGCCGAAGATGCCGCCCATGCCGGTGTTGCCGTCGACATGTTCGCACCATTCCGCCGTGCCCACGAGCGAGGCCATGGCCGAGACGCATTGCGTTTCCAGCGCCCGGGCCATGGCGCCGATGCGGACGCGGGAATAGCCGGCCAGCGCCTCGGTGCAGGAGGGCACGAGGATCAGGTCGGCATCGTGCAGGGCGCGGCCCAGTAGGGGGAATTCCGAATCGTAGCAGATCAGGATGCCGATCCTGCCGAGTGCCGTGTCGAAGAGGTGCAGCGGGCCGCCGCCGATCACGTCCATCGCCTCGCGCTCGTAGCGGGTCATGAGCTGCTTGTCCTGGTGGGCGACGCTGCCGGTCGGGGTGAAGACGTAGGCGCGGTTGACCGGGCGGGGGCCGAAATCGGCGTCGTAGACCGGGGCGGAGGCGCCGACGATATGCACCTTGTACTTGGTGGCCAGCTCGGAGTGGAGGCTGTTGGCGTCCTCCATCCGCTCGGAGACGGCGACCATGCAGCCCTCGTTATCGGCGGCGGTCTCTGCCCCGGCGAGCGTGGCCAGCTCCATGGCGCCATATTCGGGGAAGAGCAGCAGCTCGGCGCCCTGGCCGGCGGCCTCGGCGACCCAGGCCTCGATCTTGGCGGCGTAGTCGGCCCAGCTTTGATGAAAGTCGAGCGGGTAGGCGGAGGTGGCGATTTTCATGTCATCGTTCCGGTTAGGCGGCTTTGTGCGCCCTGTTTAACCGGATCGCGGCGGCGAGGGCCAGAGGGGAGTGGCGCGGCGCGGTCAGCCGCCCGGTCAGTTTCCCTTGGCGCAGAACAGGTCGTAGACCACTTCGAGCACGCGCTTGGGCCGGTCGTCGGCAAGGCTGTAATAGATCGTCTTGCCCTCGCGGCGGGGCACCACCAGCCCCTCGACCCGCAGGCGGGAGAGCTGTTGCGACACGGCGGCCTGTCGGGCCGACAGCAGCCGTTCCAGCTCGGTCACCGATTTTTCGCCCGTGACCAGGTGACACAGGATCATCAGCCGCCCCTCGTGGCTGATCGCCTTGAGGAAATTCGCGGCTTCCTGCGCGTTTTCCGCCATCTGCGCCCTGTCCTCGGCGCTGAGCGATGTGTCGAATACCGGCAGTGTCATGCCCCTGTCTCCCAAGCCCCTGCCACTTTTTACTGCCTTCGCGGGGGATGTGCAAAAGCCCTGTCGCCATGCGGCCGGGCATTGGGCCGAAATTGCCACAGCCTGCCTGCCGATTGACCGGGCAGGGCGCTGATAGGGCACGGGCCGGTGCCGCGGCCGTGATCCGAAATTGCCGGGCGGCACTTGCAGCCCCTCTGGCTCACCACTAAGACTCTCTTAGCACCTGATCCGTTAAGGGTCGGACACTCAAGCAGGCAGGCCGATTATGAAAGACCCATTCGAAGTATACATGAACACGCTCGTGCCCATGGTCGTCGAACAGACCAGCCGGGGCGAACGGGCCTACGACATTTTCTCGCGCCTGCTGAAGGAGCGGATCATCTTCGTCAGCGGCCCGGTGCATGACGGCATGTCGAGCCTGATCGTGGCGCAGCTTCTGCACCTCGAGGCGGAGAACCCCTCGAAAGAGATCAGCATGTATATCAACAGCCCCGGCGGCGTGGTCACCAGCGGGCTGTCGATCTACGACACGATGCAGTACATCAAGCCCAAGGTTAGCACGCTGGTCGTGGGGCAGGCGGCGAGCATGGGCTCGCTTCTGCTGACGGCGGGGGCCAAGGGGATGCGGTTTTCGCTGCCCAACAGCCGAATCATGGTGCACCAGCCCTCGGGCGGCTACCAGGGGCAGGCCACGGATATCATGATCCATGCCGAGGAAACGCTGAAGCTGAAGCGGCGGCTGAACGAGATCTACGTCAAGCATACCGGCCAGACGCTGAAGAAGGTCGAGGATGCGCTGGAGCGTGACAACTTCATGGACCCCAGCGAGGCGAAGGCCTGGGGGCTGATCGACGATATCGTGGAAAACCGGGTGAAGGACCCGGATGAAGGCGCCTGATCGGCGGGAATGCCGGCGAAACGGGCGGGGCCATTTTTCACGTTGAGGTGACTGGGGCTCTGTCTTAAGCTGGCGGCAAGCGAATGGAATACATGGGTCAGGCCTGACCCGGAAGTCGGCGGGGCACGGCCCGAAAGGTTACGAATGGCGAACAATTCCAACGGCGACAGCAAGAACACCCTGTACTGCAGCTTTTGCGGAAAAAGCCAGCACGAGGTGCGAAAACTGATTGCCGGGCCGACCGTGTTCATCTGTGACGAATGTGTCGAGCTGTGCATGGACATCATCCGCGAGGAAACCAAGAGCGCCGGCCTGAAATCGAGCGAGGGCGTGCCCACGCCGCGCGAGATCTGCGACGTGCTCGACGATTACGTGATCGGCCAGTCGATGGCCAAGCGGGTGCTGTCGGTGGCGGTGCACAACCACTACAAGCGGCTGAACAACTCGGGCAAGAGCGAGATCGAGCTGCAGAAGTCGAACATCCTGCTGATCGGCCCGACCGGCTGTGGCAAGACGCTGCTGGCGCAGACGCTGGCGCGGATCCTCGATGTGCCCTTTACCATGGCCGACGCGACCACGCTGACCGAAGCGGGCTATGTGGGCGAGGATGTGGAGAATATCATTCTCAAGCTGCTGCAGTCGAGCGAGTACAATGTCGAGCGTGCACAGCGCGGCATCGTCTATATCGACGAGGTCGACAAGATCACACGCAAGAGCGAAAACCCCTCGATCACCCGCGACGTGTCGGGCGAGGGGGTGCAGCAGGCGCTTCTGAAGCTGATGGAAGGCACGGTCGCCGCGGTGCCGCCGCAGGGCGGGCGCAAGCATCCGCAGCAGGAATTCCTGCAGGTGGACACGACCAACATCCTGTTCATCTGCGGCGGGGCGTTTGCCGGGCTCGACAAGATCATCTCGCAGCGCGGCAAGGGTAGCGCCATGGGCTTCGGCGCCGATGTGCGTGACGTCGACGCCCGCGGCATCGGCGAGGTGTTCACCGATCTCGAGCCGGAAGACCTGCTGAAATTCGGGCTGATCCCGGAATTCGTCGGCCGCCTGCCGGTGATCGCGACGCTGGAGGACCTCGACGAGGAGGCGCTTGTCACCATCCTGACCGAGCCGAAGAACGCGCTGGTCAAGCAGTACCAGCGCCTGTTCGAGCTGGAGGATGCGCAGCTCACCTTCACCGACGACGCGCTCAAGGCCATCTCCAAACGCGCCATCGCCCGCAAGACCGGGGCGCGCGGGCTGCGCTCGATCCTCGAGGATATCCTGCTCGACACGATGTTCGAACTGCCGGGCATGGAGAATGTCGAGGAAGTGGTCGTCAACGAGGAGGCTGTCACCTCCGACGCGGCGCCGCTGATGATCTATGCGGATGCCAAGAAGGAAGGCACCAGCGCGGGCTGAGGGCCGCCTGACCGAAGGAAACGAGAACGCCCGGCACTGTCCGGGCGTTTTCGCGTCAGGCCCGGCTGGCCGGGGCAAATCGGGCGTCGCGGCACTGGACCTTTGCCGCCATATGCGCCATACGGATTGAAGCGATGACCGGAGGGTTTCATGGGCCTTATCAACACGCTTCTGCGCGCCGTGACATGGTGGAACGGGGCCACGCTCAACACGCTGATCTACACCTCCCGCAAGGGGACGAAGGTGGGCGAGGATGAGCAGGGCAACGTCTTCTACCGCAACCACGACGACAAGAAACGCTGGGTGATCTTCAACGGCGAGGCCGAGGCCAGCCGGGTCAGCCCGGCCTGGCATGGCTGGCTGCATTACACCTACAAGGAACCGCCGACCGAGCGGCCGCTGCCGCGCAAGGCGTGGGAGAAGCCGCACGAGGAGAACCTGACGGGCACGGCGCTGGCCTATGCGCCGGCGGGCTCGATCCGGCGGCCGGAGCCCGTCGAGCGGCGCGATTACGAGGCGTGGAGCCCCGAGTAACGGCGGCACCACGGGTCGGGAGAAGGCAGGCACATGTCCACGCAGCAAACGACGGAAGTCCTGGTCGGCGGGGCCGTTCTGGCGGTGGCGATCGGCTTCATGGTCTATGCGGGCCAGGTGACCGGGTTTTCCGGCGGGCAGCCGGAATACGACCTGAACGCCAGTTTCCGCAGCGCCGACGGGGTCAGCGTGGGTACCGATGTGCGGCTGGCGGGCGTCAAGGTCGGCCGCGTCACGGATATCGCGCTCGACCCGCAGACCTTCCGCGCCTCCACCCGGTTTTCCGTGCGCGAGGGGATCGACGTGCCCGATGACAGCGCCGTGGCGATCTCCTCCGAAGGGCTTCTGGGCGGCAATTACGTCGAGATCCTGCCGGGCGGTTCGCCCTTCTTCCTCGAGCCGGGCTCGGAGATCGAGTTCACCCAGAGCTCGGTCAGTCTTGTCAGCCTGCTGATGAAATTCGTGGCCGGTGACGACGAGGGGGCGGCCGAATGAGGCGGGCTCTCGCGGCGGCGCTGCTGGCCTGCTTCGCCGGCCTGGCCTCGGCACAGGAGGCGGCGGTGGATATCGGCACCGGCGCGGTGCTGCGCGGGCTCGACAAGGTCAATGCCAGCGTCACCGATATCGAGCTGCAAAGCGGGCAGAGCACCGAGTATGGCCGGCTGACCGTCACCTTGGGCGAATGCCGCTATCCCGAGGGCGACCCGGCGGCGGATGCCTTCGCCTTCCTGACGATTACCGACACGGCCAGCGACACCGAGGTGTTTTCCGGCTGGATGGTGGCCTCGTCGCCGGCGCTCAACGCGCTGGAGCATCCGCGCTACGACGTCTGGGTCCTGCGCTGCAAGACCGGCTGAGGCGACGGGTCGAAGGGCACGGCACTGATCGAGACGGGCGTCTCTAAAGCTTCGTGCAGCAGGGTCCGGTAGCGGGCGCGGGAGATTTCCGTGGCGCCCAGCGTGGCCAGGTGCGGCGTCAGGAACTGCGTGTCGAAGAGCGTGAAGCCGCAGGCGTGCAGGTGATGGGTGAGATGCGCCAGCGCCAGTTTCGAGCCGTCGGTGCGGCGCGAGAACATGCTTTCGCCGAAGAAGGCCGCGCCGAGCGCCACCCCGTAGACGCCGCCGGCGAGTTCTCCGGACTTCCAGATTTCCAGTGAATGGGCGTGGCCCAGCTCGTGCAGGGTGCCGTAGATGCCGGCGATCTCGCCGCTGATCCAGGTCTCGTCCCGGTCGGCACAGGCGGCGACGACCGCGTCGAAATCGGCGTTGAGCGTCACGTCATAACCGCCGCGCCGGATGCGGCGGGCGAGGCTGCGCGAGATGTGGAATTCGTCGAGCGGCAAGATGCCCCGGCGGCGCGGATCGACCCAGAAGATTTCCGGGTCGTCGCGCGATTCGGCCATCGGGAAGATGCCCGAGGCATAGGCCCCGAGGATGAGCTGGGGGCTGAGCAGGGGGCCGTCGTCCTTCATGGGCGGGGCCGGGGGGATATGGGGGCGCTGCCCCACGTAGAAATCCTTGAGGATTTCAACGCTCCCCGGGATATTTGCCGGCCATAAGAAGCCGGGCGGGAGGGCGGGATCAGCCGCGCAGGTTGGTTTCCAGCCATTTTTCGAGCCAGTGGATGTTGTAGGCGCCGGTCTGGATGTCCTCTTCCTGCAGAAGCGCGTGGAAGAGCGGCACGGTGGTGTCGACCCCGTCGACGATCAGCTCGCCGAGCGCCCGGTTGAGCCGCGCCAGCGCCGACTGGCGGTCCCGGCCGTGCACGATCAGCTTGGCGATGAGCGAATCGTAATAGGGCGGGATCCTGTAGCCGTCATAGAGCGCCGAATCCATCCGCACGCCCAGCCCGCCGGGGGCGTGGAACTGGGTGATGGTGCCGGGGCGGGGCGAGAACTCGGGCAGTTTCTCGGCGTTGATCCGCACCTCGATGGCGTGGCCGTTGATCTTGAGGTCCTCCTGCGTGAAGGACATCGGGTAGCCTTCGGCGACGCGGATCTGTTCCTGCACGAGATCGACATCGAAGATCGCCTCGGTCACCGGGTGCTCGACCTGAAGGCGGGTGTTCATCTCGATGAAGTAGAACTCGCCGTTTTCGTAGAGGAACTCGATCGTGCCGGCGCCGGCATAGTTGATGCGGGCCACGGCGTCGGCGCAGATCTTGCCGATGCGCTCGCGCTCCTCCTCGGAGATGGCGGGGCCGGGGGCCTCTTCCAGCACCTTCTGGTGGCGGCGCTGGAGCGAGCAGTCGCGCTCGCCCAGGTGGACGGCGCGGCCCTTGCCGTCGCCGAAGACCTGGATCTCGATATGGCGCGGCGTGGTGAGGTATTTCTCGATATAGACCTCGTCATTGCCGAAGGCGGCCTTGGCCTCGGACCGGGCGGTGAGGAAGGCGCGTTCCAGCCCGGCGGCATCCTTGGCCACCTTCATGCCGCGCCCGCCGCCGCCGGCGGTGGCCTTGACGATGACCGGGTAGCCGATCTCGTCACACAGCGTCTTCGCCGCCTCGACATTGGGCACGCCGCCCTCGGAGCCGGGGACGCAGGGCACACCCAGCTGCTTCATCGTGTCCTTGGCGGTGATCTTGTCGCCCATGATCCGGATATGCTCGGCCGTGGGGCCGATGAAGGTCAGGTCGTGATCCTCGACGATCTGCACGAAATTGGCGTTCTCGGAGAGAAAGCCATAGCCCGGGTGGATGGCCTGGGCGCCCGTCACCTCGCAGGCGGCGATGATCGAGGGGATCGACAGGTAGCTGTCGGAGCCCGGCGGCGGGCCGATGCAGACGCTTTCGTCGGCCATGCGCACATGCATCGCGTCGGCATCCGCCGTGGAATGCACGGCGACCGACCGGATGCCCATCTCGCGGGCGGCACGGATCACGCGTAGGGCGATCTCGCCCCGGTTGGCCACAAGGATCTTGTCGAACATGGGGGCGGCCTTATTCGAGGATGATGAGGGGCGCGCCGTACTCGACCGCGGCGCCGTCCTCGACGAGGATGCGCTTGACGGTGCCCGAGCGCGGGGCGGGGATGTGGTTCATCGTCTTCATCGCCTCGACGATAAGCACGGTGTCGCCCTCGGAGACCTTGTCGCCCACGGAAACGAAGGGCGGGGCGCCGGGTTCGGCCTGCATGTAGACGGTGCCGACCATCGGCGAGGTGACGGCGCCGGGGTGGCTGGCCGGGTCCTCGCCCGCGCCGGTCTCGGCGGCGGCGGCGGGCGCCGGCGCGGCGGGGGCGTGCGGCGCGGAGGGTGCGGGCGCCGCGGGGGCGGCCACCTGGGTGATCACCTCGGTCTTGCGGCTGACGCGCACGTTCAGGCTGTCATTCTCGCCATAGTCGCGCTTGACCTGGATCTCGTTCAGGTCGTTCTCGTTCAGCAGCTCCGCCAGGGCACGGATAAAGGCTACATCGGTGTCGTGGGTTTTGTTCGCCATCTCAGTCCTCGACCAGAAGCGACCTTTCGCCGGTCGCATGTTTTTGCCGCTTATAGGGGAAGCCGGAGGGCGAGAAAAGCGGCGCTTTGCCTATCAAGGTGGGGCAAGTGTGCGAAAATTGCGAGGGGAAACGCGAAAATTCGCTGAAGGCGGGGTCAGGGGCGGGCAACGCGGCCCCGTTCAGAGGGGCATTCCCGAAAGTTTCGCGACCAGTTCGGCGAGCTTGCGGGCCTGGAATTTTTCCAGCAGACGGGCGCGGTAGACCTCGACCGTGCGGTAGGAGAGGCCGATCTCCAGCCCGATCTCCTTGGAGGTCAGGCCGCGGCAGGTGAGGATGGCGACCTCGCGCTCGCGCTGGGTGAGTTCCACCAGGGGGCGTTCGTCGGAAAGATCGGCAAAGGACCAGACGCCGCGCGCGAAGGGGTCGTCGGGCGTGACCGACTGGCCCCGCACCCGGCACCAGAAGAGCGCGCCGTCGCGCCGTTTCATCACCCGTTCGTCATGGTAGGTGCCGGTGAGGCGCATCGCCTTGAGCCCGCGTTCGCCGATGCGGCGGTAATCCTCGATCGAGGGGTAGTAATGCGCCAGCGGAATGCCGGCATAGTCCTCGGGCGCACCGCCGAAGATGGCGGCGAACTGGCGGTTGCACTGGCGGATGACGCGGTTCTCGAGCACCGCCAGCCCCACCGGCGCATGGTCGAAGGCCATTTCCTTGATCTGCATGTGCGCACTATGCCGCGGGGAGGCGGGCGCGCCAAGCGGGCATGCGTGGTTCTACGGAATTGATTGCGGCGCGGGGCGGTGGTTTGGTGGCGCCGAAGAGACGGGGAGGACAGGCATGAACATCGGTCAGTGGCTGATGCGGACGGCGCAGGTGCGCGGGGAGGCGCCGGCGATTTTCCAAGGGTCGGAGCCGGTGGCGGATTACGCCGGGTTCCACGACCGGGCGGCGCGGCTGGCGGGCTGGCTGGGCGCGCGAGGCATCGGGCCGGGCGACCGGGTCGGGATCTTCATGAAGAACTGTCCCGAGGTGCTGATCGCGTTCTACGGCATCTGGTATGCCGGGGCGGCGGCGGTGCCGGTCAATGCCAAGCTGCACGGGCGCGAGGCGGCGTGGATCCTTGGGCATTCGGGGGCGAAGATGTGCTTTGCCACGCCCGATCTCGCCGGGGCGCTGGGCGAGGCGGGGGCCGAGGCGGCGGTGGTCGACACGACCGGGGCGGAGTTTGCCGGGGCGATGGTGGCCGAGCCGGTGGCGGGGCCCGCGCCAAGGGCGCTCGATGACCTGGCCTGGCTTTTCTACACCTCGGGCACCACGGGGCGGCCGAAGGGGGTGATGATCACCCATAGGATGCTGATTGCCACGTCGCTGATGTACCTGGCCAGCGTCGACAGGGTGACGGCCGAGGATGCCACGCTTTACGCCGCGCCGATGAGCCACGGGGCGGGGCTTTATGCGCCGGTGCATGTGTTGATGGGGGCGCGGCATGTCTGCCCCGTCTCGGGCGGGTTCGAGCCGGGGGAGATTCTCGAGCTGGCGAAGGGGATGGGCAACCTGCACCTCTTTGCCGCGCCGACGATGATCAAGCGGATGACGCAGGCGGCGAAGGCCGGGGGAGAGAGCGGCGAAGGGCTGCGCAGCGTGGTCTATGGCGGCGGGCCGATGTACGTGGCCGATATCGTCGAGGCGGTGGAGGTGTTCGGCCCGGTCTTCATCCAGATCTACGGGCAGGGCGAGGCGCCGATGGGGATCACCGCGCTTTCCCGCGAGGAGGTGGCCGACCGGGCGCACCCGCGCTGGCGGGAGCGGCTGGGCTCGGTCGGGCGGGCGCAGGCCGGGGTCGAGGTGAGAATCGGCGATGCCGAGGGCGCCCCCTGTGCGGCGGGAGAGCCCGGCGAGATCATGGTGCGCGGCGACGTGGTGATGCGGGGCTACTGGGAGAACCCGGAGGGCACGGCCAAGACGCTGAAGGATGGCTGGCTGATGACCGGAGACGTGGGCACGATGGATGCCGACGGGTTCGTGACGCTGCAGGACCGCTCGAAGGACGTGATCATCTCGGGCGGGACCAATATCTATCCCCGCGAGGTCGAGGAATGCCTGTTGATGCACGGCACGGTCAGCGAGGTCTCGGTGGTGGGCCGGCCCGACCCGGAATGGGGCGAGGAGGTGGTGGCCTTCGTGGTCTGCGAGGGGGCGCTGGACGAGGCGGCGCTGGATGCGCATTGCCGCGAGAATATCGCGCGGTTCAAGCGGCCGAAGGCTTATTTTGCAGTGCCGGAACTGCCGAAGAACAACTACGGCAAGGTGTTGAAGACCGAGCTGCGCAAGCGGCTGGAGGAGGGGGCGGGCGGTTAGCCGGGCTTGGGTTCCAGCAGCTCGACCTCGACGAAGGCGCATTCGAAATCGTTGCCGTTGATCACGTCATGCTCGACGCCGAGTTCCCGGAAATAGGGCACGCCGTTCTGCATCGGCGCGGTGACCCGCTCGCCATTGCCGAGGTCGATCTCGAGCACCCCGTCGAAGAGCGGAACCACAATGTAATCAAAGGCATGGCGGTGCCAGCCGGTATTGTCGCCGCGCTTGGCGAAGCGCCATTCGGTGACGCGGACGCGGTCGTTGTCGATCTGCACGGTGGGGATGGCGGTGCCGGTGTCTGCGCACATTCGGGCGATCCTTCCTTGGTGTCAGCCCATGCTAGGCGGGTTTGCCGGGGAACGGAAGGAGGCGCGCGGCGGCAGGGAAGGTTAACGAAAGGTTAATCGGGGTGCATGTCGCCGCGTGTGCAGCCGCCCGCCAAGGTGGCGGCGATCCAGTTGATGCGGATGCTCTCGCCCTGTTCGGCCAGCCACGCTTCCTGAAGCCGGTAGGCGGGCAGTTCCTGCTGGCCGGGGCAGTACCAGTGCCGCGCCGTGGCCTGCCGGTGATGGGTGAGTTCGTGCAAGAGGACGCTGACGTCCTGCGGGCTGCGCATCGACCACGGGCGGACGAGGTAGATCGTCTGCGTGTCGGGGTCGTAGAGGCCCCGGCGGGTCGCGCCCAGCCGCCCGCCGCTGTCGGACATGGCCCGCGCCCGCTGGGGCGAGATCAGGCGGATGCGCGGGGCCGTCGCGCGGGGCGGGTAGGGGCTTTCGGCGTCGAGCCAATGGTCGAGCGTGGCGATGAGATCGGGCAGGGTGGTCGCGCGCTGCCAGTCGGGTTCCGGTTCGGCGGCGTTGGCGGGGAGCGGGCCGAGGCCCAGACACAGGGCAATAGCGATCGGGGCGATCCGCGCAAGCGCGAACCGGGGCAGGGGTTGCATGGCACCCTCCGTAGAATTTTGCTGAACGTGGAAGTCATGCTAACCTCGGGTAAAGAAAGCCTCAAAGGATCGTTCCTCACCCGCAGATGAACCGCATTCACGCATGACCCAGCGCCCGCTTCCCCCCTTCTCCGCCATCCGCGCCTTCGAGGCCGCGGCCCGGCATCTGAGCTTCAAGGGCGCGGCGGAAGAACTGTGCGTGACCCCGTCGGCGATCAGCCACCAGGTCAGGACGCTGGAGGATCATCTGGGTCAGCCGGTCTTTGTGCGGGCGGCGAACAGGTTGGCGCTGACGCGGGCGGGGGAGGCGTATGCCGGGGCGCTGTCGGGGATCATCACCGCCCTTGTCGCCGCGACGGACGGGGCGATGGCGGGGGCGAGTGCCGGGCCGTTCCGGGTGCAGGCGACGGCGGCGTTCAACGCCCGCTGGCTGGTGCCGCGGCTGGAGCGGTGCCCGTTGCGCGAGGCGCTGTCGGTGACCACCGCCGCCGGGGCGCCGGATACGGATTTTGCCAGCAATGACGCGGACTTGATCGTGCATTGGTGCGACAGCCCGATCCCCGGCTGCCACGTGCTACCGATGCTGAAATCCGTGCGCTTTCCGGTGGCGAGCCCCGAAGTGGCCGCGCGGATCAGAAGGCCGCGGGATTTGCTGAACGAGCCGCTGTTGCGCGACCAGGTGCTCGATTGCTGGGCCGACTGGTTCCGGGCGGCGGGGGTGGCGGCGCCGGAGGAGGGCCTCGGGGGCAGGTTCAACGCCAATTGCGACATCAACCTCACCGCCGCCGAGCGGGGGCAGGGGGTGGCGCTGGCGTGGGATGCGATTGCGCGGGCGACGCTGGTGGAAGGGCGGCTGGTAAGGCTCTTCGATATCGAGACGGCGCCAAAGGTCATATATTCAGTGGCTTACCCGGAGGCGCGCGCCGACGATCCGCGCATTGCGGCGATGCGTGACTGGCTGCTGCTCGAGAGCATGGAAGACGGCACTGGCGCCGATCCGGTGCGGATCGAGGCGGCGCAGTGACCCTGAAACGCGGTGTCGGTATCGCGTCGGTATAACGTCGGTATTTTGTCGGTGTTTCCTGCCGACCGGTCCGCCTGACCCCCCGTTCCCCTTGCATTCAAAGGCACGCGGCGTTACGTCCCCGCCCTGCGGTCGCAGCCTACCCGCATACCAAAACAAGGGTCACAAAAATGGATACGATTGTCATCTGCTCGGGCGGGCTCGATTCCGTGTCGCTCGCGCACAAGGTCGCGGCGGAACACCGCCTGCGGGGCCTGCTGTCCTTTGACTACGGGCAGCGGCATGTGAAAGAGGTCGAGTACGCGGCGGCCTGTGCCAAGCGGCTGGGCGTGCCGCACAAGGTGGTGGATATCTCGACCGTGGGCGCCGCCCTGTCGGGATCGGCCCTCACCGACGATGTCGCCGTGCCCGACGGGCATTATGCCGAGGAGACGATGAAGATCACCATCGTGCCCAACCGCAACGCCATCATGCTGGCGATCGCCTTCGGCATGGCCGCGTCCGAGCGGGCCGATGCGGTGGCGGCGGCGGTGCACGGGGGCGATCACTTCATCTATCCCGATTGCCGCCCCGGCTTCATCGACGCGTTCCAGGCGATGCAGGATCACGCGCTGGACGGGGTGGCCGAGGTGCGGCTTTACACGCCGTTCGTCACCGTCTCGAAGGCCGATATCGTGAGGGAAGGCGCGAAGCATGGCACGCCCTTTGCCGAGACATGGTCCTGCTACAAGGGCGGCGAGGTCCATTGCGGGCGCTGCGGCACCTGTGTCGAGCGGCGCGAGGCGTTCGATATTGCCGGGGTGGACGACCCGACGGTTTATGCCGACCCGGATTACTGGCGTCAGGCCGTGGAGCGCGCCTGATGTACCGGATCACCAAGGAATTCGCCTTCTCGGCCTCGCACCAGCTGAAGGACCTGCCGCCGGAGCATCAGTGCGGGCGGCTGCACGGGCATAATTACGTGGTCGTGGTGGAGCTGGTGGGGGTCGAGTTGAACGCGCATGGCTTCGTGCGGGATTATCACGAGCTGGCGCCGCTGAAGCGGTATATCGACGACGAACTCGATCACCGGCACCTGAATGACGTGTTGGGGGATGACATGGTGACCGCCGAGCGGCTGGCCAAGCATTTCCACGACTGGTGTGCCGCGCGCTGGCCGGAAACCGCGGCCGTCAGGGTCAGCGAGACACCAAAGACCTGGGCGGAGTACAGGCCATGACCACGCGCGACACCATCCGGGTTTCGGAGATCTTCGGGCCGACGATCCAGGGCGAGGGGGCGCTGATCGGGCAGCCAACGGTGTTCGTGCGGACGGGCGGCTGCGATTTCCGCTGTTCGTGGTGCGACAGCCTTCATGCCGTCGACTCGGAGTATCGCGACACGTGGCGGGCGATGCCGCCCGAGGATATCATGGCCGAGATCGAGCGCCTCTCGGGCGGCAAGCCGATCATGGTGACGCTGTCGGGCGGGAACCCGGCGACCCAGCCGCTGGACCGGCTGATCAAGCAGGGGAAGACCAAGGGCTATCGCTTCGCGATGGAAACGCAAGGTTCGGTGGTCAAACCGTGGTTTGCCGAGCTGGATACGCTGGTGCTGAGCCCCAAGCCACCGTCGTCGGGGATGAGCACCGACTGGCGGATCGTGGCGAATTGCGTGCGGACGGCGAAGGCGGCGCCCACGGTCTTGAAGATCGTGGTGTTCGACGAGGCCGATTACGCCTTTGCCCGCGAGGCGTCGGAGCGGTTCCGGGAGTTGCCGGTCTACCTGCAGCCCGGCAACCACACGCCGCCGCCGCCCGAGGATGACAGCGCCACGGTCGACCAGGCCGGGATCGACGAGCGGATGCGCTGGCTGATCGACCGGGTGATGCAGGACAAGTGGTACGGGGCGCGGGTGCTGCCGCAGTTGCATGTCATGCTGTGGGGCAATAGGCGGGGCGTCTGAGGGGATGATGCGATGAGCGACGATATCTACAAGGGGCTGAAACAGCTGAGCGGGGCGACGACGATGCCGCAAAGCCCCGAGGAGGCCGAGCTGGAGCGGGTGCGGAACCCGCAGGCGGAGGTGGCCTACAACGTGCGGTTCACGGCGCCGGAGTTCACCTCGCTCTGCCCGATGACGGGGCAGCCGGATTTCGCGCACCTGGTGATCGATTACGTGCCGGGAGAATGGCTGGTGGAGAGCAAGTCGCTGAAGCTCTACCTCGGCAGTTTCCGCAATCACGGAGCGTTCCACGAGGATTGCACCGTGTCGATCGCCCGGCGGCTGGTGGAGTTCCTCGAACCGCAATGGCTGCGGATCGGGGGGTACTGGTACCCGCGCGGGGGCATTCCGATCGACGTCTTCTACCAGACGGGGCCGATGCCCGAGGGCGTGTGGATCCCCGACCAGGGCGTGCCGCCCTATCGCGGGCGGGGGTAACGAAAAACCCGCCGGGGGTGGCCCGGCGGGGTTTCCTGATCAAATGATCTGTGCCTGCCTCAGCACGGGCCGCGGCGATAGCGGCCGTCGCCGGTGGCGTAGGCGCACTGGTTGTTCGCGGTGTTGCGCGCCACCAGCGTACCGGCGGCCGCGCCGCCGAGGGTCGAGACGACGGTCCAGTCGCTGTCGGCACCGAGGGCCTTGGCGGTGATGAAGCCGAGGCTGCCGCCGATCAGCGCGCCGCCTGCCTGGCGTTCCTGCTGGGGTGTCATGCAGCCGGCGACCGCGACGGGCGCGGTGAGGGCAAGGGCGAGAACGGTCTTTCTCATGAGAAATCCTCCGAGTTGAGGCGGCGTTATGCCGCGATTTCGCTGATGGGAAGCTAGGTTTCTTTACGCCGAGCGGAAGGAGCAGTTTTTCGGACGGCAGATTTTTGCAGAGAGTACAGGGCCATACCGGCAAAATGCCGCTTACGCTCAGGGCCATGTCTGATCGTCGGGAACTTTTTGCGGATGAGGGCTGCCCGGAACGGTGACGGTTTCGGCCACGTAGACGGCATCCCGCCCCGGTCTGGCGGCGCGCAATTCGCGGTAGCCGATATAGAGCCCGCTGGCCACGATCAGCGCCATGCCGAGGATCGTGGTGGGGGCCGGCACCTCGCCCCACAAGAGCCATGCCATGACCGAGGCGATGGGCAGATAGCTGTAATCGAAGGGCGCGATGACGCTGGCATCGGCCACCTGGTAGCCGCGCGACAGCAGGATATAGGCCGCCATGCCGATCAGCCCCAGCAGGGACAGGGTGGGCAGGTCGGTGAGGGTTTCGGGCGGCAGGGCCCAGCGGAGGTGGTGGAACTCCGGCCCGAAGGTGAGGACGCTGTTGAGCAGGTAGCCCATGCCCAGCAGGATCGGCCCGGTGAAGGCGAGGGTGTAGAGCCCGACGGTGAGGCTCGATTCCCGCTCGCCGATCTGGCGGGCCATGATCTGCGAGGCGGCGTAGAAGGCGGCGCAGATCAGCGGCAGGATCGAGATCCAGGTGAAGTTGTCGCCGCCGGGGTTCATGGCGATGAGCACGCCGGCGAAGCCGGTGACCAGCGCACCGATCCGGTGGAGGCCGATGGTTTCCCTGAGGAAGACCGCCGCCATCACCGCGATCATCAGCGGGGCGGAGAAGAAGATGGTGGTGACCTCGGCCAGCCCCATGAAGGGGAAGGCGGTGTAGAACAGCGAGAAGCCGACCGCGAATAGCGCCGCCCGCAGAAGGTGCAGCCGCCAGAGCGGCGTGGTCAGCCGGTGCGGCCCGCCGAGGATGAGGATGAGTGGCACCAGCACCAGCACGGCGGCGCAGGAGCGTACGAAGATCAGCATCCAGATCGGGTAGGTCAGGAGCAGCGATTTCATGAACGCGTCCTGCCCGGCGAAGAGGCACATGCCGATGAGGACGCAGGCGATGCCATGCGCCGTGCGCGAGGGCGCGCGCGGGGTGTCGGGGGTCAGGGTGGCCATGGGCGCACGCTGGCCGCTCGGGGCGGGGGTCGTCCACCACGTTTGCGACGGGATGTCGGAAACGGCGCATGGGGTGGTCGATCGGAGGGCGGAAAGGCGGGCGGGGAGGGGGCGAATAACCGTCTTGTGTTCAAGTATACTTGAACTTCTAGAACCGGTGCCATCCCACGGGAATCAGGAGAGAACCAATGCAGAAACGACCGTTGAACCCCTTCGACTGGCACGAGGCGGACGATCAGGGCATGCTTGTCGAGGGCTTCAAGAGGATGGTGTTCGTGTCGGGCCAGTGCGCCATGTCGAACGATGGCCACCCGCAGCATCCCGGCGACATGCGGGCGCAGACGCTACTGTCGCTCGAGAACGTGGCGGCGGTGCTGGCGGAGGCGGGGATGGACCTGTCGCATGTCGTCCATCTCAACACCCATGTCACCGATGTCGACCTGTTCAGGGCCGAGGCGGCCGACGCGATGGCCGAGCGGCTGGCGGAATACGGGGTGCGGCCGCCGGGCGTGCTGTCGGGGACGACGCGGCTGGGCCTGCCGGAGCTGATTGTGGAGCTGGAGGCGATTGCGGTGGGGTAGGGCACCGGCCGGAGAGAGGGGCCGGGCCGCCTGACGCGGCCCGGCCAAACTGTCAGTCGCGGTTCATCCGGTTGTCGATCAGGTCGTCGACCACGCCCGGATCGGCGAGGGTGGAGGTGTCGCCAAGCGCGCCGTAGTCGTTCTCGGCGATCTTGCGCAAGATGCGGCGCATGATCTTGCCCGAGCGGGTTTTCGGCAGGCCCGGTGCCCACTGGATCAGGTCGGGCGAGGCGATCGGCCCGATCTCCTTGCGGACCCAGTCGCGCAGCTCCTTCCGGAGGTCTTCCGACGGCTCCTCGCCCGACATCAGGGTGACGTAGCAGTAAATGCCCTGCCCCTTGATGTTGTGCGGGTAGCCCACCACGGCGGCCTCGGACACTTTCGGATGCGCCACCAGCGCCGATTCCACCTCGGCCGTGCCCATCCGGTGGCCCGAGACGTTGATCACGTCATCGACGCGCCCGGTGATCCAGTAATCGCCGTCGGCATCGCGGCGGCAACCGTCGCCCGAGAAGTAATAGCCCTTGTAGTCCGAGAAATAGGTCTTCTCGAACCGCTCGTGATCGCCCCAGACGGTGCGCATCTGGCCGGGCCAGCTGTCGGTGATGACAAGCACGCCCTCGGCGGGGTTCTCGGTGATCTCCTTGCCGGTCTGCGGGTCGAGCACCGCCGGTTTCACGCCGAAGAACGGCTTCATCGCCGCGCCGGGCTTGAGCGCGTGGGCGCCGGCCAGCGGGGTCATCAGGTGGCCGCCCGTCTCGGTCTGCCACCACGTGTCGACGATGGGCACCTCGCCCTTGCCGACGATGTTGTGATACCACTCCCACGCCTCGGGGTTGATGGGTTCGCCCACGGTGCCGAGGATCTTCAGGCTGGAGAGGTCGCATTTCTCGACATACTCGGTGCCCTGTCCCATAAGCGCGCGGATGGCGGTGGGGGCGGTGTAGAACTGGTTCACCTTGTGCTTTTCGCAGACCTGCCAGAAGCGGCTGGCGTCGGGGTAGGTGGGCACGCCCTCGAACATGAGCGTGGTGGCGCCGTTGGCCAGCGGCCCGTAGACGATGTAGCTGTGGCCGGTGACCCAGCCCACATCGGCCGTGCACCAGTAGATATCGCCCTCGTGATAGTCGAAGGTGATCTCGTGCGTCATCGCGGCCCAGACGAGGTAGCCGCCGGTGGTGTGCACCACGCCCTTGGGCGCGCCGGTGGAGCCGGAGGTGTAGAGGATGAAGAGCGGGTCCTCGGCATTCATCGCCTCGGGTTCGCACTCGGCCGAGGCCTTGTCCATCAGCGGGCCATAGGCGAAATCGCGGCCGTCCTTCATGTCGACATCGGCGCCGGTGCGCTCGACCATCAGGACCTTGGTGTCGCCGCTGATCTCGAGCGCCTTGTCGACGTTGGACTTGAGCGCCGTGTTGCGGCCGCCGCGCGGGGCCTCGTCGGCGGTGACGATCAGCTTGGCCTCGCAGCCGCTGACGCGGGCGGCCAGCGCCTCGGGCGAGAAGCCGGCGAAGACGATCGAGTGGATGGCGCCGATCCGGGCACAGGCCAGCATGGCATAGGCCGCCTCGGGGATCATCGGCATGTAGAGGACGACGCGGTCGCCGCGGCCCACGCCCAGCTCCTTGTAGACGTTGGAGAGCTTGTTCACCTGCTCGGAAAGCTCGCGGTAGGTGATGTGCTTGGACGGCTCATCGGGGTCGTCCGCCTCCCAGATGATCGCCGTCTGGTCGCCGCGTTTCTCGAGATGGCGGTCGACGCAGTTGGCGGCGACGTTGAGCTGGCCATCCTCGAACCACTTGATCGAGACATTGCCGAAATCGAAACTGACGTCCTTGATCTTGCTGAACGGCTTGATCCAGTCGACGCGCTGGCCGTGCTCCTTCCAGAACGCCTCGGTGTCGCTGATCGAGGCCGCGTACATCTTCTCGTATGTCGCCTCGTCGACATGGGCGTTCGCGGCAATTTCGGCAGCGGGGGGATAGGTTTTCAGTTCGGACATATCGGACCCTTGGTTTTTTCAAATTCCGGTCGTGGTGAAACGGCCCGCGCCGCCGGCAGGGCAAAGACTGCAGGGCGCACGCCGTCCGGCCTCAGATGGCCAGGTATTCCGAGCGAAGCTCCTCGTTTTGCAGAACCTCCTCCGCGGTGCCGTCGAAGACGATACCGCCAGTGTCGAGGATAACAGCGCGATCGGAAAGTTCCAGTGCGCGCACCGCGTTCTGTTCGACGATGATCGTGGTCATGCCCTGTTCCTTGATCATGCGCAGGGTCTTCTCGATCTCGTCGACGATGACGGGGGCGAGCCCCTCGTAGGGTTCATCCAGCAGCAGCACCTTGATGTCGCGTGCCAGCGCCCGGGCCACCGACAGCATCTGCTGCTCGCCGCCCGAGAGGGTCACCCCCTCCTGCTTGCGGCGCTCGGCCAGGCGCGGGAACAGCTCGTAAAGCCGGTCGAGCGACCAGCCCACGGGCGGGGCGATCTGGGCCAGTTGCAGGTTCTCCTCGACCGTCAGGCCGGGGATGATGCAGCGGTCTTCCGGCACCAGCCCGATGCCGGCCTGGCTGGCCTGGTGGCTGTTCATGTTGTGCAGCGGCTGGTGGTCCAGCCAGATTTCGCCGTGGTTCACCTGCGGGCTGTCCATCCGCGCGATCGAGCGCAGCGTGGTCGTCTTGCCGGCGCCGTTGCGGCCCAGCAGGGCGAGGATCTCGCCCTCGTGGACGTTGAAGCTGATGTCCTGCACGATGTAGCTTTCACCGTAATAGGACTGCATGCCCCAGACCGACAGGAAGGCGGGCGAGGTCTCGGCATAGTTCTTGCCCTTCGAGAAATCGGGTTTGACGTTCATGTGTCTTGTCCTCCCGTCCCGGACCTGATCCGGGACCTCCGTTATGGGGGCGGGGCCCCGGGCGCGGCCCGGGACGCCGGTGAAATGTCGCTCAGGCGCTTTCGCCGAGATAGGCCTCGCGCACCTTGGGGTGGCCCTTGATCTTGTCGGGCGTATCCTCGACCAGCGGGGTGCCCTGCGCCAGCACGGTGATCCGCTCGGCCAGCGAGAACACCACGTGCATGTCATGCTCGATGATGGCGATGGTGATGTCGCGCTCGTCGCTGATCTGCTTGAGCAGGTCGATGGTGTTGTTGGTGTCGGCCCGCGCCATGCCCGCCGTCGGCTCGTCGAGCAGCAGAAGGCGGGGGTTCTGCGCCAGGCACATGCCGATCTCCAGCCGCCGCTTGTTGCCCCGCGACATCGACGCCGCCTTGGTGTGGCGCTGTTCGGCGAGGTTGAGATTCTCCAGCATCTGCTCGGCCTGGCCGATGATGTCCTTCTCGTTCTCGGTCTTCTCGATAGCGTGCATCCGGAAGGCGCCGTCGCGGGTGGCGAAGATCGGGATCATCATGTTCTCCAGCACGCTCAGGTCGCCGAAGATCTCGGGCGTCTGGAACACGCGGGAAATGCCCATCTGGTTGATCTCGTAGGGCTTGCGGCCCAGCACCGACTGGCCGTCGAACATGACCGAGCCGGTATCGGGGATCAGCTTGCCGATCAGGCAGTTGAGCAGGGTCGACTTGCCCGCCCCGTTCGGCCCGATGATGGCGTGTACCGAGTTCTCCTCGACACTCAGGTTGACGTCGCCCAGAGCCTGCAGGCCGCCGAAGCGCTTGTTGACGTTCTTGACCTCGAGAATTCCCATGGGTCCGTCTCCTTATTCGGCGGGGTTGCGCTGGTTGGCGGCGTCACGCTCGGCATCCGAGCCCTTGGCGTCGCGCCGGCGGAAGGTGAAGCGCCCGATCCTCTGGCCGCCCTCGACAAGGCCGCCGGGCAGGAAGATCACCACCAGCATGAACAGCATGCCCAGCGTCAGGTGCCAGCCCTTGCCGACGAATGGGTAGATCAGGGCCACGACCACGTCCTCGAGCCCGTCGGGCAGGAACGAGAACCAGCTGTGCAGCACCGCGTCGTTGATCTTCGAGAAGATGTTCTCGAAATACTTGATGAAGCCCGCGCCGAGGATCGGCCCGATCAGCGTGCCGGCACCGCCGAGGATGGTCATCAGCACCACCTCGCCCGAGGCCGTCCACTGCATCCGCTCGGCGCCCGCCAGCGGATCGACCGAGGCCATCAGCCCGCCCGCGAGGCCCGCATACATGCCCGAGATCACGAAGGCCGCCAGCGCGTAGGGGCGTGAGTTGAGGCCGGTATAGGTCATCCGGGTCTGGTTCGATTTCACCGCCCGCAGCATCATGCCGAAGGGCGAGCGGAAGATCCGGATGGCGATGTAGAAGGCCAGGATCATGCAGACCGCGCAGACATAGTAGCCGGTGTTGAAGTTGAAGTCCCACGCGCCGAAGCTCATCTGGTTGTTGCCCCGCATCGACCAGCCGAAGATGTGCGGCAGGTTGGGCAGGCCGGCGCCGTGGAAGATCTGCGGATCGTCGCCATAGACCTGAAGCCCGGTCTCGCCGTTGGTCAGGTTGAACTTGGGGTTCGACAGCACCGAGTAGGCCAGCGCGAAGGACATCTGCGCGAAGGCCAGCGTCAGGATCGAGAAGTAGATGCCCGAGCGCCGCAGGCTGATATAGCCGATCAGCAGCGAAAACAGCCCCGCCAGGATCACCGCCACCACGATCGCCGGGATGACGTTGTAGGTGAACAGCTTGAACATCCAGACCGCCGCGTAGGAGCCCACGCCGAGGAAGGCCGCGTGCCCGAAGCTGAGATAGCCGGTCAGGCCGAAGAGGATGTTGAACCCGATGGCGAAGATGCCAAAGATCACGAAGCGCTGCATCAGGTCCGGGTAGCCCGCGTTGAACTGGGCCATGGCGCTGTTCGTGGGGAAGGGGTTCAGGATGAAGGGCGCCAGGATCGTCAGGGCGATGACGATCAGGAAAAGCGCCGTGTCTTTCTTGTTCAGTCCCAGCATTGGTTCAGTCCTCCATCACGCCTTTGCGTCCCATCAGACCGCGCGGGCGGGTCAGCAGGACAATGATGGCGACAAGGTAGATGATGATCTGGTTGATCCCCGGGATCGTCGTGGTCGCCCAGGTGGTCGAGGCGAAGCTTTCGAGGATGCCCAGCAGGAACCCGGCCAGCACGGCGCCCGGCAGGCTGCCCATGCCGCCGACGACGACGACCACGAAGCTGAGCACGAGGAAATCCATGCCCATGTGATAGTTGGGCGGGTTGATCGGCGTGTACATCACCCCCGCCAGCCCCGCCACCGCCGCGGCGATGCCGAACATGATGGTGAAGCGGCGGTCGATGTTGATGCCCAGCAGGCCCACGGTCTCGCGGTCGGCCATGCCGGCGCGGACGACCATGCCGAAGGTGGTGAATTGCAGGAAGGCGAAGACCCCGCCGATGATCAGCGCCGCGAAGACGAAGTAGATCAGCCGCCAGTAGGGGTAGATGATCGCGTTCGGGTCGAAGCCGAAAATGACGCCCAGGTCCAGGCTGCCCGCGAAGGCCTCCGGCGCCGGGGTGGGGATCGGGTTGGCGCCGTAGAAATACTTGATGATCTCCTGCAGCACGATGGCCAGGCCGAAGGTCACGAGGATCTGGTCGGCATGGGGGCGGCGGTAGAAATGCTTGATCAGGCCGCGCTCCATGATGAAGCCGATGAGCAGCATGATCGGGATGGAAAACAGGATCGCAATCGGCACCGACCAGTCGGCGATGGTCGCCCCGACCTCTGGCCCGAACCAGGTCTCGACATAGGGCGTCTCCACCTTCAGCGGGTTGCCGAGAAAGTCCTTGCGGCTTTCGTCGACCGTGGTCACGCTGAGGTTCAGGATGCGCTGCACCGTCACGGCACAGAAGGCGCCGATCATGAACAGCGCGCCATGCGCGAAGTTGACGACTCCGAGCGTGCCGAAGATCAGCGTCAGCCCCAGCGCGATCAGCGCATAGGCCGAGCCCTTGTCGAGCCCGTTGAGAATTTGCAGAATGATTGCGTCCATTGTTCCCACCCGTGGGTTACGTCGGTTTGGGTGTATCCGGAAGTGTCGGATGAAAGCCCCGGCCGCGCGTCGGCGGCCGGGGGACCGGGGCGGTTACGCGCCCGGGTTGCACTCACCCAGCGAGGCCTCTTCGCCACCGAACATCGGATGGTCCGGCGGATACATGACCTGCTCGACCGGCGTGATCTCGACGATTTCCAGCGTGTCGTACTCGCTGGTCGGGTTCTGCGCCCCGCGCACGACCAGCACGTCCTTGAAGCACTGGTGGTCTTCGGCACGGTAGAGCGTCTTGCCGTTGCCCAGCCCGTCGAATTCGAAGCCTTCCAGCGCCTCGGCCACGCCACAGGGGTTGAACGTGCCGGCCCGCTCGCAGGCATCGGCATAGAGCAGAACCTGCGCATAGCAGGTCTGGGCCGAGTTCGACGGCGGCTTGCCGTATTTCTCGCCGAAGGACTTGACGAACGCCTTCGAGCCCTCGTTCTCGAGCTGCCAGTTGTAGTTCATCGAGCCCAGCACGCCCTTGATGTTCTCGCCGGCGCCCTGCGCCATCAGCTCGGAGTAGAGCGGTACGACGATCTTGAAGTCCTTGCCGTTCACCTGCTTGTCGAGCAGGCCGAACTGGATGGCGTTGGTCAGCGAGTTGACCATGTTGCCGCCGTAGTGGTTGATCACCAGCACGTCGGCGCCCGAGTTCAGGACCGGCGTGATGTAGGACGAGAAGTCGGTCGAGGCGAGCGGGGTCTTGACCGTGTTGACGGTTTCCCAGCCCAGCGCCTCGGTCGAGGCGACGATCGATTCCTCCTGGGTCCAGCCCCAGTTGTAGTCGGCGGTCAGGTGGTAGGCGCGGCGATCCTCGCCCATCTCCTTGGCCAGCACCGGCGCCAGCGCGGCCCCCGACATGTAGGCGTTGAAGAAGTGACGGAAGCCGTTGGCCTTGCGGTCCTTGCCGGTGGTGTCGTTGGCATGGGTGAGGCCGGCCATGAAAATGATGCCCGCTTCCTGGCAGAGACCCTGGACCGCCACGGCCACGCCCGAGGACGAGCCGCCGTTGATCATGATCGCGCCGTCCTT
>NZ_JAVKFX010000037.1:0-27513 GCF_040223625.1 Roseovarius sp. | reverse complement strand
GCAAGCTGCAGGAGGCGGGAAAGCCCGTCAAACTCGCCATCATCGCCTGCGCCCGCAAGCTGCTCACTATCCTCAATGCCATGCTGCGGGATCAGAGGGAGCACCAGCCAGTGGCGGGATGAGAAAGACAGTTGCTACGGGAACGCGGCAGACGGGGAAAGAGGTGACGCAGGAGAGCTCGTGCATGTCCAAGGGGGAGTGGCTTGAGTTTAAAAGGCTTCTGGGGGAGTAGCTAATTGTCCAAAGAAAACTGGTTAATATTTGTCGATACAAACATCTTGCTGGATTTTTACCGTCTCCGCGGAGCGAGTGCTTTGAGCTATTTATCCAAGCTTGAAAGTACAAAGGGCACGTTGCTCCTTACCGAGCAGGTGCACATGGAATTTTTAAAACACAGGCAGCGAGTTGTCTCGGAAGCGTCGGGCGAGATTGGTAAACCAGCAGAGCAAAAGCTCCCGCCGTTCTTGAGTGAATATCAACCAGCTCAAATGATGAAAAAGCAAATGAGCGATGCCGCAAAGCAGCACAAGAAAGTCAAAGACAAGATCGAGAAGATCATAGAGAACCCAAGCGCTAACGACGAAGTCTACAAGTGTGTAAACCGTCTATTCAAATACAACGGTGCTTTTGTCTTGGGCAGGAAGACCGAGGGTAAGGGTCGTATAAGATCACTGGCGCGAAAACGTTTTGCGCTCGGTTACCCGCCTCGAAAGAAAAACGATCTTTCCGTGGGCGACGCAGTCAATTGGGAATGGATTGTACATTGTGCGCAAAAGTGTCCCTGACAAGAGCAACGTAGTTATTGTATCTAGGGATGGGGATTTTGGCGTTGGTCGCGGTAAGAAAAACCACATAAATGACTGGCTTAAGAAGGAGTTCCAAGAACGGGTAAGCAGAAAGAGAAAGGTTGTCCTGACCGAGTTTCTATCGGAAGCATTCAAGAAAGTGGATGTATCAATCACTAAAGAAGTTGAAGATGATGAACGTGGGATGGTCCGCGAAGCACGGGATGAAGTGCTGACAAACTATGCTGATGCCTTGAGCAAATTTGGTGCTACAAGACGGGCGCGTGACAGGAATAACCCGGACTCGGGCCTAGAGTTCATAAGAGATTTCATTGAAGAGATAAAAAAGTAAGAGTCGGAACTTAGGCTTGTGCGTTTGAAACGCACTGTTTCCCCTCAAAAAACTTTGACAGGCCCCGCCGAAGCGGTACCATTCCGGTCAGAGGTTCCTCCAAAGCCTTTTCCAGTAACCTTAGACGAGGTCCATATGCGCATTTCCCTCTCTCTCACGGCCGCCGCGCTGGCTGCGCTGACTGCCGTGCCCGCCATGGCCGACGGCCCGCGGCTTTACCCGGTGCCGACCGCTGCCAATTACTGCCCGGCCGGCTTGCAGCCGATCACCATCAACGGCGCGATCTGCTGCGGGCAGCCGAACACCAACGTGACGTGGTACGAGATGAAGCGGCACCCGGTCTATCGGGCGGCGAGCTATACGCGGTCGTATGACTGTCCCGAGGGCACCAAGGGCTGCCGGTAACGACGATTTCCCCCTTGGCAGGGTGGGCGGAAGGCGCGGAGCGGTGGGCTTCGCGCCTTTTGTATATTGAAGGTATATACAAGGCTGTCATGACTCTGTTACATTGCCGGAAAGAGCAGTGGAGGAGAGGAGTCGGGGCCCATGCGCGTCTTTCTGGTTTTCACCCTGGCCTGCCTTGCCGGCGGCGCATCGGCGAATTCGCCCATCGCGGAGGTGATCTGCGAGCCGACGGAGCGGATGACGCAGAAGCTGTCGCGGCAGTTTGGCGAACAGCTGCACAGCTGGGGCACGCGGGGGCCCGAGCAGGTCATGCAGGTCTGGACCGACAAGCGCGGCGACTGGACAATGGTGGTGTCCTACGCGACGGGCACATCCTGCATCGTCGCGATGGGGGAAAACTGGGAGGGGAACCAGGCCGAGGACCCGGCCTGATTTTCGTGGGATTGACAGTGGCTTGGCTGAATCAGAGCAGCTTGAGGTCACCCGCCATCTGGCGCCCGTCGCGCCCGTCCTGCAGCTCGTAGCCAACCTTCTGGTTGTCGGCGAGCCCGGTCAGGCCCGAGCGTTCGACGGCCGAGATGTGGACGAACACATCCTTACCGCCTTCGTCGGGGGCAATGAACCCGTAACCCTTGGTGGTATTGAACCATTTTACGGTGCCGGTCGGCATGCCGTATCTCCTTCCGTGTCTTCACTTTCCCGGGTGTGTGGCCCGGGCCTTGTCATGCGCAGACGTACCAGACCCGGCCACGAAATTGCGAAGTCGGAGGCTGTCAGGTCAGCGTCACGTCCATGATGATTGCACCGGCTTTGTAAAAAGCAAGCAAAACCCACGTGATCTTCGGGGCGGGGCGGGGTATCAGGTGAAAAAATGGGCGAGGCGAGATGATAGTTTACGGATTGAAGACCTGCGATACCTGCCGCAAGGCGTTGAAATCGTTGCCTGATGCGGAGTTCCGCGATGTCCGGGCGGACGGGGTGCCGGGGGAGGTTCTGGAAACCGCCCATGCCCGGTTCGGCGCGTCCCTGCTCAATACGCGCTCGACCACGTGGCGGGGGCTGGACGAGGCGGAGCGGGCGGGCGATCCGTTGGAACTGCTGGCGGCGCATCCGGCGCTGATGAAGCGGCCGCTGATCGTGACGGACGGGGAAATGTACCTGGGCTGGGGGCCGGAGGTTCGGGACGCGGTGCTTGGATAAGGGCGCGATGGTGCCTATCTGGCGTCGTGACACAACCGGAGGAACGGGATGCGGAATGCGGCGCTTTTGCTTGGGGTGATCGGCGGGCTGATGGCCTTGCTGGTCGGGTTTTTCGCGTATGGGTACACGGAAGCCATTGATCGGTATGGGGAAATTGACGGCCTGGCGTACCAGGTGGACCGGGTCGGGGTGATCCGGGCGGTGAGTTTCGCCGCCCCCTTGCTGGCGATTGCCGGGGGTGGCATGGCGCGGGTGCGGGCCTTGTGGGGCGGGGTTCTGCTGCTGATCTCGGCCGGGCTGATGCTTTATGCGTTCGATTTCAACGTGTTCACCATGTTCCCCATCGGGATGACCGCGCTGGGCGGGCTGATGGCCATCGCGGCGGGCCGGCCGGACGAGCCGAAGGCGCATTTCTGAGCCTTGGCAACCGGGCTGTCGACAGCGGTTCGGGGCGAATCAGGTTAACGGCCCTGTTTTTGCTGGGAAGGCGGTGTCGGTATCGCGTCGGTAACACGTCGGTATTGCGTCGGTGTTCGGGGCGGTGAAGCCAAGGGTTGATGTGGCGTTCGGTGGGGGGCTCCACGAGATGTTGAGGCGGGCGCAACGGGGGTGGACCCCGTGCTATGGTTCCCGTGGGGTGCGTGAGAGCGCCCTGTCGAGGGAGAGCGGCCCGGCGCCCTTGACCACGATCACCAGCAGGAGGAAGACCCAGAGTGCGCGCTGATCGAGGATGATGGCATCGGGGGCCCTGTCGAACCATGCGCCGAGCGTGCCGTCATGTTCGAGGCCGCCATGGCCGAAAAGGTCGGTGAGGGATTGCACCACGATGAAGCCGATCATGCCGAGGGCGGCGAGACGGGCGAGCAGGCCGAGGGTGATCAGCGCGGGCAGGAGGAATTCGGCCCATGTGCCGGCCAGCACGGTGAGGTGGTGGAAGAGCGAGAGCTTGGTGATGTCGTAGGTGACGGCCTCGGTCGCCCGAGGGAAGATCTGGGCGTAGGCGCCGACCGAGGGGCTGACGAGGCCGGGGAGGCCGTCGCCCAGCTTGGTAAGGCCGGAGTTCCAGTAATAGACAAGCAGGATCGCCGCGAAGAGGAAGCGGGCGAGGGTGGGCAGGAGCCAGTCGGCGCGCTCGATCCGGGTGAAGAGCGCGCTGTGGAGGGCGTGGAGGGCGGTCATCTAGCTGGCTCCGGTCGTGATGTCGGTGATGGCCTGGGTGCCGAGGAGGAGGGAGAGGGCCGGAGTGAGGTCGAAACCGGGATCGGTTGCGGTGGCGGTGTCGGTGGCCTCGGAGAGGGTCGCGCCGGATTGGATGGCGGTGATGAGGGCGGCAGTGCCGGGGGAGACGGGGGTCATCTGGGGGTCGTAGTCGGGCCGGGTGATGAGGACGGACTGGGGGCCGGGCTGGGGCTTGGGGCCGTCTTCCATGTTGAAGGCCCAGATGGCGTGGATGGGCCAGCGGGAGGCGATGAGCCGGGTGGCGGGGGCGAGGGTGAAGCGGGTTTCGGCCAGCGCGTCGGGCTTCAGGGTTTGCAGGATGGCGGGGTCGACCGGCGTGGCGTCGGCGGCGTGGTAGGAGATGCGGAGGGCCTGTTCGAGGCGGGCGACGTCGGGGAGGTAGCCGAGATGTTGCAGGGGCTGGAAGGTTTCGAGGAAGGCGGGGAAGTCGGCGCCGTAACTCATCATCAGCGGGTTCTGCGGCGGATGCTGGCGGAGGAAGGTGCCGGCGGTTTTGCGGAAGTTCTCCTCGCCGATGAGCCGAGCGATGGCGGGGAAGCTGGTTTCCAGCGCGTCGGTGAGGCTGGCGGCGACGTTGTTGCGGTAGACGGCGAAGCGGCGGCCGGCGGGGCGGCCTTGCCCGTCGGAGAGGCCGTCGGGCGTAGGCCGGGTGTTGTCGAGCAGGGCGGCGCGAAAGGTGGATTGCGAGGGGCTCATGCGGGCACCCGGGCGAGGGCGGCCTCGGCGCGGCGGGCCTCGGCGGCGAGCGTGGGCCAGTCGGGCACGTCGGTGTCCCATTCGACGAGCAGGGGGCGGGGGCCGGAGCGGTCGAGCGTGTAGTCGAGAAGGGCCCAGACCGGGTCGGCCACCTCGCGGCCGTGGCTATCTATGAGAAGCGGCGCGCCGTGGTCGTCTTCGTCCTCGTCATGGCCGCCGAGGTGGATTTCGCCGACGCGGTCGAGGGGGAAGGCGTCGATATAGGCGCGAGGGTCGAGGTCGAGGTTGGTGGCGGAGACGAAGACGTTGTTCACGTCGAGCAGCAGGCCGCAGCCGGTGCGGCGGGCGAGCTCGTTCAGGAAGTCGGTCTCGGCATAGGTGCTCTCGATGAAGGCGAGGTAGCTGGAGGGGTTTTCCAGCAGCATGGGGCGGCCGAGCGCCTCCTGCACCTCGTCGACGTGGCGGGCGACGCGGGTGAGGGTGGCGCCGGTATAGGGCAGGGGCAGCAGGTCGTTCAGGAAGTGGCTGTCATGGGTCGACCAGGCGAGGTGTTCGGAGAAGCTGGCGGGGTTGAGCCAGTCGCAGAGCTTGCGCAGGCGGGCGAGGTGGTCGGGGTCGAGCCGGCCCTCGCCGCCGATGGAGAGGCCGACGCCGTGGACGGAGATGGGGAAGCATTCGGCCAGGTGGCGGAGTTGCGCGAGCGGGCGGCCGCCGTCGCCCATGTAGTTCTCGGCGTGGATTTCGAGCCAGGTGACGGGGCGGGCGTCAGAGGTGATGTCGCGGAAATGCTGGGGCTTGTAGCCCACGCCGGGGCCGGCGGGCAGGGTGGGAAAGCTCGTGGTATCCAGCATGGGGGCACCTGTTGTTCTGGTCAGAGGTGGCCTGTGCGGGGTGATCCCGCACAGGCCGGTTGGCTTCAGGATTCCGGCAGGTCGCGGTCGAGCGGCTCGAGGCTGCCCATGCGGTCGTCGGGCAGTTCCATGCTTTCGCAGGTGCCGGCGTCGACGAGGGTCCAGGCGTTGCCCTGGTAGTCGACGGTGGAGGTGCCGGCGCAGGTGGTGCCGGCGCCGGCGGCGCAGTCGTTCTCACCGGCGAGCGAGACACCGTAGCATTTTTCCTGCTCGGCCGCGGTGGCGGTGGTGGTGTAGGAGGCGAGCGCCGCGGTGACGGCACCGGCGATGGCGAGGGTCTTGGTGGTGTTGGACATGGGGTAGCTCCCTTCAAGGTGTTTGACATTGTATCACCGTTTCAGCGCTTTGCGGCCTCTCCTCCCCTTTGGACGGGCATGTTGGCCGTGGCGCGGCGATCCGGCGACAGGGGAAGGATAGGGCGGCAGGCGTGAAAAGCGCGATTCACGAACGCGTCAGACACGGGTGTGTCAGCGCGTCGCAGGCGGGCGGCGCGGGCAAGAGGTTGAATAGGTTGGAGAAAATTTTAAGGCGCGGCCGGATTATGACGGATTGTTTCAATATCCGGCCGCGCGAATTGGCAGATGTTACAGCAGGTCGGGCGGTGTGGCTTCGGTCGCGAGGGCCTTTGTTACATCTTCGAGCGGCTCGACCGAGGTCGCCTTTTCGCCGAGGCGGCGGAGGGAGACGGTGCGGTCGCCGACTTCCTTGAGGCCGCAGGCGAGGATGACGGGCACCTTGCCGACGGAGTGCTCGCGGACCTTGTAGTTGATCTTCTCGTTGCGGATGTCGGCCTCGGCCCTCACGCCCGCGGCGCGGAGATTGGCCACCACCTCGTGCACGTAATCGTCGGCCTCCGACACGATGGAGGCGACGACGACCTGTCGGGGGGCCAGCCAGAAGGGCAGCTTGCCGGCGTGTTCCTCGATCAGGATGCCGATGAAGCGCTCGAAGCTGCCGAGCGTGGCGCGGTGGAGCATGAAGGGCCGGGTCTTTTCGCCGTTGGGGGCGATGTAGGTGGCGCCGAGCCGTTCGGGCAGGTTGGGGTCGACCTGGAAGGTGCCGCATTGCCAGACCCGGCCGATGGCGTCGGTCAGGTAGAAGTCGAGCTTGGGCCCGTAGAAGGCGCCGTCGCCCGGTTCGAGCACGTAGTCGCGGCCGACCGCCTTGATGGCGTTTTCCAGCGCCCCTTCGACATAGTCCCAGCTTTCCTCGGTGCCGACGCGCTTTTCTGGGCGCGTGGCGAAGCGGATTTCGAACTCGGGGAAGCCCAGCTCGCGGTAGATGTCGGCGAGGAAGTCGATGAAGCGGGCGCATTCGGCCTGGATCTGGTCCTCGGTGCAGAAGATGTGGGCGTCGTCCTGGGTGAAACCGCGGACGCGCATGATGCCGTGGAGGGCGCCCGAGGGTTCGAACCGCGCGCAGGAGCCGAATTCGGCCAGCCGCAGGGGCAGGTCGCGGTAGGATTTGAGGCCCTGGTTGAAGACCTGCACGTGGCAGGGGCAGTTCATGGGCTTCAGCGCGTTGATGCGGGTCTGGTCCTTGTTGGTGGTAGTCGCGTCGTCATGTTCGCCGTCGCGGCTTTCGTCGACCTCGACGATGAACATGTGGTGCTGGTACTTGTCCCAGTGGCCCGAGGCCTCCCACAGCTTGCGGTCGACGACCTGGGGCGTATTGATCTCCTGATAGCCGCCGGCGCGCTGCTTGCGGCGCATGTAGTCCTGCAGGGCGGTGTAGATGGTCCAGCCGTTGGGGTGCCAGAAGACCTGGCCGGGGGCCTCTTCCTGCATGTGGAAGAGGTCCATCTCGCGCCCCAGGCGGCGGTGGTCGCGTTTCTCGGCCTCCTCGAGGAAGTTGAGGTAGGCTTTCAGCTTTTCCTTGCTGGTGAAGGCCACGCCGTAGATGCGTTGCAGCATCTGGCGGCTGGAATCGCCGCGCCAGTAGGCGCCGGCGATGGACATCAGTCGGAAGGCGTCGGCGGGAAGCTGGCCGGTATGCTGGAGGTGGGGGCCGCGGCAGAGATCCTGCCAGTCCCCATGCCAGTACATGCGCACGGGCTCGTCGCCGGGGATCGCCTCTATCAGCTCGATCTTGTAGGGCTCGCCGGTTTCCTTGTAATGCGCGATGGCGCGGTCACGCTCCCACACCTCGGTTTTGACGGGGTCGCGGAGGTTGATGATCTCCTTCATCCGCTTCTCGATCTGCGAGAGGTCTTCGGGGGTGAAGGGCTCGGCGCGGTCGAAATCGTAATACCAGCCGTTCTCGATGACCGGGCCGATGGTGACCTTGGTCTCAGGCCAGATTTCCTGCACGGCGCGGGCCATGACGTGGGCGAGGTCGTGGCGGACCAGCTCGTTGGCGGGGGCCTCGTCCTTCATGGTGTTGATGGAGATGGCGGCGTCGGCCTCGATCGGCCATTGCAGATCCCAGTGCTTGCCGTCGACATGGGCCGAGATGGCCTTTTTCGCCAGCGAATTGGAGATCGACGCGGCCACGTCGGCCGGGGTCACGCCCTTGTCGTAGGAACGTGCATTGCCATCGGGAAAGGTCAGGGAAATCTGGGCCATTGGCCTTAACTCCTCGTCGGTTTGGCGCCCACGGAACGCCCGGTTGCGGGTATATGTGTGTGCCGGGGTTTTGGCGCGGGGCGGGGGGCAAGTCAAGAGGGCGGGGTGCGCGGCGGGGGAAAACGGTTTGAACGCCCGCGGTGTCCGGTGCAGGATGCGCGCCGGAAAGGGTGGGGTTGCATGAGCACAGCAGAGTATCTGAGCACGCCGCAGGGCCGGAAGATTGCCTATCACCGGAGCGAGGGCGTATCGCCCGGCGTGGTGTTCCTTGGCGGGTTCAAGTCGGACATGGAGGGCACCAAGGCGGTGCATCTGGAAGACTGGGCCCGGCGGACGGGCCGGGCGTTCCTGCGGTTCGACTATTCCGGGCACGGGCAGTCGTCGGAGGCGTTCACGGACGGGACGATCGGCGCCTGGGTGGCGGATGCGATGGCGGCGATCGGGGAACTGACCGAAGGGCCGCAGGTTCTGGTGGGGTCGAGCATGGGGGGCTGGATTTCGCTGCTTTGTGCGCGGGCGATGCCGGAGAAGGTGGCGGGGCTGGTGACGGTGGCCGCGGCGCCGGATTTCACCGAAGATTCCATGTGGGCCGGGTTCGACGATGCGCAGCGGGATGCGCTGTTCGAGAAGGGCGAGGTGGCGTTGCCGAGCGAGTATGGCGAGCCTTACGTGATCACGCGGCGGCTGATCGAGGAGGGGCGGGAGAACCTTGTGCTGCGGTCGCCCCTGAGCCTGCCGTTTCCGGTGCGGTTCCTGCAGGGGACGGCCGATGCGGATGTGGAGATGTCGGTGGCGCTGCGGCTGTTGGAGCATGCCGAGGGGCCGGATATGCGGCTGACGCTGGTGGACGGGGCGGATCACCGGTTTTCCGACGCTGACTGCCTTGCGCTGATCGAGGCATCGGTCGAGGAGGTGATTGACCGGGCCGGTCGGGGATGAGGCGGAAGAGGCGGGCGCGCTGGCCGTTGCGGGTTGTTGGCGGGCTGGCGGCGGTCGTTGTGCTGCTTTGGGTGTTCGGGCCGTATGAGCCGGTGGAGACGGAGACGGCGTTCGACCGGCGCGTGCTGGCCGGCGGGGTGGACCCCTATCTGCGAGAGCAGGAGGCGAGGTTCGACGATATCCGGCCGGGCAACCAGAAGCGGGTGATCTGGCACGGGCTGGAGGAGGTGCCGACCGCGCTGGCCATCGTCTATCTGCACGGGTTTTCCGCCAGTTCCGAGGAGATCCGGCCAGTGCCCGATAACGTGGCGCGGGCGCTGGGCGCGAACCTCGTGTTCACGCGGTTCCGGGGGCATGGGCGCGACGGTGAGGCGATGGCGGAGGCGCGGGCGGGCGACTGGATGGCGGATGTGGCCGAGGCGCTGGCCATCGGGCGGAAGGTGGGGCAGGAGGTGATCGTGATCGCCACCTCGACCGGGGGCACGGTGGCGGCGGTGGCGGCGCATGATCAGGGCTTGATGCGGGATGTGAAGGGGATCGCGTTCGTCTCGCCCAATTTCGGGTTGAAGGCCGCGGGGGCGAAGCTGCTGACGATGCCGGGCGCGCGGTACTGGGTGCCGCTTGTGGCGGGGCGGACGCGGGCGTTCGAGCCGCGGAACGACCGCCATGCGCAGGAGTGGACGACGAGTTATCCGATGGAGGCGGTGATGCCGCTGGCGGCGCTGGTGAAACATGCGGCGGGGCTGGACTATGGCGCGGTAAGCGTGCCGGCGTTGTTCTATTACTCGGAAGAGGATGCGGTGCTGGACGCGAGCGCGGCCGACGCGGTGCGCGAGGATTGGGGCGGGCCGGTGACCCATGCCGTGCCGGAGCTGGGGCCGGGGGTGGACCCGGCGGCGCATGTGATCGCGGGGGATATCCTGTCGCCGGGCAATACGGAGGCGGCGACGGAGGTGATCCTCGACTGGATCGGGGAATTGCCCTGATGCGGCGCCCGGGGAGCATGTGGAGCCTCGAGACGCTGGGGCGGGTGCGGCTGAGCCGGCATTTCTACATGCGGGATTTCCTCTATTCGGAGATCGGCAATTTCCACCGCGTGCCGAACATTCCCGACGATCCGGACATGGCCATCGCCCATGGCCGGCGGCTGTGCGAGGAGCTGCTGGACCCGTTGCAGGAGACCTTCGGGCGGATCGCCATCCGCTCGGGCTATCGCAGTGCGGAGCTGAACGCGTTCGGCAACGAGAGGAAGCTCAACTGTGCCCGGAACGATGCCAATTACGGCCACCATATCTGGGACCGGGTGGGCGAGGGGGGCGCCGGGGCGGGCACGTCGCTGGTGATCCCGTGGTTTGCGGACCGGTACGAGCGGGGGCGCGACTGGCGCGACCTTGCGTGGTGGATTCACGATCATCTGCCCTATTCGGACCTGTGGTTCTTTCCCAAGCTCTGCGCCATGAACCTCAGTTGGCGCGAGCGGCCGCGGCGGACGATCTCGAGCTATATCGCGCCGAAGGGCATGTTGCTGGCGCCCGGGGCCGAGCCGGGGGAGGCGCAGGAGGCGCGGCGGGCCAGGTATCGGGATTTTCCCGCCTACCGGGGCATCGCCTATCCGGGCGGTCCTTGATTTCGGACCGGGCAGGGGGCAAGTCTGAGGGCGAGGCTTGGACGGGCAAAGGACACCGGAACAGATGCGCGACCCCTTGGTATTGCTGCCGGGCATGATGTGTGACGCGCGGGTGTTCGGGGCGCAGATCACCGCCTTCAGCACCGCCGTGACGATCACGGTGGCGCCGGTGACCGGGGGCGACCGGATCGAGGAGATCGCCTCGCGCCTGCTGGACGTGCTGCCGCGGCGGTTCGCGCTGGCGGGGCATTCGATGGGGGCGGTGGTGGCGATGGAGCTGCTGCGGCGGGCGCCGGACCGGATCAGCCGGATCGCGCTGATGAACACGCATTCGCTGGCCGAGACGCCGCAGATGGCGGCGGATATGGAGCCGGTGATCATCAAGCTGAAGGCCGGGCGGCTGGAGGAGGCGGTGAACGCGCTGGTGCGGCCCGAGAGCCTTGCGCCGGGGCCGGGGCGTTCGGCGGTGGCGGCGCAGTTGCAGGACATGGCCCGGACGGTGGGCGCCGAGGGGATCATCCGGCAGGTGCGGGCGATGCAGCGGCGGCGCGACTACCAGGCGGTGCTGCGCAAAGCGAAGCTGCCGACGCTGGTGCTGTGCGGGGCGCATGACAGCCTGACGCCGGTGAAGCGGCACGAGCAGATGGCCGGGCTGATCGAGGGGGCGCGGCTGGAGGTGCTGGAGGGGGCCGGGCATCTGCCGATGCTGGAGCAGCCGGACGCGGTGAACGCGGCGCTGTTTCAGTGGATGCAGCAGGCCGCCGGGGCGCGGCCCCGCGCCGATGTTTGACCGGCACGGGACGATTCGCGGCCGGACAAGGCGCGCGCGGCGGCGGGTGCAGCTCTGGGCGAGCCGGCGGCTTCCGCCGGGAGGGCGACTGGCGGTCGGCGTGCTGCTGATGATCGGCGGTTTGCTGGGGTTCCTGCCGATTCTGGGGTTCTGGATGCTGCCCGTGGGGGTGGCCATCGCGGCGCTGGACGTGGTGCCCGTGTGGCGGCGGCTGCGCGGGCAGGGGCGGCGTTGATCTGACCCGAGGGCAGGGGGGCGGGTAACAAATGACGTGCAGATTTCTTTTGCCAATCCTGTACAAAACGACGCATGATGCGAACCGATCTGCCGCGGGAGCCAGCACGTGTCCAATGACCCTCCGCCGCTGAAACCGGTGGTACAGGAAATCCCCGTCGAATTCGATCTGCCGGATCGGATCTCGTCGGGCGTGTCGTCGAAACTGTCCGCTTTCAGCGGGCAGATTCTGGTGGCGCTGGCCTGTACGCTGGGGGCGGTGCTTCTGCGGGAAATGACCGACATGGTCGTGCCGGCGGGGGCCGGCCCGTTCGCGCTCACCTTCCCGTTCGTGCTGTTCGCGACGCTGTTCGCGCGGTGGACGGCGGGGGCGATCACCATGCTGCTGAGCGCGCTGTTCGCGTGGTATTTCGTGCTTCCGGCCAACAATTCGTTCACCTTCGAGAACCCGTCGGACGCGCCGCGGGTGCTGGTCAACGTGCTGTCGGGCTTCGCGATCGTGGCTCTGGCGGAATATTACCGGCGGGTCGTCCGGCATGCCGTTTCGGCGCGGGACACGCTGGCCGAGGAGCGCAAGCTGTTGCTGCAGGAAATCGACCACCGGGTGAAGAACAAGTTCGCCATGGTTGCGGGGCTGGTGCGGATCGAGGCGCGGAGTGCTGGGTCCGACGATGCAAGGCAGGCGCTGAACCGGCTGCTGGGCCGGGTCGACAGCATCGCCAAGGTGCACGAGGCGCTGTATCGCGACGAGGGTGGCGACAGCCGGGTCGACATGCGGGCCTACCTGTCGCTGCTGTGCAATTCGCTGCGCGACGGGGTGGTGACGCAGGAGGGCATCCAGGTGGTGACCGATCTGCGGCCGGTAAACCTGCCGCGGGACAAGGCGATCGCGGTGGGGCTGGTGGTGAACGAGATGTTCACCAATGCCGTCAAGCACGCCTTCAAGGGCCGCGAGCGCGGGGAGATCCGCGTGCTGCTGGAGCAGGAGGGCAATGCGCTGGTGGTGACGGTGGCCGACGATGGCGTGGGCATGAGCCGCGCCGAGGCGCGCGATGGCAGCCTGGGCCAGGGCCTGTTGCAGAACTTCGCGGAGAGCGCCGAGGGCGAGCTGGAATATCCCGAGACCGAGACGGGCACCTGCGTCAGGCTGCGCCTGCCTATGTAGGCGCAGCCCAACGGAGGCCGGTCAGACGGCGGTCAGCTTGGTGACGTTCTTCTTGCGGTTCCTGGGCTTGGTGCGGGCGCGGGCCGCCGGATCCTCGGAATTGGCGTCGATGAAATCGAGCACCAGCGGGCGGATGTTGTTGCGCCAGGACCGGCCGGCGAAGATGCCGTAATGGCCGGCGTCGGGTTCGAGATGGCTGGCCTTCTTGTCATCGGGCAGGCCGGTCAGCAGGTCGAGCGCCGCGACGCATTGGCCGGGGGCGGAGATGTCGTCCTTGCCGCCTTCGACGGTCTTGACCGCGACGCGGGTGATGGCGCCGATATCCACCTTGCGCCCCTCGACGGTGAAGGTGTTCTTGGCGATCTCGCAGTCCTTGAAGATGCGCTCGACCGTCGAGAGGTAGAATTCCGCCGTCATGTCCATCACGGCAAGGTATTCGTCGTAGAACTTGTTGTGCGGGTCGCGGTCGCTGGCCTCGCCCTGGGCGACGCGGGTGATCTGGTTGAGGAAGGCGGTGCTGTGGCGGTCGGCGTTCATCGACATGAAGGAGGTGAGCTGAAGCAGGCCCGGGTAGACCATGCGGCCCACGCCCTTGTACTTGAAGCCGACCTGCTGGATCATCATTTCCTCGAGCTGGCCCATGGTGACGCGGCTGCCGAAATCGGTGACGTCGGTGGGCGCGGCATCGGGGTCGATCGGGCCGCCGATCAGGGTCAGCGAGCGCGGCTGTGCATCGGGGTCCTGCTCGGCCAGGTAGGCGGTGGCGGCGAGCGTCAGCGGCGCCGGCTGGCAGACCGCGATCACGTGCAGGTCGGCGCCCAGTTCGCGCATGAAGTCGGCGAGGTAGAGGGTGTAGTCCTCGACGTCGAACTTGCCTTCGGACACGGGAATGTCGCGGGCGTTGTGCCAGTCGGTGATATAGACCTCGCAATCCGGCAGGAGCGAGCGGACGGTCGAGCGCAGGAGCGTGGCGTAGTGGCCCGACATCGGTGCCACCAGCAGAACGCGGCGGTCCATCTCGTCGCGGCCCTGCACGTTGAAGTGAATCAGGTCACCGAAGGGCCGTTCGACCACGGTCTCGATGCTGATCAGGTGGTCGCGCCCGTCCTCGCCGGTGATCGAATCGATGCCCCAGTCGGGCTTGGCCACCATGCGCTGAAACGTGCGTTCGGTGACTTCGCCCCAGGCCGCCATCCACTGGAACGCAGGGTTTGGCACCATGCTGAAAATTGGATAGGATGACATCGAGAGGGCCGTGGCGCCGAGCCACTGGTTCGTGTTGCGGAGGGCTTCCATCAGATCGTAGGTCATCATGTGGCGCATCGTCGTCTCCTAACCCGGACTTGCCGGTATGTTTCGCCGCACTGCCCCTCCGATCAGCCGACGATATGCTGCATAGCAGAAACCTAGGGGGGATTCTACAAGATGGCAACGCAAGAGGACGTGACAGGACAGAATCTCGACCGGCTGAACCAGAACCTCGAGCGGGTCGAGGAGCTGTCGCAGCGGCTTGTCCAGGCGCTGGCCTCGCGGCGGCCGCCCAATCCGAACCTGAACGCCCCGTCGCAGGAATTGTTCACCAAGGCCGCCACCTCCTATTGGCAGGAGATGTTCGAGAATCCGGGGCGGATCTACGAACAGCAGCTGGAATACTGGGGCAAGTCGGTGCGTCATTTCCTCGAGGCGCAGCAGGCGATGGCGCAGGGCAAGGTGGCCCATGACGAGGGCGAGGCGGCCGACGATCCGCTGAAGGGGGACAAGCGGTTTTCCAACCCGCTGTGGGAGACGCACCCCTATTTCCATTACATCAAGCAGCAATACGCGCTGAACAAGCAGGCGGTGGAGCAGGCGGTGTCCGAGCTTGACGACATGGAGCCGAAGGAAAAGCGGCGGCTGGAGTATTTCTCGCGCCAGATCGTCGACATGATGAGCCCGACGAATTTCCTGGGCACCAACCCGGACGCGCTTGAAAAGGCGGTGGCGACGGAGGGCGAGAGCCTTGTGAGGGGCCTGGAGAACCTTGTGGCCGACCTCGAGGCGAACCATGGCGAGATGGTCGTGCGGCTGGCCGACGAGAGCGCTTTCGAGCTGGGCGAGAAC
The DNA here is from genome assembly GCF_040223625.1 of Roseovarius sp. Taxonomy (GTDB): domain Bacteria; phylum Pseudomonadota; class Alphaproteobacteria; order Rhodobacterales; family Rhodobacteraceae; genus Roseovarius. The sequence goes on along the minus strand of NZ_JAVKFX010000037.1, from coordinate 12,506 downwards.
ATCGCCACGACGCCGGGCGAGGTGGTCTACCGCAACCGGATGATGGAGCTGATCCAGTATGCGCCGGCGACCGAGGAGGTTTACGCCACGCCGCTGGTGATCTTTCCGCCGTGGATCAACAAGTTCTACATTCTCGATTTGAAGACCCAGAACAGCCTGATCAAGTGGATCACCGAGCAGGGCTACACGCTGTTCGTGGTGTCCTGGGTCAACCCGGATGCGAGCTTTGCCGAGACGGGTATGGACGAGTATGTCGAGGACGGCTTCCTTGCCGCGCTGCGCGAGATCAAGGCGATCACCGGGCAGAAACAGGTGAACGCCGTGGGCTACTGCATTGCCGGGACGACGTTGCACATGGTGCTGTCGCTGCTGAAGAAGCGGGGGGACAAGTCGATCAAGTCGGCGACGTTCTTCACCGCGCTCACCGATTTCGGCGAGCAGGGGGAGTTCACGCCGTTTCTGCAGGACGATTTCATCGACGGGATCGAGCAGGAAGTGGCGGCGCAGGGGTTGATGCGGTCGTTCATCATGTCGCGGACGATGTCGTTTTTGCGGTCGAACGACCTTATCTATACGCCCGCCGTCAAGAGCTACATGATGGGAGAGACGCCGCCGGCCTTCGACCTGCTCTACTGGAACGGGGACGGCTCGAACCTGCCGGGGAAGATGGCGATGGAGTACCTGCGGGGCCTCTGCCAGCGGAACGAGTTCGTGACCACCGGCTTTCCCCTGCTGGGGGAGAAGGTGCATGTGAGCGATGTCGACGTGCCGATCACCGCCGTCACCTGCCAGAGCGATCATATCGCGGCGTGGAAGGATTGCTTTCGCGGGTTCCGGCAGACCCGGTCGAAGGACCGGACCTTCATCCTGTCGGAATCGGGGCATATTGCCGGGATCGTGAACCCGCCGTCGAAGAAGAAATACGGCCATTACACCAACACCGATCACACCCAGACGGCCGAGGACTGGCTGGAGGGGGCCACGTATCACGAGGGGTCGTGGTGGCCGCTGTGGGAGAAGTGGCTGCGGAAGCGGTCGGGGAAGAAGGTTGCCGCTAGGGAACCCGGCGATTCGGAGCATCCGCCGCTGGCGCCGGCGCCGGGGACATATGTGCGGAAGAAGGCAAGTCTCTGACGCGGCTGGGCTTTTGCCGGTTCATGACGGCTTTGCTGCACTGCAGAAAAAATGCTTGAAATGCTGCAGTGCAGCACGTATATAGGTTGCAGACGCAGAAAGCCCGGGACGGTTCCGGGAGCACAGCAAACCAAGGACCAAGACCAATGGCAAAAGCACAAGACTTCAACACGATGATGAAAGACGTTATGGGTTCTTTCCCCGTCGACACCAAGGCGATGGAAGACGCCTTCAAGAATCAGGCCGCCCTGAACGAGAAACTGTCGGGCGTGGCGCTGGACGCCGCCGAGAAATCGGCCGAGATCTCGAGCAAGTGGACCAAGGAAACCCTGTCGAAACTGGCAGAAGTTTCCAAAGCCAAGACCGAGCCGGCCGACTATGCCAAGGCGATGACCGATTTCGCATCGGCCAATGCCGAAGTGGCCGCCGAGAACATGGCCGCCTTCGCCGAGGTTGCCAAGAAAGTTCAGATGGACACCGTCGAACTTCTGATGGCTGCCGGCAAGGACATGCAGGAAGAAACCACCAAGGCCGTCAAGAAGGCGACCGACGACATGTCGGCGGCCACCAAGAAAGCCACCGCGGCCAAGTAAGGCACAGTGATTTCATACCCTAATCCTCCCAGTTGGGTATGATCAGGAAGGGCGGGCCGCAAGGCTCGCCCTTTGTTTTGTTTGGGGGGTGGTGGTTGTTCTGCCCCGATGCGCGGCGTGCTTCGCCCTGGATTCCGCGCAGCCCTTTGCGGCGCCGTCCTTGGTCCCTCAGCGCTGCCAAAGGCCGGCCCTTTCATTTTGCATTGCAGCGGTCTAAGCTTCGCTGCAGTGCTGCATCTTGGGAGAACGCGCCGTGGCCGAATCCGAAAAACCATTGCTGATCAAACGGTACGCGAGCCGCAGGCTCTACAATACCGAGACGTCGGATTACGTGACGCTGGAGGATATCGCCGAGTTCATCCGCGATGGCCGAGACGTTCAGATCATCGACCTGAAATCGGGCGACGACCTGACCCGGCAGTACCTGTTGCAGATCATCGCCGAGCATGAGAGCCGGGGCGAGAACGTGCTGCCGATCAACGTGCTCAACGACCTTGTCCGCAGCTATACCACGCAGGCCACCTCGATGGTGCCGGAGTTCCTGGCGGCCAGTTTCGACATGCTGCGCGAAAGCCAGTCGCAGATGATGGAGAACATGACCAAGGCCAACCCGCTGGCGGGGATGCCGGGGATGGAGGCGATGCGCGCGCAGCAGGCCGCGTTCCTCAAGGCGATGACCGGGCAGATGAAGATGCCGGGCATGCCGTCGGCACCGGTGGCGGGGGGCGACGAGGGCGAGAGCTCGGAAGACCTCGACGAGATCAAGAAGCAGCTCGCCGACCTGCAGGACAAGCTGTCGAAGATGGGCAAGTAGCGCGGGGCCCCGATCATGGTCGACAGCCCCGGACGGATCACCCTGTGGGGCATCGAGGTGTTCATGGCCACGGCCGACGAACGCTCGATTTCCGCCGCTGCCAAGCGGCTGGGGGCCAGCCCCTCGGCAGTGAGCCAGCAATTGACCAACCTTGAAAGCGCGGTGGGGGCGACCCTGTTGCAGCGCAACGCGCGGCCCGTGAGGCTGACGCCCGCGGGAGAGATCCTGAAGCGGCGGGCGCAGGTGATCCTGAACGAAGCGGCGCAGGCGCGGGCGGAGCTGGCGATGTCGGACCTGTCGCTGCTGACGCGGTTCCGGCTGGGGATGATCGAGGATTTCGAGGCGGACGTGACGCCGCAATTGCTGACCCACATGGCGGCGGAGCTGAAAGGGTGCCAGTTCCTGCTGGAGACGGGGGCGAGCCATTACCTGTACGAGCTGCTGGATTCCCGCGCGCTCGACGTGATCGTGGCCGCCGAGCTGGGGGCCGAGGATGACTGGGTCGAGGTGCATCCGCTGTTGCGGGAGGGGTTTCTCGTCGCAGCGCCCAAGGGGGTGGTGGACCCGGGCAAGGACGTGCTGCGGCAACTTAAGCGGCTGCCGCTGGTGCAGTACACGCAGCGGCATTACATGGGGCGGCTGCTGACGGCGCACCTGGCGCGGCAGAATATCAGCCTGCCGCACCGGTTCGAGCTGGACAGCTATCACGCGATCTGTGCGCTGGTTGGCCAGGGGGCGGGGTGGACGATCCTGACGCCGCTGGCGCTGATGCGGGCGCGGCGGTTTGCGGATCAGCTCGACGTGATGGAATTGCCGATGGAGCCCTTGTCGCGGACGATCAGCCTGACGGCGCGGAAGGGGATATTGCAGGACATGCCCGGCCGGGTGGCCGAGACGCTGCGGCCGATCCTGCGCAAGAGCGTGGTGGAGCCGGCGCTGGCGCGGTACCCGTTTTTGCAGGATGCGCTGACGGTGATCTAGGCGGGATCGTAGGTGATCTCGGTCCGGTAGGCGGGGTCTTTCAGCCGGTCGAAATAGCGTGCGCGCAGGCTTGTGCCGGTGGGGCCGGGGCGGCCGTTGCCGAAGCTGCGGTCGTTGATCTGCGCCACGGGAACGACGCCGCCGCCGGAGGTGGAGAGGAAGACCTCGTCCGCCTGCATCAGTTCGGTGACGGGGAGGGGGCGTTCCTCGGTTTTCAGGCCGGCCTCGCGGGCGAGGTCGAGCACGGTGCGGCGGGTGATGCCTTGCAGGACGCCGCGGTCGGGGGTGGTGACGGTCTCGCCTTTCAGGGCGAAGATGTTGAAGCCCGGCCCTTCGGTGACGTTGCCCGCGTGATCGGCGAGGACCACGTTGTCGAGCCCCCGGTCCTTGGCGGCGAAGAGCCCTTGGGTGAAATCGCCCCAGTGGTAGTTCTTGGCGCGGGGGTCGACGCTGTCCTCGGGGATGCGGCGGATGTCGTCGGGGAGGAGGAGGCGGGCGCCCGCCTCGGCCACTTCCGGCGTCAGGACATGCACGTAAGGCACGCACCAGGCGTAGAAATGGTTGGCGCAGTCGCGGGGGTCGCGGCTGCCGGGGATGAGGGGCGAACCGCGGGCGGCGACCATGGCGCAATAGGCGGCGCGCAGGCCGGAGCGGGCGACCATGGCGTGGAGCGCCGCTTCGATCTCGGGGCGGGAGAGGCCGACATCCATGCGGCAGGCCTGCATCGATTGTTCGAACCGGTCGAGGTAGTCGGGGAGGCGGAAGAAGGCGCCGTCCCAGACGGGCACCACGTCATAGGTGACGTCGGAATGGGTGAGGGCCCAGTCGGTGACGCCGATCGTGGCCTCGGCGATGGGGAGGATGGTGCCGCGGATCCAGGCCGCGCCGTCGGTGTAATCGGTGCTCATGCCGGCATGAGAGGGCGGGGCGCGCCTTGGGTCAAGTGCCGTAGGCGCGGTCCTCTCCCATAACGTCCTGCGCGGCGAGGAGGAGGGCGTCGACGATCATGTCGAGCTCTGCCTTGGTCAGCCGGGCGGGGAGGCGCGCGTCGCAGGCCTTCATCAGCATGGCGCGGGTTTTCGGCAGGTCGGGGCGGTCGCCCGGCAGGAACTGCCAGTTCCAGAAGGCGCGGGCGTTGTCGGTCGACAGGCCGAAGACCTGCACCTTGACGCCGCGGTCGGCGGCGGCGGCGGCGAAGGCGCGGGTTTCGTCCTGGGTCAGGTTCACGGTGTTGAACTGGATCGAGTCGGGCGCGCGGTCTTCGGGGGCGAGCTTGTCCGGCACCTGCAGCCAGGGGGAGGTGTTGAGGCGGGCGGCGACGTAGTCGTGGTTCGCGCGGCCGTCGCGGACGCGGCGGGCAATCTCGCCCAGTTGCGGGCGGATGATGGCGGCGGAGAGGTTGTTCATCCGCAGGTTATACAGGGGGAGCTGGTTCTGCCAGCGGGCGAAGGCGGCGTCGAGCGCGGCGTCGGCGCCGGTCATGTGCTTGGCCCAGTTGTGTTCGTAGGCGCCCGACATGATGACGGCGCGCGCCACGAGATCGGCATCGTCGGTGATGAGGATCCCGCCCTCGCCGGCGTTCACCAGCTTGTAGGACTGGAAGCTGAAACAGCCGACGCGGCCCAGCGTGCCGATGTTGCGGCCGTGCCACGTGGTGCCCAGCGAGTGGGCGGCATCCTCGACCACGGGGATGTTGCGGGCGTCGCAGAGCCGCATGATCGCGTCCATGTCGGAGGTGTGGCCGCGCATGTGGCTGATGATGACGGCGTCGATGTTGTCGTCGAGCCGGGCTTCGAAATCGGCCATGTCGATGCGGTAATTGTCGCCCACCTCGCAGAGGACGGGGATGCAATCGGCGTGGATCACCGAGGAGGGGACGGCGGCGAAGGTGAAGGCCGGGATCAGGACGCGGGCGTCGCGCGGCAGGGCGAGCGCCTTGAGCGAGAGGAAGAGGGCCGCCGAACAGCTGCTGACGGCCAGCGCGTATCTGCTGCCCATATGCGCCGCGAAGTCCCGTTCCAGCAGGGTGACGGGGGCGTTTTCCGGGGCGGTGTAGCGGAAGAGGTCGCCCGACTTGAGCATCTGCTCGATCTCGGCGCGGGCGGCTTCGGGGATGGGCTCGGCGTCGTAGACGTTGGGGGGCAGGGTCATGTCTTCGGGTTTCCTGAAACTGGTCTTCGGGTTTCCCGAAAACTCCTACACCAAGACGAGCGTGCGCCAAAGCAAAATTTTTGCAACAGCCCGCGCAGGGCGGGGCTGTGCCGAAATTGCCATTGTTTCAGGGGGTTGGCGTCAGATTCCGAGCCGGTCGCGGAGGGAGAACCAGGTCATCGCCAGCACCAGCAGGGGCGTGCGGAGCGCCGTGCCGCCGGGGAAGGGGGTGGTGGGGATGCGGGCCATGGTGTCGAAGCCTGCCGCATCGCCGGCGATGGCGTCGGCCATCAGCTTGCCCGCCTGCGTGGCGTTGCCGACGCCGTGGCCGGAATAGCCCGAGGCCGAGAGGATGTTGGGCGCGACGCGGGCGAGGTAGGGCAGGCGTTTCATGGTGATGGCCAGCGTGCCGCCCCAGGCGTGGTCGATGCGGATATCCGCGAGGTGGGGGAATATCTCGGTCATCGGCTTGCGCACCTTGGCGGCGATGTCGGCGGGGAAGCGGTAGCCGTAGCTTTCGCCGCCGCCGAAGAGCAGGCGCTTGTCGTGGCTGAGGCGGAAGTAGTTGACGACGAACTTGGTGTCGGCGACGGCCACGTCGCGCGTCAGCACGCGGGCGGCGTCGTCGCCCAGCGGTTCGGTGGCGGCGATGAAGTTATTGATCGGCATGACGCGGGCGGCGACCTTGCCGTTCAGCCCGCCGAGATAGCCGTTGCAGGCGAGGATCACGTGGTCGGCGGTGACGGTGCCCTTGGCGGTGGTGAGTTTCGCGGGGCTGCCCTCGTCGATCTGCTGCACTTCGGTGCGCTCGTGGATGCGGACGCCGGCCGTGTGCGCGGCGCGGGCGAGGCCAAGGGCGTAGGCCAGCGGGTGCAGGTGCGCGGCGGTCATGTCGAGCGTGCCGCCGACGTATTTCGGCGAGGGGCAGAGGGCCTGCGCCGCGTTGCGGTCGAGCTTCTCGAGATGGGGGTAGTCGTAGCGCTCGGCCAGCATGTCGGCATAGGCGTGCTCTTCCTCGACCTCGCCGTCGGAGAAGGCCAGGTGGGCGATGCCGGGTTTCAGGTGGCAGTCGATATCGTGCTTTGCAATCAGCGATTTGACCAGCGCCTTGGCATCTTCCGCCAGCGCCCAGAGCTTCGTAGCATCGTCGCGGCCCACCTGTTTCTCGACGAAATGCTGATCCATCCGCTGGCCGCTGCCGAGCTGCCCGCCGTTGCGGCCCGAGGCGCCGAAGCCCACGCGGTTTGCCTCGAGCAGGACCACGTCGAGCCCCTGCTCGGCAAGGTGCAGCGCCGCCGACAGGCCGGTATAGCCCGCGCCCACGACGCAGACATCGGCGCGCGTGTCGCCGTCGAGGGGCGCGAAGGGCGCGAGCGGGGCGGCGGTGGCGGCGTACCAGCTTGGCGGGTATTCGCCCGGACGGTCGTTGGCGTAGAGCAGGTTCATGCTTTCATTGTTCCCCAAATACTCACTGCGCGGCGCCGGCCACGGGATCAGACGTTGAGGAGGAGATGCTCGCGCTCCCACGGGCTGATGACCTGCAGGAACTCCTCGTACTCGGCGCGTTTCACGATCGAGTAGACGCGGGCGAATTCCGGCCCGAGGATGTCGTGCAGCGTCTCGGCCTCGTCGAAGACATCGAGGGCGTTGCCGAGCACGTTGGGGATGTCGGAATCGCCGGCATAGGCATCGCCGCGGAATTGCGGATCGGGGCGCAGTTCCTCGTTGAGGCCGAGCAGGCCGCAGGCGAGGGAGGCCGCGATGCCGAGATAGGGGTTGCAGTCCATCCCCGCGAGGCGGTTCTCGATGCGCCGCGCCTCGGGGGGCGACAGGGGTACGCGGATGCCGGTGGTGCGGTTGTCGCGGGCCCAGGCGAGGTTGATGGGGGCGGCATGATCCTTGACGTAGCGGCGGTAGGAATTGACGTAAGGTGCAAGGATCGCGATGGCCGAGGGCAGGTGTTTCTGCAGACCGCCGATGAAGTGGTAGAAGGCGTCGGTTTCGCCGCCTTGGGGGCCGACGAAGACGTTCTTGCCGGTGTCGATATCCATGATGGAGTGGTGGATATGCATGGCGCTGCCGGGTTCGTCCTCGATCGGCTTGGCCATGAAGGTGGCGAAGCAGTCGTGGCGGATGGCGGCCTCGCGGATCAGGCGCTTGAAGTAGAACACCTCGTCGGCGAGCTTGACCGGGTCGCCGTGGCGGAGGTTGATCTCGAGCTGGCCGGCGCCGCCTTCCTGGGTGATTCCGTCGATCTCGAAGCCCTGCGCCTCGGCGAAGTCGTAGATGTCGTCGATCACCGGGCCGAACTCGTCGACGGCGGTCATGGAATAGGCCTGGCGCGCGGCGGCGGGGCGGCCGGAGCGGCCCATCATCGGCTCGATCGCCTTGGCCGGGTCGAGGTTGCGGGCGACGAGGAAGAATTCCATCTCGGGGGCGACGACGGGTTTCAGGCCCAGCTTGCGGTAGAGGTCGACCACGCGTTTGAGCACGTTGCGCGGCGAGAAGGGGATCGGGTCATTGTCGCGGTCATAGGCGTCGTGGATCACCTGAAGCGTCCAGTCGCCCGTCCAGGGGGCGGCGGTGGCGGTGGACATGTCCGGTTTCAGGATCATGTCACGCTCGATGAAGCCCTCGTCGCCCGCGGCTTCGCCCCAGTCGCCGGTGATGGTCTGGAAGAAGATCGAATCGGGCAGGTGGAAATGCTTCTGCCGGGCGAATTTCGAGGCCGGCACGGCCTTGCCGCGGGCGATGCCGGGCAGGTCGGAGATGATGCATTCCACCTCGTCGAGGCGGCGGCCTTCGAGATAGGCCTGCGCGGCCTCGGGCAGTTTCGCGGTCCAGTCGGCCATGTCTCAGGCTCCCTTCTTGAAGAACGCCGCCATGCGGTCGGCGAAGCGGGCGGCATCGGTGGGCGCGTCGAGGCGTTGGGTGGCGCCCTCGAGCAGGTCGTCGGGGACGACGCCCTTGCCGCGCAGGCGGATCAGGTCCTCGACGATGTCGGGGCTGAACTCGGGGTGCGGCTGGATGGTCAGGATGCGGTCGCCATAGACCATGGCGGCATTGGCGCAGAAGTCGGATTTGCCAATGACTTCGGCGCCTTGCGGGACTTCGACCACCTGGTCCTGGTGCCAGGCGTTGAGCGCGAAGGTCTCACCGTCGAGGTCGTATTCGGTGCGGCCCACGGACCAGCCGCCGGGATACTTGACGACCTTGCCGCCAAGCGCCTGGGCGATGATCTGGTGGCCGAAGCAGACGCCGATCATCGGCCGGCCGGAGGCGTGGACGGCGCGGATGAAATCCTCGAGCGGTGGGATCCAGGGGTGATCCTCGTAGGCGCCGTGCTTGGAGCCGGTGATGAGCCAGCCGTCGCAGGCGTCCGGTGCGTCAGGAAATTCTTCATCGACCACGTTATAGGTCGCGAAGTCAAAGCCGCGCCCTGCCAGCAGACGCGCGAACATTGCATCATAGTCGCCGGCCCGTTCCTCGAGTTCGGGAACGGCGTGGCCGGTCATCAGGATGCCGATTTTCATCTCTCACCTGTAATTTGATCAAATTAAGGATAGCGCAGCAGGCCATCCTTGGGCAAGCCCCGACTACACCGTTCCGAGATAGGTTTTCCAGTGTTGCGATTCAGGGATATCCGCCATCAGCCGCACCTCCTGCCGCTTGGTCATGCAGAGATTGCGGATCAGCCCGTCGGGGAAGGCGCGGGCAATGAAGGGGTCGGTCTCGAACAGGTCGATGGCGCTGTCCCAGTCGGGGGCGAGCTGGGGCAGGTCCTGGTCGTAGGCGTTGCCGGTGATCGGGTCGGGGGGCGTGAGGGCGTCGTCGATGCCGGTGATGGCGGCGCCGAGTATGGCGGCGAACATGAGGTACGGGTTGATGTCGCCGCCGGCGACGCGGTGTTCGATGCGCCGCGCCGCGGGTGCGCCGCCGGGGATGCGGAGCGCGGCGGTGCGGTTCTCGTAGGCCCAGCAGACGGAGGTGGGGGCATGGGCGCCGGGCACGAGGCGGGTGTAGCTGTTGGCGTGCGGCGCGAAGATCAGCGTGGTGGCCGGCATCGCCTGGAGGCAGCCGGCGACGGCGGAGAGCAGGGTGGCCGAGCCCTCGGGGCCACCATTGTCGAAGACGTTGTTGCCGTCGGCGTCGAGCACGGAGAAATGCATGTGCATGCCGTTGCCGGCGTCGTCGTCGAAGGGTTTGGCCATGAAGGTGGCGGCCATGCCGTGGCGCCGGGCGAGGCCGCGGATGAGCGCCTTGAAGAGCCAGGTGTCGTCGGCGGCGCGCAGCGCGTCCTGGTGGTTGAGGGTGACCTCGAACTGGCCCAGCCCGCTTTCGCTGGTGGTGGTCTGGGCCGGGATGCCCATGGCGGCGCAGCCGTCGTAGAGGGCGGAGAGGAAGGCGTCGAACGCGTCCATGTGGGTGAGCGACAGGATGCCCGGCGCGCCGGTGCGGCGGCCGGTCTGGGGGTTGCGGACGGGGCGGAGGGATTTGCCGCTGTCGTCGACGAGGGTGAATTCGAGCTCGGTGGCGGCCATGACCTGCCAGCCGCGTTGGGCGTAGCGTTCGAGGACGGTGACGAGGGCATGGCGCGGGTCGCCGTCGAAGGCGCGGCCGTCATCGTGATACATCGACATCGGAACGAGCGGCTGGGGCGTGTCGAGCCAGGGCAGCGGCACCGGCCCGCGGTCGGTGGGGCGGAGCATGCCGTCGGCGTCGCCGGTCTCGAAGACCAGGGGCGAGTCGTCGATATCGGCGCCGAAAATGTCGAGGTTCAGGGCCGATAGCGGCATCCGCACCGCCCCGTCATCCAGTTTCCGTGCATAGCCTCCGGGCACGCGCTTGCCGCGCATCTGACCGTTGAGGTCGCAGGCGGCGACGCGGATGGTCTGGTACTCTGCTAGCTCCATGGGGGAGGCTCCGTTCAAGGTGACGGGGCCAATCTAAAGCTATTGCCGGGGGTCTGCCAAGATAATTTGATCAAAAAATTTCGGGACGGGAAACGGCTGTTTCGCGACGTCGGTATTTTGTCGGTATTGCGTCGGTACTCTGTCGGTGCCAGCGCCGTGAGGCGCTGGCATCCGGGCCAATCTCAGCCCGCGACGGAGGCCTTGTAGATGCTGCCGACCGACTCCTTGAGCTGGGCGTCGAAGGCGTCGTCGGATTGCTGGTCGGAGAGACCCTCGGTCAGCGCGCGGGAGAAGCTGGCGATCATGCCGGAGTTCTGCGCGAGGCGGGTGTTGGCCTCGTCGCGGGAGTAGCCGCCGGAGAGGGCGACGACGCGCATCACGCGGTCATGCTCGATCAGCGGTTTGTAGTGGTTGGCGGTCTCGGGGAGGGTGAGCTTGAGCATCACCTCGCGATTGCTGGGCAGGGTGTCGAGATGCTTGGCGATCTCGTCGCGCAGGATCGATTCCGCCTCGGCCTTGTCGGCGATGGAGATGGTGACCTCGGGCTCGATGATCGGGACGAGGCCGGCATCAAGGATCTCGGCGCCGACGGCGAATTGCTGGTCGACCACGGCGGCGATGCCCGAGGGGGAGGCCGCGTCGATCACCGAGCGCATCTTGGTGCCGAAGACGCCGTGGGTGTTGGCGCGGGCGAGCAGGTCCTTGAGCCCCGGCATCGGTTTCATCAGGCGCACGCCGTCGGTTTCATCGTCGAGCCCCTTGTCGACCTTCAGGAAGGGGACGACGCCGCGCTCTTCCCAGAGATAGGCGGCGGTGGGCTTGCCGTCGATCTCGCGCTCCATGGTCTGTTCGAAGAGGATGGCGCCGAGGATGCTGTCGCCGGTGAAGGCGGGCGACTTGATGATCCGGGTCCGCATCTGGTGGATGAGGTCGAACATCTCGTCCTCATTGGAATAGCGGTCTTCCTCGATGCCGTAGAGGCGCAGGGCCTTGGGGGTGGAGCCGCCCGATTGGTCGAGGGCCGCGATGAAGCCGTTGCCCTCGCGCATCCTGGCTGCTTGATCTTTTTTCGACATGGAAATGCTCCGCCCTGAAAATGGTGATTTGCGGCTGGGTCGCCGTGCGAGCCCCTCTTAGGCGAGGGTTCGGAGCGTTGCAATTATGGTGGCGCTAACAGGGCGGTAGGGCGGCGAGCGTGCGCGGGAATTGGCGCGGAGGCGGGCGGGCGGGCCCTAACCGAAGGCGACCAGCGCCACGGAGGCGAGCAGCAGGACGGCGAAGGCGATGTTCACGGCGCGGGAGGCTTTCGGGTGCTGGAGGGTGCGGGCGAGGGTGGCGCCGATCGACAGCCAGGTGAAGTTGACGATCAGGATCACGCCCATGACGATCGCGGCCTTGGTCAGCCCGTCCTCGACCGGGGCGCCGGGCAGGAGGGTGTAGCCCGAGAAGAGCGCGCCCATGGCGGCATAGGCCTTGGGGTTCGACAGCGACAGCAGCACGCCCGCGTACCAGCGCGGCGCGCGGGGGCGGTTCTCGTCGGGGAGCGCCGAGAGCGGCGGGGCGGTGGCGATGCGCCAGGCGAGGTAGAGGAAGTAGAGGGCCGCCGCGGCGGTGATGACGGGTGCGAGGCCGGGGATGGCGAGGATGGCGCCGGAGATGCCGGTGCCGACGATGACGATGACGAGGCCGACGCCGGCGCTGAGGCCGAGCATGTATTCGAAGCCTTTCAGCCGCCCGAAGGAGGCGCCGACGGCGGCGACGCTGAGCGTGTTGGGGCCGGGGCTGCCGGTGAGGGCGAAGGCGGCGATCAGGAAGGAGGCGAGGATGTCGAACATGGGCGGAGTTTAGGAGGGTGCGCGGGGGGATGCATCAGGTTTTGTGTGGGGGGGCGGTTGGCGTGAGGTCCCGGCTCGGGGGCCG
>NZ_JAVKFX010000036.1:0-100487 GCF_040223625.1 Roseovarius sp. | reverse complement strand
CTCCTCGTCGTCGTCGGCATCCTGGTTCCGAGAAGCGTCGGCCGTGATGTTCGGATTCATGAATTGGTTACCGCCCTCGCGCGGCGGCAGGCCGAGCCATTGCCGGCCCTCGTTGGGGTTGATCACCTGCGACGAAATCAGCGAGTTGATCACGGTCGATCGGGTGTCGAGATCGGCGCGGGTCAGGTCGTCGCGATCGAACCGGATGACGTACTGGCCGCGCTCCTCATCGGTGAAGAGCGCCCGGCGCAGGGCGCCCTCAGTGGCCCTCAGCCACGGCTCCAAGGTGTAGCTCAGGAACTCCCGACCCTGCTGTTCCCCGTTGCTCCACGTGGCGCGTTCCAGGTCGAACAGCATCGGCGGTGGCACGCGGAAACACCGGGCGATTTCGAGGATCTGGAACTTGCGGTTTTCAAGAAACTGGGCGTCGGTCGAGCTGAAGGTGAATGGCGCGAACTCGGTGCCATCGTACAAGATAGCCGTTTGCCCTTGCGCATCGTTGCCCTCGTGGGTCGCTCGCCAGGCCGCGCGCGCTTTCTTCACGGACTCCTCTCCCATTCCCTTCGGGAACTTCAGTGCGCCCGAAGGGCGGGCCCCCCGCCCGAACAGCTTCGCTGCATGCAGGTCGAGAGCGAGTGCCGTGCCGATGGCCTCGCGGGCCAGCGACAGCGGCGCGCGTCCGAACGGGCTGCGAAGGTGCACCACGTTGGTGGCGGGCACAGGGCGCGCGTCGATCTTGTAGGAGGGCTCGCCCGTGGTGCCGTCGAACTGCACGTCGACCACGCCCCGGCGATACCGGATGATCTCAGCAATGCGGCCGTCGCCGAGGCGATTTACGTAGCCCGTACCGCCCCGGTCGTCGGACAGCGCGTCGATCACCAGGTCACGCAGGAACTCGAAGCCGCTGGTCCAGTCGTTGGCGCTGTCGCGAAGGAACGTCAGGGCCGGGTGATCGGGCTCCAAGATCTCGGTGCCATCCTTCTCGATGCGCTTCACGCTCACGTCGAGCGTGGCCACGGCTTCGGAGATCACGCGGATCGCAGAGCCGACTGCGGGCACCCGCAGCGCCGCATCCGGCGTGATGGCGACATTGCCCGATGAGGTCGGCGTGATACCGAAGACAGCGAAGAGGTCATCGCCGGGTTCGGCGAGCCCCTTCGTTTCGATTTTCGGTTTGCTGGTGAACGGCCACATGAGCTTACAATCCACCATTTGACCGGCGTTTGTCGCCCTGCCAAATCCTACCAATTCCTGTCAAATCCGTTCATCCCCAATCGAAAAAACCCTATTTCGGGCAAATCTCGTGCTCTCTACCGACCGCCGGTCCCTAAGAACCCACAAAAGTCCGGGACCACCCCCGGTCACGTATTCCACGCTCGAAAGACCGCGACATTCGTGCGCCATCAGCTCTTTCCCCTCAGCCATGCGCAGAGTTCCGAGCGCAGCGCGAAATAGGTTCCAACGCCTTGCGGCTTGTAGATCGGGACATCGGGATCAACCGCCCAACGGCGCACGGTGGACTCCGAGACGCCAAGAAAGCGGGCGATGCACGCCAGCCCCCAGAGCTTCTCAGTGCCGCCTACCAGCGCATCGAAGCGCCGGGGGTCGAGGGCCTGCCCCTTCGCCAGCCCAGACGAAGACACAGTGTCGCGCTTGATCTTCACGATCTTGCCCATCGCCTCAGGTCTCTGCGCTCGGTTGCGGTTCATCACTCGTGCCTCTTTGCTCTTTCTCGGGGATGGGTGAAGTGCACGGATATCGACCGGAGCTGGTCACCTTTCACTCGCTTCTTCATGCTGCCTTCGATCTGTTTGCTAGGCCGTGAAGGACCATCAGCCGCTCAGCCCATTTCTTCATAAGCATCGTCGGCACCTGGTCGTCTTCGCTCGGAGGTCTTGGGAACAGAGCATCATATCCGTCCCCGATAGGCTCACCAATTTCGCTGAGCGGTAGGTAACCGTGACTGCTCAACCACCTGTCGTGAAGCTCCTCGGCAAGTGAGCCTGCCGGGATGCACCTCCTGAGATGCGGTGCAGGTCGATCGGGAACTGGTTGAAGGCGCGCCGCCTCGCGCGCGCGCGTCTTACTTATTTCTTTTACTTTATTTGGCGGCAAATTTTGCCGCTGGTATCTGTCGTTTTTTGCCGCTGGTCTTTCCGGCGGCAAATTTTGCCGCTGGGAAGATCCTGCCGCTGGTTTTCCGGCCTCTCCAAGGTGGCGATCGAAGTGCAGAACGTAGTGATCCGGGGTGAATTCCCTTCCGGATTTGCCGCCCGATTTGTTGCCTGAACGCCGAGTGATCAGGCCCAGTTCTTCGAGGCTCTTGAGTTGATCTCGAACACTCCGGACAGACATTCCGCATTCGTGCGCCAGACACTGTTGAGACGGAAAACAGCCATGCTCTGGGTTGTGATGATGGGCCAAATGTAGCAGCACGATCTTCGGGCCCGTCTTGAGGCCCTTTTGCTTGAATGCCCAGTCGGTCGCATCGTAACTCATTGGACCACCCCCAAGGGCTTACTTCCTTGTCCCGCGTTCCGGCCCTTCTCTCCGGTGAATGGCACCACCTTTCCACGGGTCGTTTCCGGTATAAGGAATGCATGATAGGATGAACCACTCCGCGACGTGGCCATCGCTTTCGAAAGCCACCCAACGTCGACAAGCTCAGCCAGCGCTCGCCTGACCGTCACCTCATGTACGCCAAGACGTTCCGCTAATGCTTCCCTTGAAGCGTTGCACTGCCAGGCGCTGCCGTTGGCGAAGTTCAGCGCCAATTCCTGCCCGACCAACCGTGTTCTCGTGGATAGGCTCGATGCGCGGCGCACCGCGCGCGCCCAATCTTGGCGCCATTTACTTAGTTCGGTCATACCTGCACCCCACAATAGCGCGCAGCGACGATGAGCCGATGTTTTGCCCAGGCTTCGAAGCTGTAGAGCCTCAGCGCGTAGCCAAAAGCGCTTGCAAACCGCGTGCCTTTTGGGTTATCTGAAGAGCATACGCCACACTCATGAGCCCCGGTCGCGCCCGCTAGCGCGCCGGGGTTTTCCTTTACCGGACAGCCTGAATCAGCCGCAATCTGTGTGACCTCACAGTTTACGCCCGCGTCGGATCTTACCAAAAATCCAGCAAGTGATTGATTTAATTGGTCGGAGTGAGAGGATTCGAACCTCCGGCCCCTGCCTCCCGAAGACAGTGCTCTACCAGGCTGAGCTACACTCCGACGCTGAGCCACGCGATTATACGCCTGCCCGGCGTTTTGCAAGTGGCGAAATCATGGAAATCGGTGCAAGGCTGAATATGTAATGACCAGCGACATGATGTATCATTTCAAACCCGACCTGCCGCTGACCGAGAATCTGCGGCGCGTGGCCGATGACCAGATCGGGTCGGCGCTCGACTCGCTGTCGGATGAGGGCGAATTGGAGCCGCGCGTGCATGACGTGCGCAAGCGGATGAAGAAGCTGCGCGGGCTGATCCGGCTGGTGCGGCCGGGGATGGGCAAGCTCTACAAGGCCGAGAACCGGGAATTCCGCGATATCGGGCGGCTGTTCTCGGACCTGCGCGATGCGCAGGTTCTGACGCAGACGCTGGGCGGGCTGGCCGAGACGGCGGGCGACGACAGCCTGGCCCCGCTGATCGCATGGTCGACCGAGCGGCGCGATGCCATGCTGCACGAGCATGACCTGCCCGGCCGGATCGAGGAGGCGGCGAGCCGGCTGGAGGATGCGCGCAAGCGGGCCACCGCCTGGCCGGTCGAGGGCACGGCCCACGAGGTGATCGCGGGCGGGTTGAAGAAGACCTATGGCCGGGCGCGCAAGTGCTGGCGCAAGGCGGGGCATGAGCCCGACGATTCCGAGCTTCTGCACGAATGGCGGAAGCGGGTGAAGTATCACTGGTACCACTGCCGCCTTCTGCGGGAGGCGTGGCCGGAGACGATGCATGCCAGGATCGACACGCTGGACGAGCTGTCGGGCGTGCTGGGCGACGATCATGATCTCGTGGTGCTGGGCGCGGCGCTGGAGGAGGTGTCGGACGACCTGCCGAAGAAGGCGCGCAAGCGGGCCGAGGAGCTGGCCGCCGCCGAGAGCGGCGCGCTGCGCGAGCGGGCCTTCGGGCTGGCGGCGCAGATGCTGGGCGAGAAGAAGGGGCAACTGGCCGACCGGCTGGCGGGCTACTGGATCTCGGCGCCTACGGCCGGCGACCGGCAGGCCGGGTAAGCCGGGCTCGAAAGGCGGCGAGCGTGTCTGCCGGAACGCGGTAGCTGAGCTTTTCGACCTGCGGCGCGCCGACCGAGCGGTAGAAGGCCTGCGCGGCGGCATTGTCGCCATCGGTCTGCCAGTCGAACCGCACGCAGCCCTCGGCCTCGGCGATTGCCACGAGCCCCGCCATCAGGTGCCGCCCCACGCCCTGCCCGCGCGCCTGCGGGTCGACGAACAGCTCCTTCATGAACAGCGCCGTGCCCCGCCCCGCCGGGAAGGTCAGCGCCCAGGTGGCGAAGCCCACGGGCCGCGCGCCGTCATGGGCCAAGAGGCAGGACATGTGCAGGCCGCCATCCAGGAGGGCGATCAGCCGCGCGGTCTCGGCCCCGTTCGGGGGGCCGAGGCGGTAGTGGTCAAGGTAGCCGTGGTAGAGCGTCTCGAACGCGGCCCCGTCGCCGGGGGCATAGGGCCGCGTTTCGATCACAGGCTGGCGTCGAGCGCGGCGACGATGGCGTCGCCCATCTCGGCGGTCGAGACCGGGGTCACGCCCTCTTCGCCCAGCAGGTCGGCGGTGCGCAGGCCGTCGGCCAGCACCTTCTCGACCGCGCCTTCGAGGCGGGCCGCCTCGTCGCCCTTGTCGAAGGAATAGCGCAGCGCCATCGCGAAGCTGAGGATGCAGGCGATCGGGTTGGCCTTGCCCTGCCCGGCGATATCCGGGGCCGAGCCGTGGACCGGCTCGTAAAGTGCCTTGGGCCGGCCGTTTGCCATCGGCGCGCCGAGGCTGGCGGAGGGCAGCATGCCGAGCGAGCCGGTCAGCATGGCGGCGGCGTCCGACAAGAGGTCGCCGAAGAGGTTGTCGGTCACGATCACGTCGAACTGCTTGGGCCAGCGGCAGAGCTGCATGGCGCCCGCGTCGGCGTACATGTGGGAGAGCTGGACGTCGGCGTAATCCTCGTCATGCACCTTCTGCACGACCTCGCGCCAGAGGATGCCGCTCTCCATCACGTTGGCCTTCTCCATCGAGCAGACCTTGTTGCCCCGCCGCCGGGCCAGTTCGAAGGCGGCGCGGGCGACACGGTCGATCTCGGATTCGGTGTAGCGCTGGGTGTTGATGCCGACCCGTTCGTTGCCTTCCTCGAAAATCCCGCGCGGCTCGCCGAAATAGACGCCGCTGGTGAGTTCGCGGACGATCATGATGTCGAGGCCGGCGACGACGTCCTTCTTGAGCGAGGAGAAATCGGCCAGCGCGTCGAAGCATTGCGCCGGGCGCAGGTTGGCGAAGAGGTCCATCTCCTTGCGGAGGCGCAGGAGGCCGCGCTCGGGCTTCACGGAGAAGTCGAGATTGTCGTATTTCGGCCCGCCCACGGCGCCCAGCAGGACGGCATCGACCTTCTGCGCGCGGTCCATGGTGACATCGGCGAGCGGCGTGCCGTGGGTGTCATAGGCGGCGCCGCCGACGAGGTCTTCGCTGACGTCGAACTTGAGGTCCCGCTTGTCGCCGTACCAGCCGATGATCTTGACGACTTCCGCCATCACTTCGGGGCCGATCCCGTCACCGGGGAGGATGAGAAGCGAAGGGTTGGTCATGGGGGCGGTCCTCTGTCTGGGAATGTCTCGCCATCGCCTAGCCCGAAGCCGGGGGAGGGTCAAGAAAGGGCGGGCTATGCCCCGTCTTCGCGGTCGCGGTCGTAGCTGTCGGCGAGCGGGAACGCTGGCAGCCATGCCTCGCGGCGGATGCGCCAGGCCTCGTAGGTGGGGCGGAGCTGGTCGGGGGCGTCGAGGGCGCCGAGATGCACCTCCCTTTCCCCGCCGCTTTCGGCGAAGAGGGACGAGCCGCATTCGGGGCAGAAGTGGCGGCCCCGGAAGGCCTTCGTTTCGCCCTCGACGGTCACCGCCTCGGCCGGGTAGATCGCCGCGGCGAAGAACAAAGCGCCATGGTGCTTGCGGCAGTCGAGGCAATGGCAGAGGCCCACCCGGTCGGGCGCCCCCTCCGCGGTGATCCGCACCTTGCCGCAGAGGCAGCCGCCCGTCACCCTGTCCATTCGCACCTCCCCCGTTCACATCAGGTGGGGCGCCATCCCCTCGGCCAGCGCGTCCCACACCATCGCGATTCTCGGACTATGCCTGAGCGCCTGGTGGGTGGCCAGCCAGACCGGCAGCACCGGCAGGTTCACGTCGATCGGGATCTCCTCGATCTCGGGGTCGGACCGGGCCACGCCGGCCTGGCCGAAGCCGATGCCGCAGCCGGCGCGCACCAGTTCCCAGTTGACCGTGTGGCTGTCGCAGCGGAAGGCGAACCAGTCGCGCGTTGCCGGGAAGCCGCGCGATTGCAGTTCGCGGATGATCTCCTCGTTGCGGTCGTAGCCGATGATCGGATGATCGAAGAGCTCGCGCGCGGTGGCGGGCCGCCCGGCCCGGTCGAGATAGGCGCGGGAGGCGTAGATGCCCAGCCGGATGTCGCCCAGGTGCCGGGCCACCAGTTCGAGCTGTCGCGGGCGGTACATGCGGAGCGCGATGTCGGCCTCGCGGAAGAGCAGGTTCTCGGTGCTGTCGCTGGGCACGAGGTCGATGGAGATGCCGGGCGCGTCCAGCCGCAGCTTCGCGAGGATCGGCGGCAGGATCGAGAACGAGACCGTCTCGCTGGCTGTGATCCGCACCGGGCCGGACAGCCCGGTTTCGCGGCCCGCCGCCGTCAGCTCGATCTCGTGCATGGCGGCCTGCATCTTCTGCGCCCCGGGCAGCAGCGCGCGACCGTTCTCTGTCAGCGCGAGGCCCTTGGGGCGGCGGTGAAAGAGCGCCTGGCCCAGCGCGGTTTCCAACTGCCGGATCTGGCGGCCCAGCGTCGGCTGGCTGCCGCCCAGCCGCCGCGCCGCGCCCGAGAGCGAGCCGGTATCGGCCACGGCGAGGAAGGCGCGCACCAGAGTCCAGTCGAGAGAGGAGAGCGATTTATCCATTCACGTATGAATATCAGTTCACGAAATTTTGGCAATTTCCATTCGGACAGGAACAGGTATCGTCGCGTCATCCAATCGGACACACGGGAGCCGAAAGATGCAGAAATCCGTATTGATCCTCGGGGCGTCGGGCCGTTTCGGCCGCAATGCCGCCGATGCCTTCTGGAATGCCGGCTGGTCGATTCGCAGCTTCGACCGCCGCCGCGACGATTTGAACGAGGCCGCGCGGGGCGCCGACGTGATCGTCGCGGCGTGGAACCCCGCCTACCCGGACTGGGCCGCGGAGATGCCCGGGCTGCACGCCCGGATCCAGGATGCCGCGCGCCTGTCGGGGGCGATGGTGCTGATCCCCGGCAACGTCTATGTCTACGGCGCCCAGACCCCCGCGCCGTGGCGCGAGGCGACGCCGCGCAACGCCACCAACCCGCTGGGCGAGCTGCGCATCGGCATGGAGCAGAGCTATCGCGACAGCGGCGTGCAGACGGTGATCCTGCGCGCCGGCGATTTCATCGATACCGAGGCGTCGGGCAACTGGCTCGACCGGATGATGCTGCCCTCGCTGCCGAAGGACAAGTTCACCTATCCGGGGCAGCCGGACATTCCGCATGCCTGGGCCTACCTGCCCGACCTGACCCGCGCCGCGGCCGAGATCGCCGGGCAGAAGGAAAGCCTGCCGGGGTTCACCGATGTCACCTTTTCCGGCTACACGCTGACCGGGCTCGAGATGACGGACATGCTGACCGCCGTCACCGGGCGCAGCATCACGCTGCGCCGGATGTCGTGGCTGCCGTTGAGCCTGGCCTCGCCGGTCTGGCCACTGGGGCGCTCGCTGCTGGAGATGCGCTATTTGTGGGACACGCCCCACTGGCTGGAAAGCGACCGGTTCGACGAGCTTTGCCCGCGTTTCGCCGCGACGCCCCCGCAGGAGGCGTTGGCCATGGCGGCGGGGCCGTGGCTCAAGCCGGCGCGGGGGCGGTGCCGCTACCACTCGATGCGCAGGTCGACCCAGACCACCCTGTGACGGCTGGCGGCGCGGGCGGCGCCGGCCAGCGGCTCGCCCTCGCCGGGCCAGAACACGCCTGACGCCAGCACCTCGAGGTGGGCCGAGGGCAGCACGTAGCTGACCCGCAGGTGCCCCGGCACTGTTGCCGTCCACGCGACGGTGTCGAGCGCCGGGTCGCCCGCCTGCCCCTCGCCCTGTTCCGCCCCCCCGGCGCGGCGCGGCGCGGGGTCCTGCAATCGAGGATCGTCCAGCAGGGCCGTGATCGCCTCCTTGCGCCCGTCGCCATCTCCCGGGTCGAGATTGGCATTGCCCGCCAGCACGAACGCCCCCTCGGCCACTGGCCCCAGCGCCCCGTCGAGGTAGCGTTGCCAGAAGGCAATCTCGTCATGGTTCCGCCGGCCGTTCCGGTCCTCCGGCCCGTCGAAGACCGGCGGCGTGGCGTGGAAGGTCAGCAGGTTGAGGCGCCTCTCGCCCAGCTTCACCGGCACGACCCAATGGCCGACGGAGGACAGGCGCTGCACTTGCGCGTTCATCCCCTCGTCGGCCATCTGGCCGGGCAGGTCGGCCCAGAGCAGGGCGCTGAAATCCTGCACCTCCCCCTCCGCCACCGGGTGGCGCGAGAGCACCGCCATGCCCCCCTCGCCCGCGAACCAGCCGTAGCCCTGCGCATCCTCCGGCTCTCCCAGCCGCCCGTCGCCGTCGAGGTCGTGCCCGCTCGCCATGCCGCTGTTGGGTTGCAGGGCGAAGACATGCGGATAGTCGGCCCCCGCCGCGCCGATCAGGTCACGCAGGGCGCGCAGGGTTTCCTGCCCGTGATCGTAATCCACCCCCTGCAGGATCAGCACATCGGGCGCCACATGCGCCACCACCTCGGCCACCGCCTTTGCCTGCGGATCGCCCTTGAGGATGTCGCGCAGCAGAAGCCCCGGCCCCTTGCGGGACAGCTCGGTGTGGAATGTCGCGATGCGGAGGGTTTCGGCCATCGCCGGCCCGGCGAACAGCCAGGCGGCAAGCCCGAGGATCAGGCCTCCTGCAACCCGTCGGCGCCATCCTTGCCATAGACCCGGCGGCGCTTGGCCTCGATCAGCTCGGCCACGCGCGACAGGGCGATGCCCCGGATCAACATGCTTGCAGGAAGGAAGGCCCATGCCGTTATCGTCCAGATCAGCGTTTGCGGATTGGCGACCGACACCGGATCGATGATATCCGACGTCGCCTTGATCGCCGTCGGGATAATGAATGGCAGCAAAGCCCCTAACACAATGTTAACGCCGGCATCGCGCTTGAGCCGGTCGACCACGTCGCCGCCCCGCGTCGGATCGAAGAGCGGCAGGTTGACCCACACGTTGAACGAGCCCTTGCGCATGGGCCAGTTCAGCATCCGCACGTAGGTGACGAAGACCAGCATCATCACCAGCGACACGGCATAGGAGATCCCCGCCGCCGTGCGCACGTCGCCGACCAGGCCGGGCCCGGCATCGGGCGGCAGCATCAGGATCACCAGCCGCACCGGGGAATAGGGGAAATCGATCACCCGCCCCAGCGCGTCGCCGGTCATCGCCAGCACCTCGGTCAGGCCGTTGGGATCGGTCTTGCCGCGCATGATCAGCGAGATGGTGATGATCGCCACGGCCAGCGCGATGAACTTGATGCGGTTGAAGGGCGGGGCAAAGCGGAATTCGACGATGCTGGGATACTTGCCGTAGTATTCCATGAAGGTCAGCAGGGCGGCCAGCAGGGCGATGACGACAACGATCTGGGCGGTGTCCGAGGCCACGGTCGGCAGCAGCAGCGCCGGAAGCGCGACGAGAACCGCCACGCAATAAGCGCGAAAAAGCGCACTGACAATCTGCGAAACCACTGCCCGTTTCCCTTCAAACTGGCCAGGCCCGGTACGATGCCGCGCCTTTGTCCCAACTTGATCCCGCTCATTCTGGCGGTTTGCCTCATTCTTGTCCAATTTTTGCCCCTTTTCCACCACGGGCTCAAGCTTGCGCGTTAAGGGACAGGAATTTTCTGTCCAATTGATGATGCAAGTGGTGCGGGAATGCATCAATTTAAAATCGGAAATTTGACGTTCTTGTGTATATACACAAGATGATGTGGATCGGGGGAATCCAGCCACTAAACCTGAAAGGCCTGCGCTAATTTTCGCTTAAGGGATGTGGCGCCATCCCGGCCCGCACGCGGGGCGTGCAGGCCGGGGCTGGGGCCGAATTGAGGCAGCGTGGCGCCTCAGACCCAGGGCCGCTCGGCCGCGGCGCGGGTCTCGAAGGCCGCGATCGCGTCGGCCTTTTCCATCGTCAGGCCGATATCGTCGAGCCCTTCCAGAAGGCAATGCTTCTTGAAGCTGTCGATCTCGAACCGGATCACCTCGCCATCCGAGGTGGTGACCGTCTGCGCCTCGAGATCGACCTCCATCCGCGCGTTCGAGCCCTTCTCGGCATCCTTCATCAGCACGTCCACCTGCTCCTGCGGAAGCGAGATCGGCAGGATGCCGTTCTTGAAGCAGTTGTTGTAGAAGATGTCGGCAAAGCTGGGCGCGATGACACAGCGGATGCCGAAATCCTTGATCGCCCAGGGCGCATGCTCGCGGCTCGAGCCACAGCCGAAGTTGTCGCCGGCGACAAGCACCTCGGCCTCGCGGTATTGCGGCTTGTTCA
Source organism: Roseovarius sp. (assembly GCF_040223625.1). Taxonomy (GTDB): domain Bacteria; phylum Pseudomonadota; class Alphaproteobacteria; order Rhodobacterales; family Rhodobacteraceae; genus Roseovarius. The sequence goes on along the minus strand of NZ_JAVKFX010000036.1, from coordinate 89,668 downwards.
GCACGAAGCTCTCGATCTCGCCCCCGTCATCGTCGAAGCGCATCTCGTGGAAGAGGTTCACCCCCAGCCCCGAGCGCTTGATCGTCTTCAGGAACTGCTTGGGAATGATCATGTCGGTATCGACGTTGATCATCGGCATGGGCGCCGCGATCCCGGTGATTTTCGTGAATTTTTCCATTGGTTTTGTCTCCTTGGAACGGGTGGCGGGCTGAAGCCCGCCCTACGCCGCTCACATCATCAGCCGCACGTCGGTCAGCTTGCCGGTCACCGCCGCCGCGGCCGCCATGGCCGGGCTCATCAGGTGGGTGCGGCCGCCGCGGCCCTGCCGGCTCTCGAAGTTCCGGTTCGAGGTGGCGGCACAGCGTTCGCCGGGCGAGAGCTGGTCGGGGTTCATGGCAAGGCACATGGAACAGCCCGCGAGCCGCCATTCGAAGCCCGCATCCTTGAAGATGTCGGCCAGCCCCTCTTCCTCGGCCTGTGCGCGGACGAGGCCGGAGCCGGGCACGACCATGGCGCGGAGGCCCTCCTTGATCTTCTTGCCCTTGAGGATCGCGGCGGCGGCGCGGAGGTCCTCGATCCGGCCGTTGGTGCAGGAACCGATGAAGACCGTGTCGATCTCGATCTCCGACAGCGGCGTGCCGGCTTTGAGCCCCATGTATTCCAGCGACCGCCGGGCGGCTTCCACCTTGCCGCCCTTGAAATCTTCCGGAGCCGGCACGGTGGCGTCGATGGGGAGCACGTCCTCGGGGCTGGTGCCCCAGGTGACGACGGGGGCGATATCCTCGCCCTTGATGGTGATCACCTTGTCCCACTGCGCGTCGTCATCGGAATAGAGCGTCTTCCACCACGCCAGCGCGGCCTCCCACTGGGCGCCTTTCGGCGTGTGGGGGCGGCCCTTGATATACTCGAACGTGGTCTCGTCCGGCGCGATCAGCCCGGCGCGGGCGCCGCCCTCGATCGCCATGTTGCAGACGGTCATCCGGCCTTCCATCGACAGCGAGCGGATCGCCTCGCCGCAATATTCGATCACGTAGCCGGTGCCGCCGGCGGTGCCGGTGCGGCCGATCACCGAGAGGGTGATGTCCTTGGCGGTGACGCCGGGGCGCAGCTGGCCGGTGATCTCGACTTTCATGTTCTTCGACTTGGTCTGGATCAGCGTCTGGGTGGCCAGCACATGCTCGACCTCCGACGTGCCGATGCCGTGGGCCAGCGCGCCGAAGGCGCCATGCGTGGCCGTATGGCTGTCGCCGCAGACCACGGTCATGCCCGGCAGGGTCCAGCCCTGCTCGGGCCCGACGATGTGCACGATGCCCTGCCGGATGTCGTTGACCGGGTAGTAATGCACGCCGAAATCCTTGGCGTTCTTGTCCAGCGCCTCGACCTGGATGCGGCTTTCGGGGTTCTCGATCCCGTTCACCCGGTCGGGGGTGGTGGGCACGTTGTGATCCGGAACCGCGATGGTCTTCTCCGGTGCCCGCACGGTGCGCCCCGCCATGCGCAGCCCTTCGAAGGCCTGCGGGCTGGTCACTTCGTGCACGAGGTGCCTGTCGATATAGAGAAGGGACGTGCCATCCTCGGCCTCGTGGGCGAGATGGGCATCCCAGATCTTGTCATAGAGTGTCTTGGGGGACATGGGTCCTCTCCGGTTCTTCAGATGTAAGTATGGTGTGACAGGAATGGCCGCGCGCTCATAGGCGCGCCAGCACCGTCATCGTCGCGCCGTGGAAGCGCCAGGGCAGGCGCGCGCGGTCATCCATGTCGAAAATCCGTGTCATGGGGATGGAGATATAGCGAGTCCGGCCCCGTCGCAAGAGAAACGCAATCGGAGGCGCCCGCGGCACCGGCGGGATAGTGAGTATTTTCGGAAAAGTGAAAGCGGGGTCTGTGTTTCATCTTTCCCCAAATACTCAAAAGAACCGTCAGCCGAACCGGGCGCGCCAGCAGGGGGTCAGATCCCCCGCCTCCGCCCGCGCCTCGTAGATGCCGCGGGCGATGGCGCGGGCCACGCAGATGGCGGCGGCATGGCCCAGCAGAAGCGGATCGGCCAGCGGATCGGTGAGCGGCTTTTCCCGGGTGGCGGCGGCAAAGATCAGGTCGCCGTCGAGCGGCGTGTGTGCCGGCACGAGGGCGCGGGCCAGCCCGTCATGGGCGGCGGTGGCCAGTCGGGTGCATTGTGCCTGGGTAAGGGCGGCGTCGGTGGCGACGATGCCGATGGTGGTGTTGCCGGGGTCGCGACCCTTGATGTGAGGGGCCAGAGGCGGGGCGGTCGGGGCCGGCCCGAGCCCGCCGAACTCGTCGCCGATCTCGAAGGGTGCGGCCCAGAACTGCGGCCCGGCGCCGATGATGGCCGAGCCCAGCGCGTTCACCGCCACCAGCGCGCCCACCACGTGGCCCGAGGGCAGCACCAGCGAGGCAGAGCCGATCCCGCCTTTCAGCCCCGCCGTCATCGCGCCGGTTCCGGCGCCTTCCGTGCCCAGCGCGAAGTCGGGCGCGGCGGCCTCCAGCGCCTGCGCCCCCAGCCGCTTGTAGGGATTCTCGGGCCAGTCCTTCGCGCCCCCGTTCGCAAGGTCGAACAGGATCGCCCCCGGCACGATCGGCACCCGCACGGGGCCGATGGCAAAGCCACGGCCCGAGACGCGCAGCGCATCGGCCACGCCCGAGGCCGCATCCAGCCCGAAGGCCGAGCCGCCCGAGAGCACCAGCGCATCCACTTCCTGCACCGTCTTGTCGGGCGCCAGCAGGTCCGTCTCCCGCGTGCCGGGCGCGCCGCCCATGACGTGGACACCGGCGGTGAATGGCTTGTCCCCGACCAGCACCGTCGCCCCGGACTTGACCCGCGCATCCGCCGCGTGCCCCACGCGCAGCCCCGCGACATCGGTGATCAGGTTCCGCTCTCCCGGTGTGTAGGCTTCAGACACGCGCCGCCCTCCCTTGTTCGTCGAACAGTCTTGACCGGATCGCCCCGGATCGGCAAGAACAGCCACGGGCCCGGGCGATGGCGTCGCCCCTTCACGGCCCCTTCCCCACAGTCCTGAACGCCGGGACCTTTCTGATCAAGGAGGGTCTGAAAATGACTGCACGTCCTGACTTCTACCGCTTCCACAATGGCGAGAAGGCGCCGCTGCCCTTCGCGCCTGAAGAATACGCCGCCCGCCTCGCCGACCTGCGCGACACGATGGAGCGGATGGGCGCGACCGCCTGCGTGCTGACCTCGATGCACAACGTCGCCTATTTCTCGGGGTTTCTGTATTGCGCCTTCGGGCGGCCCTATGCCTGTGTCGTGACCGAGGCCGACTGCGTCACCATCTCGGCCGGGATCGACGCGGGCCAGCCGTGGCGGCGCTCGGTGGACGACAATATCACCTATACCGACTGGCAGCGCGACAATTTCTGGCGAGCCGTGCGCGAGGTGACGGGCGAGAACGCGGTGATCGGCTACGAGGGCGATCACCTGACGCTGGCGGGGCGGGACAAGCTGGAGGATTTCCTCAGGCCGCTGACCATGCTGGATATCGCGCCGGCGACAATGCGGCAGCGGATGATGAAATCCGACGCCGAGATCGCGCTGATCCGCAAATGCACCGCCATCGCCGATGTGGGCGGTTATGCCATCCGGGAGGCCGTGCGCGAAGGCGTGCGGGAGATCGACGTGGCCATGGCGGGGCGCGACGCGATGGAGCTGGAGATCGCCCGCGTCTTTCCCGAGGCCGAGTACCGCGACACCTGGGTCTGGTTTCAGTCGGGGCGGAACACCGACGGGGCGCATAACCCGGTCACGGCGCGGACATTGCAGCGTGGCGATATCCTCAGCCTCAATACCTTTCCGATGGTGTCGGGGTATTACGTGGCCTTGGAACGTACCATGTTCCTGGGCGAGGTCGACGACGCCTCTCGCAAGATCTGGGAGGCCAACGTGGCCACGCATGAATACGGCATGTCGCTGCTGAAGCCCGGCGTCAGTTGTGCCGAGGTCACGCACCAGATCAACGCCTTCCTGGAAAGCCGCGACCTGCTGCAATACCGCACTTTCGGCTATGGCCATTCCTTCGGCATCCTCAGCCACTATTACGGGCGCGAGGCGGGGCTGGAGCTGCGCGAGGATATCGACACGGTGCTGCAACCCGGCATGGTCATCTCGATGGAGCCGATGCTGACCCTCCCCGAGGGGGCGCCCGGCGCCGGGGGATATCGCGAGCATGACGTGCTGGTGATCACTGAGGAGGGGCACGAGAACATCACTGGCTATCCCTACGGGCCGGGGTTCAACGTGGTGGGGTGAGAGGGAGACCGGGGGCGGCCCCCGAGCCGGCACCGCTTGATCGCCTAGAGGTCCCGGGTCAAGCCCGGGACGGCCAAGCGCTCCCCGCCCCGGCCTCCGAGCCGGGGCCTCTCGACCGCAGCGGGGTCCCGGATCAAGTCCGGGACGGGTGTCACTTGTCTCCCCACCTCCGAGCCGGGGCCTCCCTACGTCAAGGACGTCCTGGGCCAAACCCGAGGCTTCCCACCCCGCCATCGCCGAAATGACCCACCGTCACACTTTGCTTTCCCGCGCCCTCTGCCATGCTGAGACCGACCCCAGCCGGAGACCCCGCACATGACCCCGCTCGAAGACTTCACCGCCGCCGTCAGCGCCCGCGCCAAGGGCCGCATCAAGGGCTCGGTCGCGCTCGACATGCCCGACCTCGGCCGTCTCTACGTGGACGAGACCGGCGCCACCGAAAGCGACCGCGAGGCCGACCTGACGCTGACCGCCACGTCGCAGGTCTTCCGCAATATCGTCGAAGGCCGCCAGAGCCCCACCACCGCCGTCATGACCGGCAAGCTCAAGGTGGATGGCAGCCCGATGCGGGCGCTGAAGGTGGGGGAGATCCTCAGCTCGGAGCCGTAGTAGATACAGGGGCCGACGCTTCCCGCACGAGGTCCCGGGTCAAGCCCGGGACGGGCACTGCATGACACGCACACCCCGCCCCCCCGCGCCGCGAATTTCCGCGACTTGGCCGGTCACGTCTGGCCCATGGCCGCACCATGCCTATATGCAAGACCTACAGGCAGGATTCGCGCAGCAACAGGAAGGGGGCCGGCATGGTCTACGTCAAATGGGTCTTCATCATCGCCTTCTGGCTTATCGTGGGCGCCTTCCTGCACTACACCCTGCCGCAGCACGACATCGCCCGGATCACCGACACCTACGAGAAGCGGGTCGATTTCGGCGAGAACTCGATCTTCTGGGCGAACCAGGGCACCGGCGATGCCGAGGGCACGGTGAACCGCGACGTGTTCTTCATCACGGCGGTGCGCACCGATGGCGACGTGATGGTCTACCGCAACGAGGATACCGGCTGGGGCTGGCCGCCCTATTTCAAGTTCGACACCTCGAACCTGCAGGCCGAGGCCGCCGACCTGAAATCGACCTCGGAAAACCCCCGCTGGGTGTCGATCCGCCACTATGGCTGGCGCAACGAGTTCATCTCGATCTACCCCAACGCCGTGACCATCAAGCTGGTCGCGGGGCCCGACGTGCGGATCATCCCCTGGTTCAACATCATCGTGCTGGTCGTGCTGGCGGCGCTGTTCTGGGCGGTGCGCGTGCGGTGGAAGCGGTTCCGGCGCAACCGGGTCGATCCGAAGGTGGATGAATGGACGGATGGGTGGGGGTGAGACCCGTCTCGGGAACGCTCCGGTGGAGCGTTTCAGGGTCGAACGGGCGGAGCCCCGGTCAGGCCTGCGCCCGCTGAACCGTCGGGTTTTGAGTATTTATCTCCAAGAAGAAGCCGGGGGCGAGGCAGCCCGTAAGGGCTGATGAGCGGCGGCTAGCGTTTGCCGTAGTAGAGGCCGACCACGTGCTCGGCTTCGGCGAAGAACAGCCAGCGGCTGGCCGCGACGCCGGCGAGGTGGCTCAGGACCGCCACCAGCGCCAGCGCGTGCGAGAATGGCATGAGCAGCAGCGCGAAGGGCAGCACGTAGCCCAGCAGCATCGCGATCGAGCGCAGCTTGGTGGCGTGTTTGCGGCCCACCTGGAAGGTGAATTCCCGCAGCAGGTAGTTGCTGCCGGTATGCGGATGCTCGAAGGAGCGGACCTTGCCGGTGCCGCCCAGCCCGGTGGCGGTCGCCAGCGTCGTGCCGCTCTGCTCGAACGCGCCGTCGCCGCGCATCCACCACAGCACCTGCGTGGCCGCCGCCAGCGGCAGGAGCAGCATCGCCGCCTTCACCTGCCCGGCCAGCAGCGCGCCACCTGCCACTGACAGCATCAGGTAGAGGAGCGGCGTCAGCGGCGTCTTCCAGCGTGGCACGGTATCCATCTGGGCATAGATCATCGCCGTGCAAATCACCGTGCCCAGCGACAGCACCGCACCGATCACGCCCAGGAGGCGCCAGCCTTCGCCCCAGAAAACCAGCCCCGCGCCATAGACCGCCATCACCAGAAGCGTGGCTACCGAGACCACGCCCTCGCGGCTGAGCCACGAGGTGCGCCACTGGGTGAAGGCCAGCAGGGCGCGTTCCGGGTGGCCGAGGTGGAAGGTCGAGGAGACCAGCCCGCCCACCGCCAGCGCGTAGGCGATGGCGAAGAAGGTGAAGGCGACCCAGCCGGTGACCTGCGGAAAGCCGAGGCCCAGCCACGCCAGAAGGCCGAAGCCCAGCCCCGACAGGGTGGTGAAGATGATGACGGACGGCGCCGGATGCATGTCAAAGTCTCTCCCGATCGTGACGCGCATCTTTTTCCGGGAACCGGTTCCCACTTCCCGGGATGCGCTCCAGGGCTTTATCAAGCCAGCCGATGAACCCTTTCGGCTCCTCCGCCACCGGCTGAAGATAGGGCGCCAGCACGTCGACCTGGTCGAGCGCGTCCTTGGGCCGGGGCGGCAGGTACTTGTTGACGGGCTTGGTGCCCTGCTCCGGCATCAGGTCCATGCCGCCGCGTTCCTCGACCAGTTTCGAGACATCGCTTTCCGGGTCGCCCAGGTCGCCGAAATGCCGCGCGCCGGCCGGGCAGGTGCGCACGCAGGCGGGCACCCGGTCTTCCTCGGGGAGGTTCACGTTGTAGATCCGGTCGACGCAGAGCGTGCATTTCTTCATCACCCCCTCCGCCGCGTCCATCTCCCGCGCGCCATAGGGGCAGGCCCAGGCGCACAGGCCGCAGCCGATGCAGGCGCTTTCGTTCACCAGAACGATCCCGTCCTCGACCCGCTTGTAGCTGGCGCCGGTGGGGCAGACGGTCACGCAAGGCGCATCCTCGCAATGCAGGCAGCTTTTCGGGAAATGGATGAGCTGGGCGGCGCCCTCCTCGGGCTGTACCTCGTAGGAATGGACGCGGTTGAGGAAGGTGCCCGAGGGGTCGGCGCCGTAAGGCTCCTGGTCGGACAGGGGCGCGCCGTAATTCTCGGTGTTCCAGCCCTTGCAGCTCACCACGCAGGCGTGACAGCCGACACAGGTGTCGAGGTCGATCACCAGCCCCAGCTTGCGGTCGGTTTTCTCTGGCAGGCTCGTCATACCGCCTCCTTCCGTCTGGCACGGGTTTCGGTGAAGTCCGCGACATCCGCCGCGAACCTGTCGGGGTTTTCGAGGAAGGGCGCGTGGCCCGTCCCCTCGTAGGGCAGGTAGCGGGCGTCTTGCATCAGCGCCGCCGCCGCCTCTCCGGTCGCAGCCGAGACGACCTCGTCCTGCACGCCGTGGATCACCAAGCCGGGGCAGGTCATGGCCGCGTAGACGGGGCGGAAATCCCATGTCGGGGAAAAGAGCGCCCGGCGCACATGCGGCGGGCAGAGCATGTTGGCGCCGACCAGCTCACCATACGCTTGCGTATCGAGCGGTTGCGCCGTGCATTCCCGCACGAACTTCGCCGTGGCGGCCAGCCGCCTCGGCAGGTCGCCGGTGTAAAGATCGCGCTGCACACCGGGGCTGGAGGCGCCCACCATCCAGTCTTCCCGTGCCGCGCCGATGGTCAGGATGCCGCCCGCAAGCACGACACCGCCAAGCGCCCCATCGCCATGCACCGACAGGTAGGAGGCGATCACCCGGCTGCCATAGGACCAGCCCACGAGCACCGGCTTCTCCAGCCCGTAGCCTTCGATCACCGCTTTCACGTCATCGGCCCAGAGGGATGTCTCGGTATAAGGCGCCTCGCCCTCGGGCTTGTCCGACGCGCCATGCCCGCGCAAATCCATCGCTACCACGCGGAAGCGATCCTTCAGCCGGGCCATCACCGGCCGCCAGCAGACCGATTGCTGCGCCCAGCCGTGGATGAACAGCAGCGCCGGCGCGCCCTCCGGCCCCTCGGCCCAGGTGGCCAGCCGCACCCCATCGCGCCCGGTGATCTCCGGCGCGCTCATTCGCCCACCTTCCAGCGCAGCTCGTCCGGGCCCTTGCCCACGGGCGAGCGCATCGCGCTGAACTCGGGCTTCGCCTGATCCGGTGCCGACGTCTTCTCGATCTTCACCCGCAGGTCGAACCACGCCGCCTGCCCGGTGATCGGATCGGAATTCGACCAGCGCAGCCCGTCGCCCTTGGGCGGCAGAAGCTCATGAATGAGATGGTTCAGCAGGAAGCCCCTTGTCGCCTCCGGCGCGTCCTCTTTCAGCGCCCAGGCGCCCTTGCGCTTGCCGATGGCGTTCCAAGTCCAGACCGTGTTCTCGTTCAGCGCCGCCATATGCGCCACCGGCACCACGATCTCGCCATGGGCCGAGGTCACGCGCGCCCAGTCGCCCTCGGCAAAGCCCTCCTGCTTCCAGAGCTTCGTGGGCACGTAGAGCGGGTTCTGCCCGTGGATCTGCCGCAGCCACGCGTTCTGCGAGCCCCAGCTGTGGTACATCGCCATCGGCCGCTGGGTCAGGGCGTGGACCGGGTATTCATCGACATCCACGCTGCCATCCTCGAAGGGCGGGTACCAGATCGGCAGCGGGTCGAGCGTCTGCTTGATCCGCTCGCGCAGGTGGTCGGGCGGCTGGCGCTCGCCATGGCCCTCGGCGGCAAGCTGGAACTGGCGCAGCGTCTCGACATAGAGGTCGAAGACATAGGGCTGCGGGCTGTCATAGATGCCCATGCCCACGGCCCAGTCCTGGTAGGCCATGTTCCACGGCTTCATATAGGCGGCCTCGTCGGGGATATGCTTGATGAAGAACCCGCCATTGGCGATGTAGCTTTTCAGCTGCGACGGGTTGGGGCCGCCGCGCCCGTGGGTGAGGCCGGTCTTGCCGCTGCGCCACCCGGCGAGCGGGCCGATGCCCGGCTTGCGCTCGTGGTTGGTGATGTAGTCGGCATAGTCGGTGTATTTCGCCGCGCCACCTTCGTCTGTAAACCCCGGCAGCTTCAGCTTGTTGGCCAGTTGCACCAGCACCGTCTGGAAGCCGCGCACGTCGCGGTCGGGCTCCACCACCGGCCAGCGGATCGCGTCGGCCGCCGCGTCCGCCTCGCAGATCGGGCGGTCGAGCAGGCTGATACAGTCGTAGCGTTCGAGATAGGTCGTGTCGGGCAGGATCAGGTCGGCATAGGCGACCATCTCGGAACTGTAGGCATCGGAATAGATGATCCGGGGGATGACATAGTCGCCGTTTTCGTCCTTGTCCGTCAGCATGTCGATCACGCCGCGGGTGTTCATGCTGGAGTTCCACGACATGTTGGCCATGTACATGAACAGCGTGTCGATCTTGTAGGGATCGCCGGCATGGGCGTTGCTGATCACCATATGCATCAGCCCGTGCGCGCTCATCGGGTTTTCCCAGGTGAACGCCTTGTCGATCCGGGCGGGCGTGCCGTCCTCCTTCAGCGCAAGGTCCTGCGGGCCGCGAACGAAGCCCAGGTGCGGGCCGTCGAGCGGCGCATCGGGGGTGAACTTGCAATGCGGCGTGGGGTGGGCGGTGACGGGCTTGGGATAGGGCGGCTTGAACCGGAACCCGCCCGGCACCTCGACCGTGCCCAGCAGGATCTGCAGCATGTGCAGCGCCCGGCAGGTCTGGAACCCGTTGGAATGGGCCGAGATGCCGCGCATGGCGTGGAAGCTCACCGGCCGGCCCTTCATCACGGAATGCTTTTCGCCGCGGAAATCGGTCCATTTCCGCTCGAGCACGATCTCCTCCTCGAAGGCCACGCGGGCCAGCTCGTTGGCGATCGCGCGGATCTTGGCAGGCTTCACCCCGCATTGTTCGGCCACCGCCTCGGGCGCGTATTCCTTGGCAAGGTAGCGCGAGGCCATCAGGTGCATGACCGGCTTGTGGGTGATCCCGCCCTGCCGATAGCTGGCGGAAAGATCGGGCCGCACGCCCTTCCGGTCGAACGGCGCCAGCTTGCCGGTGGTGCGGTCGATGACCTGCGGCTTGCCGTCGGCGTCGCGCAGGAACAGGCCATACTCGGGCGACGTGGAATCCCGGTTCACCAGACAGGCGGCGTTGGTGTAGCGGGCGAGATAGTCGAGGTCGATCTTGCCGGCCTTCAGCAGGCAATGCACCAGCGACAGGATGAAGAGGCCATCGGTGCCCGGCGTGATGCCGACCCAGTCATCGGCCACGGCATTGTAGCCCGAGCGGATCGGGTTCACCCCGATCACCTTGGCGCCGCGCGCCTTGATCTTGCCGATGCCCATCTTGATCGGGTTGCTGTCATGGTCCTCGGCCACGCCGAAGATCATGAACAGCTTGGTATGGTCCCAGTCGGGCTGGCCGAACTCCCAGAAGGCGCCGCCCATCGTGTAGATACCGGCAGCGGCCATGTTGACCGAGCAGAACCCGCCATGCGCGGCATAGTTCGGCGTGCCGAAATTCTGCGCCCAGAAGCTGGTGAAGGACTGGCTCTGATCCCGGCCGGTAAAGAAGGCAAGCTTCGACGGGTCTTCCTTGCGCAGGGGCGCCAGCCAACCGGTGGCGATATCGAGCGCCTCGTCCCAGCTGATCTCCTCGAACTCGCCCGAGCCGCGCGGGCCGACGCGCTTCAACGGCGCCCGCAGGCGCGAGGGCGCGTTGACCTGCATGATCCCGGCGCTGCCCTTGGCACAGAGCACGCCCTTGTTCACCGGATGGTCGCGGTTGCCCTCGATATAGGCCACCTTGCCGTCCTTCATGTGCACGTTGATCCCGCAGCGGCAGGCGCACATGTAGCACGTGGTCTTCCGCACCTCGTCCGACACCTTGGGCGAGGTATTGATTCGCGGTTGGTCAAAGCTCATTTGAAAATTGTCTCCCGATCCGGCGACACATTATGACAGATTGAAAGGGTGCGCGACCCTTTTCCGGAAATTCCGTCTGTCCGAAACCATGCGTTCCACATACGCCGGAAATCCAGACGTTTTTCCCGCCCCATCCAATCATGCCGCACCCAGCAGTTCCAGCGCATCCGCCGCAATCCGCCGTTCTTCCTTCGCCTCGACGATCCAGCAGCCGATATCGGACCCCTCGGCATGGAGCTTTGCACTCCCATTGTCATTGGCCGCGCCGTCGAGCCTCAGGCCCAGCCATGCCAGCCCGTCCGCGATCCGCTGCCTGACCGGGCCGGCATTCTCGCCGATGCCGCCGGTGAAGGCCACGGAGTCCAGCCCCTCCATCGCCGCGATCATCGAGCCGGCGTGCCGCACCGCCCAGTAGCAGAAATGCTCGACCGCGAAGCGGCTGCGCTCGCCGCCATCCTCCAGCAGCGCGCGCATGTCCGATATGCCGCCCGACAGGCCCCAGAGCCCGCTTTCCTTGTTCAGCATCCTGAGCGTCGCATCCATCCCGTCCTCGCCCGCGAGGCGGAGGACGGCATTGCCGTCGATGCTGCCCGCCCGCGTGCCCATGGTCAGCCCCTCGAGCGGCGAATAGCCCATCGTCGTCGCCACCGATTGCCCGTCGCGGATGGCGCAGAGCGAGGCGCCGTTGCCGAGGTGGAAGGCCAGCAGCCGCCTGGGCAGCGCCTCCCCCGTCACCTCCGGCATGGCCCGCACGAGCGAGGCATAGGACAGCCCGTGAAACCCGTAGCGCCGGATGCCCCGCGCCTCGATATCCGCCGGCAGCGCGTAGCGCTTGGCCACCTCCGGATTACTGGCGTGAAACCCGGTGTCGAAGCTGGCGCATTGCGGCAGGTCCGGCGCCAGCCGTGCCAGCGTCTCGATGGCGGCAAGGTTGTGCGGGTTGTGCAGCGGCGCCAGCGGCACGCAGCGCCGGATGCCGGCCAGCACGTGAACGTCGATCTTCGCCGGCGCGGTCAGCTCCATGCCGCCATGCACCACCCGGTGCGCCGCCGCGCGGAACCGGTCGGCCGAGAAACCCTGCGCCGCCAGCCCCTCCAGCACCGCCGCCAGCGCGGCGGCATGGGTGCCGAAGGTGGCTTTCTGCCGGTTGCGCCCGACCCGCAGCGCGCCGTCGCCGCCGATGCCGTCGGCCATCCCGGTCAGGCGTTCCTTCAGGTCGCCGCCGAACACCGCGAACTTGATCGAGGAGGACCCGGCATTGAGAACCAGTATCGCGTCCTCGCCGCCGGGCGCCGTCATCGCCTCAGACCACCTGCTCGCGCATGTCGGCCGGATCTATGCCCGCCACTTCCACCGGCTTCTTCATCGCGTCGCGGCGGAACGGCTCGCCCAGTTCCTGGATGATCATCGCCTCGATCAGCGTGGTGGTGCCGTTCTCCATCTGGTCCTTGATCGCCTGGTTGAGCGCGTCGGTCAGCTCGTCCATCGTCCGCGCAACCACGCCCTTCAGCCCGCAGGCATTGGCGATCCCGGCATAGCTCACGCCCTCGTCCAGCTCGGTGCCGACGAAATTGTCGTCGAACCACAGGGTCGAGTTCCGCTTCTCGGCGCCCCACTGGTAGTTGCGGAAGACGATCTGCGTCATCGCCGGCCATTCCTCGCGCCCGATGGCGGTCAGCTCGTTGACCGCGATGCCGAACGCCCCGTCCCCGGCGAAGCCCACCACCGGCACGTCCGGACAGCCGATCTTGGCGCCCATCACCGCAGGAAGGCCATAGCCGCACGGCCCGAAAAGCCCCGGCGCCAGGTATTTCCGCCCCTCCTCGAAGGACGGGTAGGCGTTGCCGATGGCACAGTTGTTGCCGATATCCGACGAGATGATCGCCTCCTTCGGCAGCGCCTGCTGGATCGCCCGCCACGCCATGCGGGGGCTCATCCAGTCGGGCTTGTCCTTGCGGGCGCGCTCGTTCCACGTGGTGCCCGGATCGTCATCCTCGTGATCCATGCTGGACAATTGCTGCGCCCAGGCCGATTTCGTCTTGGCGATCAGCGCCTTGCGCTCGTCGCGCCCGGCATCGCCCGCGCTGTCCGACAACCGCTCGAGGATCCCCTCGGCCACCGCCTTGGCATCGCCCACGATCCCCACGCTCACCGGCTTGGTCAGGCCGATCCGGTCGGGGTTCAGGTCGACCTGGATGATCTTGGCGTCCTTGGGCCAGTAATCGATGCCATATCCCGGCAGGGTCGAGAACGGGTTGAGCCGCGTGCCGAGGCACAGCACCACGTCGGCCTGCGAAATGAGCTCCATCCCCGCCTTCGAGCCGTTATAGCCCAGCGGCCCGGCAAAGAGCGGGTGCGAGCCGGGGAAGGCATCGTTGTGCTGGTAGCCCACGCAAACCGGCGCATCCAGCCGCTCGGCCAGCTTCTTGCTGGCCTCGATCCCGCCGGCCAGAACCACGCCCGCACCGTTCAGGATCACCGGGAACTTCGCCGTGTTCAGCAGCTCCGCCGCCCGGTCGAGCGATTCCGCCCCGCCCGTCGGCCGCTCGAACGCCACGATCTGCGGCAGCTCGATATCGACCACCTGCGTCCAGTAATCGCGGGGCACGTTGATCTGCGCCGGGGCGCTGGCGCGCTTGGCCTTCAAAATCACCCGGTTCAGCACCTCGGCAATCCGCGTCGGGTCGCGCACTTCCTCCTGGTAGGCGACCATATCCTCGAACAGCTTCATCTGCTCGACTTCCTGGAACCCGCCCTGCCCGATGGTCTTGTTCGCCGCCTGCGGCGTCACCAGCAGAAGCGGCGTGTGGTTCCAGTAGGCGGTCTTCACCGCGGTCACGAAATTGGTGATGCCCGGCCCGTTCTGGGCGATCATCATGCTCATCTTGCCGGTCGCGCGGGTATAGCCGTCGGCCATCATCCCGGCACTGCCCTCGTGCGCGCAATCCCAGAAGGTGATCCCCGCCTTGGGGAAGATATCCGAAATCGGCATCATGGCCGACCCGATGATCCCGAAGGCGTGCTGGATGCCATGCATCTGCAGCGTCTTCACGAAAGCTTCTTCGGTCGTCATTTTCATGCGGGTGTCTCCTGAAATCCAAAGCCGGCCGCGCGCCGGAGTTGCGGCAAACCTACGGCACGGGCCGGGGCATCGTTAGGGCCAGAATTGGCGCCCGACTAAAGCCAGTCAGCGCATCAGGGCCAGTTCGGTGGCCAGCCGCGCCACCCCTTCCGGGATGCGCTCGGACGAGATCGAGGAATAGGCCAGCCGGTAGTAATTCCCCGGCGGCTCGGCCGCGTGGAAGAAGGGGCGCCCCGGCTCGATCAGCACGCCCTTGTCGCGCAGCCGCCGGTCAAGCTCGCCCGTGTCCACCGTCTCCGGCGCCCGCATCCAGATCGACGAGCCGCCGAACACGCCCCGCCCGGCGACGCCCAGGCCGTGATCCGCCAGCGCCGCCTCCATCACCGTGCGGCGGCGGGCAAAGACCTGCCCCATCCGCCGGATCAGGCTGTCGTAATGCCCAAGGCTCAGGAAATACGCCGCCGTCCGCTGGATATGCCCGGGCGGGTGGCGATAGACGCTGGCGCGCAGCGCCCGCGCCTCGCGGATGAACGGCTCGGGCCCGACGAGATAGCCCAGCCTGAGCCCCGGAAAGATCGACTTGGAGAAGCTGCCGACATAGATCACCCGCCCGTCGATATCGAGCGATTTCAGCGCCGGCAGCGGCGCCCGGAGAAAGGCCATCTCGAACTCGTAATCATCCTCGACGATCAGCGCCTCCATCTCCCGCGCCCGTGCCATCAGCGCCTTGCGCCGGGCCAGCGGCATGGTGGCATTGGTCGGCGACTGGTGGCTGGGCGTGGTGAAGATCACGTCGGCGCTGTCCGGCAGCGCCTCGGGCGGCAGCCCATCCTTGTCCACCGGAACGGGGGCAAGGTGGCAGCGCGACTGGGTCAGGATATCCCGCAGCGCGTGGTAGCACGGCTCCTCCGCCACCGCCGTCCGCCGTTGCGTCAACAGCACCTGCGCCGTCAGCCACAGCGCGTTCTGCGCCCCCATGGTGACGAGAATTTCCTCTGGCCGCGCCAATATCCCCCGCCGCGGCAGCGTATGCCGCGCGATGAACTCGGTCAGTTGCGGATCGTCATTGTCGTAATAATCCGTGGTCAGCGCCTGGAAATCCTTCTGCCCCAGCGCTCGCAGCGCGCAATGCCGCCAGTTGGCATGATCGAAGAGCGACGGATCGGTCTGCCCATAGACGAAGGGATAACGGAAACTCCACCAATCGCGCGGCTTCACCGGCGTCGCCCCGCCGGTAAACCGCCGGCCCAGCGCGCGCGACCAGTCGATGCTGTCCTGCCGCGGATGCCGCGCGGCGAATTGCGGCGGCTCGGGCGCGTTCTGCGAGACGAAATAGCCCGAGCGGTCCCGCGATTCGAGGTAATCGGAGGCCTGCAGCTCGGTATAGGCCAGCGTCACCGTGATTCGGCTGACGCCGAGATGCGCCGCCAGCTTCCGCGACGAGGGCAGCTTTTCGCCCTTCCGCAGCCTGCCCGACAGGATGCCCTGCGCGATCATCTGCTGGATCTGCGCCTGCAGCGTGCCCTGCGCTTCTGGATTGAGGAAAAAGGTCTCGACGGGGATCGGCATGCCCCGAACGTATACTGGCCTTATCCCGCCCGCAATCTGGTATTGAGCGTCAGGCCGGGAACGCCTCGCGAAAGGCCGCGTCGCCCCTCGCCGAGAACCGCAGGATGCGCGAACCCTTCACCCGGCTGACCCAGCCCGACGCTTCCATCTGCCCCAGCATCGCCCGGCCCAGACGGCCCGCGAGATGCGCCCGCCGCTCCGACCAGTCGAGGCAATCGCGGCACAGCGGCGCCCGCGAGCGGGGTAGCGCGTCGAGGTCGATGCCGAACCCCGCCACGAAGGCCCGCCCCTCACCGGTCAGTTCCAGCGCCTCGCCCGCATGGCGCAGCATCCCGCGCCGCAACAGGCTGTCATACATCTGCGTGCCCATGTCGCCGGCAAGGTGGTTGTAGCAGACGCGCGCCCGCCGCATCTCGGGGTCGCGCGGGCCGGGGCGGTGGCGCAACTGACCGGTGCCCGCCGCCAGCCCCATCAGCGCCTCCAGCACATGCGCGACATCGTCGCTGGCCAGCGCGAAATACTTGTGCCGCCCCTGCTTGCGCGTGCCCACCAGCCCGCCCTCGGCCAGCTTCGCCATGTGCCCCGAGGCGGTGGGCAGCGTCACTCCGGCCTCGCCCGCCAGTTCCGACAGGGTCAACGCCTTGCCGCTCATCAGGGCGGTCAGGATGTTGGCCCGCGCCGGATCACCGATCAGCGCGGCCACGCGGGCAATGTCAGGTCCGTCTCTCATGGTTTGATCGTAGCCGAACCATCAGAACCCCGCAATGCCGTAGGGTCCCCCCATCACCCCGGAAAGGAGACCCCGATGCTCACCTGCGTCATCCGCTACCACATCGACCCCACCAAGAAAGACCAGTTCACCCGGTACGCCCGCAACTGGGGCCAGGCCATTCCGCGCTGCGGCGCCGGGCTGATCGGCTATTTCGCCCCGCACGAAGGCTCCTCGACGCTGGCCTACGGCATCTACACCATCCCGTCGCTTGCGGAATACGAGGCCTACCGCGCCCGGCTGGCCGCCGATCCGCTGGGGCAGGAGAACTACGCCTTCGCCCAATCCGAAAACTTCCTGTTGCGTGAAGACCGGACCTTCCTGAAACTCGTCTCGACACCGGAAGGAGACAGCCAATGATCGCCATCATCTTCGAGGTCATCCCCGCCGAGGGAAAGCAGGACCACTACCTCGACATCGCCGCCGAGATGCGCCCGCTCGCCGAACAGATCGACGGCTTCATCTCGGTCGAACGGTTCCAGAGCCTGATGCACCCGGAAAAGCTCCTCTCGCTGTCCTTCTGGGAAAGCGAGGAGGCGGTCGAGGAATGGCGCCGGCTTGCCGCCCACCGCCGGGCCCAGGCCAAGGGGCGGGCGGGCATGTTCGCCGATTATCGGCTGCGGGTGGCCCATGTCCTGCGCGATTACGGGCTGAACGAGCGCGACGAAGCGCCGGAGGACAGCAAGGCCGAACACGGCCGCTGAGCCCCCCCGTGCCATACCGCCGGCGCGGCGCGGGTTGCGCATCGCGGCAAGACCGGCCACCTATGGCGGTATGAGCCTCCTCGCCATCCCCGATATCCACGGCTACCGGTCCGAGCTCGACCGGGTGCTGGCCATCGCCGACGCGCATTGCGGCCGGCATGCGAAGATCGTCTTCCTCGGCGACCTGACCGACCGGGGCCCCGACAGCCGCGGCGTGATCGACCGGCTGCTGGAGGGTATCGAGGCCGGGCGCGACTGGGTCGTGCTGCGGGGCAACCATGACCAGATGTTCCTCGATTTCCTGCGCGGCCCGGGGCCGGGGGCGCGCTGGCTGAACGACAATATCGGCGGCCGCGAGACGCTCAACTCTTACGGCGCGGCCGAGGCGATGGCGGCGGGCGACTGGCAGGCGGCGGCGGACTGCGTGCCGCGCGCGCATCGCGACTTCCTGTCGGGCCTGCCCTTCAGCCACGAGACCGCGGCGCAGTTCTTCGTCCATGCCGGCATCCGCCCCGGCGTGCCGCTCGACATGCAGGAGATCGACGACCTGCTCTGGATCCGGCAGGAATTCCACGACGACACGCGCGACCACGGCAAGCTGATCGTGCATGGCCACACGCCGATCGAGCGGCCGGCGCATTACGGCAACCGGATCAACCTCGATGCCGGGGCGGGGTTCGGGCGGCCGCTCAACGTGGCGCGGATCGAGGGGCGCGAGGCATGGCTTCTGACGGCGGAGGGGCAGGTGCCGCTGACCCCCTGAGCGGGTCGCGACGCGAGGTCCTGTTTGCGTCCGGCATCCTGCAGTATACCGTGGGCAACGACATCGAATCCTGCAGGAGCTACCCATGACCGACATCGTTCTTCTCGACGGCGCACGCACCGCCATCGGCACTTTCGGCGGATCGCTGGCGGGCACGCCGCCCACCACGCTGGGCGCGCATGTGGCCACGGCCGCGATGGAGCGCTCGGGCGTCGAGCCAGGGCAGATCGGACAGGTGGTTTACGGTACCGTCATCAACACCGAGCCGCGCGACATGTACCTGTCGCGCGTGGCGGCGATGGAGGCGGGCATTCCCGACACCACGCCGGCGATGAACGTCAACCGTCTCTGCGGCTCGGGCGCACAGGCCATCGTGTCGGTGGTCCAGTCGCTGATGCTGGGCGATGCCGAGTTCGGGCTGGCCGGCGGGGCCGAGAACATGAGCCGCTCGCCCTTCATCATCCCAGATCAGCGCTGGGGCGCGAAGATGGGCGATGTGCGGACGCTCGACATGATGCTGGGCGCGCTGAACTGTCCGTTCGGGACGGGGCATATGGGCGTGACCGCCGAGAACGTCGCGGGCGAGCATGATGTCAGCCGCGCGAATCAGGATGCCTTTGCGCTGGAAAGCCAGAGCCGCGCGGCGAAGGCCATCGAGGGAGGCTATTTCAAGTCGCAGATCGCGCCCATCGAGGTGAAGGTCAAGCGCGATATGGTGCCGTTCGAGACCGACGAGCACCCCAAGCCCACCACCGCCGAGGGGCTGGCCGGGCTGCGGCCGGCCTTCCAGAAGGATGGCAGCGTGACGGCGGGCAATGCCAGCGGCATCAACGATGGCGCGGCGGCGCTGGTGCTGGCGCGGGCGGAGGCGGCCGAGAAGGCCGGGCTGAAACCCAAGGCGCGCGTGCTCGGCTATGCCGTGGCGGGCGTTCGGCCCGAGGGGATGGGCATCGGCCCGGTACCGGCGGTCGAGAAGCTGATGGAGAAGACCGGGCTTTCGGCCGGCGATTTCGACGTGGTGGAATCGAACGAGGCCTTCGCCGCGCAGGCGATTGCGGTGAACCGTGGGCTTGGGCTCGACCCGGCCAAGGTGAACCCCAATGGCGGGGCGATTGCCCTGGGCCACCCTGTCGGGGCGACGGGAGCGATCCTGACGGTGAAGGCGCTCTACGAGCTGGAGCGGATCGGCGGGAAGACCGCTCTGATCACCATGTGCATCGGTGGTGGCCAGGGGATCGCGTTGGCGATCGAGCGGCTCTAAGACCTCCCCGCCCCGGGCCTGACCCGGGGCCTCCTACGTGTCGCCCAGGTCCCGGGTCGAGCCCGGGACGGGGTGTGCATTGCGCGGAGCCGAGGCCGCAGGCCCGCGCGCATCGCCGCACCACGGCCCGCCGATGCGCGGCTCAGAGACCTGTCCCTAGTCGATCCAGACGGTGACCCGGTCCGCCCGCCCCTCGGCGTCGATCACCGACAGGGTCGAGTAGCCGCGCGACAGCCCGTTCAGCACCGTGTCGCGGCGGTGGATGCCGGTCAGCACGGCGGCACCATTGGCCATCCATGTGAAGGGCGGCGTGCCGTCGCGCAGCTTGACGGCAAGGCCGATGCCGTCGACCGGCAGGCGGGCGCCGGCCGGCGGAAAGACCAGCTTGGGCGCGTCCTCGTCGGGGCGGAAGACCGCCTCGCGCCCGGTGAAGCGCTTGAGGGGCTGGGGCAGCTCGGTGGTCGAGACGATCAGCGTCTCGGGCGGCGGCGGCGGCAGGGGGTCGGCCCCGGGCTTGAGGCGCTGGAACGCCTCGAAGAGGATCGGCGCCGCGAGGTCGCCGCCGAAGGCGCCGGGCACCGGCGTGCCGTCGGCGCGGCCGATCCAGACACCGGCCACATGCGCCCCGTCGAACCCCACCGCCCACGCATCGCGGTGGCCATAGGAGGTGCCGGTCTTGTAGGCGATCCGCCCGCGCGGCGCGCCGGGGGGCGGGGCAAGCCCGGCGAGGATGTCGCCCACATGCCACGCGGCGGCGCGGCTGATGACCTCGTGGAGGGGCGTGGCCTCGGGGCTGTCGTGCCAGTGCAGGGGGCGGGTGCGGCCCTCGTTGGCGAGCATGGCATAGAGCTGCACGAGATCGGTCAGGGTGATCCCGACCCCGCCCAGCGCCACGGCAAGGCCCGGCTGCTCGCCGGGCAGTTCCGGCCGCAGGCCGGCCTTGCGCAGCGCGTCCATCAGGTGGGCCGGCCCGATCTCGTTCAACAGCAGGATGACGGGGATGTTGAGCGACTGGCGCAGGGCATCCGTCACCGACAATTCACCCCGGAACGCCCCGTCGAAATTCTGCGGCGCATAGCCGCCGAAGGCCACGGGCCGGTCGTTGATCAGCGTTTGCGGATGGGCCAGCCCGCGGTCGAACCCCATGGCGTAGACCAGCGGTTTCAGGGTCGAGCCCGGCGAGCGCAGGGCGCGGGTCATGTCGACATACCCCTGCCGCCCGTCCCCCGCGCCGTAGCTGGCCGAGCCCACCGAGGCGAGGATCTCACCGCTGCGGTGATCGGCGATGACGAGGGCGACGGAGACGCCATCGGGCAGGGTGCGGAGGCTGTCGCGGGCCAGCGCTTCCACGTTTTCCTGAAGCGCGCGGTCGAGGGTGAACCTGTGCCGCGGGGCCACCGGGTTCTCCGCCAGCGCAAGATCGGTCAGGTGCGGGGCCAGCGCCGGGAAGGGCTTGCGCAGGTGCGGCACCGGCTCCGACAGCGCGGCGGTGATCTCGCTCTCCGACAGCACCCCCGCCCGCCCCAGTCGCCGCAGCACCCGGTCGCGCGCGTCTCCGGCCGCGGTGCGGTGCCGGTCCGGCCGCCGCGCCTCGGGCGATTGCGGCAGCGCCACCAGCAGCGCCGCCTCGGCCGCGGTCAGGCGCGCCGGTTCCTTGCCGAAATAGGCCAGCGTCGCCGCCCGCACCCCTTCGAGGTTGCCGCCGAACGGCGCCCGGGCAAGGTAGAGCTGCAGAATCCGCTCCTTGCTGAACCGCCGCTCCAGCGCCAGCGCCACCCGCATCTGCCGCAACTTGCCGGACAGCCGCCCGGTGCCGCTATCCTCCAGCAGCCGCGCCGCCTGCATGGTCAGGGTCGAGCCGCCCGAGACCACCTCGCCATGCCAGAGCGCCTGCCCCACCGCGCGCAGCATGGCGCGGGGGTCGACACCGGCATGGCGGTAGAACCGCTTGTCCTCATACCCGATCAGCATCTCGAGATAGCGCCGGTCCACCGCGTCGGGGCTGACCGACAGGCGCCAGCGGCCGTCCTCCACGGTGTAGAGCCGGAGGAGCTCGCCGTTCCGGTCGCGCATCTCGGTCGAGGTTTCGGTGACCAGCACGGGCAACTCGGTCGCAGCGACCCAGCGGTCCAGCGCATCCCGCCCCAACGCGGCGGCGAACAGCACGCACGCCAGCGCAAGGAGGAGGCGGTCAGCCCGCATGGGTCACCTCGCCTTCCCAGAGCTCGGGGTAGAGGGTGACGAACCCGGCCCGGTCGAAGGTGAGCTGGGTGGCGTAATCGGTCTGTTCGGCCATGTAGGACATCACGTCGGGCTGGCCGGTGCGGGCATAGGTCTGGTCGAGCCGTAGCAGGGCAGGCTCGGGGTAGTGCAGCCACGCGGCGGAGGACTGGAGCGAGGTTTCGCGCCCCTCCAGCAGGCGGCGCAGTGGCATCAGGTTGGTGGCGGGGGTGAAGGACAGGTCGATATCCGCCGCCCCGTCGAGGCCCGGCTGCTCGGCCTCGTTCAGCAGCCACGTGCCATTGTCGCGCAGGACGCGGAGCCGCACCTCGCGCGCGTCATGCACCCCCGCGATATCCGCGCTGAGCGTTTGCCAGTCCGCATCGCAACGCACCACGTAATCGAGCGCGGCAAAGCCGCCCTCGTCCCGGAACCGCGCGTGGCCCACCAGAAGCCAACCATGGGCGGCGGGGCAAAGGCGGCACGTGTCCTCCCCCTCGCGGTCGAGCGCGCGCCAGCGGGCGGTGGCGACGACCTGGTCGGTCACTCGGTCACGCGCATCCGCCCGGTGGCCGAATGCGCCCGGTATTGCGGGCGGTACATGTCCTCGACCGACACCGCCGGGTGGTGATACTCGCCCGGCGAGACGGCGCGCACGATATAGGCCAGCTCGAACGGCCGGTCGGAGAGCCAGTCGACGGCGGCAAGGAACCGGTCGGCGCGGAACTCGGTATGGCGCGCGTCGGCGGGCTCGAGCCAGTCGAGCGCGCGGATATCGCCCGAGCGCAGGAGGTTAGGGTTGTCGATCTCCAGCCCCGCCGGCAGCGGATCGTCGACCATCAGCCGCGCCTCGCCCTTCTCGAAGGGGGTGACCTTGATGACGGTGACAAGGCGGGTTCCCGTCTCCACGCTGTCGAGGGTGACGGGCGCGCCGTCGAGGTCGTAGTAGCTGCGCTCGATGGCATAGCCGTAGCCGCCCGCGTCGGGCGCGACGGTGGGTACGCCTATGGTGGTGAGCGTGATGTCGACGGGCCGCTCGCCGGTGTTGGCGATGGTCTGTTGGGTCATGCCCTCCGCGCGCACCTTCTGCACCAGCGGGCCCGAGACCGGCTCGCCGTTGAGGGTGAGCCCGGCCAGCGACGGATCGTCGATCAGCGCCTGCGTGGCCAGCAGGGTCCAGGCCTGTTCCTGCGTCGACATGTGGGGCCCCACGTCGTCGAGCGTGTCGGCCAGCGCCGAGGCGTCGACCACGTTGCTGCCCGCCTCGACGGCCAGCGCCAGAAGGCCCGCGCGATCCCGCAGCCGCGTGCCGTAATCGGCGCGCCAGACATGGCCTTCCATGCCGTCCTGCGCCACGACCCGGCGCACGGCCAGCGCGAACATCCGGTCTGCGCGCGTCTGGTCGCCGTAAGAGGCCAGCGCCGAGCCGAGCTGCGCCAGAGCCAGCGGGGTCGAGAACGCCTCGGCCTTCACGTCGGCATAGTAGCGCAGATCGCCCATCCGCGCCGCCCCTTCGCGGGCCAGCACCATCAGCGCATAGGCCACGTCTTCGCCGCCCTCGTCGAAATCGGGCGCATAGTTGACGCGGTTGCGCAGGTTGTCCATCGCCATGGCGAAGGCCTGTTGCGGCACGTCATGGCCCTTCGCCTTGGCGCGCGACAGGAAGTCGGTGACATAGGCGTCGAGCCAGAAATCGCCCGAGTCCGGGTACCAGAGACCGAAGCCGCCGCCGGTGGATTGGCGGGCAAGGACGCGGGTGACCGACTGTTCGATGCGCCGGTCGATGCGGTCCTGCTCGCCCAGCCCCAGCGCCTCGGCCACCGCGTTGAAGTAGAGCAGCGGCATGGCCTGCGACGCGACCTGTTCGGTACAGCCATAGGGGTAGCGGTCAAGCGCGGTCAGAAGCTGCGGCGCGTTCATCTTCGCCAGCGGGCCGGCGGAGAGGATGGCGCTGCCGGTGCCGGGTTTCAGTTCGGCGAACACGTCTTCGTTCAGGCTGAAGCTGTCGCCCGCCGCGAGGGAGAGGCGGCGGGTCTCGGCCACCTCCGGATCGTTGGAACGGACGCCGAGTTTCAGTTCCTTGGTCAGTTGCTGCCCGTCCGGCGTGGTGAGCGCGACTCGGAAGTCGTAATCGCCCACCTCTCCGGCCGTGACGGGCAAGCGGAAGGTGGCTTTCTCCCCGTCGCCAAGATCAAACCCCGACGGGATCGCATCGCCCAGCGTCAGCCCCTCGGCGGTGACATCCAGCCCCATGCGGCCCGCGGGCCCGTCGGCGTGGACGATCTCCAGCAGCAGGCGGCTCTGGTCGCCCGGCGCAAGGAAGCGGGGCAGCGAGGCGGTGACGACGACCGGGTCGCGGACAATGACGTCACGCTCGGCCTGACCCACGGCGCGGGGCGACCATGCGATGGCCATCAGGCGGACGGTGCCGTTGAAATCGGGGACGTCGAACGTGGCCTGCGCCGTCCCGTCCGGGCCGATGGTGAGCGGGCCGGAGAAGTAGGAGACCAGCTCGTCCTGCGGCGGGGGCGACTCGAACTGGTTGCCCGAGGCGTCGCCGCCGGAGCGGACCTGCCCCTCGGCGCCGTTCATCCCGTCGATCAGCCGCCCGTAAAGGTCGCGGATTTCCACGCCGAGGCGGCGCTGGCCGAAATAGTACTCCGACGGATCGGGGCTTTCGAACCCGGTGAGGTTGAGGATGCCCAGATCGACCGCGG
Organism: Roseovarius sp.; assembly: GCF_040223625.1. Lineage (GTDB taxonomy): Bacteria > Pseudomonadota > Alphaproteobacteria > Rhodobacterales > Rhodobacteraceae > Roseovarius. The sequence continues at coordinate 65,431 of NZ_JAVKFX010000036.1, read as the reverse complement.
CAAGGGTGACATAGGCGGTGTCCCCCTCCCCGATGCCGTCGACATTGACGGTGACATCCAGGGGCCCGCGCGGGTCGGACATGTCCGGCGCGTCGATGGCAACGTCAAGCTGCCGGTCGCCCGGCTCGATCTTGGCATAGGACAGGCCCAGCGACCGCGCCGGGTTGTGGCCGGAGGCGACGTTCATCGGCCGGATCACCTGGGCCGTGACATAGGCGCCGGCGCCCCACTCGTCGGTGACGTCAAGCGGAATGGTGTTCTCGCCCTCGGTGACCTCGACCGCCCGCATGTCGATCACGTGGTTCGACATGACGGTGATCAGCGCGGTGCCGGCATAGCGCGGCACGATGCGGAGCTGCGCGGTATCGCCCGAGCGATAGCCGGGCTTGTCGAGCGACAGTACCAGCGTGTCGGGCGTGCTGGAGGCGTCGGCGGGGGCGTACCATCCGGCGTAAAAGTCGGAGGAGGCGGCGACATAAGTGCCGTCGGTCCGCTCCACCACCAGCTCGTACTGGCCCCATTCGACCGGGGCGGAAACAGTCACCGGGTCACCGCCCAGCGTGGCCTCGCCGGTGGCGACGCGGCTGCGGGTGGTGACCGGCTCCCAGTTCCACGAGCCGTAATCCTGGTACCACTGGTAGCGGGTTTCGACGCGGTTCATCGTCCATGTCACCTGCATCGACCTGGGCGAAAGGTCGGCGCCGAGGGAGATCACCTGGAAGGTGGCATCGGTGCCCTCGGCCACCACGCCGTCGAAGGCGGGTTTCAGGCCGATCATCGGGCCGGCGGGGGCCAGCATCCGCTTGGTCTGGCGCTCGACCGGGCGGCCCGAGCCTTCGCGCACCGACATGGTCACCGTCGCCTCGAACGGGCGGTCGGTGACGGTGGTTTCGGGCATCTCGACCGGGGTCACGAGGATACCGTCGGGGCCGGTGGTGCCCCCGTCGATATAGCCGGAGCGGGCGTTGACCTGTTCGTCATGCCGCCCGAACTGGTAGCCGGGGAAGGCGTCGAGCGACCGTTTGGGCCGCAGCGTGACGGTCCCGTTGGCCTTGAGCCCGGCACCGGGCGCGCCGAAGAGGTACTTCGCATCGACGGTCAACTGCGGCTTGTCGCCCGGCCGGATCTCGCCCTCGGGCAGCGACAGCTCGAAGTCGATCCGTTCCGGCAGGAAATCCTCGACCAGAACGGTCTGGCTGGCCAGCGTCTCGGCATCGGGGTCGGCCTTGATGTCCAGCGTCCACGCGCCGCGCGGGGCGGTGGCGGCGACGGGCAGGGCAAAGACATGCCCGCCGGCGGAATCCTCGGCCGAGAGGTGGCGGGAATATTCCACGCCATCGGGGCGCTTGAGGATGGCGGTCAGCGGCAGGCCCTGCACCGCCTCGGCGCCGCTGTCGCGGGCCAGCGCCGTGGCATGGATCACCTCGCCCGCGCGATAGGCGCCGCGATCGGTGGCAAGGAACACGTCGACCGGCGGGGCGGGCTGGCGCCCCTCGACGCCACGGTCGGACAGGTCGAAGGCCGGATCGGTGAGCGACAGGAAGGCGATATCCTCCTCGCCGCGTTTTGCCAGCACCATGGCGGGCGCCGCGCCGTCCGTGCCGCGCGTCAGGCCGGGGGCGAAGAGGGCGTGGCCATCCGCATCGGTCTGCATCTGCCCGAGCTCCCGGTTGCTCCGCGACAGCAGGGTCAGCGTCACGCCCTCCTGCGCCGCCGCGTCGCTGAGACCGCGGACAAAGACGTGCAGGCCATCGGTGCCTTGCAGCGTGGTCAGGCCCAGGTCGGTCAGCACGAACCACTGGGTGGCGCCGGCATCGTCGTAAAGGTCGACGCCCGGCACGCGGGCGGTCAGCGTGTAGATGCTCGGCGGCTGGTCGGCCAGCACCTCGCCCAGCGGCAGGCGGGTGGTCATCGTCCGGTTCAGCTCGTTCTGGACCTCGCCCTTGCCCTGCCAGATATCCTCGGCAATGTCGTCGGCGAAACGCGAGTCCTCGTAATAGCCCAGCGGACGGGCGAAATAGTCGTCCTGGATGGCGCGCAACAGGTTGCGGTCGCTCACCCGGCGCAGGATCAGGTCGACCTCCTCGAGGTTGACGGTTTCCAGCGGCAGGGCGGTATCCGCGGCCTTGGGCAGCACATAGTTGCGGCCCGGAAACGCCACCTTGGGCGAGCGGTCGCGGACGTAAAGCGTGATCTCCACGTCTTTCAGAAGCGTCTCGCCGGTCGCCGCGGGCAGGCCCTTGCGGAAGGTGACGCGGTAGCGCTCGCCGTGCTGGACGCCGTCGATGCAAAGCTGCCGCTCCTCGGCCTGCACCACCAGCCCGGCATCGGGCAGGCGGACGTAAGGCGTGTAATCGGTGCCGGCCTGGATCAGGTCTTCGGAGAATTCGGCGCAGATGCGCGGGCTGGCGCTTTCGTTGTCGGACCGGTGCTCGGTGATGCGGAAGCCGTACTTGGCCACCGCACTCTCGAGCGCCGACAGCACGTCGTCGCGCGGCTGGATGCTTTCGGCAAGGCGCAGGGCATGGACCATGTCGCGCCCGCGGTCGAGCCGTTCCAGTGCCGGGGCCATGGTCAGCAGCGCGTTGATGCGCACCGGGTCGGCGCCCGCGCGAAGATAGGCGTTGGTGGCGGCCTCGACCGCGCGGGTGGCGTTCTGGCGCTGCTCGGAATGCTTGTCGGTGTCGATCAGCATCGACAGGCGGGCATATTCGACCCACTGGTCGGCCGCGTCGGTGGCGGCGACGATCGCGCCGATCCAACGCATGGCGTTGAGGAAATCGTTCTGCGACATCTGCTGCTGCGCGGCCGAGATCATGGCGGCAGGCTCGTACTGGCCGCCGGGGTGGCTCCAGGAGATGTCGAGCGCCTGCGCACGCGCGTTGTTCAGGTCGCCGGGCGAGAGGAAATCGAGCTCGGCGGCGCGGGCGCCGGCCTGGGACAGCACGCCGGCCTCGGTGTTCAGGACGCGGGCCGAAACGGCGCCCTCGTAGGCCTGCGAATCCTGCACCGCGCTTTTCGGGAAACAGGCGTTCGAGCGGGAGTTGAACGTGTAGGCCCGGCAATTGGCATCGGCGAAACAGGCGGTGCGGCAGGCGGCGCGCGTGGTGTCGAAAAGCGGCTGCAGGTCGGCGCCGTAGAAATCGGCGTCGAGGGTGACGACCTCGCGCCGTTCGGGAACGGCGCCCTGCGCGGTGGCCAGTGTCGCGGCCATGGTGAAGAAAAGGACTGAAGCAATGAAACGGAGCATGGGACCCTCCCGGTCAAATGACGTCTCACTTTGCCACGCGGCACGGCGTTGCACAACGATTCCAACGCGGGGCCATGAAAGGTTAACGCCTTGTTCATGTTCCTGACAGAAGGTGGCGGCCCAATCCGGGAATAGGGCGGAGACCGGGCCATGAGCCTTGCCAACAAACTGGCCGAAGAGCGCCGCGCGCGGCTGGCGGCCGAGCGGCTGCTGGAGCAGAAACAGGCCGAGCTTCATGCCGCGAACCGCAAGCTGGGCCGGCACGCCATGGCCCTGTCCGAGGAGATCGTCGAGACCCGCGCCGAGGTGCAGACCGTCCGTGACGAAAACGCCCGCTTCCGCTCCGACCTGAGCGCCGCGAACCAAAAGATCCAGATCGCCGAGCGGCGACTGTGGCATTCGATCGAGACGATCCAGGACGGGTTCGCCTTTTTCGATGCCGATGGCCGGATGATCGCCGCGAACAAGGCGTGGCTGTCGGTGTTCGACGGGCTGGAGGAGATCAGGCCCGGCATCGCCTATGTCGAGATCCTGCAGATCGCGACCGAGGAAGGCGTCGTCGATATCGGCCAGCAGGACGCGGCGGCATGGCGCGAGGCGATGCTCGACCGCTGGCAGAGCCCGGCGCCCGAGGCCGAGATCATCCGCCTGTGGAACGGCCAGTACATCAAGCTGATCGACCAGCGCGGCCATGGCGGCGACGTGGTGAGCCTTGCGCTCAACATCACCGACACGGTGCGGTACGAGGAGCAGCTCAAGGACGCGCGGCGGCAGGCCGAGGCGGCGAACAAGGCGAAATCCTCGTTCCTCGCCAACATGAGCCACGAGATCCGGACGCCGATGAACGGCATCGTCGGCATGTCGGAACTGCTGATGGACACCGTGCTGAACGAGGAACAGCGGCTCTTCGCGGACACGATCAAGAGCTCGGGCGAGGCGCTTCTGGTGATCATCAACGACGTACTCGATTATTCCAAGATCGAGGCCGGCAAGCTCGACCTGCACGAGGAGGATTTCGACCTCGAGCGCTGCCTCTACGAGCTGGTCACCCTGATGCAGGCCGGCAGCCGCGACAAGGGGGTCGACCTGTCGGTGGAATATGACATGTTCCTGCCGGGCCGGTTCCGGGGCGATCCGGGGCGCATCCGGCAGGTGCTGACCAACCTGATCGGCAACGCGGTCAAGTTCACCGAGGCCGGGCACGTCATCGTCCGGGCGACCGGGGTGCAGGGCGCGGACGGCATGACCGAGCTGCATGTCAGCATCGAGGATACCGGCATCGGCATCCCGGCGGACAAGGCGAAGCACATCTTCGGCGAGTTCAACCAGGTCGACGAAGCGCGCAACCGCAAGTTCGAGGGCTCGGGGCTGGGGCTGGCAATCTCGCAGCAGCTGATCGGCAAGATGGGCGGCCGGATCTGGGTGGAGTCGGAGGAGGGCGTCGGCTCGACCTTCGGCTTCACCCTCACCCTGCCGGCGGCCGAGGCGCTGGAGGCCGAGGACGTGCACCTGCCCGAGGGGTTGCGCACGGTGCTGGTCGTCGACCCGCAGGCGACGCGGCGGGCAGTGCTGGAACGGCAGATGGGCGCGCTCGGCCTGTCGGTGACGGGCGCGGAAAGCGGCGCGGCGGCTCTGGCGGCGCTGCCGGGGGCTGTCGACCTCGTGCTGACGGCGCACACCATGCCCGAAATGGACGGCATGGAACTGGCCGAGGCGATGCGGGCGGCGGGGCACGAAATGCCCGTGCTGGTGCTGAGCGCCGATCCGGACGTGGCCGAGCAGGACCCGGCCCGCGCCCATGTGCAGGGCGTGCTGCCCCGGCCCCTGCAGCGGAGCGATATCTTCGCCGCCCTGCGCGGGCTGGACGGGGCGTTCGGCCCGGCCATGGCCGGGGGCGGGGGCCGGGCGATGCGGGTGCTGGCGGCCGAGGACAACCGGACCAACCGGCTGGTCTTCTCCAAGATGGTGGCAGCGCTGGATATCGAGCTGCGCTTTGCCGGCAACGGGGTGGAGGCGGTGGAGGGCCACCACGAATTCGCGCCCGACCTGATCTTCATGGACATTTCCATGCCGGAAATGGACGGGAAGGCCGCCACGCGTTGTATCCGCGAGGCCGAGGCGAAGACCGGGCGCCACGTGCCCATCGTGGCGATGACGGCCCATGCCATGGGCGGGGACGAGGCGGATATCCTGGCCGCCGGGCTGGATCGGTACATGACCAAGCCGCTGAGCAAGGCGGCGATCACCGCCGAGATCGCGGCGGCCTGTCCGGCGGGGGTGCGCCCGCCGGGGGCCGGGGTTCAGGCCGCCTGCTGAGGTCGGACGAAGACGGGTTTGCCGGGCTCCGACAGGTCAGGGCGGTGGCGGTAGCCGCCGCTGTCGAAACCGGACAGGCTGTCGGCGTCGGTCAAACGGCGCTGGAGGATGAAGCGGGCCATCGCCCCGCGCGCCTGCTTGGCGAAGAAGCTGACCACCTTGGGGCCCTCGGGCTTGTCCTCCATGAACACCGGCGTGACGACGCGAAGCTTGAGCGCGCCCGGCTTGACGGCGCCGAAATATTCCTGGCTGGCGCAGTTGACCAGCGTGTCGGTGCCCAGCGTCTCGGCGTGCTCGTTGAGCGCCTTGGCGATGCGGTCGCCCCAGTAGTCGTAAAGCGATGTGCCGCGCCGGGTTTTCAGGCGGCTGCCCATTTCGAGGCGGTAGGGCTCGATTGCGTCGCGGGGGCGGAGGAGACCGTAAAGCCCCGACAGGATGCGCAGATGCTCCTGCGCATACTCCATCTCCTCCGGTTCGAGAGAGCCGGCCTCGAGCCCGGTATAGGTGTCACCGGCGAAGGCCAGCGCGGCGGGCTTGGTCTCCATCGTGCCGAAGGCCTTGAACCGGTCGGCGTTGAGCTTGGCGAGGGTTTCGCTGATCCCCATGAGCTTCTGCAGGTCTTTCCGCGTCAGGCGGCGGGCGGTTCTGGCCAGCGCCGTGGCGTCCTCGGCGAAATGCGGGTCGGTGGCGGGGAGATCCACCGCCGACATGTCGAGTTTCTTCGCAGGCGAAAGCACCACCAGCATTGATCGATCCCCCAGGTAAAATCCGTTGCCGGTGACTTAATCCGCCATCTGCAGAACGTCCAGAAACGCCGCGCCGAACCGGTCGGAGCGTTTCTCGCCCAGCAGGCGCGCCATGTCCTGCAGCGTGCCCGGCCGGGCCGAGGCGACGCGGGCGAGCAGCGAGGATGAGCAGCTGAGCGGCTTGTCGGTGCCGCATTCCCCCCGCGCCAGGTCGGCCTGCACGGCCAGAAGCCGGTCGTACAGCTCCCCCGCCTCGCGCCCGGCCAGCTTGCGGCGGGTGGGGTGCATGGCCTCGGCCTCGCCCCGGATCACCTCGAGGAACCCCGCGCCGTACTGCTCCAGCTTCTTGGCGCCGACGCCGCTGATCCGCGCCATATCGTCGAGCGTCTGCGGCCGGCGCTCGGCCATCTCGATCAGGGTGCGGTCGTTGAAGACGATATAGGCGGGCATCTTCGCCGCCTCGGCCAGCGCGCGGCGCTTGGCCTTCAGCGCCGAGAGCAGCGGCGCGTCCTCCTCCGACACCAGCGCCTTGGCGGCGGGGCGGCGGGGGGTCTTCTGCATCGTGTCGCGGCGCAGCGTGATGGCCTCTTCGCCGCGCAGCACAGGGTGCGCGGCCTCGGTGATGCGCAGCGCGCCGTGGCGCTCGGGGTCGGGGCGGACAAGGTCGTGCCCCATCATCTGCCGGAAGATCGCCTGCCAGCCGCGGCGGTCGATATCGCGGCCGACGCCGAAGGTGGGCAGGTCGTCATGACCCCGGGCGCGGACCTTCTCGGTCTCGTTCCCGGTCAGCACGTCGATCAGGTGCCCGGCGCCGAAATACTCCCCCGTCCGCAACGCGGCCGACAGCGCCTTCTGCACCGCCTCGGTCGCATCGAAGGTTTCCGGCGGCCGGTCGCAGAGGTCGCAATTGCCACAGCCCTGCGCCTCCTCCCCGAAATAGCGCAGAAGCGTGGTGCGGCGGCATTCCAGCGCCTCGGCCAGACCGAGCAGCGCGTTGAGCCGCGCGTGATCGGCCAGCCGCCGCTCGGGCGGCGCCAGCCCCTCGTCGATCTGGCTCCGGCGCAGGCGGATATCGTCGGCGCCGAACAGGGTCAGCGTCTCCGCCGGCGCGCCATCCCGGCCCGCGCGGCCGATCTCCTGGTAATAGGCCTCGATCGACTTGGGCAGGTCGGCATGCACCACCCAGCGGATATCCGGCTTGTCGACCCCCATGCCGAAGGCGACGGTGGCCACGACGATCAGCCCGTCCTCGGTGCTGAACCGGTGTTCCACATGGCGGCGGTCGTCGGCCTCCATCCCGCCATGGTAGTGGCAGGCGTTGTGCCCGTCATCGCGCAGCGCCTTGGCCAGCGTCTCCGTCTTCGCCCGCGTGCCGCAATAGACGATCCCCGACTGCCCCTTGCGGGCGGCGACGAAGCCGGTCACCTGCTGGCGCGGGCGGTCCTTCTCGGCAAAGGCGAGGTGGATGTTGGGCCGGTCGAAGCCGCGCAGGAAGGTCTGCGGCGGGTGCCCGTCGAAGAGCTTCTGAACGATCTCGTCCTGCGTCTCGGCATCGGCGGTGGCGGTAAAGGCCGCCAGCGGCACGTCAAGCGCGCGCCGCAACTCGCCGATCCGCAGGTAATCGGGCCGAAAATCATGCCCCCATTGCGAGACGCAATGCGCCTCGTCCACCGCGATGAGCGACACGCCGATCCGCCGCAGCATCCCCATCGAGGAGCCGGCGGCGAGCCGTTCGGGGGCGATGTAGAGCAGCTTCAGCCGCCCCTCTTCCAGCGCCTCCCACACCGCGCGGGTCTCCTCCTCGGTATTGCCCGAGGTCAGCGCGCCGGCCTCGACCCCCGCGGCCCGCAGCGCCCGCACCTGGTCGCGCATCAGCGCGATCAGCGGCGAGATCACCACCGTCACCCCCTCGCGCAGCAGCGCGGGCAGTTGATAGCACAGGGATTTGCCCCCGCCCGTGGGCATGATGGCCAGCGTGTTGCGGCCCTCGGCGACGGTGTGAACGATCTCTTCCTGCCCCGGCCGGAAGCTCTGGAATCCGAAGACATCGTGCAAAAGCGTGGCAGCGCTGTGCATGAAAAGGCCCGTAGAATTTTATCTGTCTGCTCTTACGCAGAACCTTTTCACACTAAGATTCGGTAAACAAGACCCGGCTCAGTAAAACGCCGCTGCGTTGTTCGCCAGGATGATCCGGATCGCGTAGACGCCGATCAGCGCCACCAGGGGTGCGAGGTCGATGCCCGACATCGGCGGAAGGATCTTGCGGATCGGCCGGTAGATCGGTTCGAGGATGCGGTTGAGCATGTCCCAGATCTGCGCCACCAGCGGCTGGTGCAGGTTCAGCACCTGGAAATTGATCAGCCAGCTCATGATCACGTGGGCGATGATGAAGAACCACAGGATATCCAGCAGAAGAAACAGGATCTGTAAAATCGACGTCATCGGCACCTTCCTCGATCTGCGACCGCTCAACACCTAAGCGGGCGGCTTCTGAATCGCAAGTCTGACGCAGGGTTTCGGTTGACGTTGCGGACAGGCGGGCAGAGGTCAGGGGCAAACCGCAGGAGGCAACGCCCCATGTACCCTTTCATCCGGATGTTCTGGCAGGTGTGGAAATACCGCAAGGCGGCGCCGCTTTCGGTGTTCGGCACGCATGTGTCGCGGCATGTCTGCCTGCCGTGGGATATCGACATGTGGATGGAGCTGAACAACGGGCGGACGCTGACGCTCTATGACCTCGGGCGCATCCCGATGGCCTATCGCGTGGGGCTGGTCAAGGTGCTCAGGCGCCGGCGCTGGGGGCTGACCATGGCGGGGGCGAGCGTGCGGTACAGGCGCCGGATCACCATGTTCGAGACGGTCGAGATGCGCTCGCGCCTCGCCTTCTGGGACGACAAGTTCTTCTATATCGAACAGGCGATGTGGAAGAAGAACGGCGACTGCGCCAACCACATCGTCTATCGCTCGGCCGTCACCGGCAAGGACGGGATCGTGCCGCCGGCCGAGCTGATGGCCGAGCTTGGCGTGGAGGCCGAGGCGCCGCCCGCGCCCGAGTGGGTGGCCGCGTGGATCGAGGCCGACAACGTGCGGCCGTGGCCGCCGATGCAGGATTGACTTGAAAGCCTGCCTCTGAGCCTGTCTTATCGCGGACAAGGCATTGGGGACAGGCATGGCGGAACCGTCGCGGCGCAAACGCATCTGGGGCTGGTACTTTTTCGACTGGGCCAGCCAGCCCTATCACACGTTGCTGGTCACCTTCGTCTTCGGGCCGTTCTTCGCCTCGGTGGCGTCCGAGCACTTCATGACGGCCGGCCTCGCCGAAGAGGCGGCGGATGCACGGGCCCAAGGCCTGTGGTCGATGTGCCTGACGGTGACCGGGCTGATCATCGGGTTCGGGGCGCCGATCATCGGCGCGCTGGCCGATACCGCCGGGCGGCGGCTTCCGTGGATCGTGGCGTTCTCGGTGATGTACGTGGTCGGCGCCACCGGCATCTGGTGGACCCAGCCGGACGGGTCGAACATGCTGTTCGCGCTGTCCTGCTTCGGCATCGGCTTCATCGGGGCGGAATACGCGCTGATCTTCGTCAACTCGCAACTTCCCTCGCTCGCGCCCAAGGAGGAGGCCGGCGCCGTCTCGGGCTCTGGCTTCGCCTTCGGCTATGTCGGCGGGATCGTGTCGCTGGCGATCATGCTGACGCTGTTCTTCGACGATGGCGGCAAGACGCTGCTGGGCGCCGATCCGGCCCTCGGCCTCGACCCCGACGCGCGCGAGGGCACGCGCTTCGTCGGGCCGTTCACGGCGCTGTGGTACGCGGTGTTCATGATCCCCTACTTCCTCTGGGTGCGCGATACCGGCCCCTCCCGCAAGGGGCGCGGGGTGGGCGACGCGCTGCGCCTGCTGAAAAAGTCGATCGTGGCGCTGAAACACCGGGTCAGCCTGTCGGTCTATCTCGGCTCGTCGATGTTCTACCGCGACGCGGTGAACGGGCTTTACGGGTTCGGCGGCACCTACGCGGTGCTGGTGCTGAACTGGTCCATCATCTCGGTGGCCATCTTCGGCATCGTCGGGGCGATCTCGGCGGCGGCGTTCAGCTGGGTCGGCGGCCGGTTCGACCGGGCCTTCGGACCCAAGCCGGTGATCATCGTGGCGATCCTCGGGCTGATGCTGGTCTGCTTCACCGTGGTGGGGATGGACCGGGCCCAGTTCTTCGGCATCCCGCTGGAACCTGGCTCGGCCCTGCCGGACATGGTGTTCTTCGGCTGCGGCGCGCTGATCGGGGGGCTGGGGGGCGTGTTGCAGGCCTCCAGCCGCACGCTGATGGTGCGCCATACCGATCCGGCGGCCCCCACCGAAAGCTTCGGCCTCTACGGCCTGTCGGGGCGGGCGACGGCCTTCATGGCGCCGGCGCTGATCGGTCTCGTCACCACGCTCAGCGGCAGTGCGCGGATCGGCGTCTCGCCGGTAATTCTTCTTTTCCTGATCGGCCTCGTCCTGCTACGCTGGGTGAAAGCAGAAGGGGACAGCGACACATGGTCCGTCACGTCAAACTGATCGCGCTCATCATCGGCCTCGCGGGCTGTGGCGGCTCGGCGCCGCAGGATTACGCGGCGAGCGAGCCGATCCTCTCGACCCAGAACATCCCGTCCTCGATGCAGGGCGTCGAGGCCAAGCAGCTTTTCGGCGCCCGGCCGCAGGGCTCGCAACAGGCGCCCACGCCCTTCGGCAGCTATGCCAAGGGCTGTGTCGCCGGCGGCGTGCAACTGCCCGAAACCGGGCCGACATGGCAGGCGATGCGCCTGTCGCGGAACCGCAACTGGGGCCACCCCGAGACCATCGATTTCATCAAGAAACTCTCGGCCAAGGCGGCGCAGCAGCCGGGCTGGGAGGGCCTCTATGTCGGCGATATCAGCCAGCCGCGCGGCGGGCCGATGCTGACCGGGCACCGCAGCCACCAGATGGGGCTCGACGTCGATATCTGGATGCTGCCGCCCAAGCGGCTGAACCTCACCCGGGCCGAGCGCGAGAACATCTCCTCGATCTCGCTGCGGCGGGCGAACGGGGCCTATACCAACGACAACTGGACGCGCCAGCATCACGAGATCATCAAGGCCGCCGCGCAGGATCCGCGCACCGCCCGGATCTTCGTCTTCCCCGGCGCCAAGGTCCGGATGTGCAAGGAGGAGACGGGCGACCGCTCCTACCTGAACAAGATCCGGCCGTGGTACGGGCACCACTACCATTTCCACGTCCGGCTGAGCTGTCCGCGCGGCGCCAAGAACTGCGAGAACCAAGCGGCGCCGCCCGCCGGCGATGGCTGTGATGATGCGGAACAGTGGGTGCGCAACATCATCAACCCGCCGCCGCCCGACCCCAACGCCCCGCGCCCCAACCCGCGGCGCGAGCTGACCATGGCCGACCTGCCGGGCCAATGCGTGTCGGTGCTGACCTCGGAATAGGCGCGGGCCTTGCCAACGGACCGGCCAGCCTGTAGGGGCGGCCGGTCGCCCGTCAGGGCCAGCATCGCAAGGACCCACCACCGTCATGAAACACCACCTGCTTCCCGGCATCCTGGCCATGGCCGCGATCGTCGTGGCCTCGAACATCCTGGTGCAGTTCCTGTTCGGCCAGTGGCTGACATGGGGGGCGTTCACCTATCCGCTGGCCTTCCTCGTGACCGACGTGATGAACCGGGTCTACGGGCGCGCCGCCGCCCGCCGCGTGGTCTTCGCGGGCTTTCTCGTCGGGCTCGCCTGTTCCTTCATCGGCACGCAGATCACGGGCGAGTTCGGGCCGCTGGTCACCCTGCGCATCGCGCTGGGCTCGGCCGTCGCGTTCCTCACGGCGCAACTGCTCGACATCGGCATCTTCGACCGTCTCCGCGCCGGCGCGTGGTGGCGCGCGCCGATGGTCTCCTCGCTGATCGGCAGCACCGTCGACACCGCGCTCTTCTTCACCATCGCCTTCTCCGCCAGCCTCACCATGCTGGAACCCGGCAACGATGTCGGCTGGGCCAACGAGGCGCTGCCCCTGCTGGGCCTCGGGCCCGTCGTGCCGCTCTGGATCTCGCTGGCGGTGGCGGACTGGATGGTCAAGCTGGCCCTGGCTTTGCTTACTTTAGTGCCGTTTCGCATCATCGTGAGGTCACTGACGAACCGCGCCACATGATTTTGTTTTGACAAAGCCGAATTCTGTGTCAGGCTGTGGATAACGGCAACAGTTTGAAAGGAGGTGATCCAGTGTCTATAGAGGTATTGGAGAGAGGTGACGGAACAGTTCGGGAGGGTCTCGTCTAGGGCAGCCCCTGGGCGCATGACGCCCCCGGATTGGTGCGCCTAACCGCACCGCCTCCTACAACTCTAGAGGGCCGCTTCCTTGCCGGGGCGGCCCTTTTGATGTCGGCCCTGCCCGGTACCGACGCCCCGCCCGGAGAGAACGCCATGCTGCGCATCACCAGCCAGATCACCATCGAGGACTGGGAACTGACCGAACAGTTCACCCGCTCGGGCGGCCCCGGCGGTCAGAACGTCAACAAGGTCTCGACGGCGGTCGAACTGCGCTTCGAGGCCGAACGCTCCCCCAACCTGCCCGACCCGGTGAAACGCCGCCTCAAGCGCCTCGCCGGCCGGCGCTGGACGAAGGACGGCGCAGTGCTGATCCAGGTCGAGGACACCCGCAGCCAGGCCCGCAACCGCGAAATCGCCCGCGACCGGCTGGCGGAGCTGGTGAAGAAGGCCTGCGAGAAGCCCAAACGCCGCATCCCCACGAAGCCGTCGCTGGGCGCGAAGAAGCGACGTCTGAAGGCCAAGAAGGTGCGCGGGGAGGTGAAGGCTTTGCGCGGGCGGGTCGAGGGGGAGGAGTGAGGACGCGCCGCGGCGCCTTCCGTTGCGGGATGTACCAAGGATTGGTATATTGAGCGGGAAGGAGAGCGCCCATGCCCCGCAACACCTCGGTCGTGCTCAGCGACCACTTTAACGATTTCATAACCCGCGCGGTGGAAAGTGGCCGCTACAGCTCGGCCAGTGACGTCGTGCGCGCGGGGTTGCGGATGTTGGAAGTGGAAGAAGAGAAACTGGAACGGCTGAGGGCCGAGATCATCGAGGGCGAGGAAAGCGGGTTCGTGGAAGAGTTCGACTTTGATGAGTTCCTGGCCGAGATGAACGCCAAGTATCGCGGGTGAGGCGGCTTCGCTATTCAAGGAAGGCGCTGCGCGACCTTCGCGATAACTGGACCTATTCAGCCGACCGATGGGGACGCCCACAGGCGAACCGTTACGTCGAGGCAATCCGTGCCGTGATTGGCGCATTGCCGGAAGGGCGGGCCGTGACAAGCAGCGCAGAAGACGTTTGGCCCGGAACGCGCCGGGCGCGCAGCGGGCGGCACGTGATCTATTTCAGGGAAACGGAGGAGGCGGTCGAGGTGATCCGGGTGCTGCACCAGCGGATGGACGCGGGGCGGTGGGTTTGAGGAGATTCCCAGACGGCCCAAAATAATTCTAAATCGGCGTAGCTGGATACTAACGGAAAACGGCATTTTAAGAAGGTGGGTACATGCGACTTGTTAATGGCAGCCTGCTACTCGACGGCTACGACGAGGACTGCAGAATTCTCAAGTATGAAAGCGCATTCACGAAGCGCTTAATCAAGCTCCGAAACGCTCAACACATCCTGTTTGAGTGCCGAACGCTTCTGAACCACGTGTCGTCCTTAGAGGCCGTCAACAAGAATGGTCAGCATACTTCCCCAATGAAAGAAGCACTTACTTCGTCAGCGTGCACCTACTATTTCTCATGTTTTCAAACTGGAAGATACGCAGCCAAGCTTGATCCAAGGAACGTTTTTCAGGGGTATCCCGATTTATTGGAGCAGCACAAAAAATGGCGCCGAGTCCGAGATAACCGTTTCAACCATCCAGAGGACGTTGGAGTATCGTTTGAGGCCGGGCTTGTTCTCGACAAAGACAACGAAATTCTCGACGTGAAAGTTGTGCGATTTGATCTCCCGGTAAGCGCGCTTTCGAAGCCCGTCGAGGCATTACGCACACTCGTCTTGCACACGGATAGTTATGTCGAAAGGGCGGTGTCAAAATTGCATGAGCGGATAATGGCAGAAGCTAACGGATTGTCCGAGAGCCAAAGACTCGCGCTTAAGCCAATGACCGTGATCCGCCCGGATTATTAAAGTTTTCATGAGGCCTCTGGCCTACACCCCCACCTCCCCCAACGTCCTGAACCCCACCCCCCGCTCAACAACCGCCCCCAGGAACCGCCGCAGATCCTCCGGGGTCGAGAAGAACTGCGAGCCCTTGCCCGGCGCCCTGATGTCGTGGCCGGCGAACACCCCCGTGCCGCCCGTCTCGGCGATCCGGTCCAGCAGGCGCTCCTGCCAGTCCCACCCCGGAAAGACGCTGTGCCGGAAGTCGCAGAACCCCACGCAATCGACCGCGTTATGCGGCCCCGGCGCATGGTAGAGGCGCGCGGGAATATCGCCCTCCGAGAGGTTCTTCGGCCCGGCCGCGCGGGTCACGGCAAAGCGTTTGGCCGTCTCGGCCAACGTCTCCTCGGTGAAGGCATGGAACGGGCTGGCAAAGCTCTTCGCGGGAAAGCCCAGGGCCCGGTGCTCGGCCACGCCCGCGTCGATCTCGTGCTCCAGCCAATGGGCCAGGCCGTGCCGGCGCAGGTAGGGCCCCAGCTTCGGATGGGTGCGGGAGTGGAAGGCGATCTCGTGCCCGTCCGCCTGCAGCGCCTGCAGCTTCTTCACCTGCCGCGGCTTGGCATTGTGCAGGTTGCAGACGCAGAAGGTGGCCCGCGCGCCGAATTCGTCGAAGACCGGCCGCGCCGCGTGCCAGCTTCCGGCGAAAAGGTCGTCGAAGGTGAGGCAGACGGCGCCTGTCACACCACCACCTCCAGCGCCTCCTGTTCCCCCACGCCGAAGACGCGCTTGTAGCGGGCGATCTCGCTGTCCGGGCCCATCGCCTTGTTGGGGTTGTCGGAGAGCTTCACCGTCGGCCGCCCGTTGGCCGAAACCGCCTTGCACACCAGCGAGAAGGGCGCGAGCCGGTCGTCGGGCGTCAGGCCGCGGAAGTCGTTCGTCAGCAGCGTGCCCCAGCCGAAGGAGGGGCGGCAGCGCCCGGCGAAGCGGCTGTGCAGGTCGATGATCTTGTCGGTGTCGAGCCCGTCGGAGAAGATGATGAGCTTCTTCGTCGGATCCTCGCCGCGGGATTTCCACCAGTCGATGGCGATCTCCGCCCCCTCCGCCGGGTCGCCGCTGTCGACGCGGATGCCCGTCCAGCCCGCCAGCCAGTCGGGCGCGCGGTCGAGGAACCCCTTGGTGCCGTAGGTGTCGGGCAGGATGATCCGCAGGTTGCCGTCATGCTCCTCGTGCCAGTCCGACAGGACGTCATAGGGCGCGCGCGCGAGGTCCGCATCGCTATCGGCCAGCGCGGCATAGACCATCGGCAATTCGTGCGCGTTGGTGCCGATCGCCTCGAGATCGCGGTTCTTGGCGATCAGGCAATTGGAGGTGCCGACGAATTTCTCCCCCAGCCCCTCGCACATGGCCCGCACGCACCAGTCCTGCCAGAGGAAGGAATGCCGCCGCCGCGTGCCGAAATCTGCGATCCGCAGGCCGGGCACGTCGCGCAGGCGCTCGACCTTCTCCCACAGCTTGGTCATGGCGCGGGCATAGAGCACCTGCAGCTCGAACCGTCGCATGTCGTGCAGGACGGCGCGGCCGCGCAATTCCATCAGCACCGCCAGCGCCGGGATCTCCCAGAGCATCACCTCGGGCCATGACCCCTCGAAGGTCAGCTCGTATTGCCCGTCGCGCTTTTCAAGCTGGTAGGGCGGCAGGCGCAGGTTCTCGAACCATTCCATGAAGGCCGGCGTGAACATCTGCCGCTTGCCATAGAAGGTGTTGCCGCGCAGCCATGTGCTCTCGCCCCGTGTCAGGGAAAGCGAGCGGATATGGTCGAGCTGTTCGCGCAGCTCGCCCTCGTCCACCAGCTCGGCCAGCTTCGCGTCGGTCGAGCGGTTGATCAGCGAAAAGGTGACCTGCGTGTCGGGCTTGTTGCGGAACACCGACTGGCACATCAGCAGCTTGTAGAAATCCGTGTCGATGAGCGAGCGGACGATCGGGTCGATCTTCCATTTATGGTTCCAGACACGGGTCGCGATATCGACCATGGGTTTCCTCCCGGGCGGGTTGCCGAACCGGTTAAAGCAAAGGGGGGCGGGGGTGGCAAGCCTTGGCGGCGCCGGCACGCGGCGCCCCCCGCATCGGGCAAGCCCCCGCACCCCCACGCAAAAACGCCGCCCCGTAGGGCGGCGCTTCCGTCATTCCCTCGCAAGGCGCATGTCACACCACGTCGAACTGCAGCGGCGCGATCTGCTGGAACTTGCCCGTCGCGTGCAGCTTGGCGATCACGTCCTTGCCCACCGGCGCATCGACGTAGAGCAAGGCAATCGCCTCGCCCCCCGCCGCCGACCGGCCCAGGGTGAAGTTGGCGATGTTCACGCCGTTCTCGCCCATGGTCTGGCCCAGCGTGCCGATGATCCCGGGCTCGTCCTTGTTGGTGGTATAGAGCATATGCGCCCCGATCTCGGCATCGATGTTGATCCCCTTGATCTGGATGAAGCGCGGCTTCCCGTCACTGAACACCGTGCCCCCGATCGACCGCTCGCGCCGGTCGGTCACCACCGTCAGCTTGATATAGCCCTCGAAGGCGCCCGACTTGTCCTGCCGCGTGGTCGAGATCTTGACGCCCTTCTCCTTGGCCATCAGCGGGGCCGAGACCATGTTCACCTCCGGGTTCACCGACTTCATGATCCCCGCCACCGCCGAACAGGTCAGCGCCTCGAGGTTCATCTCGGCCACCACCCCGTCATAGAGGATGTTGATCGCCTTGATCGGCTCGTCGGTCATCTGGCCGATGAACCCGCCCAGGTGATCCGACAGCTTGAGCCACGGGCCCATCACCTTGGCCTCTTCCGCCGTCACCGACGGCATGTTGAGCGCGTTGGTCACGGCGCCGGTCAGCAGGTAATCCGACATCTGCTCGGCCACCTGCAGCGCCACGTTCTCCTGCGCCTCGGTCGTCGCGGCGCCGAGATGCGGCGTGCAGACCACGTTGGGCAGACCGAAGAGCGGGTTCTCCGTCGCCGGCTCCACCGTGAACACGTCGAAGGCCGCCGCGCCGATATGGCCCGACTTCAGCAGATCGGCCAGCGCCTCCTCGTCGACCAGCCCGCCCCGGGCACAGTTGATGACGCGCGCGCCCTTCTTCATCTTCTCCATGTTCTCGCGCGACAGGATGTTCTTCGTCTGCTCGGTCAGCGGCACGTGCAGCGTCACGAAATCCGACCGCTTCAGCAGCTCGTCCAGCTCGACCTTCTCGACCCCCATCTTGTCGGCCTTCTCCTGGCTCAGGAACGGGTCGAAGGCCACCACCTTCATCTTCAGCCCCCGCGCCCGGTCACAGACGATCCCGCCGATATTCCCGGCGCCGATCACGCCCAGCGTCTTGCCGGTCAGCTCGACCCCCATGAAGCGCGACTTCTCCCACTTCCCGGCCTGGGTCGAGGCGCTCGCCTCCGGGATCTGCCGCGCGACCGAGAACATCATCGCGATGGCATGTTCGGCCGTCGTGATCATGTTGCCGTAGGGCGTGTTCATCACGATGATGCCCTTCTTCGACGCGGCCTCCTTGTCGACATTGTCGGTGCCGATCCCGGCGCGGCCGATCACCTTCAGGTTGGACGCGCTTTCCAGAAGCTTCGCCGTCACCTTGGTGGCCGAGCGGATGGCAAGGCCGTCATATTCGCCGATGACCTCGGCCAGCTTGTCCTTGTCCTTGCCCAGCTCGGGCATGAAGTCGACATCGATCCCCCGGTCGCGGAAGATCTGCACAGCGGTGTCCGACAGCTTGTCGGAAACAAGTACCTTGGGAGCCATTTTTCCTGGTCCTTTAGATTGAGAATGTATTGAGCAATTGGGGGCAGGTCCCCACCCTACGCCGCCGTAGGGTGGGTGAAACCCACCATCACGCCGTCTCTGACAACGCCTCGATCTCGGCCTCATAGGCCCACTTGATCCACGGCATCAAAGCGGTCACGTCCGATGTCTCCACCGTCCCGCCGCACCAGATCCGCAAACCGGCCGGCGCGTCGCGATACGAGCTGATGTCATACGCCACCTCTTCCGCCTCCAGCCGCTTGGCCACCGCCTTGGCGAACCCGGCACCGTCCTTGATCCGCTCATCGGTGAACTTCAGGCAAACGGACGTGTTCGACCGGATCGCCGGCTCCTGCGCCAGGAACGCAATCCAGTCATTCTCGGTCACGAACCCCTGCACCGCCGCCAGGTTGGCATAGGCCCGCTCGCGCAGCCCCTCCATGCCACCCACCGACCGCGCCCAGTCGAGCGCCAGCAGGTAATCCTCCACCGCCAGCATCGACGGCGTGTTGATCGTCGCGCCCTCGAAAATCCCGTCGATCAGCTTGCCGCCCTTGGTCAGCCGGAAGATCTTCGGCAGCGGCCACGGCGGGGTATAGCTCTCCAGCCGCTCCACCGCCCGCGGGCTCAGGATCAGCATGCCATGCGCGGCCTCGCCGCCCAGCACCTTCTGCCAGCTGAACGTGGTCACATCCAGCTTGTCCCACGGCAGGTGCTGCGCGAAGGCGGCCGACGTGGCGTCGCAGATGGTCAGCCCGGCGCGATCTTCCTTGATCCAGTCGCCGTTCGGCACCCGCACGCCGCTCGTCGTGCCGTTCCAGGTGAACACCACGTCATTATCGGTATCGACACCGTCGAGGTCGACGATCTCGCCATACTCGGCGGTCTTCACCTCGGCATCGAGTTTCAGCTGCTTGACCACGTCCGTGACCCAGCCCGAGCCGAAGCTTTCCCAGGCCAGCATCTCGACCTTGCGCTCGCCAAGCAGGTTCCACATCGCCATCTCCACCGCGCCGGTATCCGACGCCGGCACGATGCCGATCTTGTAGTCTTCCGGAATGCCCAGAACCTCGCGCGTGCCTTCGATCGCGGCCTTCAGCTTGGCCTTGCCGACAGCGGCACGGTGAGAGCGGCCCAGCGGCGCGTCCTTCAGATTCTCGAGTTTGAAAACGGGGGGTTTGGCACAGGGGCCAGAGGAGAAACGCGGATTACCCGGCCGCGTTGCCGGTTGCGAAATAGCCATTGCTGCTACCCTTCCAGATAAGCGCCCCTCGTTGGGGAGGGGTGTCCCACGGATGGGAGTAAGTCTCTTTCCCGGCCTTTGCAAGCGCAGAAATCGCTCCCCAGCGCCGGTTTGATGTCGATTTGCGACGCTTTCGGTTCCGATCGGAAACCGCCGCGTCGCAATCCCGCCAGAGCGCGGGCGCCGATCTGCTAGGGTGGTGACACGTCACCGCAACGCCCGCCCGCCCCGACCTGCGAAAGGAACACCGGGGCCCGGACAGCCAGGATCAGCCAGATGCGTCTTCCCACGCTCATCGCCGCACTTGCCCTTGCCACGTGCCCCCTTTCCGCCCATGCCGAAACCCCCGAGGAACGCGGCGCCTACCTCGTCGAGGGGCCCGCCGGCTGCGGCAACTGCCACTCGCCCATCGACCAGGCGGGCCAGCCCCTGCCGGGCCAGAACCTCGCCGGGCGATTCGTCATGGAAGTGCCCGAGTTCACCGCCTACGCCCCCAACCTCACCCCCGCCGGGCCGCTGGGCCAGTGGAGCGACGAAGAGCTCGCCCGCGCCATCCGCGAAGGCCTCCGCCCCGACGGCTCGCTGATCGGCCCGCCGATGCCCTTCTCGGTCTATCGCGGCCTCTCCGACACCGACCTCGCCGCCATCGTCGCCTACCTGCGCGCCCTGCCCCCGGTCGAGAACGGCGTGCCGCCCTCGGAATACAACATCCCCCTGCCCCCGGCCTATGGCCCGCCCGTGGACACCATCGCCGACATCCCCCGCGGCGTCACCCCGGAATACGGCGCCTACCTCGCCGGGCCGGTCGCGCATTGCATGGACTGCCACACCACCTTCGGGCCGCAGGGGCCGATGCTCGACACCCATCTCGGCCGCGGCGGGCTGGTCATCCCCGGCCCGTGGGGCACCTCGGTCGCCTCCAACCTCACCAGCCACGCCGACGGGCTGGCAAACTATACCGATGCGGAGGTCGCCGACATGATCACCAAGGGCCAGCGCCCCGACGGCTCGCCCATGCTGCCGCCCATGCCCTACCCCTACCTCGCGAAGATGACCGGCGACGACCTCTCCGCCCTCATCCTCTACCTGCGCACCCTGCCGCCCCTGCCCGACGTGGAGACCGGCGGCAGCTAAAACCCGCTGGCCCTCCGCCGGTGCCTGTGGTCTATCCCGCACCGACACCCAACCGACGGAGGGCCGCCCAATGTACATCGCCACCCTGATCGCCCCGCGCGGCACGCTGCAGCCCGCGCTCGTCGACAGCCTGCGCAACGCCTGGGGCGGCGGCGACGCGCAATGGCTCTCCCCCGACGAGGCTGCCGAGTTCCCGATGGAGGCCCTCCCCGGCAACCGCTGGGAGGTGTGGGACCACCTGCAGAAGGGCGCGACCGACCTCGTCATCCAACCGGCCGAAAACCGCGCGAAGAAGATGCTGCTGGCCGACATGGACAGCACCATGATCCAGCAGGAATGCATCGACGAGCTGGCCGAGGAAGCCGGCGTCGGCCCCCATGTGCGCGACATCACCGCCCGCGCCATGAACGGCGAGCTGGATTTCGAGGGGGCGCTCACCGAACGCGTCGCCCTGCTCAAGGGCCTGCCCGAGACCGTCATCGCCGAGGTGCTCGCCACCCGCATCACCTACATGCCCGGCGGGCGTGAGCTGCTCTCGACCATGAAGGCCCACGGCGCCCATGCCGCGCTGGTCTCCGGCGGCTTCACCAATTTCACTGCGAAAGTGGCCGAGGAGCTGGGCTTTCACGAGAACCGCGCCAACACCCTCCTGATCGAGAACGGCACCCTCACGGGCCACGTCGCCCAGCCCATCCTCGGCCGCGACGCCAAGGTCCAGGCCCTCCACGACATCACCGCCCGCCTCGGCCTCACGCCCGCGGACGTGATCGCGGTGGGCGACGGCGCCAACGACCTCGGCATACTCGAACTGGCCGGCACCGGCGTCGCCCTCCACGCCAAACCCTCGGTCGCCGCCCAGTGCGACGTGCGCATCAACCACGGCGACCTGACGGCGCTCCTGTTCCTGCAAGGCTACGCGCGGTCGGATTTCGCCTGACCGGCCAAGCCCGCGAGCCCGTTTTCTTCAGAAAACGGACCGGAAAATTCCAATTTTCCGCCACCCCACCCGATCGCGGAAACTGCCCGCCCCGGGCCTGACCCGCGGCCTCTGACCGGCCGAGGTCCCGGCTCGGTGGCCGGGACGGGATGGGCACGTCACGCCTGCCTCGCGGTCTGGCACCCGCCCGGCCGACTGTGTCCACACAACGGCCAACCCTAAAAGGCCGCCTCTACCTCACCCCCAGAACCCGCCTCACACCGCCGCCAACCCGCGCCGCCGTCTCCCGCCTTGTCAGCAGCGGCCGCGCTGCCATTTCCGGCCCGGCGCCCTCGCGCGACAGCCCCCACAAGCCGAGAACCTCCGCCCGGTCCTCCGCCGCCAGCAGCCGCAGCGCCATCCGCCCCGGAAAGAAGCTCTCGCAGACCAGCCCGTCCGCCCACAAGAGCTCGTGCCGCGCCAGCAGCAGGTGCACGTAGGTCACCCTCTCGCGCCCCCTTACCCACGACACCCCGGGCAGCCGCAGCAGGCCCAGCGCCGGGCCCAGAGCCCCACCGCCGGGGCCCGCGCCATCCTCCACCAGCACCCGGTGCTGGGGCGAGACCAGCATGTCGCGCCCCGGCCGCCCCTCGCCCAGCGCCCCGGCGCCGATCCTGACCGGGCGCCGCCGGTCCTCGGGGCCGGAGAACACCACCTCCCGCCGCCCCGTCCAGATCAACTCCTGCGGCCCGTGATCCACCGTCAGCACCCTGTCCCCGGCGCGCAGCGCCCCGGCCCGCACGGCGCCCCCCGGCGTGGCGATTCGCACCCCGGCGGCAAAGCAGATGACGTTGTTGTACGCCTCCTCGTTCGTGCCCCCGTCGCCGCTGTTCGCCGCCATCCCGTCGCGGCTGGCGGTGGGGCTGAACTGCGCCCCCGGAAACGGCGCCGGCAGGTCCGAGGCCGGCACGAAACCGATATTGTCGTCGCCCAGCCGCAGCACGTAGACCTCGATGAACCCGTCCTGGATCAGCGCGAACTCGTTCTCCACCGGCGTGCCGGCGGCATAGGTGACGCCGTTCACCGTCACCGCCTCCAACAGCACCTGGCCCGCGCCGGTGTCGTTCATGCCGTCGTCGAAACTGCCATCGTCGTCCGACACCAGGATCTGCACCGGCGGCGCGCCGGAATAGGTATAGGTCACCCCGGTCCAGCTTGCCCGGCCCGGATCGTACCCGTCCGATGCCGGGTCGTTGGCGTGGTCGTCGCTGGCAAGCTGATCGGCGGTCAGCGCGCCGTCATGGCTCACCACGCTCCAGTCGTAGACGGCAATCGTCGGCATATCGGGCCCCCGGGTCGGATAAACCCGGCAAGCCGTAGCGCCCGCGCCTTAAAAACCGCCTAATCGCGGCGGGGCATCGGACAATACGGTTAACCGCCCCTGCAGGAACGGGTTTCGCACCCACGAGTTTAGATTGTACACTTCGATACATTATTCCCCCCTTGGGAGAAAACGGATGGCGAATCAGGCACAGGATGCAGCGGCGGGGTTTGGCGTTCACGCCATCGACCCGCCGCGGCTCGGCCTCGCCCTCGCGGCGATGGCGACGCTCGGCGCGGCGTTCGTCCTGGTCTTCGGCTGGGGGCTCGAGGTCGACTGGCTCCGCCGGATCGCGCCCGGCCTGCCGGCCATGGTGCCCGCCACCGCCCTCACCCTGCTGGCCGGCGGGCTCGGCACCGGCGCCCTGCTGATCGGGGCGCCGTCCCTGCTGGCCCTGCTGGCCGCGGCGGCGATCTTCGCCGTCATCCTCCTCGAACAGACCATCGGCCTCACCCCCGCCCCGCATCGAAGCTCCGACGGCATGTCGCTGGCCAGCGCCCTCTGCGCCACCCTGCTGGGGCTCAGCCTGCTGTTGCGCGCCCTGCGGTTCGGCATGGCCTCGGTCGTGACCGACACCACCGGTCTGGTCGTCGCCTTCGTCCCGCTGATCGGCTACGTCTTCGGCGCGCAGACGCTGTTCTTCAACCCGCTCTACACGATGATGGCGCTGCACACCGCGCTGGCGCATGTGCTGCTCTTCGTCGCGCTCCTGCTCTCCGAACCCGGCCGCGGCTGGATCGAGGTGCTGCTCTCGCAGGAACCGGGCAGCCGCATGGCCCGCCGCGTCCTGCCGGTGGCGGTGATCGTGCCGCTGTTCTTCGCCCTCGTCGTGGCCGAGGCGGTCGAGCGCAGCTACATGACGGTCGAATTCCGCCTCGCCGTGCTCACCTTCATGATCATCTTCTGCACCGTCACCGCGGTGATCGGCTTCGCCCACCTCACCAACCGCGCCGAACGCCGCAGCACCGAGGCCGAGGCCGCCTATCTCCGCAGCGAGATGCAGCGCCAGCAGACCGAGCTGGCCGCCGCCCGCTCGGAAAAGGTCGCCGCGCTGGGCAAGCTGGTGGGCGGCGTGGCGCATGACTTCAACAACACGCTCAACGTCATCCTCGGCAATCTCGAGCTTCTGGCCGAGGATCCCGACCGCAAGATGCACCGCACCTACCTGTCCGAGGCGATCGGCGCCTCCAACCGCGCCGCCGACCTGACCCGCCAGCTGCTCGCCTATGGCCGCAAGTCGCAGCTTCGCCCGGTGCTGACCGACCTCGAAGCCGAG
The DNA here is from genome assembly GCF_040223625.1 of Roseovarius sp. Taxonomy (GTDB): domain Bacteria; phylum Pseudomonadota; class Alphaproteobacteria; order Rhodobacterales; family Rhodobacteraceae; genus Roseovarius. The sequence goes on along the minus strand of NZ_JAVKFX010000036.1, from coordinate 41,220 downwards.
GTCGAGACCGCCATCGCCATGTTCCGCCGGGTCTGCCCGGCCAACATCACCATCACGCGGGCGTTCGACACCCCCGGCCTGACCGCCCGCGTCGACCCCGGCGCGCTGCAGCAGGCGGTGCTCAACGTCCTGATCAACGCTCGCGACGCCCTGCCCGAGGGCGGCGAGATCCACGTCTCCGGCCGGCGCGAGCATCTCGAGGGCGCCGCCGTCACCGGCTTCCACGGCACCGAAACCCTGCCCGCCGGCACCTACGCCACCATCGCCATCGAGGATACCGGCGCCGGCATGACCCCGGAAGTGGCGCAGATGGCCACCGAACCCTTCTTCACCACCAAGAAGGTGGGCGAGGGCACGGGGCTGGGCCTGTCCACCGTCGCCGGCTTCTGCCGCCAGTCCGAGGGCGGGCTGCGGATCGACTCGGCGCCGGGCACCGGCACGCTGGTCGCCATGGCCTTCCCCGCCGCCACCGGCTCGGGCTCCGGCTCGGGCGATGATGCCGCCCGGCCCGCCGACACCGCCGAGACGGTCACCCACACCACCCAGCCCCGCGGCGTGCTGATCGTCGACGACGACGAGGCGCTCACCCGCGTCATGGCCACCCAGCTCGAACGCGCCGGCCACACCGTGCGCGTCGCCCTCAACGCGGCCAAGGCGCTCGAAACGCTCGAGGAGGGCCCGCTCCCCGAGGTGGTGCTGACCGACATCGTCATGCCGGGCGAGATGCAGGGCCACCACCTCGCCGCCCGCATCCGCCAGCGCTACCCGGATATCGAGGTGATCCTGATGTCCGGCTTCGCCTCCGCCACCCAGCGCGAGGAGATCGCGGCAGTGGCCGGCCTGCCCTTCCTGCAGAAACCCATCGACGTCCGCACCCTGCGCACCATCGTCGGCCGCTCGACCGAACCCAACGGCACACCGGAGACCGGCGAAAGCTGACCCCGGCTCTTTGGTGACCCGCCCCGGGCCCGACCCGGGGCCTCTGCCAGCGCGAGGTCCCGGCTCGGGGGCCAGGACGGGGAGACGCCTAACACGCCCGACGGAGAAACCGGTCGACTCCCACCGCCCGGCGGAAGCGCACCCCGCCCTTCAACTGCCACTTCCCGCCCCGGGCCCGACCCGGGGCCTCTGCCGCCGCGAGGTCCCGGCTCGGGGGCCGGGACGGGGAGACGCGAAACACGCAGGGCGGAAAAGTCGGCCGGCCCCCGGGCCCGGCAGAGATGCACCCCGCCGTTCAACTTCCACATCCCGCCCCGGGCCCGCCCCGGGGCCTCCACCAGCGCAAGGTCCCGGCTCGGGGGCCGGGACGGGGAGATATGGATGGCGGCACGATCGCGGCAAGCCACACGCCCGGAACAGAGCCGCGCTAAAGCGCGGCGCCGGTCGAGCGCCCGCTGCCCAGCAGGCGATTGCAAGGCAATCGCCGAGAGGGGGCCCGTCCCGTCGCACCGAAGGTGCGCCATGTACCAGCGGCACGCCTCCGGCGTGACGGGCAGGCGCTTTCGCAGGTGTAGCGCGAGGTTGCAGAGGCAGAATGTACCCGCCCCCATAAACTGCCATCCACCCACGTTGCAGCGCCTCCCCACGGACCGGCCCGTGCCCGGCGGCACCCCACCACCCCCCGTTGCACCCCCCACAACATCCAGCGTGTTGCGCACCGTCCGCCACATCAACCAACGCCTCCACCGCCCCCGAAACCGACGCGATACCGACATAATACCGACGTGATACCGACGTCCCTCCCCCAGCAAAATAACGCCGTTAACCCCTTCTCCCGGCCCCGGCCCCTGCATCCCCGGCCCCGGCATGGTATCCTGCCCCTCGAACCTGAAGAGGAGGACCGCGAAATGCCCAAATACATTCTCGCCTATCACGGCGGCAACGCCGAAGGCTCCGAGATCTCCGAGCAGGAGGAGCAATCGCGCTGGCAGGACTGGAAGAACGTCATGGGCCAGGCCTGCCTCGACGAGGGCGGCCGCACCGGCTGGTCCAAGACCGTCCGCGCCGCCGGCGTGGCGCATAACGGCGGCACCAACCCGCTTGCCGGCTACACCATCGTCGAGGCCGAGGATATCGAGACCGCCTGCGAGATGGCCAAGGGCTGCCCGATCCTCGCCGCCGGCGGCTCGGTCGAGGTCGCGCCGATCGGCGAAACCCCCGCCCGCGCCGCACCGGCCGCCTGACCCGCACCACGCAGGCGGCCCCCCCGGCCCCCCTTGCCTTCCCCCTCCGCCGGCCCTACCTTCCCGCCTACCTCGGGGTGCCCGTGGGCCATTGGCCCATGGGCTGAGATGCCACCGGCGAACCCGTTGAACCTGAACCGGCTAGAACCGGCGGAGGGAAGGTAAAGGTCGCATCCGCCCTTGCCCTCGCGCCGCAAAGGAGGATGACATGAAGCATCTTGCATTTGCAGCGGCAATTCTGAGTGCCACGGCCGCCACGGCCCAGACACCGGAACTGACCGTCTATACCTATGACAGTTTCGTCGCCGAGTGGGGCCCCGGCCCCAAGGTCGAGGCGGCGTTCGAGGAGGTCTGCGACTGCGACCTCAAGCTCGTCGGCGTCGAGGATGGCGCGGCGCTGCTGGCCCGCGTCCGGCTCGAGGGCGAACGCTCCGACGCCGATGTGGTCCTCGGCCTCGACACCAACCTGATGGCGGCGGCCAAGGAAACCGGCCTCTTCGCCGAGCACTCCGTCGACGCCACCTACGACATGCCCATCACATGGGACGACCCGGTCTTCGTCCCCTACGACTGGGGCTATTTCGCCTTCATCCACGAGGCCGGCACCGACGCCCCCACCAGCTTCCGCGAACTGGCCGACAGCGACAAGACCATCCTCATCCAGGATCCCCGCTCCTCCACCCCCGGCCTCGGCCTGCTGCTCTGGGTCAAGTCCTCCTATGGCGACGAGGCGCCGGAGATCTGGGAAGGCCTCTCCGACAATATCGTCACCGTGACGAAAGGCTGGTCCGAAGCCTATGGCCTCTTCATGGAAGGCGAGGCCGACATGGTGCTTTCCTACACCACCTCCCCCGCCTATCACCTGATCGCGGAAGAGGATGACAGCAAGGCCGCCGCCCCCTTCGAGGAAGGCCATTACATGCAGGTCGAGGTGGCCGGCAAACTGGCCAGCACCGATCAACCTGACCTTGCCGACCAGTTCCTGCAATTCATGGTCTCCGACGCCTTCCAGTCGATCATCCCCACCACCAACTGGATGTACGCCGCCGTCATGCCCGAGGACGGGCTGGCCGAGGGCTTCGATACCCTGATCACGCCGGAGAAATCCCTGCTCATGTCCGCCGAGGACGCCGCCGCCATCCGTGACGAGGCACTGGCCGAGTGGCAAGACGCGCTCAGCCAGTAAGCGCGCGCCCCGGCATCGGCGCGGCGGCCTGCATCGCCGCGCTGGTCCTCGGCACGCTGGCCGCCGTCGCATGGCGGGCCGAACCCGGCGGCGGCCTCTCCGCCGCCGACTGGGCCGCCCTGCGCTTCACCCTGCTGCAGGCCACCCTCTCGGCCCTCTTCAGCGTGGGCCTCGCCATCCCCGTGGCCCGCGCGCTGGCCCGCCGCCGCTTCGCCGGCCGCTCGGCCCTCATCGCCCTTCTCGGCGTGCCCTTCATCCTGCCGTTGATCGTCGCCATCCTCGGCCTGCTCGAGGTCTTCGGCCGCGCCGGCCTGATCAGCCAGCTTCTCGGCCTCTTCGGCCTCGACCCGATCCGCATCTACGGGCTGCACGGGGTCGTCCTCGCCCATGTCTTCCTCAACCTGCCGCTCGCCACCCGCCTGATTCTGCAGGGCTGGCAGGAGGTGCCCGCCGAACGCTTCCGCCTCGCCGCCCAACTGGGCTTCGACGCCCCCGCCATGTTCCGCCTGATCGAATGGCCGCTGCTCCGACAGGTCATCCCCGGCGCGCTGGCCGTTGTCTTCGCCATCTGCCTCACCAGCTTCGCCGTCGCCCTCACCCTCGGCGGCGGGCCGAAGGCCACCACCATAGAACTCGGCATTTACCAGGCCTTCAGGTTTGAATTCGACCTTGGCCGCGCGGCACTCCTGTCCGGCCTGCAGATCCTGCTCGCCACGGGCGCCGCGATGGTGGCGATTCGGCTGGCCCAGGGCACCGGATTCGGCACCGGCCTTGACCGTTCGTTAAGACGTTGGGACGGGCGCACCACCTTGGCGAGAACGACCGACACGGTCTGGATCGCCCTTGCAGCGGCCTTCCTGCTGCTCCCGCTCGGGGCCATCGTCGCCTCGGGCGTGCTCGGCTTTGCGGGCCTGCCCTTCGTCGTGTGGAAGGCCGCCGGCGTCTCCCTCCTCGTCGCCACCGCCTCCACCCTGCTCCTCCTCCTCGCCGCCCTGCCCATGGCCGCCGCCATCGCCACCGGGCGCCACGGCATCGAGGTCGCCGGCCTCCTCGGCCTCGCCGCCTCCCCCCTCGTCATCGGCACCGGGCTCTTCATCCTGATCCGCCCCATCGCCGACCCGTTCCTGCTGGCCCTCCCCGTCACCGCCCTCGTCAACGCCCTGATGTCCCTGCCTTTCGCCATGCGCATCCTCGTCCCCCGCGCCCGTGATATCGTCGAGCGTTACGGCAAGCTCGGCCTCTCGCTCGACATGGCAAACGGCCCCTTCCTCTGGCGCGTCTTCCTGCCCCGGATGCGGGCGCAGATCGGCTTTGCCGCCGGGCTCGGCATGGCGCTTTCCATCGGCGATCTCGGCGTCATCACCCTCTTCGCCGACCCCGACATCGCCACGCTCCCGCTCCAGATCTACCGCCTCATGGGCTCCTACCAGATGGAGGCCGCTTCGGGCGGCGCCCTCTTGCTTCTCCTCCTCTCCGTCGGCACCTTCTGGCTCTTGGACAGGGGGGGCCGCCACCATGCTGAAATTTGACGCCTGCACCATCGACAATGGCGGCTTCCTGCTCCACGCCGACCTCTCCATCGAGACTGGCCGCATCGTCGCCGTCATCGGCCCCTCGGGCGGCGGCAAGACCACCCTGCTCGAAGGCGTCGCCGGCTTCCTGCCCCTGACCTCCGGCGAAATCACCTGGAACGCCACCCCCCTCTCCGGCACGGAGCCCGGCCAGCGCCCCGTCGCCATGCTGTTCCAGGATGGCAACCTCTTCCCACACCTGACCGCCGCCCAGAACGTGGGACTCGGCCTCGACCCCCGCCTGCGCCTCTCGCCGGAGGACAAGGCCCGCATCGACGCCGCCCTCACCCGCGTCGGCCTCGACGGCCTCGGCCCCCGCAAACCCGGCGCCCTCTCCGGCGGCCAGCGGGCGCGCGTGGCGCTGGCCCGCCTCATGGTGCAGGACCGCCGGATCTTCCTGCTCGATGAACCCTTCGCCGCCCTCGGCCCGGCGCTGAAGGCCGAGATGCTCGACCTCGTGGCGGAGCTCGCCCGCGAAACCGGCGCCACCGTCCTGATGGTCAGCCACGAGCCCGACGACGCCCGCCGCGTCGCCGACGAGGTGATCCTGGTGACAGGCGGCAAGGCCCACCCCCCGGCCGAAACGGACCGGCTCTTCGCCGATCCGCCCGAGGCCCTGCGCGCCTATCTTGGCGACGCCTAGGCCGCCGCGCTCAACCCTTCCCGGGTCTTGCCGATCATCAGCGCGGCCTTCGCCGCCTCCCGCCCCTTCTCGACGAAATGCGCCTTGAAGATAGCGGTGTGATGCGCCGTCTCCTGGTACTGGTGCGGCGTCAGCGACACCGACAGGACCGGCACATCGCTGTCCATCCCGGCCCGCATCAGCCCGTCCACCACGGCCTGCGCCACGAAGTCGTGGCGATAGATCCCGCCATCCACCACGAAGGCCGCCGCGGCCACCGCCGCATAGCGCCCCGTCCGCGCCAGGTCGCGTGCCAGAAGCGGCATCTCGAACGCGCCGGGCACGTCGAACACATCGACCTCGCTTTCGGGGATAAGCTCACAGAAACCGGCCAGCGCCTGATCGACGATCTCGGCGTGCCAGTTGGCCTTGATAAAGGCGTATCGGGTGCGTGTCATGGGTTTGCTCCTTTCCATCATCGACACTTCTCACCCAAGGCGCAGGACGACGGGAAAGGCAGGGGAAACCCCCTGAAACCCGGCGTTCTCTTCCATCCGGACTGTCACCGTCGGCTCCGGATTTGCACCGGATCTGCTTGACCATCCGGGCCTCGCGACCCCGATGCGCTCGCGGGCTTGGGGCGCAGGCCCCTTACCGCCGGTGGGGAATTGCACCCCGCCCTGAGAACGCTGTCGATGATGTTGGAAAACCGGCCCCGCGGCAAGCCCCAAAGAAGATGCCGCGCCGCCAAGGGCGACGCGGCATCAGACCCCGGAGGGGCGCGCTGTCAAACCAGATGTAGCTGCTCAGACGCTGGCTGGTTAATGCCAATCGCCGGTCGGGATTTGGGGGTGTCCTGGACCGGCCTCAGGGCTGGGCGCGCCTGTCAACATGACCGCACACCCGCTCCGGGAACCCGGGAGGAGGAACGTATCCGCCCTAGCCCCGAGATTTCGTGTCCGGCAGAACGCCCGCATCGGTCGCCGCCGAAATTTCCTCATCGCTCAGCGTGCCGTCCGCATCAGCGTCGATTTCCGCGAAGACCTCGGTGCCCGCATCGGGCATGGCTTCGTTGAACTCCGACATGGTCACGGCGCCGTCGCCGTCGGCATCCATCGACGCGGACGCGTCTTCCGCCAGCACGGCGGTCGGCGCGACGAATGCGAAGATGAGGCCTGCAGATGTCAGTTTCTTGAACATGAAATCGTTCCTTTTCGGTTTCTGCGTTCCGAGAGTGGTGCTCTCGTTAACAGAACATGGTGACCCGAAAGCCACTTGTCTGCGGCGATCGCGAGGGGGCGCCAAAACCTGCGGGAAAGAGCCCAAACCGGCGATTCCGGTCAGCGGGAGATTGCCATGAGCCGCCATAAGCGCGCCTGACGGCGGGAACCTGCGGAAGGGGCATGCGGGAATAGGCGGAAACGCTCGTCCGCACCAGCTACGGCGCAAAAATCAACGCCCGGGCAGTTGAAACTGCCACACGCCCGGAACAATGCCGCGCTTTAGCGCGGCGCCGGGCGAGCGCCGGCCCGTCCCGGCGGGCAGGCGCTTTCGCGGGTGTAGCGTGACGTTTCTTGGTTAGGATGTACTTGGCACGATAAACTGCCAACCCCCAACCGTTGCAGCGCCTCCCCACGGGCCGGCGCTCGCCCGGCAGCCACCCCCAACCCTCACAACAACCCCTCCGCCGGCCTGATCCGCCCGGTCTCGATCCCCCGCCGGTTGTAGATCGGCGCGTTCAGGAACCGCCGCGCCGCCGGGTGCAGCGGGTCGAGCACCCCCAGCCGCACCAGCAGCGCCGAGATCGTGCATTCCGCCGCCCGCGTCGCCCCGTCGGCCACCTTCAGGGAAATCCCCATCTCGCGGCTCGGCAGGATGGCGATGAAGAACCCCTCCGCCCCGGTCTTCAATGCCACCGGTTCGGTACAGGCCCGCATCAGCTCGGTACAGGCCCGGCCCTCGCCCGCCACCAGCTCCGGATGCGCCACCATCGCCTGCCACAGCCGGTGCTGCGCACCCTGCCGCGCATCCGCCCCCTCCTTCGCGGTGGCAAACCGCGCCATCGCCCGGGCCATGCCGTGCACCGTGGTGATGAAGTTCGGCGCCGAACACCCGTCGATCCCGTAGCCGGGGCTCGCCTCGCCCGTCACCTCCTCGAAGGCGGCCAGACAGGCCTTCTGCACCGGGTGATCCGCCTCGACATACTCCGGCCCGGCCCCCAGATGCCGCGCCAGCGTCAGGAACCCGGCATGCTTGCCGGAACAGTTATTATGCACCTGGCAGGGCTCTTCATGCGCCCGGATCAGCCCGACCCGCGCCTCCTCGTCATCCGGCATCTGCGGCCCGCAGCGGAAATCCCCGTCCGACAGCCCCAGCTCCGCCAGCCACGTATTGACCCGTTCGGTATGAATCGCCGCCCCGTTATGCGAGGCACAGGCCAGCGCCAGCCGCTCGGCGCTCAGCCCGTGCTTCGCCGCCGCCCCGCTTTCCACCAGCGGCAGCGCCTGGATCATCTTGGCGGAACTGCGCGGCAGCACCGGCTCCTCCGGGTTGCCCCAGGCCTCCACGATCTCGCCCCTGGCGTCGCAGATCACCGCGTGGCCACTGTGCCGGCTTTCGGCCAGCGGACCGCGCCAGATTTCGGTGAGGGGGGCCGCGCCTGTCATCATCCACCTTTCCGGCAAGGGTTCACACCCTCGCGAGGGCGCGCGAAAACTTGCCAATTGATCCTTTCATGTCTCGCCACTTTCAGGCTAATATCGCAATGTCGAGGGAAAATGGCCGACCCGCAAGATAAATCCGGTAAGCGGCAAGGGCGGCTGAAGAATTTGAGGCCAAGGACAGCTTTGGAGGCTGGATAGAATGGGATCACGGATGGGACGTCTGACTGCCCTGCGCCTGTTGACGGGCGCCCTGCTGGCAGCAACCGCAACAAGCGTGGCTGCGCAGGAAGAAAGCACCAACCAGGTCGCCGCGAACACGGCATGGAGCGTTTTCGAGGATAACGACCCGCGCGAATGCTGGGCCGTGTCCTCGCCGACCGAAACGGTCAACACCAAGGATGGCCGCGTGGTCGCCGTCCGGCGGGGCGATATCCTGCTGATGACCTTCTACCGCCCCGACGCGGGCGTCGACGGCCAGCTCACCTTCACCGGCGGCTATCCCTTCGCCTCCGGCTCCACCGTCAACCTCAATGTCGGCGGCACCGAGTTCGAGCTGTTCACCGAGGGCGAATGGGCCTGGCCGGCCAGCACGGCGGACGATGCCAAGATCATCGCGGCCCTCAAGCGCGGCACCGACGCGGTGCTCACCGCGCGCTCCAGCCGGGGCACCACGACCAAGGATACCTTCTCGCTGCTGGGCTTCACCGCGGCGGTCGAAGAGGCCGAGAAACGCTGCCAGTAACGGCCTGACCCGGCCAGCTCTCAAGAACGTACCAAGGGCGCGCACCTCTCCGGGGGACGCGCCCTTTCCTAATCCCGCGGCGCGGCAGCCCGGCGCAGCCGGTCATTGATCGCCCTGCCCAACCCCCGCTCGGGAATAGGCGACACGGCGATGGGCTTGCCCGTTTCATCCAGCGCATGCAGATGCGCAAAGAGATTCGCCGCCGCCTCGGTCAGGTCGCCCGACGCCGACAGGTTCAGATCACACTCGACCTGCCCGAACCCCAGCAACACCTCGCCCGGCTCCCGCCTCTCGGCCTCCAACCGCACGGTCGCGCCCGGCGCATAATGCGAGGCCAACTGCCCCGGCGCCGTCACCGCACCCCCCGCGCCATGCCGCGCCAGCGGCGCGCCCAGCGCCTGTTCCACCGCCTCCGCCGGCAATCCACCGGGGCGCAGCAGCACCGGCGCGTCCGTCAACCCGACGATGGTCGATTCCACCCCCACGTCACAGGCCCCGCCATCCAGCACCGCCGCGATCTTCCCGGAAAGCCCCGCCTTCACATGCGCCGCCGTCGTCGGGCTGATCCGCCCCGAGGGGTTGGCCGACGGCCCCGCCACCGGCCCGCCAAACGCCCGCAACAACGCCCGCGCCACCGGGTTCGCCGGCACCCGCACCGCCAGCGAGGGCAGCCCCGCCGTCACCAGCCCCGATATCCCCGTACCCGCCTTGATCGGCAGCACCAGCGTCAGCGGCCCGGGCCAGAACGCGCTCGCCAGAACCTCCGCCTCGTGCGGCCATTCCACGAACTCCCGCGCCGTCTCCACCCCGTCCACATGCACGATCAGCGGGTTGAACCGCGGCCGCCCCTTCGCCTCGAAGATCCGCGCCACCGCCATGTCATCCGTCGCGTCGCCCCCCAGCCCGTAGACCGTCTCCGTCGGAAACGCGACAAGCGCCCCGCCCCGCAGCAGCGCGGCGGCGCGGGCGTACCCGTCCGGGTCGGCACTCAGAAGGGCGGTTTCAACAGGCATGATCAACTCTGACGCGGCGTTTTGGTTGATGGAAGTCCGGCACCGGCTAGGCTATGGCTAGGCCGTCTGCATACAGACCGAGGCAGGTGAAGCCAAGCCACCCCGGCCGCCGGGACCGTTGAGATCAGGAGATTTCCGATGCCATACCGCGCCCCTGTCGAGGAATTCGACTTCCTGTTTTCCCATGTCGTGAAACTCGAGGACGTCGCCGCGACCGATCGTTTCGCCGACGCCACCCCCGACATGGTCACCGCCATCCTCAACGAGGCCGGCCGCATGTGCGAAGCGGTGCTCGCCCCCCTGCAACGCGAGGGCGACCTGCACCCCGCCCGGCTCGAAAACGGCATCGTCCGCACCAGCCCCGGCTTCGACGAGGGCTACAAGGCCATCGCCGAGGGCGGCTGGGTCTCGATCTCCGCCTCTCAGGTAAACGGCGGCATGGGCCTGCCCATGGCCGTGACCACCGCCGTCAACGAGATGATGAGCGGCGCCTGCCTCAGCCTGCAGCTCAACCCGCTGATGACCCAGGGCCAGATCGAGGCGCTGGAAAACCACGCCAGCGACGCGATTCGCGAAACCTACCTGCCCAAGCTCATCTCCGGCGAATGGTCCGGCACCATGAACCTGACAGAGGCGCAGGCCGGCAGCGACGTGGGCGCGCTCCGCACCCGGGCCGAGCCCAACGGCGACGGCTCCTACGCCATCACCGGCCAGAAGATCTATATCAGCTGGGGCGACAACGACTTCACCGAGAACGTCTGCCACCTCGTCCTCGCCCGCCTGCCCGACGGCGTGCCCGGCACCAAGGGAATCAGCCTGTTCCTCGTGCCCAAGTACATCCCCGACGAGAACGGCGCCCCCGGCAAACCCAACGACCTCAAGGTCGTCAGCCTCGAACACAAGATGGGCCTGCACGGCAGCCCGACTGCCGTGATGCAGTATGACGGCGCCCAGGGCTGGCTCATCGGCGAGGAACATGACGGCATGCGCTGCATGTTCACCATGATGAACAACGCCCGCCTCGGCGTCGGCGTCCAGGGCATCGGCGCGGCCGAGGGCGCGCTGCAGCACGCCATCGCCTACGCAAAGGAGCGCACCCAGGGCAAGACCCCGCTCGAGAACGGCACCGGCACCATCATCGACCACGCCGACGTGCGCCGGATGCTGACCACCATGAAGGCCGAAACCGCCGCCGCCCGCGCCATCGCGCTGGCCAACGCCGTGGCGATCGACATGGCCCACGCCACCGGCAAGCCCGACTGGACCGCCCGCGCCGCCTTCCTCACCCCCATCACCAAGGCCTTCGGCACCGATACCGGCATCGCGGTCAGCGATCTCGGCATTCAGGTGCATGGCGGCATGGGCTATATCGAGGAAACCGGCGCCGCCCAGTATGCCCGCGACGTCCGGGTCACCGCCATCTACGAGGGCACCAACGGCATCCAGTCGATGGACCTAGCCGGCCGCAAGCTGATGGACGGGGGCGAGGCCGCCTATGCCCTGCTCGACGAGATCGAGCGCCACGCCGAAAGCGCGCGAAGCACCCTGCCCGAGCTGGCCGAGCCGGTGTGGAACGCCACCGAATCCCTGCGCGAGGCGACCGAGTGGATGGTCGCGCAGAAGAACATGACCGACCGCTTCGCCGGCTCCGTCCCCTTCCTGCGCGCCTGGGCGCGCGTGCTGGGCGGCCATTTCCACCTCTGCTCGGCCTCGGCCGAGGGCGGCGAGGGCAAGCGCACCCGGCTGGCGCGCTTCTACATCAAGCGCCTCCTGCCCGAGCACGCAGGCCAAATCGCCCACGCCACCGCCGGGGCCGACGACCTCTACGCGCTGACACCGGACGACCTCGTCGCATGACGGACGGCCCGAACCAGACCCTGCGCTACCCCTTCCCCGATCCGCCCGACAACGGCGCCGCCCTCGAGGTGGCGCCGGGCGTCCTCTGGATCCGCCTGCCCCTGCCCATGGCGCTCGACCACGTCAACATCTACGCGCTGGATGACGGCGACGGCTGGACCGTCGTGGATACCGGCATGAAAACCTCTCACAGCGTCGCGCTGTGGGAAGGGCTGCTCACCGGACCGCTCGCCGGCAAGCCCGTCTCGCGTATCATCCTCACCCACCACCACCCCGACCATGTCGGCATGGCCGGCTGGCTGATGGAGCGTTTCGGGGCCGTGCTGATCACCACCCGCACCGCATGGCTCTTCTCCCGGATGCTGATCCTCGACACCGAGGAGGCCCCCACCCCCCAGGCCCTCGCCTTCTGGCGCGCCGCCGGCATGGACCCCGAGATCTACGAGAGCCGCAAGGCCGAACGCCCCTTCAACTTCTCCGATGTCTGCCACCCCCTGCCGGTGGGCTACACCCGCGTCAAGGAAGGCGACACGCTCCGCGTCGGCGGCCGCACATGGGACATCCATATCGGCAACGGCCACGCCCCCGAGCACCTCACCCTTTGGAGCCGCGACGACAACCTCGTCATCGCCGGCGACCAGATCATCTCCTCCATCAGCCCCAATATCGGCGTCCACCCCACCGAGCCCGAGGCCGACCCCGTCGCCGACTGGCTGGAAGCCTGCGGCCGCTTCCGCTCGCTCGCCCGCGAACACCACCTCGTCCTCAGCGGTCACAAGCGGCCCTTCCTCGGCCTGCCCATGCGGATGCGCCAGCTCATCGAGAACCACCACGGCGCGCTCGACCGCCTCCGCGCCCACCTGGCCGAGCCCCGCACCGCCGCCGAATGCTTCCCCCCGCTCTTCAAACGGCCGATCGACGCCGGCATCTACGGGCTTGCATTGGTCGAGACGGTTGCACATCTCAATCATCTCCACCACGCTGGCGAAATCACGCGCCGCCGCCGCGACGATGGCGCATGGCTTTGGCAGAGCAGCCCGGAGTGAGACGACACATGGACGACGAAATCAGAACCGCGGCCGAAGCCGCCGAAGACGCCGCCATCCCGCGCTGTCACGAGGTCCATGCCGACCCCGCCACCTGCAAGGGCGGGCGCGACGTGACCGCCGGCGTCCGCCTCTCCCCCGTCAAGCAGAAGAGCGAGGCGCAATGGGCCTATGAACGGCTGATCCTCTACATCAAGAACTTCGAGAAGACCCTCGACAACGAGCACGAGATCGCCATCGGATTCGCCGGCGGCGACACCGGCGTCATCCGGATCGAGGGGATGGGCTTCTTCGACCCCGACATCGTCACCTTCTACGGCAGCGACGCGAACGGCGTGAAAACCCAGCTCATCCAGCACGTCACCCAGCTCAGCGTCATGCTGCGCGCCCTTCCGAAGAAGATCGACCACGTCGAGCCCAACCGCATCGGCTTCCGCCTCGTGGAAGACCTCGAAACCGCCTGAGGCCCCGCGCCTTGCGACATTTCGGGCCACAGGGCGCACAGGGTGGTGACAGCCCCCGGCAAATGCGCTATCCACACCTCCGACCGCGTAATTTCCAAGCAGGGAACGACCCCAGATGGCTGACCACAAACATGGCGAAATGGACATCCAGGACCACGAGAAGACCTTCGAGGGCTTCATCCGTTTCACGGCCTGGAACTGCGTGCTGATCGTCGTCGTGCTGATCTTCATGGCGCTGGTCAACGCCTGAGGCGCCACCGGCGCTTTCCTGAAAGCACCACGGGCAGCCCGCAATCTGCCGTGACTTGACCCCGCTCCCGCGCTATACTCCGCCAAACGGCGCCGAGAAGAGCGTGAAGAGGCATCAAGGCATGGCAACAGCGGAAAAGCTGACCGCGCGCTGGACGCGGTTCCAGAACCGGGTCGCCGCCCGCAGGGCGGTGCTGGGCCGGCCCGCCACGGCCTTCGTCTCGCGCCCCGAACCCCGCACCATCGGCAGCTATGCCCGCGGCCGGCAGCTGGCCGCCGGCAACTTCCTCTTCGCCGGCCACCTGCTCCAGCAGCCCGACACCGACATGTGGGAGCTCACCCCGCCCGACCACGCCTTCGCCGAGGCGCTGCACGGGTTCGGCTGGCTCGACGATCTCGTTGCCGCCGGCGACGCCACCGCCCGCGCCCGCGCGCAGGAATGGCTCCGCGGCTGGATCGAGCTTTACGGCCGCGGCCGCGGTCCGGGCTGGACGCCGAACCTCACCGGCCGCCGCCTGATCCGCTGGATCAGCCATGCCTTCTTCCTGCTCAACGGGCTGGGCAGCGAACACTCCCGCGCCTTCTACCGCTCGATGGCGGCCCAGACCATCTTCCTCGGCCGCCGCTGGTCCGCCACCTCCCCCGGCCTGCCGCGATTCGAGGCGCTGACCGGGCTGATCTATGCCGGCATCTCGCTGGAAGGCATGGAAAGCCAGGTCGACCCCGCCGTCGCCGCGCTGGGCCGCGAATGCAACGACCAGATCGACGCCCGGGGCGGCCTGCCCACCCGCAACCCCGAGGAATTGCTCGACGTCTTCACCCTGCTGACATGGGCCGCCGTCGCGCTGGGCGAATCCGGCAAGGGCGTCAGCAACGCCCACTGGTCGGCCATCGAACGCATCGCCCCCACCCTGCGCACCCTGCGCCACGCCGATGGTGGGCTGGCCCGTTTCCACGGCGGCGGCAAGGGGCTCGAAGGCCGGCTCGACCACGCGCTGGCCAACAGCGGCGTCAAGGCCCGCGCGGCGAACGGCCTCTCCATGGGCTTCCTCCGGCTCAGCGCCGGCCGCACCAGCGTCATCGTCGATGCCGCCCCGCCGCCACAGGGCAAGGCCTCGGCCGAGGCGCACGCCTCCACCCTCGCCTTCGAGCTGACCTCCGGCCGCCGCCCGCTGATCGTCAATTGCGGCTCGGGCGTCAACTTCGGGCAGGAATGGCGCCGCGCCGGCCGCGCCACCCCCTCGCATTCCACCCTCGTCCTCAACGAACAGTCCAGCGCCCGGCTCGGCGCCCCCCGCGACGGGTTCGACTACCTCGTCAGCGCCCCCCGCCGCGTCCCGATCGAGATCAGCCACGCCTCCGACGGGCTGCGCTTCGAGGGCGGGCATGACGGCTATGTCCGCGATTACGGCCTCACCCATGTCCGCAAGCTGGAACTCACCTTCGACGGCCGCGGGCTGGCGGGCGAGGACATGCTGGTCACCCTCGACGAAAACGACAAGGCCCGCTTCGACAAGGCGCTCGACGCCTCCGGGCTCGAGGGCATCCCCTTCGACATCCGCTTTCACCTGCACCCGGATGTCGACGTCTCGCTCGACATGGGCGGCACCGCGGCCTCGATGGCGCTGATGAGCGGCGAAATCTGGGTCATGCGGGTCGACGGTAACGTCGAAATGTCCCTCGAAGGCAGCGTTTACCTGCAAAAAACGCGGCTCAAGCCCCGTGCGACCAAACAGATTGTTCTCTCCGGCCGCATGATGGAGTATGCGACCCGCGTGAGATGGTCACTGGCCAAGCCGCAGGACTCGCCGATAGGCATCCGCGATCTGGCGCGCGACGGGCTCGACCCGGTGACCGAACCCTGACCTGAACCGACCAAGGACATGCTGCCGATGACCGATCTTGCGCCCCTGCGCCGCGCCCTGCTTTCCGTTTCCGACAAGACCGGGCTGGTCCGGCTGGGCAAGGCCCTCTCCGAACGCGGGGTAGAACTCCTCTCGACTGGCGGCAGCGCCAAGACCCTGCGCGAGGCCGGCCTCGACGTGCGCGACGTGGCGGATGTGACGGGCTTCCCCGAGATGATGGACGGCCGCGTGAAAACCCTGCACCCGATGGTCCATGGCGGCCTGCTGGCGCTGCGCGACAATGCCGATCACGTGGCGGCCATGGAACAGCACGGCATCGGCCCGATCGACCTGCTGGTCGTCAACCTCTACCCGTTCGAGGAAACGGTCGCCAAGGGCGCCGATTACGACACCTGCATCGAGAACATCGATATCGGCGGCCCGGCCATGATCCGCGCGGCGGCCAAGAACCACGCTTTCGTCTCGGTCGTCGTCGATGTCGAGGATTACCAGCCCCTGCTGGAAGAACTCGACGCCCATGACGGCCAGACGACCTATGCCTTCCGCCAGCGCCTCGCGCTCACCGCCTATGCCCGCACCGGCGCCTATGACGCGGCCGTCTCCGGCTGGATGGCCCAGGCGCTGGGCGACAAGACCCCCCGCCGCCGCGCCTTCGGCGGCACGCTCGGGCAAACCCTCCGCTACGGCGAGAACCCGCACCAGTCCGCCGCCTTCTACAAGGACGGCTCCGCCCGCCCCGGCGTCGCCACCGCCACCCAGCACCAGGGCAAGGAACTCAGCTACAACAACATCAACGACACCGACGCCGCGTTCGAGCTGGTCAGCGAATACCCCACCGACGAGGGCCCCGCCTGCGCCATCATCAAGCACGCCAACCCTTGCGGCGTGGCCCAGGGCCCGACATTGCGCGACGCCTACAGGCGCGCCTTCGACTGCGACCGCACCAGCGCCTTCGGCGGCATCATCGCCCTCAACCAGCCCCTCGACGGCGAAACCGCCGAGGAGATCGCCAAGATCTTCACCGAGGTGGTCATCGCCCCCGGCGCCGATGACGACGCCAAGGCGATCTTCGCCGCCAAGAAGAACCTCCGCCTGCTGACCACCGAGAAGCTCGCCAGCCCCACGGCCTCGCTTCTCGCCATCAAACAGGTCTCCGGCGGCTTCCTCGTGCAGGACAAGGACACCGGCCAGGTCGACGTCACCGACCTGCGCGTCGTCACCAAGCGCGCGCCGTCGGACCGCGAGATGGCCGACATGCTCTTCGCCTGGAAAGTCGCCAAGCACGTCAAGTCCAACGCCATCGTCTACGTGCAGGACGGCGCCACCGTCGGCATCGGCGCCGGCCAGATGAGCCGCGTCGACAGTTGCCGCATCGCCGCCCGGAAATCGGCGGACATGGCGAAGGAACTCGGCCTCGACGCCCCCCTCACCCAAGGCAGCGTGGTGGCCTCCGACGCCTTCTTCCCCTTTGCCGACGGCCTGCTCACCGCGGCCGAGGCCGGGGCGACCGCCGTGATCCAGCCCGGCGGCTCGATGCGCGACGACGACGTGATCGCCGCCGCAGACGAGGCCGGGCTCGCCATGGTCCTGACCGGCATGCGCCACTTCCGGCACTAACCCCCCGCCAGGGCAAGGACACCACCAATGCGCACCCTCCTCATCGCAGGCATCCTGACCTTCCTGATCGACCAGGTTTCGAAATACTGGGTCGTCCACATGCTCGAACTCGACCGTGTGCGCGAGATCGACATCCTGCCGCCTTTCCTCAACTTCCGGATGGCGTGGAACTACGGCATCAATTTCGGCCTCTTCCAGGGCGACACCGACACCACCCGCTGGATCCTCATCGCCATCGCGCTGGTGATCTCGGGCGTCGTCCTGTGGTGGATCCGCCGCGAACCCGGCGGGGTGTGGCAGCACATCTCCGCCGGCCTGCTGATCGGCGGGGCGATGGGCAACGTGGTCGACCGGCTGGTCTACGGGGCGGTCGCCGACTTCCTCAACATGTCCTGCTGCGGCATCGACAACCCCTACGCCTTCAACGTGGCCGATATCGCGGTTTTCGCCGGGGCCATCGGTATGGTAATCTTCACCGGCGACAAAAAGGCCGCGTGACCTTTCCCGCGCGATGGGTTAGACACGGCGCGACGAGAGTGGGAGATTTGCGGAATGACGTTGCCGCGGAAGATCATGATGATTGGGCTGGTGCTGGCCGTGGCCGCCTGTGCGCGCGACCGCGACGGAACGTTGACCCGGTTCCAGAACACCGGCAACGGCCCGGACGAGTTCGCGATCACCCCGGGCAAACCGCTCGAGGCCCCGGAAAGCTATGCCGCCCTGCCCACCCCGCAGCCCGGCGCCACCAACCGCACCGACCTGAACCCCAAGGCCGACGGCATCGCCGCCCTCGGCGGCAACCCGGCGGCGACGGCCGATACCGGCATCTCCGCCAATGACGCGGGCCTCGTCCGCCATGCCGGGCGCTACGGCACCGACCCGGCGATCCGCCAGCGCCTCAGCGTCGAGGACCAGAAGATCCGTCGCAACTACGGCCGCCGCAACATCCTGCGCATCGGGCCGCGTGACAACTACACCGACGCCTACAAGCGGCAATGGCTCGATTCGGAAGCCGAACAGCGCCGCATGCGCAACGCCGGTGTCATCACCCCCACCGCACCGCCGCCCTCGCGCTAACCCGGCGCGGCCATTCACAACCCGTTCAGATGCATTGAAATGCCATGGCACGCCCGTATCTTCGCGGGTATAGCCGATTGGCAAAGCGATTTGATGGCAGGGAGGCAGGCCATGACGAGATTTCTGGCCATGCTCGCCGTGGTTCTCACGGCGGCAGCACCGGCGCAGGCCGACGAACAGGTCACGTCCTACATGCTCGACAACGGGATGGAGGTCGTCGTGATCGAGGATCACCGCGCCCCCGTGGTCGTGCACATGGTCTGGTACAAGGCCGGCTCGGCCGATGAACGGCCCGGCGTCTCCGGCGTGGCCCACTTCCTCGAACACCTGCTCTTCCGCGGCACCCGGACGCTTGAGGACGGCGAATTCTCGGCCA
Organism: Roseovarius sp.; assembly: GCF_040223625.1. GTDB lineage: Bacteria > Pseudomonadota > Alphaproteobacteria > Rhodobacterales > Rhodobacteraceae > Roseovarius. Next base: position 22,689 of record NZ_JAVKFX010000036.1, on the reverse strand, counting down.
CCGTCGCCCGCAACGGCGGGCGCGACAACGCCTTCACCAGCTTCGACTACACCGCCTATTTCCAGCGCGTCGCCGCCGACCGGCTGGAACTGATGATGAAGATGGAAAGCGACCGCATGGTCAACCTCCAGCTCGACGAGTCGGTCATCGCGGCCGAGCGCGACGTCATCATCGAGGAACGCAACATGCGGGTCGAGAACAACCCCGGCGCCCTGTTCCGCGAACAGGCCAACGCCGCCCAGTACCTCAACCACCGCTACGGCGTGCCGATCATCGGCTGGCAGCACGAGATGCGCGAGCTCGACCTGCAGGACGCGCTGGATTTCTACCAGACCTACTACGCCCCCAACAACGCCGTGCTGATCGTCGCCGGCGACGTCCAGCCCGAGGAGGTCAAGGCGCTGGCCGAGCAATATTACGGCGCCCTGCCGCGCAACCCGAACCTGCCCGAACGCGCCCGCCCGCAGGAGCCCCGCCAGATGGCCGAGCGCCGGCTGATCTACGAGGATCCCCGCGTCGGCCAGCCCTACGTGATGCGCAGCTACCTCGCCCCCGAGCGCGACAGCGGCGAGCAGGACGAGGCCGCCGCGCTGACCGTGCTGGCCGAGATCCTCGGCGGCGGCATCACCTCGCTGCTCTCCGAGAAGCTGCAGTTCGACGAAAGCAAGGCGGTCTACACCTCGGCCTATTACAGCGGCAAGTCGCTCGACGACACCACCTTCGACCTGATCGTCGCCCCGGCCGCCGGCGTGAGCCTGCAGGAGATCGAGGATGCCATGGACGGCGTGATCGCCACCTTCCTCGAAGAGGGCATCAACCAGGATCAGCTCGAGCGCATCAAGATGCAGCTCAAGGCCGACGAGATCTACGCCCGCGACGACGTGAACGACGTGGCGAACCGCTATGGCCGCGCCCTGACCCAGGGACTGACGGTCGAGGACGTGCAGGCCTGGCCCGACGTGCTCCAGGCGGTGACCGCCGAAGACGTGCTCGCCGCCGCCCGCAAGGTATTCAACCGCGACAAGGCCGTGACCGGCTGGACAAAGGCGCCGGAGGTGACCCAATGAGCTTTGCAAGATTCCTCTTCGCCCCGGTGATGCTGGTGGCCCTCGCCGCCGCCCTGCCCGCCCGGGCCGATGTCGACATCCAGGAGGTCACCACCCCCGGCGGCATCGAGGTCTGGCTGGTCGAGGAACACTCCCTCCCCTTCGTCGCGCTGGAACTGCGCTTTCGCGGCGGCACCTCCCTCGACGCCGAGGGCAAGGACGGCGCGATCAGCCTGATGACCGCCCTGCTGGAAGAGGGCAACGGCGACATGGATTCCCGCGCCTTCGCCCGCGCCGCCGAGGAAATCGCCGCCGAATTCTCCTACCAGGCCAGCGACGACGCCGTCAGCGTCTCGGCCCGCTTCCTCACCGAAACCCGCGACGAGGCGATCGACCTCCTGCGCGGCAGCATCGTCCAGCCCGCCTTCAACCCCCCCGACATCGAGCGGGTCCGCGCCCAGATCGTCTCGATCCTGCAATCCAGCCTGAAGGATCCCGACGAGATCGTGCGCAACGCCTTCGCGGAGCTGGTCTTCGGCGATCACCCCTATGGCGGCCCCGAGGACGGCACGATCGACAGCGTGACCAGCCTCACGCGCGAGGACATCCAGGCCGCGCACAAGGCCGTCTTCGCCCGCGACCGGGTCTATGTCAGCGCCGTGGGCGACATCACCGCCGACGAGGTCGCCGCCCTGGTCGACGACCTGCTGGGCGACCTGCCCGCCACCGGCGCCCCCCTGCCGGGCCCGGCCGACACCAACATGCCCGGCGGCGTCAAGGTGATCGACTACGAGACCCCGCAATCCGCCGTGATCTTCGGCCAGCCCGGCATCGAGCGCGACGACCCCGATTTCTTCGCCGCCTACATCCTCAACCACATCATCGGCGGCGGCGGCTTCTCCAGCCGGCTGATGACCGAGGTGCGCCAGAAACGCGGCCTGACCTACGGCGTCTATTCCTACCTCTCGCTCAAGGACAACGCCCAGACATGGCTCGGCTCGGTCTCCTCGGCCAACGACCGCGTCGCCGAGGCCATCGAGGTGATCCGCGACCAGTGGTCACTCATCAGGGAAGAGGGCGTCACCGCCGAGGAACTGGAAGACGCCAAGACCTACATCACCGGCGCCTACCCCCTCCGCTTCGACGGCAACGGCCCCATCGCCGACATCGCCGTCGGCATGCAGGTCGACGGGCTGCCCCGCGACTACATCGCCACGCGCAACGACAAGATGAACGCCGTGACGCTCGAAGACGTGAACCGCGTCGCCCGCGAATGGCTCGACCCCGAGAAGCTCACCTTCGTGGTCGTGGGCCAGCCGGAAGGGCTCGACTCGACGATCAACTGACCGGTTGCGGGGGCACGTTCCCCGCGCGGAAAACGGGGTAGAAAATTCGAATTTTCTACCCCGGAATTTTCCAAAATTCCGCGCAGCCCCTCAAAGCGTCCCCGCCAGCCTCTCGCCCAGCGCCGGGTCCGCATTCTCCAGCGGCGGCCGCAGGTTCAGCCAGCGCCGATCCCCCGACCGGTATGCCTTCAACGCCTTCAGCGCCGGGATCAGCCCGCCATCCTGTACCGCCTTGCGATGCACGTTGACCGGCCCCAAAGCCGCCTCGGCCGCCTCCCACTGCCCCGCCTCCACAAGGTCGTACACACCCCGGATCGCCGCCACGTTCGAATTGCAACTGGCCGAGATGCACCCGCCCCCGCCCAGCTTCACCGCCTCGACCATCAGGCTCTCCGACCCCGGAAACACCGAGATCCCCGGCGCCGCCTCGATCACGGCCTTGGTATTCTCCCAGTTGCCCGAGCTGTCCTTGTAGGCCACCACCACCTCCGGAAACGCCGCGTTCAGACGGCCGGCCAGCGCCGGCGATATCCCGATCCCCGCCATCTGCGGAATATGATAGAGACACACCTTCAGCCGGTCCGACCCCACCCGCTCGATCAGCCCGCTGAAATACCGGTACAGCCCCTCGTCCCCCGCGTTCACGAAGAAGAACGGCGGCAGCACCATCACCGCCGCACAGCCCAGCTCCACCGCATGGCGGCAGAGCGTCTCCGTCTCCTCCATGTTGCACAGCCCCGTGCCCGGCATCATCTGCCCCGGCCTCGCGGTGCCGGAAGAGGCCAGCATTTCCACCATCGCCATCCGCTCCCGCATCGACTGGCTCAGCGCCTCCGACGTGGTGCCGAAGGGCGAGATGTAGTGCGCCCCGCCCTCGAGGCAGGCGCCGGCATGCTCAAGGTACAGATCCTCCGCGATGCCGTAATCGTCGTTGTAAGGCGTCAGGATCGGCGTGATCACGCCGCGAAACCGCTCTGCCATGGGCTGTGTCCTTTCAGTATCCGCGCGCCGGCTCGACCACGTTGCTCAATGCCTCGCCCCGCTGCCAACGCTTCAAATTCTCGATGAACATGTCGAAGGAATTCAAATCCCACCCTTCGTACACCCCCGACGCGTGCGGCGACAGGATGATGTTGTCGAGGTCCCAGAACGGGCTCTCCTCCGGCAGCGGCTCCTCCGCGAACACGTCGAGCCCCGCCCCGGCAATCCGGCCCTCTTGCAACGCCGCAAGAAGCGCCCCGCTGTCGATCACGCCCCCGCGCGACACATCCACCACCACCGCCGAACACTTCATCGCCGCGAAATCCGCCGCCCCGATCATGCCCCGCGTCGACGGCAGCAGCGGCACGGCGACCACGATCATGTCCGCCCGCCCCCACAGCTCCGGCAACGCATCCGCCGCATGAACCTCGTCGAGGTTCTCCATCGGCTCCGGCCGCGCCCGCGTGCCGATCACGTGCATCCCGAACGCCTGCCCCCGCGCGGCCACCGCCTGCCCGGTCTGGCCCAGCCCCACGATCACTAGCGTCCGGCCCTTCAGCGGCGCCATCATCCGCGCACTGTCCCACCGCCGCGCCGCCTTGTCCTTCGCCAGCCCCGGGATATCGAGGCTGAAATGCAGCGCACAGCCAAAGGCATATTCGGCCATCATATGCGCGGCCACGCCCGCCGAATTGGTCACCGTCACCCGCCCGGCATCCCACGTCCCGAGGTGATCGCACCCCGACCCCCCGACCGATACCCATTCCGGCCCGTCCGGCCCGAACAGCGCCTCCACCGGAAACCCCTCGTTCCCGGCAAACTTGATCGAATACACCACGTCCGGCCGAAACTCCGCCAACAGCGCTGCGGTCTCCTCGTACCGCGTCAGCTCGGCCACCTCTGCCTCCGGCACGGCCTCGCGCAGCCGTGCCGCCATCGGGCCGGCGGCGTCGTTCATGATGATTACCCTCGGGGCGTCCCTGCTCATGCGTCTCCTTCCGGGGTGACCAGCCGCGCCAGATCGGCCAGCGTCACCGTCTCGTCCAACATCGCGTCCCGCATCGCCCAGATCGCGCGGATGCGGGCCGGGGACAGAACGCCCTCGCAGAAATCGTGGAACTTCGCCTCGACCTCGGCATCGGTGCGCCACGCGCCGGGGCCGCCACTGGCGGGCACATCGCTCGAGTGCAACTTGCGCCCATCCCTCAGCGTCACCTCGATATCCGACCAGCGCCCCGCGGGAAAGCGGGCATTGTGCTTCTCCGTCGCCACCGCCGTGATCCGCGGAATGATCGCCGCAACGTCCGCGTCATCCAACCCCTCGTCCGCCACGTGCCGGGGCGCCAGCGTGCCATGCTGCAACATCACCGCCACCACGTAATGCAGCGAATACTGCGCCTGCGTCGTCGTCTCGGGCATCCCCGCATAGAGCCGTGCCGCCTCGTCGAAGGTCCGCACCTCGACCGACGCCACCTGATCGGCGGTCAGCCCATGCTCTTCCCGCAGTTTCCGCATCGCATCCACCGCCGGATGCCCCCAGCGGCAACTCGGATAGGGCTTGATGTAATTCTCCGCCACCGTCCACTCGGCCCCGAGATCCTCCCAGTACACCGCAACCTCCGGCGCCTCGGCGGTAATCGCCGGCGCCCCGGTGAACCCCCGCATCGCCAGCAGCGCCGCGTTCACCCCTACCAGCGCCCCCATGCCCGAGCCATCATGCAGCATCGTCGGATTGTCGATCTCCCGCATCATCTGGCTGCGCGGCCCGTGATACTCCGCAATCCCCAGCGCGTGGCGCAACACCTCCGTCCCCGCGTTCTCCAGGTGACAGCCCAGCGCCGCCACCCCCAGCCCGTTCCACGCGCCCGACGTGTGGTAATCGCTCACCGTCCCGTGCAGCGCCAACGCCGCCCGCGTCGCCACCTCGTAAGCCATCACCATCGCCCTCAACGCCTGCGGCCCGGTCAGCTCCGGATGCCGCTCGGCATAGGCAAACAGCGCCGGCACCACGGCACAGCCGATATGCCCCTTGGTCGGGTAATACCCGTCATGGCCATCCAGGTTGTCGATCTGCGTCGCCAGCGCCCAGGCGGCGCCCGGCATACTCACCACCCGCCCGTCGAACAGCATCGGCGCGGCATACCGGCCCGCGCCCGCCCCGTGGAAATCCACCGCGTAATCCCGCGCGATCTTTCCCACCTTCAGCCGCGTCGCCCCCGCCGCCACGCCCAGCGTGTCGATCAACAGCGTCGCGGCATGGCGCATCACGTGCTCCGGCACGGCCAACTCACGATCCAGCGCGAATCCCGCGATCCGCGCGATCTGTTCCGCCCCGGGCCGGGCAATCGGGCTCAGCGGGCGGTTCATCGCACAAACCTATCGGAAATGGAGAGGGAGACGGTCGGGAACACAGGGGCATCTGTCATGGCAGGCCCTCCTTTCCCCCCGATCCTTCCGGAGGGCACGGCGCAAATCCATGTCATTTGCGACACGCGCCGTCGCGCGTGGGCAAATGTCACCCCGCCAGGCGTTCAGCCTCCGGTTTCGACACGCACCTCCGCCACATCCCCCCGCTCGATCGTCACGCTCAGCCGCCCCCGCCGCCACACCGTCCGCGTCGGGCTCGCCGCGCCGCCATCCATCTCGAACCCCATATCGGCCAGCAGATGCGGCGAGGTCAGCGCCAGCCGTTCCAGCGCCTCCGCCAGCCCTCGCGCCGTTCCCGTCTTAGGGTCAGGTTTCCTCCATCCCCCAAACGGCAACCTCCGCCGCGATCCGGGCGAGGCGGGGAAAGAGAAACTGGCAGGGTTTGCGGTATTCATGGCGTTAATCCGGCAAATAGGGTGAACCTGCGCTCAGATTATCCCAGCGCCACGCTTGCAATCAAATCAGGCTTTCTCGTACCATGGATCACAGAATTTGATCCTTGGACCCGCCTTATGCCCCTGCCCCCGCTCAACGCCCTGCGCGCTTTCGAGGCCGCCGCCCGCCACGAGGGCTTCATCGGCGCCTCCGACGAGCTTCACGTCACCCGCGGCGCCATCAGCCGCCACGTCCGCCAGCTCGAGGATCATCTCGGCGTGCAACTCTTCGTCCGGCAGGCCAAGGGCGTCCGGCTGACCAACGCGGGCCGACAGCTCCTGCCCGCCCTGTCCGAGGCCTTCGCCCTGATCCGCCGCGAAACCGACCGGCTGACCGCCGACACCGGCGACCTGCGCATCATCTGCCCGCCGGCCACCTCGATCCGCTGGCTGATCCCCCGGCTCGAGGATTTCCGCCGCGCCCACCCCGATATCCGCGTGCGCCTCACCACCGATTTCCACGGCCATCTCGGCTTCGACATGACCGAGTTCGACATCGGCTTCTCCTGCGAACACTGGCCCACCCGCGCGCCCGACATCGTCTCGGAAACGCTCTTCCCGGTCTACCTCACCCCGGCCTGCGCACCCGCGCTGCTGGCCGGCAAGCCGCGGTTCGACACGCCACAGGATCTCGCCCGCCACGTGCTCCTGCACGAAACGTCCACCCATCTCGACTGGCGCGACTGGCTCGAGGCGTTCAGCGTCACCGGCGTCGACCCGGCCTCGGGCGACGATTTCCCAAACCTCGACATCGCCGCCAAAGCGGCGGTCATGGGCACCGGCATCGTGATGGGCGACATCGTCCTCTGCCGCGAGGAGTTCGAGGGCGGCACCCTCGTCATGCCGCTTCCCGACATGGTCTGCCCCTCGCCCATGGGCGGCATCTCGATCCTCGGCCCGCGCGACAAGTGGCACGAGCCCAAGGTCGCGGCCTTCCGCAGCTGGGCCGCCACCATGGCGGCCCGCGACTGCGACTACCTCGCCGGGCTGAACCTCGACGTAACCGAGCCCGCCTGACCGAAACCGTTACCCACGCGCCCCCGGCCCTGCCCGGCCAAGCAGGATGGCGGCCACCAGCACGACAGCCATGGCCACCGCAACGCTGCCCCAGCCAAAGCTCGCTGCCAGCGCCCCGGCGGTGACCGGCCCGGCCAGCATCCCCGCATTGTTGCCCTGGATGGCAAACCCCATCGTCGCGCCGACAAGGTCGAGCCGCGGCGCAAGCTCCTGCACGCTGCCCATGAGCACGACCGGAACCAGCCCCGCCATGAATGAGAAGAGCACCGCGATCCCGGCCACGACGGGCCAGGCGAAACCCGCACCCAGAACTCCGAACCCGAAGACCGTCATCGCCACGAACCCCGCCGTCAGCACCTGAACCGGGCGCCGCCCCGCAGAAAGCAGCGCACCGGCGGCAAGGTTCCCCATCCCGCTCGCCGCCACCGCGATCGCGGCCACCGTGCTCGCCAGCGTCTGGCTCAGGCCGAACTCACCGGTAAGGATCGCCGGTAGGAACCCGAAGATGGCAAAGAAGGCGGCGGAGAAGGCCGCGAACAGCGCAGCCAGAACCCAGGGCCCCGGCGCCGCGATGACATGCGCCAACTGCGCGCCGATGCGGTCGGCCTGTTTCGCCGCCCCGCCTGCGGGCACCCAGGCCGCGAAGAACAGCCCGTAACCGAACAGGATCGCCGCGTTCAGCATCCAGAACCCGCGCCACTCCAGGTAGGTGAACAGGGGCGAGGCCAGCATCACCACCGTCATGCCCACGGGCATGACCGTCGCCCAGACCGCGATCGCCCGGTCCCTCAGCCCTGGCGACACGGTCGCAAGGATGATCGTCGGCGCCGCCACCAGGACCGAGACAAAGCCCAGCCCCTCGATCACGCGCGATAGGATCAGCGGCCCGACACTCTCCGCCACACCGCCCAGCCCGGAGCCGAGCGCCTGGCACAGAAGCCCGCCGATCACCATGCGCTTGGCACCGATCCGGTCCACCACCAGCCCGATCGGGGCGCCGAACCCGGCCCCCACGATGGCGAAGGCCGAAATGAGCCACGAGACCACGGCAAGGCTGACCCCCAGATCGCCCTGAATGACGCTCAGCGCCATGGGCGCCTTTCCCACCTGGAAGGCCGAAACCGTCCCGGCCCCGGCGATGACGAATACGGTGGGCCACCCGGCCCCGCCGACCCGGCCGCTCTCGATTTTGTCCACCACGGTCATGATGATCGTCTCCGTTCAGATTGAAGTATTGCCTGCGGAATCGCCCGACCCCGCATCAGGCAGCGCCCACAAGCCGCTGCGAGTCCGGCGCGGCCGTATAGGCCTCGGCGCCCCGCGCTCTGCGCAGCGCCCTTGCCCACCATGTCAACTGGTGCAGCATCACCGCCGCGGCCGACGCGCAGCCGCTTGGGTTGATGGGCTGTCCCTCCGCGTCGAACGCGTCCCACGCGTTCTGGAAACTCACCGTGTCCCGCATGGTCACGGCGTGCAGTTCCGCCATGACCCCGCGCAGGTGCTCGACCGCGCGCAGCCCGGCCGCGAACCCGCCGTAAGACACGAAGCCCACGGGCTTCGCCTGCCATTCACCATGGGCGAAATCGATGGCGTGCTTGAGAGCGGCGGGAAAGCTGTGGTTGTACTCCGGCACCACCATGACAAAGCCGTCCGCCGCCGCCAGCCGCTCGCAATGCGCCACGATCTCGGTGGTCGGCACCTCCGGTATCGCCGCCGGCAGGGCAAGCTCTGCCACGTCGATGACATCCACCGTGACATCGGCGGTCGCCCGGACATGCTCGATGAACCACCGGGCAACCACCGGCGCAAGCCGGCCTTCGCGGCTGCTCCCGACGAGGATGGCAAGATGAAGGGGGGCGTCCGACATGGGTCTCTCCTTTGATCCGGACCGCTCGCAACGAGCGGGGTCAGCCGCATCGCGACATGTGTCCGATGCGTTGGTGTGGTGTTGGGTTTTCGGGATACGGGGCGACGGCGCGCTCTGGCCGCGCTGTCCTAGCCTGCGATGGGTGTTGTCATGCTCACGGGCCCTTTCTTCGGGATCGGGGGCAGAATACATTTCCTCAACAGATAGAATAGCGCAAAGATTCGCGGTTTATCATCGGATGATTAGATGAATGTGATCTCGCTGGAACAATGGCGCGCGCTCGTGGCCATCGTCGACGCCGGCACCTACGCGCTGGCCGCCGATGTGCTCGGCAAAAGCCAGTCCTCCGTCAGCTATGCCGTGAACCAGATCGAAGAACGAACCGGCGTCACCCTCTTCCGCATGGCGGGGCGCAAGGCCGTCCTCACGCCCGAGGGGAAAGCCCTCTACCAGCGCGCCCGCCACCTGTTGGCCGAGGCCGGACGCATCGAGAAAGCCGCCGCCGAGATGGCCGTGGGACACGAGGCGGAACTGCGCCTCGCCATCGACATCATGTTCCCCCCGGCCCTGCTCCTCGACGCGATCGGGCGCTTTGCCGCCGAGCGGCCGACCACCCGCCTCGAGATCTACGAAACCGTCGTCGCCGGCTCCTCGCAACTGCTCGCACAGGGCCAGGTCGACCTCGCCATCGCCCCCGACGTGCCCGACGGGTTCCTGGGCGAGCCGATCCTGCGCGTCCAGTTCCTCCCCGTCGCCGCCCCGACCCACCCGCTCCACGCGCTCGATCATGTCTCGCTGAACGACCTGCGGGACCATCACCACCTGATCATCCGCGACAGCGGCGTGCGCCGGGTCGAGCACGGCGCATGGCAGGTCTCGCAGAACCGGATCATCTTCTCCCAGACCTCGACATCGCTCGAGGCCGCACGCCGCGGCGTCGGCTTCAGCTGGTACGCTGAAACCCTGATCGGCGAAGACCTCGCCGCCGGCACGCTGAAGGAACTGCCGCTGGCCGAACGGGCCCGCCGCTCGGCCGAACTTTTCCTCGTGTTCCGCGATGCCGTCGGCGCCAGCCCCGGCGTGCGCCGGCTGGGCGACATCCTGCGAACCATGGCGGCAGAGACCGGCCCCCGCGGGGCATCCGGCCAGGGCTGACGGCCCCGGCCAACGCCTGTAGGCGTGCGCGTATTTTTCGCGCGCACGTGTAAAAAATCAGCATCTTGGCGCCGCTTTATGCGCAAATTATTTCGGCTTCCACGCCCATATTTTTTCGCTTCATTGCCGAAGCTCTGCTGCAATCACACGCAGCACCAGAAATCCGATGTAGAAGATGAGAATTGGGGGCGTTGTCAACGGAGTCTCAAGTTCAATACCCCGTTGAAGCGATTCATGTAGCTTCTCCATCGGCGATAGCACGCAACAAAGGGCGTATTCTGTTGAAAAACTCGCGCTTGATCGAGGGTCATCCTGCTGATTCAATTCTGCCAGCGGGCGGGAGGGGTAGCGATGATGGGACCAAGGCAGGAGGCGCAACCGGCGCTGTTCTACGAGTTCTCGCTTGAGGATCACATCCCGCGTGACCACTTGCTTCGATCCATCGACCGGTTCGTCGACCTGAGCAGCATTCGTGCCCATCTTGCGGATTTCTACAGCCACACGGGCCGTCCCTCCGTCGATCCCGAACTGCTGATCCGTATGCTGCTGGTCGGTTATTGCTTCGGCATTCGGTCGGAGCGACGGCTCTGCGAGGAGGTGCATCTGAACCTCGCGTATCGCTGGTTTTGCCGGCTCGACCTGGCTGATCGGATCCCGGATCACTCTACCTTTTCCAAGAACCGCCATGGCCGCTTCCGCGACAGCGAGCTTCTACGCCACCTGTTTGAGACGACCGTCGCGCGCTGCATCGAGGAAGGGCTCGTGAGCGGTCAGCGCATGGCGGTAGATGCCAGCCTGATCGCGGCAGATGCCAACAAGCAGAACTCGACGCCAAAGGAGGACTGGGACGTCTCGCAGATTGATCCAGCCGATGCGCCCCGCGCGGTCCGCGAGTATCTCGACACTCTGGACGAGGCCGCGTTCGGTGCCGCCAGTGAGGTCCAGCCCAAGTTCACGTCGCATTCCGATCCGGCCAGCCAGTGGACCGCGGCGCGCAAGGGGCCGGCATTCTTCAGCTATTCCGACAACTACCTGATCGACACAGACCATGGCGTCATCGTCGATGTCGAGGCGACGCGGTCGATCCGGCAGGCCGAAGTCGGGTCGACCAAGACCATGCTGGATCGAGTGAAGGCCAGGTTCGGCCTGCATCCCGAGCGCGTGATAGCCGACACCGCCTACGGCACCGGACCGATGCTGGGCTGGCTGGTCGACCGCAAGATCGCCCCGCACATCCCGGTCTTCGACAAGTCAGGCCGCAGCGACGGCACCTGGACCCGGGCGGACTTCGAGTGGGACGCGGACAACAACCGATACATCTGCCCGGAACACCAGGAGCTGAAGCAGTTCCGCCGGAACTACTCTGACCCGAACAGGAGGCCGACCGGAAAGGGCGTCGCCAAGTATCGCGGTCTCAAGAACGTCTGCCAGGCCTGTCCATCGAAAACGCGCTGCTGTCCGAACATGGACTTTCGCTCCATCACCCGCGAAGAACACGAAAACGCTCGCCAGGTCGCCCGCGACATCGCCACAACCAAGCAATATGAGGTCTCGATGAAGCTTCGGAAGAAGGTCGAAATGCTGTTCGCGCACCTCAAGCGCATTCTTGGCCTCGGCCGGCTTCGGTTACGTGGCCCATGCGGCGCAAACGACGAATTTCTCCTCGCCGCTACCGCCCAGAACCTCCGGAAGTTGGCGAAGATCCTTCCGCACCGCAGAAACCGCGTAAAGCCTGACAAGCAAGGCGCACGCGAACTTCTCAAGCACCGGAATTCTGCGGTAGCGAACGGGCGTTTTTCCACAGAATCCGCCCTTAGCTGCGTGCCTCTGGCAGCCGCATCGTCCAAGAAACACTAAAAGGGGCGCGGATTAGCGCCTGAAATACGTGCCACATGGTCCCCGCTGCCCGATATCTGCTACAATTCGGGAAAGACTGGTAATTTGGTGCTCATGAACCTCGCCTCAAAATCCTTCCTGGGGTTCCTGATTGACCCTCTCGGCCGACATCCAAGATCCCTGACCCTGCAAGAAAAGGGTATTTCGGCACGCGGTGCTGGTTCACCTTGGATAGGGCTTGAAGCTATCGCGACGCGCCCATCGGTGAGGAAGGGCCTTCTTTCGTCGTCGCTATCGCTCGATCTTGGCGGGGGCCGAAACCTGACCTTGCCAGCGGTGGAGCCATCTGCGGCCAGAACCTTCGCAGAGGCGGCTACGACCGCTTGGTCGAATTTCAATCGGGCGGAGCTGGAAAAGGAGGACGCCGCGGTCCGGCGTATCCTGCATGCGCTCGATGCGCTCAGGGTGCCGGATGTCTATCCTGCCGCATGCCACGTAGCGCCGCTGGCGCGCGACGCTGCCGATCTGAACAGCCGCGTGCTGTCCAAGTTGAACGCGCAAGCCGTTGGCGACGAGGTGATGTCCCGGATCGCCCCGATCACGGCCTTCGCATCCGATCCGAACACCGTCCGGGACGCGTCCATCGAGGCGTTCGTGGAAGCTCAGCTGGTTCGATGGAAGGATTTCTTCGACACGGTCGAGTCCATGCCACTGACACCGGAACAGCGCCTGTCGGTGGTCGTCGACGAGGACGCGACGTTGGTTCTGGCCGGCGCGGGGTCCGGCAAGACCAGCGTCATCACAGCCAAGGCGGCATACCTGGTGAAGGCGGAGATACGGCAGCCAAGCGAGCTCCTGCTCCTGGCCTTCGCCAAAGATGCGGCGACCGAGATGTCCGAGCGCATCGAGGCGCGGTGCGGGGTCCCCGTGGCGGCGCGCACCTTCCACGCATTGGCCTACGAGATCATCGGCGAGGTGGAGGGAGAGAAGCCCCCCTTGGCGCCGACCGCGACGGACGATAAGGCCTTCCTATCCCTCATGAAGGAGATCCTTCGGCACATCGTGGCGACCGCCAGTGACATCGCGCAGACCGTGATCGGATGGTTCGCCGGTTTCTTCGACGACTTCCCGACAGAGTGGGACTTCAAGACCAAGCACGAATGGTATGCGCAGATCGAAAGCCGCAACCTGCGGACGCTGCAAGGCGAGACAGTGAACAGCTTCGAAGAGTTGCTGATCGCTAACTGGCTGTTTCGGAACGGTATCGCCTACGAATACGAGCCGAGCTACGAGCACAAGCTTCAGAACACAGGGCGCCGCACCTACACGCCCGATTTCCAACTGACCGAGAGTGGCGTCTACATCGAGCATTTCGGCGTGCGCAAGAAACGCGGCAGAGACGGCAAGGAGGAGCTGACGACAGCTCCTTACATTGATCGCAATGAATACCTGGAGGGCATGGACTGGAAACGGCAGGTCCATGCCCAGCACAAAACGGTTCTGGTCGAGACCTACAGCTGGGAGCGCGAAGAAGGCCGTTTGCTCGAGGCGCTGGCCGAAAAGCTCAAACCCCACGTCACGCTGCGGCCGATCCCGGACATCGAGATCTACGACCGTGTGGCCGAGGTCGGCGTGGTCGACAGCTTTACCTCGCTAATGGGCACTTTCCTGCGTCACTTCAAGAACGGCGGCTACCAGGTCGAGGACTGTTCGGACAAGGCGCAGACGCTGAAGATGGGCAAGCGCGCCGAGGCCTTTCTCAAGATCTTCGGAGCCGTATTCCGGGAGTATCAGGCGCGCCTGGGCGACCGAATTGACTTCGAAGACATGGTGAACCGCGCTACTTCCCTCGTCGAAAGCGGACGCTACCGGAGCCCGTTCCGGCATATCCTCGTCGACGAGTTCCAGGATATCTCGACCGGACGGGCGAAGTTGATCCAGGCCCTCAAGCGCCAGCATTCCGATGCTAAAGTGTTTGCAGTGGGCGATGACTGGCAGTCGATCTACCGCTTCGCCGGGTCGGACATCCACATCATGCGCAACTTCGGCGCGGAATTCGGTGGGACCTATGCAGGAGCCACTGGTGTCCATCGCACCGTCGACCTCGGCCGGACCTTTCGATCGGTGGACAAGATCGCTTTGGCCGCCCGTCGCTTCGTTCTCCGTAACCCAGCTCAGATCACCAAGACTGTGATCCCGGCGGGTGAGACGGACGAGCCTTCGATCAGGATCGCCTGGACGCGCCGCGACACCGGGGAGAGGACCTTGAACGACACGGTGGCTGGGCTCGCCGCTACACACGGAAAGGGTGGTGGGAAGCCGTCCATCCTCATCCTCGGGCGTTATCGTTTCCTGCGGCCCGATGTGGCGCGGCTCCAGCGTCAGAACCCCGGGGCGACGATCACCTTCAAGACCATTCATGCATCCAAGGGCCTCGAGGCTGATCATGTGATCATCCTTGGCGCCGACAACGCCAAGATGGGCTTCCCTTCGATGATCGTCGACGATCCCCTGCTCAGCCTGGTATCGCCCGAGGCCGAGCCCTATCCGAATGCCGAAGAGCGGCGCGTTATGTATGTAGCCGTGACCCGGGCCCGACGAACCGTGACTATCCTTGCGTCCGAGGCACGCCCCTCCGTCTTCGTTGAGGAACTGATGAAAGAGCCCGATTTCGGCGTGGTCATGCCCCTGGAGGCACAGAAGCACACTTACACTTGCCCGGAATGCGGTGGGCGTCTGCTGCACATGGCTGGAAAGGACGGTCGCGACTGGTATCGCTGCGAGCACGTGAAGCTCTGCGGCAGTCGCATGCCGGCTTGCCCGGCATGCGGTGTCGGCCTTCCGGTCCGATCTCGCACCAGTGAAGACCTGGTTTGCACTGATTGCGGGGAAACCCAGCAAGTTTGCCCCAGTTGCGAAGCAGGATGGCTTGTCGAACGGCGCGGCCGCTATGGAGCATTTCTCGGCTGTGTGCGTTTCCCACACTGCGATGGCAAAGCCAAGCTAACGAAGAGCGCATGACATGCTGACAGAGCGCGACTCAGCCCGCTGGCAGATCATTAATGGGCAATGCGACATAGCGAGGCTCAACAAGTGTTGAGAGGGAAGCTGTCGTCGTGGCCCAATGGAAGTGGCAATCGACCAAGGCTCGCCTCCTCCGCTCTCACGGGCTCTACACTAAGCCTCTAAGAACAGGGCAATTTTTCCGGCATCCGTGCCCCTGTGACGCGAAAAAATATGCGCGCCGCGAAAAAATGTCTGCTTCCCTACACCGCCTCAGAAATCCAGGTTCTCGACGTTCAGCGCGTTCTGCTGGATGAACTCCCGCCGCGGCTCCACCACGTCGCCCATCAGCTTGGTGAACAGGTCGTCGGCCTCGGCCACGTCGTCGATCTTCACCTGCAACAGCGTCCGCGCCTCGGGGTCCAGCGTCGTCTCCCACAGCTGGTCCGGGTTCATCTCGCCCAGACCCTTGTACCGCTGCAGCGCCAGCCCCTTCTCGCCTTCCTTCAGGATCGCGTCCAGCAGGTCCAGCGGGCCATAGATCCCCTGCCCCCGCTCCTTGCGGTAGAGCTTCGCGGGCTGCGTATACACCTCCCGCAGCGCCTGCGTGAGCTGCGCCAGCCGCTTCGCCTCGCCCGAGCGCAGCACCGGCCCGTCCAGCGTCCGCACCTCCTCGACACCGCGCACCATCCGCGTCAGCCGAATGCCGTGGTCCTGCGTTTGCCGCCCTTGCCAGCCGCGCTCGTATTCCACCGCGATCAGGTCCAGCCGCTTCGCCACCGCGTCGGCCACCGCCTGCAGGTCCGCATCCGCCCGCCCGGGCAGGAACGCCTCGGCAATCGCCGCCTGTTCAAGGATATGCCGCGGGTAATGCGTCGGGAAGGTCTCGAGGATGCGCTTCGCCTGCCGCGCCTCCTCGACCACCCGCACAAGGTCCTGCCCGACGATCTCCTCGCCCGAGCCAAGCCGCAGCACCGCGTCCTCCGTCCCCTGCTGGATCAGGTAATCCTCCAGCGCCGGCACGTCCTTGAGATACACTTCCGACTTGCCTCGCGACACCTTGTAGAGCGGCGGCTGCGCGATATAGAGATACCCGCCCTCAATCAGCTCCGGCATCTGCCGGTAGAAGAACGTGAGCAGCAGCGTCCGGATATGCGCGCCGTCGACATCGGCATCGGTCATGATGATGATCTTGTGATAGCGCAGCTTCGAGATATCGAACTCGTCCCGCCCGATCCCCGTGCCCAGCGCCATCACCAGGTTGCCGATCTCCTGGCTCCCCAGCATCCGGTCGAACCGCGCCCGCTCCACGTTCAGGATCTTGCCGCGCAGCGGCAGCACCGCCTGCGTGCCCCTCGCCCGCCCGGTCTGGGCAGACCCACCGGCGCTGTCACCCTCGACAAGGAACAGCTCGGTCTTCGACGGGTCCTTCTCGGAACAGTCCTTCAGCTTCCCGGCAAGGTAATTCACGTCCATCGCCGTCTTCCGCCGGGTCAGCTCGCGCGCCTTCCGCGCCGCCTCCCGCGCCAGCGCGGCCTCCATGATCTTGCCGACGATCTGCCGTGCCTCGTTGGGGTTCTCCTCGAACCACTCCGACAGCTTCTCGTTCATCAGCCCCTCGACCGCCGGCCGCACCTCCGAACTCACCAGCTTGTCTTTTGTCTGGCTGGAAAACTTCGGGTCCGGCACCTTCACCGACAGCACACAGGTCAGCCCCTCGCGCGCATCGTCCCCGGTGAACGTCACCTTCTCCTTCTTGGCGATCCCGCTCTCGGCCGCATATTTCTGCATCACCCGGGTCAGCGCGCCGCGGAACCCCGCAAGGTGCGTGCCGCCATCCCGCTGCGGGATGTTGTTGGTGAAGGGCAGCACCGTCTCGTGATAGCTGTCGTTCCACCACATCGCCACTTCCACCTGGATATCGTCCCGCTCGCCAATGATGAAGATCGGCTCGGGCAGCATGGGCGACTTGTGGCGGTCGAGATACTTCACGAACTCCTTCACCCCGCCGTCGTAATTCAGCTCCGACTCCAGCGCCTCTTCCGGCCGCTCATCCCGCAGCCGGATGCGCACCCCGGAGTTCAGAAACGCCAGCTCGCGCAGCCGCTTCTCCAGCGTCTCGAAACTGTATTCCAGGTTCGAGAACGTGTCGGTCGAGGCCAGGAACCGCACCTCGGTGCCGCGCTTGCCCTCGGCCTCGCCCACCACTTTCAGGTGGTCGACCGTCTCGCCGCCCTCGAACCGGGCGACATGCTCCTTGCCGCTCCGCCAGATGCGCAGCTCCAGCCAGTCCGACAGCGCGTTCACCACCGAGACACCAACGCCATGCAGACCGCCCGACACCTTGTAGGAATTGCTGTCGAACTTACCCCCGGCATGAAGCTGGGTCATGATCACCTCGGCCGCCGAAACGCCCTCTTCCTCGTGCATCTCCACCGGGATCCCGCGGCCGTTATCGCTCACCGACACGCTTGAATCGCCGTGAATCGTCACCGTCACGACATCCGCATGGCCCGCCAGCGCCTCGTCGATCCCGTTGTCGACGACCTCGTAGACCATGTGATGCAGACCCGAGCCGTCATCGGTATCGCCGATATACATGCCCGGCCGTTTGCGCACGGCCTCCAACCCCTTGAGAACCTTGATGGAATCGGCGCCATATTCTTCCCGCGCCGGTACTGCTTCTGCCATGCAAGCTATCCTTTTTAACTTTCCGATTTTATACGATTTTCCGGGGGGAATGTCACGCAATCGGCGGCAGTTTTCGTGGGTGTCCGCACGGCGTATTTCCGCGCGGTCCCGGGCCGGAATCCGGCGTTCGGGGATGCGGCCCCCGCTCAGCGTCCCACCGGGCCCGCCAGACCTCAGCCACCGAACTCGTAGGCACCGAGCATCGCCCGCAAGTCCCGCCCCATGGCAGCGGTCTTCGGATCGTCCTCCAGGCCGTCGACGCACTCTTTCACGAGGTAGAATTCCGTGTCGTTCCGGATCTTCCCCCGCTTCACGATCGCCTTCAACTTGCCTGTCGGCGGAGGGAAATCCGACAGCAACTCCCGGCCCGTCCGCTCGCGGTAGTACGCGCGAAGTCCGGTCGCATACGCCACCGAATCCGGCGCCGTATCGGCAAACGCGGACATATGATCGTTCACCGCCTGCTCGAATCCATTCAACACTTCCGACAGGGTGGCGCCGTTCTTCAGACATCTCGCAACAAAGGCATCCTTGTCCGGCAGACCTACTAACGCTTCCCGCAACGCCGCTTCCTCGGGAAAAAACACCTTCACGAAATCCTCGGCGATCCGCAGGAACGCGTCGCAGCGGTCGATCTCCGCCCTGATCTCTTCACTCGTGCGCCGCGCCATCCGTCTCACCTCGGCATCCGTTCCGGCCCCACTATTCCCCCGCAAAGGACGTCGCGCAACAAGACCGTGCCGATAACCCGCTTACGTCACCGCAATCACCACCGCCACGACGATCAGCAGCGCGCCCGCCGCCTGGTTCGTCCGCCTGAGCGCGGTCGGAGAGGTCATCAGCCGCCGCACCCGGCCCAGGAACAGCGCCAGCCCCATGTTGCCCACGAAGGGCACGATGGCCGACAGAAGGGCGATCACGGCGATATCCGCCGGCGTCACCCGGCCAAGGTCGAAGAACCCCGGCAGGACGCCCATGTAGAACAATATCGCCTTGGGGTTCCCGAGGATCGCCGCCAGCCCCGCCATGAACCCGGCCAGCGCCCCGGGCCGGGTCAGCCGGCTATCGGCCACGATGCTGCGCCCGGCATGGCGGATCAGCAGCACCCCCATCCCGGCAAAGGTCACCACCGCCACCAGCTTCAGCGCCGTCATGAAGCCGCCATAGGCGCTCACGATCCACGACACCCCCAGCACCGCCAGAAGCGACCACAGCACGTCCCCCACCACCACGCCCAGCGCCAGCGGCAGCACCGCCCGCGATCCGCCCGACAGCGACCGCGCCAGCACCGCCAGCCAGACCGGGCCGGGCGTGATGAACAGGATGAACAGCGCCCCGGCATAAAGCGCCATGTCCCACAGTCCCAGCGTCATCGCCCCGGCCTCCCGCCACTCATGTCAAAGCCCGTACCGGGGCCGGGCCGGTGTTGCGCCTCAGACCACATCTCGTGCCACCCCCGACCGAACGCCACATCAACCAACCGCTTCCCGGTGCCCTGCACCGACGCGATACCGACGAAATACCGACGTGATACCGACGTCGAAACCCCAGCAAAACAAGGCCGTTAACCCTTATTGTCGGCAATCTCGCGAAAACGTCCGGAAATCCCCCGTCTCAACGATCCGTTTACCCCGCCCCCGGCAAGGTCAAACTCCCGTCCTCCGCCAGCGGCCAGAACGGGTTCATCGCCACTTCCCAGACATGCCCATCCGGATCGGCATAATATCCCGAATACCCGCCCCAGAACACTTTTTCCGGCCGTTTCAACGCCTTGGCCCCCGCCGCCACGGCGGCCTCGAAGGCGTCATCCACCTCCGCCTCCGTCGCGAAATTATGCGCCAGCGTCACCGCCCCGGTCCCAAGCTCGGTTCCGCCCCTTCCCTGGTCCTCCGCCAACGCCGCTTTTCCGAACAATCCCAAGGCCATACCGTGCATCTGGTAGAAGGCCACGCCCTCCTGCTCCTCCGCCGGCACCCACCCCAAAGCGCCATAGAACGCCTTGGATCTAGCCAGATCGGCCACGCCAAGAGTGATGAGAGTCACGCGTTGAGGGGTCATGGGTCTAGTCCTTGTCATCGACGGCTGAGGCGTTGAAATCATTGATCAAAACGCGGATATTCTTCGCCAGCGCCGCGGTTTCCGGGTTATCGGCGAGCTGCTCGGCGCCCGCCCCGGCCAAATAGCATTCAGTTTCATGCCGGATGCAACCCCGCCGCAGCATCGCCTTGAGCAGACGTATATGAGGCGGAAAATCCGAAAGCAGGGAACGCCCTGTTTTCCCGAAGTAGAAGTCCTTGAGTCTATTGGCGTACTCGACCTGGTGAGAATGGCTTCCGGAGAATGGACCAAGGCAATCATAGTAGGCTTGCCTGAGACTCTCCAAATGGTCCGACAATGCTTCCGTATCTTCTTGATCACCCTCTGTTTTTTCGGATCCAAGGGCGCATTCAGCTACCGGGTCGTCCGCCCGGCCTGTCTCGAATTCCCGGATGATCCCCAGCAGGGCTTCCCATCTGCGAATGTCCGCAAGAAGCCCGTCCCTTGCCCGGCCTGTCATGGGATGCTTCCCGTGCTTATCTGGCTGATACTTTCCGCCTCGGTCACCTCGATCAACTGGGCCCTGTCGCCCAGTTCCTCGAACAGCTCCGCCCCCGTCCCGGTCATCCACGCCTGCGCCCCGAGCGCACAGACCTCGTCGTAAAGCGCCGCCCTCCGCCCCGCATCCAGATGCGCCGCCACCTCGTCCAGAAGCAGGATCGGCGGCGCCCCGAACTCCCTTGCCAGCGCCCGCCCGTTGGCCAGGATCAGCGAGATCAGAAGCGCCTTCTGCTCCCCCGTCGAACAGTCCTTCGCCGGCACGCCCTTCGCGGCGAAAACCCCATATAAATCAGCCCTGTGCGGCCCCACCAGCGTCCGCCCGGCGGCCAGATCGCGGAACCGGCTTTCATGCAGCGCCTCGCGGAAATCCTCCTCCGTCTCCGGCATCTCCCCCTCCGACATGGTCAATTCCAGCTCCGCCGTCGGAAAGGCCGTCTCCGCCGCCTCCTGCGCCACCCGCAACTCCTCCAGCGCCATCTGCCGATTGCGGTGAATGGCCACCCCCGCCTCCGCCATCTGCCGCTCCAGGGCCACGTACCAATGCCCGTCGCGCACCTGATCCTTCAGCAGCCGGTTCCGCTCCCGCATCGCCTTCTCGTAAGCCACTGAAACGTCAGCATGAGTTGGCTCGAAGCTCATCGTCATCCGGTCCAGAAACCGCCGCCGCCCCTCGGCCCCCTCGATCCACAAACGGTCCATCGACGGGATCAGCCACAGCACCCTTGCAATCCGCCCCAGTGCCACCTGGCTCGCCGCCTTGCCGTCGGTCTTCACCTGCCTCGGCTGGCCCTCCTCCGACCAGATCTCGACCTCGTGAACCTGGTGCAGGGAATGCAGGTGCCCGGTGACCTTCCAGCCAAGGCTTTCAGGCCGCCGCGCCATCTCCTGCGCCGCCGCCCGCCGCAACCCCCGGCCCGGCGAGAACAGCGAAACCGCCTCCAGCAGATTGGTCTTCCCCGCCCCGTTCGGCCCGTAAATCGCCACCGGCCGCGCATCCAGCGCCAGCGCCGCCCCCTTGTGCGAGCGGTAGTGCGACAGGGTCAGGCGGGAAAGGTAGAGCCCGGGCATACAAGCCCTTTCATCTTTCCGGAAATACTCTCGCCGAAGGCATCGGCGAAGCCGATCACACCCGCATCGGCATCACGACATAGACCGCGCTGGTGTCGTTCCCCTCGCGCATCAGCGTCGGGTCGCCGGAGGAGTTGAACAGGAACACCGCATTCTCGCGGTCGACCTGGCTGGCGATCTCCAGCAAGTACTTGGCGTTGAAGCCGATTTCGAGGTGATCGTCGCCATAGGCCACGGCCAGCTCTTCCTCGGCATTGCCGCTGTCCGGCGCGTTGACCGACAGGATCAGCCGGTCCTCGTCCAGCGCCAGCTTCACCGCGCGCGAGCGTTCCGAGCTGACGGTGGCGACCCGGTCGACGGCCTGTGCGAACTCGCTCGCGTCCACCTCCAGCCGGCGGGTGTTGCCGGTGGGGATTACGCGGGTGTAGTCGGGGAAGGTGCCGTCGATCACCTTCGAGGTCAGGGTGATATCGGGCGTGGCAAAGCGCACCTTGGTCTCCGACACCGAGACGGCGATCTTGGCCTCGTCATCGTCCAGCAGCTTGCGCAGCTCGCCCACCGTCTTGCGCGGCACGATCACGCCGGGCATGTCGGCGGCGCCCTCGGGCAGGTCCGCGTCTATGCGCGCCAGCCGGTGGCCATCGGTGGCCACGCAGCGCAGCATCTGGCCGCCCTCGCCATCGGCGATGTGCATGTAGACGCCGTTCAGGTAATAGCGCGTCTCCTCGGTCGAGATGGCGAATTTCGACTTGTCGAACAACCGCCGCAGCACCGGCGCGGCGGCGCTGAAATTGCAGGAATATTCCGACGAGGCCATCACCGGGAAATCCTCGCGTGGCAGGGTCGCCAGCGAGAAGTTCGACCGCCCCGCCTCGACCGACATGCGCCCCGAGGCGCCATCGTCGGTCAGCGTCACCAGCGCCCCATCCGGCAGCTTGCGGACGATCTCGTGCAGTGTCACGGCCGATACGGTCGTGGCGCCTGCCCGTTCCACCTTGGCCGGCGCCTTGTCGACCACCTCGATGTCGAGGTCCGTGGCGCGGAACTGCACCGTGTCGCCCTCGGCCTCGATCAGCACGTTGGCGAGGATCGGGATCGTGTTGCGGCGTTCGACCACAGACTGGGCCTGTGACACTGCCTTGAGCAGCGTGCCGCGTTCGATGCTGAGTTTCATGCCCTCGCTCCCTGATCTGCGTGCCGGGAAGCGCACCGTAGCAAAC
>NZ_JAVKFX010000035.1:0-2824 GCF_040223625.1 Roseovarius sp. | reverse complement strand
CCAAACCGCGCGGTCAAGCGCGACGAAATTCTCGGGGAGAGTGTCTGACATGTTCTATCGCGAAGCGGGTGACTTCAAGACGTCCTACCAGGACGACGCGCAGACCTTCCCGATCAAGTTCGACCGGTACCGGTATTACGTCGTGCTGCTGGTGGCGTTCGCCGTGGTGCCCTTCCTGATCAACGACTACTGGGTCAATGCGGTTTTCCTGCCCTTCCTGATCTATGCCATCGCGGCGATCGGGCTGAACATCCTGGTGGGCTATTGCGGGCAGGTCAGCCTTGGCACGGGCGGGTTCATGGCGGTGGGCGCCTATTCCGTCTACAAGCTGATGACCAGCTTTCCCGAGATCAACATCTTCTTCCACGTGATCATCGCGGGCGGCATCACCGCCGGGGTCTGCGTGCTGTTCGGGCTGCCGAGCCTGCGGATCAAGGGGTTCTACCTTGCGGTGGCGACGCTGGCGGCGCAGTTCTTCCTTGTCTGGCTGTTCAACCGGGTGCCGTGGTTCTACAACTACTCGGCCTCGGGGCAGATCAGCGCGCCGGAGCGCACTCTGTTCGGCGTCCCGATCACCGGGGCGGGCACCGAGCCGTGGGCGACCTACCTGTTCTGCCTTGTCTTCACGGTGCTGGCCGCGATCCTTGCGCGGAACCTGACGCGGGGCACGGCGGGGCGGAAATGGATGGCAATCCGCGACATGGATATCGCCGCCGAGATCATCGGGGTGAACCCGCTGCGCGCCAAGCTGTCGGCCTTTGCCATCTCGGGCTTTTTCGTGGGGATCGCCGGGGCGCTGTTCTTTGCCGTCTATCTTGGCGCCGTCGAGGTGGGCGAGGTCTACGGGATCAACAAGTCGTTCCTGGTCCTGTTCATGGTGATCATCGGCGGGCTGGGCTCGATCTTCGGAAGCTTTGCCGGGGCGGCGTTCCTGGTGTTGCTGCCGGTGCTGCTGAAGAACGTGCTGGTGGGGACGATGGGCTGGCCCACCGACCTGGCGGCGCATTTCGAGTTCATCATCGTCGGCGCGCTGATCGTGCTGTTCCTGATCGCCGAGCCGCACGGGCTGGCGCAGCTGTGGCGCGTGGCGAAGGAGAAGCTGAGGCTTTGGCCCTTCCCGCACTAGGGAGGGTGAGAGGTGCGGCGGGGTGCGCCCCGCCCTGCAAGACCATCGGAGAAACCAAGGGAGGAAATGAACCGATGAAACAGAAACTGATGGCGGTGCTGGCCGCTGCCACACTGACGGCGGGGCCGGCGCTGGCCGACCTGAAGATCGTCGATACCAGCTACCGGACGGGGCCCTATGCCGCGAACGGCATCCCGTTCTCGGATGGCTACCAGGATTACTTCACCCTGCTGAACCAGCGTGACGGCGGCATCGGCGGCGAGAAGATCAACCTTGTCGAATGCGAGACCGGCTACAACACCGAGAAGGGTGTGGAGTGCTACGAGGCCAACAAGGGCGGCGACGCGTTGGTGTTCCAGCCGCTGTCGACGGGCATCACCTATCAGCTGATCCCCAAGGCCACCGCCGACCAGATCCCGCTGCATACGATGGGCTATGGCCGGACCTCGGCCAAGAACGGCGAAGTGTTCCGCTGGGTGTTCAACTATCCGGCCAACTACTGGGACGGGGCGAGCCATGCCGTGACCCATATCCTGAACGAGAATGACGGCGATATCAGCGGCAAGAAGATCGCGCTCGTCTATCACAACTCGGCCTATGGTAAGGAGCCGATCCGGACGCTGGAAGAGCTGGCCAAGAAGCACGGCTACGAGCTGACCCTCCTGCCGGTCGATCACCCCGGCCAGGAGCAGAAGTCGCAATGGCTTCAGATCCGCCGCGAAAGCCCCGACTACGTGATCATGTGGGGCTGGGGCGTGATGAACCAGGTCGCGATCCAGGAAGCCGTGAACATCCGCTACCCGATGGAGAACTTCATCGGCATCTGGTGGTCGGGCTCGGAGAACGACGTGAAACCGGCGGGCGACCGCGCCAATGGCTACAAGGCGCTGACCTTCCACAACCTCGGCAGCGACTATCCGGTCTATGACGACATCCAGGAACATGTCGTCGATACCGGCAACGCGGCGGGCGCGGGCGATAACATCGGCACCGTGCTGTATAACCGCGGCATGTATGCCGCGATGCTGGCCGCCGAGGCGATCAAGACCGCGCAGGAAATGCACGGCACCGCCGCCATCACGCCCGAGCAGATGCGCGACGGGATGGAGAACCTCGAGATGACCGAAGAGAAGATGGCCGCGCTTGGCCTTCCCAACTTCGGGCCGGAATTCAAGGTGACCTGCGAGAACCACGGCGGCAACGGCTATGGCGCCGTGTCGCAATGGGATGCGGAAGCCGGCGAGTTCACCCTGATCACCGACTATTACCAGTCGGACCAGGAGGTTCTGCAAGCGCTGATCGAGGAAGACTCGATGGCCTTCGCCCAGGAGAACGGCATCGAGCCGGGCTGCGACTAAACTCCTTTCCCCGGCCGCGGCAGGCGCGGCGGCCGGGGGTATTCGTTAGGACCTTTACCCGAACCACCAAGACAGGGGCATTTCGGCCCCGCCCGAGAGGAGACGCACAATGCCCGAGGACGGCCGGACCGAAGAGACCCTTCTCGAGGTCAACAACATCGAGGTGATCTACAACCACGTGATCCTCGTGCTCAAAGGCGTCAGCCTGTCGGTGCCCAAGGGCGGGATCACCGCCCTGCTGGGCGGCAACGGCGCGGGCAAGACCACCACGCTGAAGGCCATCTCGAACCTGCTCAAGTCCGAGCGGGGCGAGGTGACCAAGGGCAGCATCCGCTATCGC
>NZ_JAVKFX010000034.1:0-7137 GCF_040223625.1 Roseovarius sp. | reverse complement strand
CGCAAGCTGCAGGAGGCGGGAAAGCCCGTCAAACTCGCCATCATCGCCTGCGCCCGCAAGCTGCTCACTATCCTCAATGCCATGCTGCGGGATCAGAGGGAGCACCAGCCAGTGGCGGGATGAGAAAGACAGTTGCTACGGCAGGTCGAGCGGTTTCGTTCTGAAAATCGAGGGCCCGAACCGTTGTTTCGGCGACGCGAGGTCCCGGCTCGGGGCCGGGACGGGTAGGGTGGGTGCGAACCCACCTCGTGAGGCTCAGAGGATGTCGAGGGCCTTTTCCGGGGGGCGGGCGAGGACGGCGCGGTCGCCGGAGAAGATGACCGGGCGTTCGATGAGTTTCGGGGCCTCGGCCATGGCCTTGAGGAGGGTGTCGTCGGGGTCGGATTTCGACAGGCCCATTTCCTTGAACACCGCCTCGCCCGTGCGGATCATCTCGATGGCGGGCAGGCCGAGTTTCGACTGGGCCTCCTGCAGTTCGGCGAGGCTGGGCGGTTCGTCGAGGTAGCGGCGGATGGTGATCTCGGCGCCGCGTTCTTCGAGCAGGGCGAGGGCCTGCCGGGATTTCGAGCAGCGCGGATTGTGCCAGATGGTTGTCATAGCCAGTCCTTCGATCTTGTGCCGACGGCGTCGGCGACGTTGGTGAAGCCGTCCTGTTCGAGCAGGCGGTCGAGGCCGCGGGCGATGTCTTTGACCAGCGAGAGGCCTTCGTAGACCATGGCCGAATAGAGCTGCACCGCGGAGGCGCCGGCGCGGATCTTGGCGTAGGCGTCTTCGGCCGAGCCGATGCCGCCGACGCCGATGAGGGGGATGTCGCCGCCGGTGAGCTGGGCGAGTTTCGCCAGCACGCGGGTGGATTTCTCGAAAAGCGGGCGGCCGGAGAGGCCGCCGGCTTCGCCTTTCGCGGGGCTTGTCAGGCCCTCGCGGGACAGCGTGGTGTTGGTGGCGATGATGGCGGAAAGGTCCGACTGGCGGGCGACGTCGGCGATCTCGGAAAGCTCGGCGTCGGTCAGGTCGGGGGCGATCTTGAGGAAGATCGGGAGCGGTTTCGGCAGGGTGTCGCGGGCGGCCATGACGCCCGAGAGGAGGGAGGCCAGCGCCTCGGCGCCCTGCAGGTCGCGCAGCTTCTCGGTGTTGGGGCTGGAGACGTTGACGGTGGCGAAGTCGAGATGCGGGCCGCAATGGGCCAGCACGCGGGCGAAATCCTCGGCGCGGTCGGCGCTGTCCTTGTTGGCGCCGAGGTTGAGGCCGATGACGGCGTCGCGGGGACGGGTGGCGAGGCGGTGGCCGACCGCTTCCATGCCGTCGTTGTTGAAGCCGAAACGGTTGATGACGGCGCGGTCTTTCGTGAGGCGGAAGAGGCGGGGTCGGGGGTTGCCCGGCTGGGGGCGCGGGGTGACGGCGCCGGCCTCGAGGAAGCCGAACCCGGCGCGGGAGAGGGGGCTGAGGGCGGTGGCGTTCTTGTCGTAGCCCGCCGCCAGCCCGACCGGGTTGGGCAGGTGGAGGCCAGCGAGCTGCGTGCGCAAGCGGGGCGTGGTGACGAGGCCCGGCAGCGGCACGGCGCCGAGGCGTAGGGCCTGCAGGCTGAGCCCGTGGGCGGTTTCCGGGTCGAACCGGTGGAGAAATGAGAGGCCGGCGCGCTCGAGGAGGTTCATCCGAAGGCCCCGCCGGTATCTGACGGTTTGCAGCGGATCAGGCGCGAGGTGCGGACGGCGGCCTGTCGGTGGATCACGGCCTCGCGGTACACCGGGTCGGTGACCATTTCGAGGAAGGCGTGGGCAGTGGGATAGCGGGCGATGAAGGCGTGATCCCAGTTTTCCGTCGCGGGGCCGATGAGCATCGCCTGCATCTCGCCCCGCCAGAGGATCGAGGCGCCGAGGCGGTCGATGATGGGGGCGGTTTCGGCGCCGTAGCGGCGGTAGGCCTCGGCGCCGGTGAGGCCCGCGTTGGCGAGGTCGTGGCCCGCGGGGTAGGCGGCGTGGTCGCGCAGCGCGACGAGGTTGAGCATCTCGATCGGGTGGTCGCGGTCGAGATCCTTGAAGAGCTGGAACTGGGGCCGGGTCGGGTCGACATGGCCGGCGATGTCTTCGGGGAAGACGTGGGTGCCGTGGGCCAGCGGCAGGGGCTCCACCCGGGCGATGTCGGTGAGGTGCAGGTCGCGGTAGAGATGCGGGAAGAGGGCGCCGCCGCGGGAGGGTTCCCACTTGAGAGCATCGCCCAGATCGTCGGCCTCGACCGAGACGAGGACAAGGTCATCGGCCCCGGCGAAGTGCTTCGCCGCGGTCTCGGCGGCCTGTTGCGGTGTCGAGAAATGGATGTACCCGTCGGCGAGGTCCACCGGCGCACCGGCGGTTTTGCCGTCGCGGCGCAAGGCCTGCCATTCGTCGGCGCGGAAAATCTTGAGGATCAGCATGGCGCGGTGATGCCCCGCCGCCTTGCGCCGGTCAAGCGGGAAGGCTTTGACGGATCGCCAAAGGGCGGGCAAACTCCGGAAAATACCAACAGGAGATTGAGACCATGCTGACCCGTCTTGCCCTTGCGGGCGTTTTCGCAGCAGCCGCCGGGATGGCGCAGGCCGACTATGTGCTGACCATCCTGCACACCAACGATTTCCACGCCCGGTTCGAGCCGATCAACAAGTATGATTCGACCTGCGGCGAAGAGGACAACCAGGCCGGTGAATGCTTCGGCGGCTCGGCCCGGCTGGCCACGGCGATTGCCGAATTGAAGGCCGACGCGGTCAACCCGATCCTTGTCGATGGGGGCGACCAGTTCCAGGGGACACTGTTCTACACCTATTACAAGGGTCAGTTGGCGGCCGAGATGATGAACCGGCTGGGCTATGACGCGATGACCGTGGGCAACCACGAGTTCGACGACGGGCCGGAGGTGCTGCGCGGGTTCATGAACGCGGTGGAGTTCCCGGTACTGATGTCGAACGCGGATGTGAGCGGGGAGCCGCTGCTGGCCGACGTGCTGATGAAGTCGACGGTGATCGAGCGGGAGGGCGAGAAGCTGGGGCTGATCGGTCTGACGCCGCAGGACACCGACGAGCTGGCAAGCCCCGGGCCGAACATCATCTTCACCCCGCCGGCCGATGCCGTGCAGGCCGAGGTCGACAAGCTGGAGGAGCAGGGCGTCAACAAGATCATCGTGCTGAGCCATTCGGGCTATGGCGTCGACCTGGCGGTGGCGAAGGCCACGACGGGGGTCGACGTGATCGTGGGCGGGCATTCCAATACCTTCCTGGCCAACGACGATGCCTCGGCCGCCGGGCCCTATCCGACGATGGTGGGCGATACAGCGGTGGTGCAGGCCTATGCCTATGGCAAGTACCTGGGCGAGTTGGTGGTGACGTTCGACGATGCCGGCAAGATTGTCGAGGCGAGCGGCGGGCCGCGGCTGATGGATGCGGGGGTGGCCGAGGACGCGGGCGTGAAGGCCCGGATCACCGAGGCCGCGCAGCCGCTGGAGGAGATCCGCAACGAGGTGGTGGCCGAGGCGGCCGCGCCAATCGGGGGCGACCGGGTGAACTGCCGCTCTGGCGAGTGCGAGATGGGCAACCTAGTGGCCGACGCGATGCTGGACCGGGTGAAGGGGCAGGGGATCGAGGTGGCCTTCATGAACGGTGGGGGCGTGCGGGCCAGCATCGACGCCGGCCCGATCACCATGGGCGAGGTGCTGACGGTGCTACCGTTCCAGAACACGCTGTCGACCTTCCGGGTGAAGGGGTCGGTGCTGAAGGAGGCGCTGGAGAACGGGGTGAGCCAGTTCGAGGAGGGCGCCGGGCGGTTCCCGCAGGTGGCGGGGATGAGCTTTGCGGTGAATCCGACCAAGCCGGTGGGCGAGCGGATCTCCGACGTGATGGTGGGCGGCGAGGCGCTTGACCCGGAGAAGCTCTATGGCGTGGCGTCGAACAACTATATCCGCAATGGCGGGGACGGCTATGCGATGTTCGTCGACGCGCAGGACGCTTATGATTTCGGGCCGGACGTGGCGAACGTGATGGCCGAATACCTGGCCAAGGTCGGGCCGTACACGCCCTATACGGACGGGCGGATCAAGGTGGGGATGTAGGCGGAAGGGGCGCTGGGTCCGGCGTTGGATTTCCAGCGGAAATTCAACGTCTCCGCCGGGGTATTGTCGGCCAGAAGAAGCGCGGGCCGGGCCACGGGGCCGGCGTGAGATGGACAGTCCGCGCGTTTTTGCCTATGGCATCCGGTGAGGGATCAGGACGGCGACAGGCATGAGCGGCCGCGAGGCATTCAAGTTGAACGGGCACGTGATCGAGGTGGGCACCCGCCGGACGGTGGACGTGCCGGTGAGCACGTTGTCGGATCATACGCCGGTGAACCTGTCGGTGCACGTGATCCATGGCCGCAAGCCCGGCCCGGTGATGTTCGTCTCGGCCGCCGTGCATGGCGACGAGGTGATCGGGGTGGAGATCGTGCGGCGGCTTCTGAAGGCCAAGGCGCTGAAATCGATGGCCGGCACGCTGATGGCGATCCCGATCGTCAACACGTTCGGGTTTCACAACCATTCCCGCTACCTGCCCGACCGGCGCGATCTGAACCGGAGTTTTCCGGGGCTGAGCGAGGGCTCGATGGCGTCGCGGCTGGCGCATATCTTCATGAAGGAAGTGGTAATGCGGGCGGATGTGGGGATCGACCTGCATTCGGCGGCGATTCACCGGCTGAACCTGCCGCAGATCCGGCTGACGCCGGGCAACGAGCGGCTGGCGGAGCTGGGCCGGGCCTTCGGGGCGCCGGTGATGCTGCCGTCGAAGCTGCGCGAGGGGTCGCTTCGGATGGCGGCGGAGGCGGCGGGGGTCGACGTGCTGCTCTATGAGGGCGGCGAGGGGCTGCGCTTCGACGAGCTGGCGGCACGGGCCGGGGTGAGCGGCATCCTGCGGGTGATGCAGCACCTGAAGATGATCGGCGGCAAGGGCGTGCCCAAGGTGCGCCATGCGCCGGTGCTGGCCAGCGAGTCGCACTGGTACCGGGCGCCCGCCGGCGGGGTGTTCCGCGGCTACGTGCCAATCGGGGCAGCGGTGGTGCCGGGCACGGTGCTGGGGGCGATCTCCGACCCGTTCGGCGAGGCAGAGAGCGAGGTCGTCTGTGACCGGCACGGCATCGTGATCGGGCGGTCGAACATGCCGACGGTCTACGAGGGGGATGCGCTGTTCCACGTGGCGGATACGCCGCGGGCGGACCATGCGGCGGAGGGCGTGAACGCGCATATGGAGGCGGCGCCGCTGTTCGACGAGGACGAGATTATCTGAGCTTGCCGGTGCGAGGCCCCGGCTCGGGGGCCGGGGCGGGGAGAGGCGGGTCAGGCCCGGGGCAGAAGCCGTCAGCGGGTGGCGTGGCGGTTCTGGGGTAGCAGGAAGATCGAGACCATCAGCAGGCTGAAGATCAACTCGTAGACTTCCCATTTGCGGTTCTGCTCGCCCATCGCCACGATCACCAGGCTGGCGGCCAGGGCGAAGAGCGTGTGGCGCAGGCCCGGCACCGGAATGGCCAGACTGTCGGCCAGACGGCGGATGGCCCCGACGCGCGGGTATAGCAGCGGCAGGGCGATCAGGTAAAGCAGGATCACCGCCGTCAGCCCGGTGCCGAAGATCGTCTTGGCCAGATGCGTGCCGCCGACCACGAGGTTGTGGAAGTTGGTTTCGTTCTGCTTGTTGTTTTCCTGGAAGAATTCGCCCGATTCCCAGCCGAAGATGCGCTGGCCCCAGGAGACTTCCTCGCCTGCGCCGAGGAAGAAGAGCAGCGCGTAGACGGCGGTCAGCACGGCGGCGAGGGTCAGGCCCTTTGCGCGGAGCGACAGGGCGTTGGAGACCAGCAGGGCGCTGGCCACCAGCAGGAAGAGCGCGGTGGCGTATTCGACCAACCTGTCCTCGAAGGCGTAGACGGTGGTGAAATAGACCGGATCCCAAAGGTGGATGATATAGGAGATCACGCAGACGATGGCGATGGCGGCCAGCAGGATGCGATCGATCAGGAGGTCTTTGGGCATGGGGCGGGTGTCCGGCAGGTGAAAACTTCGCCCCCGGATAGGCGAGTGGGCCGGCCGCATCAAGCGATATCGGTGGTCAGAGCGTGATGTCGACGCTGGCCTGCGGGTCTTTGCCTGTCTCCTCGAAGCGCATCAGGACGGCGTTCTGTTCGGCTTGCGAGAGGCGGCGGAAGAGGCCGTCGCGCTGGTTGGCGGGCTCGTCCGCGAGGTAGAACTGGGTGGTCAGCTCGCGCCCCCCGGCGAAGGCCTTGACGTGGATATGGGGCGTACGGCCGGGGTAGGGGACGGGCTTTATGGTGCGGAAGGTGTAACGCCCGTCGGCGCCGGTGATGTCGTGGCCGAAGCCCTGGAAGGCGGGGTCGTGATCGGCGCTGCGCCGGTCGCGGGGATGCATGTAATTGCCTTGCGCGTCGCATTGCCAGATCTCGACGCGCGCCTCCGGGATGGGCCGGCCGGACCGGTCGAGCACGCGGCCCGTGAGGCGGATGATGTGACCCCCCGCCTGTCGCACCGCGCCGGCAATGCGGACGAGGTCGTTGTCGATGTCGGCGCGACGCATGGAGCCGGTGGGGTAGAATGGCCCCTCGGTCTGACGTGGTGTGAGTAATGCGGCCTGCGCCGGCCGGGAAAGGACGCCAAGGGCCGCAAAGCCAGCGGCGGTGCGGAGGAAGCGGCGGCGGGGGGTCGGGTTTGACATCTGCGTACCTTTCCTGCGGAGAAAGGTAGGGGCTCTGGCCATCACGGGCCGTAAACGATTTCGTGAGGCGGGGGAACCTTGCCGGTTCCTGCCGGCAGGGGTGCCGGAAACGACAAACCCCCGGGCGGGTGCCGCGGGGGTCGTCTTCGATGTGTCGCAAAGAGCTGCGGTACGGGTCTTAGAGGAGACCTTCGCGCTGGGCTTTCTTGCGCGCCAGCTTGCGAGCACGGCGGATGGCCTCGGCCTTCTCGCGTGCGCGCTTTTCGGACGGCTTCTCGAAATGCTGCCGAAGCTTCATTTCACGGAACACGCCTTCGCGCTGCAGCTTTTTCTTCAGGGCGCGGAGCGCCTGATCGACGTTGTTGTCGCGAACACTAACCTGCATGTGGTGTCACCACCTTTCTAAGTTGGAGTTGCATGAGAAT
>NZ_JAVKFX010000033.1:0-229212 GCF_040223625.1 Roseovarius sp. | reverse complement strand
GGAGCTGGACATCGCCGAGACGGAGATGCCGGGGCTGATGGCCCTGCGCGAGGAATACGGCGAGGCCAAGCCGCTCAAAGGGGCGCGGATCGCCGGGTCGCTGCACATGACGATCCAGACCGCCTGCCTGATCGAGACGCTTGTGGCGCTGGGCGCCGACGTGCGCTGGGCGAGCTGCAACATCTTCTCGACCCAGGACCACGCGGCCGCCGTCATCGCGGAAGGCGGGACGCCGGTCTTTGCCGTGAAGGGCGAGACGCTCGAGGAGTATTGGGAATATTGCGACCAGATCTTCCAGTTCGAGGAAGGTGGCGCGAACATGATCCTCGACGATGGGGGTGATGCGACGCTCTACGTTCTCATCGGCGCCCGCGTCGAAGAGGGCGAGACCAACCTGATCGAGAGCCCCGAGAGCGAGGAAGAGGAATACCTCTTCGCGCAGATCAAGAAGCGGATGGCGGCGAGCCCCGGCTGGTTCACCAAGCAGCGCCACATGATCAAGGGCGTTTCCGAGGAAACGACGACCGTGGTGCATCGTCTCTACAAGATGATGGAGAAGGGCCACCTGCCCTTCCCGGCGATCAACGTGAACGACTCTGTCACGAAGTCGAAATTCGACAACAAGTATGGCTGCAAGGAAAGCCTTGTCGACGGCATCCGCCGGGCGACGGACACGATGATGGCCGGCAAGGTCGCGGTGGTCTGTGGCTA
This sequence comes from Roseovarius sp., assembly GCF_040223625.1. Taxonomy (GTDB): domain Bacteria; phylum Pseudomonadota; class Alphaproteobacteria; order Rhodobacterales; family Rhodobacteraceae; genus Roseovarius. The sequence goes on along the minus strand of NZ_JAVKFX010000033.1, from coordinate 228,501 downwards.
TGGTGACGTGGGCAAGGGCTCTGCGGCGTCGCTGTCGGGTGCAGGCGCCCGCGTGAAGGTGACGGAGGTCGATCCCATCTGTGCGCTGCAGGCGGCGATGGATGGCTACGAGGTGGTGACGCTGGAAGACGTGGTGAAATCGGCCGACATCTTCATCACCACGACCGGCAACAAGGACGTGATCCGCATCGAGCACATGCGCGAGATGAAGGACATGGCGATCGTGGGCAACATCGGCCATTTCGACAACGAGATCCAGGTGGCCTCGCTCAAGAACCACAAGTGGACCAACATCAAGGACCAGGTGGACATGATCGAGATGCCGAGCGGAGCCCGGATCATTCTGCTGTCGGAAGGGCGTCTGCTGAACCTCGGCAATGCCACCGGTCACCCCAGCTTCGTGATGTCGGCGAGCTTCACCAACCAGGTGCTGGCGCAGATCGAGCTTTGGACCAAGGGCGAGCAGTATGACAACCAGGTCTACATCCTGCCCAAGCATCTCGACGAGAAGGTCGCGCGACTGCACCTCGAGCGGATCGGCGTCAGGCTGAGCGAGCTTCGGGAAGACCAGGCCGACTATATCGGCGTGCCGAAGGACGGCCCCTACAAGCCGGAACACTACAGGTATTGAGGGATGGCTGACATGAGCAACAAGACGCCCCATATCGTGGGCCTCGGCAATGCGATTGTCGACGTGGTCGCGGCGGTGGAGACCGCCGTGATCGACCGCCACGGCCTGACGCCGGGGGGCATGCACCTTGTCGATGCGGGCGCCGCGCAGGCGCTGTTCGACGAGGTCGGCCCCGGCGTGAGGCAATCGGGCGGGTCGGTGGCCAATTCCATCGCCCACCTGTCGGAAACCGGGGTCACCGGCACCTACCTGGGCAAGGTCGCGGATGACGACCTTGGCCAGACCTTCCGCGAGGAGATGTCGGGGTTGAGCATCGCCGCCCCGGTGGCGCCGTCGCCGGATGGCGAAACGGGCACGGGCCGCTGTGTCGTGCTGGTGACGCCGGATGGCGAGCGGACGATGAGCACCTACCTGGGCGCCGCCGTGACGATGGCGCCCTCGGACCTGGCCGAGGCGATGCCCGACGGCCTCGATATCCTGTTCATCGAGGGCTACCTGTGGGATGCCCCGCAGGGCGCCGCGGTGATCGAGGATGCGGCGCAGAAGGCCAAGGCGGCGGGGGCGCGCATCGCGCTGACCCCGTCGGATGCCGGCTGTGTCGAGCGCAACCGGGACGTGATGTGGAATTTCATCACCCGTCACGTGGATATCCTTGTCGGCAACCTGGCCGAGGTCGGCCAGTTGGCGGGCACGGAAGACCCCGACAGCGCGATGGGCTGGGCCATCGGCAACGTGCCGGTGGCGGCGGTCACCCTGCATGACGAGGGCTCGATGGTGGCGGATGCCAGCGGCGTCTACCGCATTCCGGCCGCCCCCGTGGCCAAGGTCGTGGACACGACCGGCGCGGGCGATGCCTATGCCAGCGGCTTCCTCGGCGCGCTGGCGCGGGGCGAGACGGTCGAAGAGGCCGGCAAGCGGGGCGCCGAGATGGCCGCGCGCGTGCTGACCCATTACGGCGCCCGCAACGGGGCGGCGGCGCAGGCGATCTCGCTGCCTGCCGCATAAGGATTGGCAGGCCCCGCCGGTGGTGCGGGGCCTGACCCTAGTTGGAAATTTCCCCCACAATCCGGGCCATCATCCGGTCGCAGGCGTCAAGCTGTGCGGTGGTGATGTATTCGTCGGCCTTGTGGCCCTGGCCGGCCATGTCGCCCGGCCCGCAGACGACGGTGGGGATGCCCAGCCGGTCGAACACGCCGGCCTCGGTGCCGAAGGCGACCTTGGTGAGCTCAGTTTGTGCAAAACTGCGGGCGAGTTGGGTGACTGCGGCATCTTCGGCCACGTCGAGGCCGGGATAGGCGGTGGTCTGGTCGAGCTCGATGCGGGCGTCGGGGAAGGTGCCCTTGTAGCGGTCGGCGACGCGCTCTGCCGCCTCGGTGATCCGTTGAGACATTTCGTCGGCCGGGTCAGCGGCGAGGTGGCGCAGTTCGAAGCGCATCTCGGCCCGGTCCGGCACCATGTTGACGGCGAGCCCGCCTGAAAGCTGGCCCACATGAACCGTGCTGTAGGGGATGTCATAGCCCGGATCGCGGGCGCCGGTCCGTTCGAGCCATGCCTGCAGGTCGCGCAGCTCCGCCATGAAATCGCCCGCGAGGTGCAGCGCGTTGACGAAACCCGGCGCCAGCGCGGAATGGCCGGCCTGTCCGTGGCAGGTGGCGCGCCACGCGGCCTTGCCCTTGTGGCCGGTGGCGATCTGCATCTGCGTGGGCTCGCCCACGAGGCAGGCGCGGGGCTGGCCGAGGAGGGGGGCGAGGGCGTCGGCCATCTGCTGAATGCCGACGCAGCCGATTTCCTCGTCAAAGGAGAAGACGAGCTTCAGCGGTTCGCGGAGGTTCTGCCCGGCGGCCCGTTCCGCGGCGGTGAGCATGCAGGCGAGGTAGCCCTTCATGTCGGTGGTGCCGCGGCCGTAGAGGCGGTCGCCCTCGGGCGTGAGGCGGAATGGGTCGTGGGTCCAGTCCTGCCCATCGACGGGCACCACGTCGGTGTGGCCTGAGAGCAGGATGCCGCCGTCGCCCGGCCCGGTTTCGGCGTAGAGCCCGGCTTTCTGCCCGCTGGCATCGGGCAGGCGGGTGGTGTGGAGGCCGAGGGTTTGCAGGACGCCTTCGATGTAGTCGACGATCGCCAGGTTGCTGCGATGGCTGACCGTGTCGAAGCCCACCAGCTTTTCGAGATGGTCCGTCGTGCGTGTCATCTCGCGACGCTCATATCTTCACACCCGGCAGGTGGTCGGGGGTGACCCGCGCCTTGCAATGCTCGACGAAGGCGCGCACCACGCTGGCGCTGCCGGCGCCCTCGGCCATCAGCAGGCCCAGCCGCATCGGGCGGGCGTCGCCCTCGAGGGGGATGAATTTCAGCGGCTTGCCGTCGGGCGAGACATCGCTCAGCAACCGGACATTGGCCAGCGAATAGCCGAAGCCGTTCGCCACCAGCCCGCGCATCACCGCCATGTCTCGGGTGCGCTCGGCGATCACCGGCTTGGCGCCGATCCGGGCGAAGAAGGACAGGAAGTATTCCGCGCTGAACGGCAGGTCGAGCAGGACCATGGGCAGGCCCAGCAGGTCTTCGACCGCGACGGTCTTGCGGTCGGCCAGGACGTGATCTTCGCTGACGATGGCGTAGGGGGGCAGTTCTATCAGCGGCTCGAAGGAAAGATCGGCGGGCAGGTCGAGATCGTAGGTAAGAGCCACGTCGATCTCGGCCCGGCGGAGGAAGCTGAAGATATCGGCCTGGTTCAGCTCGTGCTGTTCGACGCGGACCTCGGGGAAGGCATCCTGAAAGCTGCGGCGGACGGGGGGCAGGACGACCTGCGCGAAGGTCAGCAGGCACCCCACGGCCAGCGGCCCGCGTATGAGGCCGGAGATGTCGCCGGAAAGGTCCATCAGCGCGTCGGCCTCGCGCAGGACGGTGCGGGCCTGCTCCAGCATCCGCCGCCCGCCCGAGGTCAGCGACAGGCCCTGCGCGTGCTGGCGGACGAAAAGAGGCAGGCCGAAGACGCCTTCGAGATGGGTGATGGCGGCGGAGATGGAGGGCGAGGAGACGTTCACCTTTTCCGAGGCGGCGGCGATGCTGCCGGTTTCGCCGACGGCCACGAAATATTCCAGTTGCCTGAGCGTGTATCCCAGCATGTGCGCGCCTCCGCCGGCCGGGGAGGGGTGGGGCGTCCCGGCCGCTGGGGCGGGAGTATAGCGACGGGGCGCGTACATGGAAGGGACGGACCGGGGCTCAGTCGTCGCCCGGCACGCCGTAGGAGGGCGCCTCGCGCGGGTCGAGGGCGCGCTGGATATAGGCGTCGAGCTGGGGTTTGTAGACCTCCCACGCGGTGGCGATGGCCTCTACGGGGCAGTCCTCGGTCCAGTCGCAGCGGAGGTCGGCGACGGGCCATGGCACGCGGTCGACCAGCATCATGCCGGCGGAATGCACCGGCCCGGCCTCGCCCCCCGCCGCGAGGCCGGCGCGCATGGCGGCGATCAGGCGGTCGCCGAGGTGGCCGGTGGCGGTCTCGAAGCCTTCGACGATGGCCGAGGGCACGCCGTCATTGGCCAGAAGGTTGCCGCCCGAGGCCACGTCACGGCCCTGGGCCTGGGTCCAGATGCCCAGCGAGTTGGGGCCGGAATGGATGGCGGTGCCGCCCTGGGTATCGACGGCCAGAACCTGACGGTATTCGATGAACCGGCCACGTTTCTGCACCTCGGCGATGGCGTCGGCCGCGCTGAGGCCTTCTTCCATCAGGTCGAGCGCCAGCGGGCCGAGGGTGGGGTCGGTGACGTTCTGCGAGGCGACGGCGCCCACGCCCGCCCGGGCGTAGGAACAGCGCGCGGCGACGGCGGGGGAGGAAGAGGAGATCGCCACGCCGAACATACCCGTTTCGGCGCAGCGGGCGACGAGGGAAAAGGTCATGCGTCCCCCTGCGGGATGACGGCGGTGCCGTCGATCTCCACCAGCCATTCGGGCCGCGCCAGCGCCTGCACCACCAGCCCGGTCGAGACGGGGTGCACGCCTTTGATGTATTCGCCCATGGTGCGATAGACGGCCTCGCGGTGGCGCACATCGGTGATGTAGACCACGACCTTGACGAGGTGTTCCATCCGCCCGCCGGCCTCCTCGATCAGCTGCTGGATGTTCTGCATGACCTTGTGGGTCTGTTCGACCGGGTCGTGGCTGTCGATATTCTTCGCGTCGTCGAGGTTCTGGGGGCATTGCCCGCGCAGCCAGACGATCCGGCCGCCTTCCGTCACCACCGCCTGGCAGAGATCGTTGTCGAGCTGCTGTTCGGGGTAGGTGTCCCTCGTGTTGAACTTGCGGATGCGGGTATGGGCCATGGGTCTCTCCGATTTGCGTGCGTCCGGGCGGTGGCGCGATCCTGTCACGAACCGGGCCCCTTGGGAAAGCAGGCTATGCCTCATCGGCGCTTAGGCGCAGGCTAAGGCGGCGGCTTAGGCTGGGCCCAAGCAACGGTTAGAGAGATCATCGTTTTGGCAGGCGGGCCGTTTGCCTATTCTCGGGGGCAAGACGCATTTCAACCGGACAACAGGAAGAGGAGGCGAAGATGACCCCCGAGAAAACCAACACGCTCGTCGTCGGCGGCGGACAGGCCGGGATCGCGATGAGCGAGCACCTGACCAAGAACGGCATTGCCCATATCGTGCTGGAACGGCACCGGATCGCCGAGCGCTGGCGCTCGGAGCGGTGGGATTCGCTGGTGGCGAACGGCCCGGCCTGGCATGACCGGTTCCCCAACATGGAATACACCGTCTCGGAGGCGGACGCCTTTCCCGGCAAGGAGGAGGTGGCGGATTACTTCGTGGACTATGCGAAGATGATCGGCGCGCCGGTGCGCTGCGGTGTCGAGGTGACCCATGTCCGGCGCAACGAGGGGCGGCCCGGGTTCCGGGCGGAGACCTCGGCCGGCGTCATCGAGGCGCAGAACGTGGTCGCCGCGACCGGCCCGTTCCAGCGGCCCGTCATTCCCGACATCGTGCCGGCCGAGGCGGGGGTGGTGCAGATGCATTCCACCGGCTACCGCAACCCCGACCAGCTCCCCGAGGGGGCGGTGCTGGTCGTGGGCGCCGGGGCCTCGGGCTCGCAGATCGCCGAGGAACTGCTTGCCTCCGGGCGCAAGACCTACCTGTCGGTGGGGCCGCATGACCGGCCGCCGCGCAGCTATCGCGGGCGCGATTTCACCTGGTGGCTGGGCGTGCTGGGCAAGTGGGACCTGTCCACGCCGGGGCCGGACAGCGAGCACGTGACCATTGCCGTGAGCGGCGCCAACGGGGGCCGGACGGTGGATTTCCGCAGGCTCGCCGCGGAGGGCATGACGCTGGTCGGGCGGACGGAGGCCTACGCGGGCGGCACCCTGACCTTCGCGGCCGACCTTGCCGGCAACATCGCCCATGGCGACCGCAACTACCTGTCGGTGCTGGACGAGGCCGACGCCTTCATCTCCCGCAACGGGCTCGACCTGCCGGAGGAGCCAGAGGCGCGCGAGATCGGCCCGGACCCGGATTGCGTGACCGATCCGATCCGCGAGCTTGACATGGCCGAGGCCGGGATCACCTCGATCATCTGGGCGACGGGTTTCTCCGTCGATTACGGCTGGCTCGAGGCCGACGTCTTCGACGCAAGCGGCAGGCCCCGCCACCAGCGCGGCGTCTCGCCCGAACAGGGGGTCTATTTCGTGGGCCTGCCATGGCTGTCGCGGCGGGGGTCGTCGTTCATCTGGGGCGTGTGGCACGATGCCAAGTACATCGCCGACCACATCGCCACGCGCGAGGGCTATCTCGCGTACCGGCCGATGCCGCAGAAGGAGCTTGCCGGCGCCTGATTTCGGGCGCCGGCGGGGCCATGGTCACATCAGGATGCCGGGCAGCCAGAGCGATATCGCCGGTATCCCCGCGATCAGGCCCAGCACCACCACCTCGGCGATCAGGAACAGCGAGATCCCCGCGAAGATCGACTCGAGACGCACCTTGTCGCCCAGGATCGACTTGATCACGAAGACGTTCAGCCCGATGGGTGGCGTCACCAGCCCGATCTCCAGCAGCTTGATGACCAGCACGCCGAACCAGATCAGCGACAGGTCATAGCCGCTGACGATCGGGATGGTCAGCGGCAGGGTCAGCAGGATGATCCCGATCGGGTCGAGGAACATGCCGAGGACGAGGTAGAACAGCACGATCAGCAGCAGCACCGCCACCATCGACACTTCCGACGCGGCGATCCAGTCGCCGATGGCGCCCGAGAGGCCGGTCAGCGCGATGAAGCTGACATAGATCTTGCCCGCCACGGCGATGGCGAAGATCATCGACGACTGGAACACGCTTTCCCGCAGGGCCGAGACGATGCGCTTGAAATCCAGCCGGCCGAGCAGAAGGCCCAGCACCAGCGCCGAGATGGCCCCGACGCCGGCGGCCTCGGACGGGGTGAAGAAGCCGGCATAGATGCCGCCGATCACCACCACGAACAGCGCCACGATGGACCAGCAGTTGCCCAGGCTCTGCCAGCGGTCGCGGGCCGAGATGGTCTCCTCGGGGCGGGGCGCGGCGGAGGGCTTGAGCTTGGCCCACAGGAAGATCACCAGCAGGTAGGCCAGCAGCGACAGGATGCCCGGCACGATCGCCGCCATGAACAGCCGCGCGATGGATTGCTCGGCGAAGACGCCGTAGAGGATGAACAGGATCGACGGCGGGATGAGCGAGCCCAGCGTGCCGCCGATGGCGACGGACCCGGTGGCGAGCGGCTTGGAATAGCCGAATTTCAGCATCTCGGGAATCGCGATCCGCCCCATCGCCGCCGCACAGGCGACCGAGGAGCCGGTGATCGCCGAGAAGCCGCCGCAGCCCACGACCGAGGCCATGGCCACGCCGCCCGGCAGCTTCGCGAGCCAAAGGCGTGCGGCGCGGTAGACATCCGTGGTGAACCCGGCCTCGTAGGCGAGGTGCCCCATCAGCACGAAGAGCGGCACGGTGGCGAGGCTGTAGCTTTTGAGGAAGTCGTAGGGCCCGTTGGCGATCAGCGACAGGGTGGGGCGCCAGGCGTATTCCGGCATGAACTCGGCGCCCGGGCGCCACGAGAAGATGATGAACACGCCCACCGAGGCGGAGATGCCCAGCGCCGCCGCGATGGGCACGCGGATGGCCAGAAGCAGGATGGTAATGCCGAGCGCGATCAGGCCGACCATAAGCGGATCCATGGGTCAGACCTCTTCGTTCGGGGTTTCGGGGGCGGTCTCGTCGCGGCCGGTGATGACGGTGTGGATGCCGTCGATCATGCTCAGGACAAGGCGGGCGACGAAGAGCAGGATGGCGGCGCCGAACACTGCCTTCATCGGCCATGTGGGGATTTGCAGAACCCCGTCGTAATAGGCGCCCTTGGCGATCTCGTTGGGCATCCGCCCGGCCACCATGATGCCGATCCCGCCGAAGAATACCGCCATCGCCAGCGCGCCGAACACCCGCAACGCCCCCAGCATCCGCGTGCCGAGCCAGTCGGTGGTGACGGTCACGGTGATATGCCCGCGCATCCGCTCGACATAGGCCAGCGGCAGGACGATCACCGCCACGTTCAGGAGGCCCACCATCAGCAGGTCATCGGGGATGGGCCGGAGAAACAGGAGCTTGCCGAGGATCGAGGCGACGATGATCAGCCCCATCGTCAGCAGGACGATCCCCGCGAGGATCATGGCGAGGGTTTCGAGCAGCGACTGCGCCTTGCGGACATGCGTGCCTACGGAAGTCATGGGGGCGACACCTTGAAGCTGTGCAGAAAAGGACGGGATTTCAAAAACGCCGGACACCCGTTCGATCGAGTGCCCGGCGCCATGTGCCGTTAGAGACGTCGGATCAGTCCCAGGGGTAGCCGTTCTCTTCGACTTCCTTCTGGTACTTCTCGGCGAGCGAGAGCCAGTCCTGCGAGATCGTCTCGCCATCCAGGCCCTTGGCGTTCGCCTTCTCGACCCAGTTGACGTTGTCCTTCAGGGCTTCCTCGATCAGCGCCTGGCGCATTTCTTCCGGCGCGTCGATCATCTCGACCTTCTTGCCGTCGATGCCCTCGGCCAGCATGGCCTTGGTCTCGACGCGCGAATTGGCCATGATCTTTGCCATTTCGAGCGTGAAGTCGCGGCCCAGCTCCTCGACGATTTCCTGGTGCTCGGGCGACAGGCTTTCGAAGGTTTGCTTGTTCATGATGATCCCGAAGCCCAGCGTCTGGCCGAGCGCGGTTTCGGTCATGTAATCGGCGACCTCGTACTGCTTGTAGCCGTTGACCACGTAGTAATAGGTGGTCGAGCCGTCGACCGAGCCGTTCGACAGCGCCTCGTAGACCTTGGGCTGCGACATCGACACGGTGGCCGCGCCATAGGCTTCCAGCGCCGGCACGTGGGCGCCGGTGGTGCGGATCGTCATGCCCTCGAGATCCTCGAGGCTGCGCACGGCCTTGTCACGGGTCAGAAGCTGGGTCGGGCCGGTGGTGTAGTTGCCGAAATACTTGACGTTGAAATCCTCGGCCTCTTTCAAGGCGTCGGGATGCGTCGTCATCAGTTCATAGGCCGCCATCATCCCGGCGTATTCGTCGGCGATCTCGCCGGTATCCACAACCTCGTAGACCACCAGTTCGCCGGGCGCATAGACCGGAACGATCGAGCCCATGTCGGCCACGCCGTCCGAGATGGCCTGCGCCGCGCCGGACGCGCCGACAAGGGCGCCGCCCCAGATGATGTCGAGGCCAAGCTCGCCGTCGGTGCGCTTGCGCAGCTCCTCGTCGAGCCAGACGAGGCCGCCCGCCCGGGCGCCGGCATTCGGGCCGAACTCGGCAAAGCGCAGTTCGCGCGTCTGCGCCTCGGCGGCGGTGGTCAGGGCCGCGGTGACGAGCCCGGCCGATACGAGTGCGGGGGCGACAAGGCCCCTGATCAAGTGTTTCATGGTATTCCTCCCTGTTCAGGCCGATGACGGCCAGTCGAGCCGAATATCGCACGAGAGGATTGCGTTGTGTCAACAGTCAATTTATATTTCACCAGATGAAAGGGAGATAAAATGGCAAATGACGCGGTAAAGTTGCGAGGTCAGCAGGGCGCCACCCTTCCGCGGGTCCGGTCGATCTCCCGCGCGGTGGCGATTCTTCGGGCCTTTTCGTCCGCGCACCCGCACCGGGCGCTCAATGAAATCGTGCGCGAGACGGGGCTGGACGCCGGGACCACCCGGCGCATTCTGGTCACCCTCAGGGACGAGGGGCTGGTGTTCCAGGATCCGGTGAACGGGCTCTACAGCGCGTCGGCCGGGCTGCTGGAACTGGCGCGTGCGGTGCCCGAATCGGTGACCCTCGTGAGCCTCGTGAACGACCGGCTTCTGCAACTGGCGCGCGATACGCAGACGACCATCTACCTGTCGACGGTCGATGGCGACGCGGCGATCTGCCAGGCCTGTCACAATGGCGGGCAGGCGATCGAGGTGCGCTGGTGGGCGGTGGGGGAAAACCGCTCGTTCGACCGGGGCACCGGGCCGCGCGTGCTGCTGGCGCATCTGTCGGAGCAGGAGCAGGAGCGCATCCTGGCCGGGCCGCTGAAGCTGGAACCGGGCGAGGAAAAGACCCTGCGCGCCGAGATCGCCCGGGCCCGCGAGAAGGGCTTCATCGTCAAACATGACGAGATCGTCGAGGGGATTTCGGCCATGGCGGTGCCGCTTCTGGATGACAACGGCCAGTTGCTGGGCGCGATTTCCTCGGGCGGGCTGACGCCGAACTACGTGGGGGCCGCGCAGGCGGACCATCTGGAGAAGATGCAGACGGCGGTATCGGACATGCGCAACGCGGTGCGGGGCCTCGCGGTCTGATCGTTTCACCAGATGAAATTAGAGTTGTTGGTTGACTTGCGCGCCGGGAAGGCTCACCATCGCGCAAACCCAATCCGAAGGGAGGTCGGAGCATGGGCTTCACCATAGCCGAAAAGATTCTCGCCCGGGTCTCGGGCAAAACCGAAGCGCGGGCGGGCGATGAATTGCTCGCCAAGCCGGATTTCGTCATCGCCTACGATTTCCCGGGCTACACCGACGTGATCTTCCGCCAGATGGAAGAGGAGTTCGGCATCGAGAAGGTGGCCGAACCGGACCGCTACGCGCTGTTCATCGACCACATGGTGCCCACCGCCACCGCGGCGGAAGAGGACCTGCACGAGAACACGCGAAGCTGGGGCAAGAAGAACAACGTGCCCGTCTACGAGCGCAAGGGCATCGGCCACCAGGTTGCCGCCGAGCTGGGCTATGCCACGCCGGGCGCCTTCGTGGTGCATTTCGACGGGCATATCTCGCAATTGGGCACGTTCGGCACGCTGGCCATCGGCGTGCGGCGGCACCTGCTCGAGGCGTTCGTGAAGGAGCGGATCAAGTTCCAGGTGCCCGAGACGGTGCGGATCGACATCACCGGCGAATTGCAGATGGGCGTCACGTCGCGCGACGTGTTCCACCATATCGTGCGCGAACTGGGCCCGCGGGCCTGCCGCGGCATGGTGATGGAGATCGGCGGCCCGGCGATCGAGGCCATGTCGCTGGAGGCGCGGCAGACGATCAACTGCCTGGCGATGTTCACCGGCGCCATCACCGCGATCAACAACCCCGACGAGAAGGCGCTGGCCTATATGCGCGAGCGCCAGAAGCTGGATATCGAGCCGCTCTTCTCGGACCCCGACGCGACCTATCACGCGCGGCATGAGATCGACATCACCAACCTCGAACCCGTCGCCGTGATCCCGCCCAGCCCCGCCAACACCCGCGACCTGAGCGAGGTGGCGGGCACCGAGGTGCAGGTGGGGTATCTGGGCTCCTGCGCCTCCGGCAGGGTCGAGGACCTTGCCCTGGCCGCCGATGTGCTGGAAGGCCGCCGGATCAAGGACGGCTTCCAGCTTTACGTGATCCCCACCAGCCAGGAGATCATGGAGGAGGCGGCGCGGCAGGGCATCCTCAACCGGCTGATCAACGCGGGCGCCTTCATCAGCTCGTCCTCCTGCGACTATTGCTTCGGCCGGATGGGCGCAATGCGCGAGGGGCAGAAGGCCGTCTCGACCGGCACGCTCAACGTGCGGGGGCGCATGGGCTCGCCCGACAGCGATATCTATATCGTCAACGCGGCGGCCGTCGCCGCCTCGGCCATCGAGGGCCAGATCGCCGATCCGCGCCCCTACCTGGCCGCGGCCAAGGAAAAGGTGCCGTCATGACGCTGGCCAACCTCCGGGGTCGCGTGGCCTGGATTTTCGAGGACGAGGATTTCGACGTCGACCAGATCGTCGGCGTGAAGAACATCAAGATCAAGGACCCCGACGAGCTGGCCAAGCTGTGCATGGCCGCCGAGGAACCGGATTTCGCCGAGAAGGTGAAGCCCGGCGACCTGCTCGTCGGCAATCACAATTTCGGCTACGGCCACCCGCATTACCCGCCGATGATCGGGATGCGGAAGCTGGGGATCGGCGGCGTGATCGGCGAAAGCTTCTCGCCCGGCTACTGGCGCGGCGAGATCGCGATGGGCTTTCCGCAGGTGGTCTGCCCCGGCATCATCGGCGTGGTCAGCCGCTGGGACGAGATCGAGGTCGACTGGGCCGCGGGCGTGCTGCGCAACCTGACCGCCGGAACCGAACTGCCCATCGAACCACTCAGTGAAAGCGACCGCGACATGCTCGAGGCCGGCGGCATCGTCGGATACCTGCATGCCCGTGAAGGCGAGGAGGCCTGACCCATGATCGAAGATGACGTGAAACGCGATTTCGCGGCGAAGGCCCGCGCGGGCGAGACCCAGTTCGTGGCCGGCTGTTTCGACGCCATGTCGGCCATGCTGGCCGAGAAGGCCGGGGCGCCGGCGGTGATGACCTCGGGCTTCGCGCTCTCGGCCACCAATTTCGGCTTCCCGGATGTCGAGCTTTACACCATGACCGAGAACCTCGGCGTGATCCGCAACGTGGCCAATGCCGTCAAAATCCCGGTCATTGCCGATGCCGATACGGGCTATGGCAACGCCATCAACGTGATGCGCACCGTGCGCGAGTTCGAGCACGCGGGCGTGGCCGCGATGATCTTCGAGGATCAGCTCGCCCCCAAGCGCTGCCCCGCCGTGGCCAATCAGGTGGAAATCCTGCCGGCGCATGAGCAGGCGGGCAAGATCCGCGCCGCCGTGTCGGCGCGCAGGAACCCCGACACGCTGATCATCGCCCGCACCGACGCGCCCACCGTCTCGGGCGCCATCGACCGGGCAAAGCTTTATGTCGAGGCGGGCGCCGACCTCGTCCAGCCGATCAGCAAGACCTTCACCGATCTCGACAGCCTCAGGCAATTGCGCGAGGCGGCGGGCGTGCCGCTGTCGCTGCAGATCCTCGGCTGGCTGGAGAAGGACCTGACCGCCGACCAGATCCGCGAGGTGGCGGGGCTGGCGACCTATCCGCTGGTCGGGCTGATGTCCGCCGCGCAGGCGATGCAGGACAATTACGCCCGGCTGATGGCCGACCTGAACACCGGCGACCTGCCGCATCCGGTCATGAGCATGGGCGACTTCAAGGATTTCATCGGGTTCGAGGAAGTCGAGAACCAACAGGAAAAGTACCTCCTCGCCGACATCCGCGCGGCGAACGCGGCCGAGTGACTCAAGGAAAGACAAGAAAAAGATGGCAGAAGATTTCACCCGTATCGCCGCCGAACGCCCGCCCCATGCGCTCGGCGCCACGCCGGGCCGCGAGCGGATCGCCGCGCGCCCCAGGGCCGTGCCCAGCTTCGACCGCCCGCCGCTGATCGAGACGCGGCCGCCGCGCTGTCCGCCCTTTGTCGAGGTGACGGACCCCGACCAGTTGCTGCCCTATCTCGAACACGTCGCGCAGCGCCCCTACAACCACGGCCTCAACGCCTGCTGGGATCTGAAGCCGGGCGAGCGGGTGCTGCTGCGGGTCGACAACTGGCATTCCGACCTGGTGATCCGGGCCTGCCAGAAGATCCTCGAGAAATACGGGGTGAAGTACGAGATCAAGAAGATCGACCGCGGCCCGGTGCCCCAGTGGATCGGCACCGACGAGGTGGATTACTACCTGTTCCGCACCCGCGAGCTGGCGGAATGGATGGACTGGTGGGAAGAGGCCGAGAAGGAACAGGCCTATGACAAGATCCTGATGGGCTATGGCGGCCCGGTCCTGGCCGAGCGTCACATCAAGATCCAGCGGATGCCGTTCATCACGCCGGAAATCCTGGCCTCCCCAGCGCATACCATGCCGATCGAGGTGCTGAACGCCATCGACCGCTGGACATGGGACCGCGTGCGCACCTGCAAGCGGGCCCGCATCGTCGACCCCGAAGGCACGGATATCGAGTTCACCAACCACGCCGGCTACTGGGACAGCAAGCGCGAGTTCTACGACCCCGAGCTGACCGCCCGGACATGGACCACGAACGAGCATTTCGGCAAGCAATACCTGCCCGGCCACGTCACCGGACGGCCGTGGATGTTCCTGCCCGGCAAGGAGGATGGCAACGGCGTCATCGCCGGCACCACCAACCACATCGCGCCCTGCGACTGGACCCAGCTGATCGTCGAGAACTCGAAGATCACCCAGATCAACGAGGGCGGCGAATTCGGCGACCGGCTGCGCGAGCTTAAGGAGCAGACCGACCACCTCGAATACCCCGAGTTTCCGGGCAAGGGCCTGCTCTACTGGTGGGAAGCCTCGATCGGCACGAACCCCCACGTGCATCGCCCGCGCAAGGATTTCCCGTCGGGCTTCGTCAACTGCCTGTATGAGCGGGTGCGCTCGGGCGTCATCCACATGGGCTTCGGCACGATCATCTCGTCGATGGCGGAACGGCGCGCGGCGCGGGCCGGGCACCCGGTGGGGCACTGGCATCTGCACCTCTATTTCCCGACCTACACGATGGAGCGGGAAGGCGACAACGAGACGCTGATCGAGAACGGCCGCCTGGGCGCGCTGGACGATCCGGAGATCCGCAAGCTCTGCGCCAAGTACGGCGATGTCGACCTGTGGCTGGACGAAAGCTGGAACCCGGCGGTGCCGGGGCTGAACATGGAAGGCGACTACTGGGATCACTATGGCCGCGATCCGCTGCACTGGGTCAAGACCGAGCTGGAGGTCTGCCGCAACTACCACCCGCTGTTCATGAAGATGACCGGGGCGGACGACAAGTATTGCCACGGCGCGGGCGCGGAGTGGTGGAAGGGCGGTTGCTGCAACCACTCGGGCGTCACCGGCGGCGGGTTGCCGGGCAATTGCTGTGGCGGGCATGGCTGAAGCCTGACGTCAGAACGTAAGGGAAATGGAAAAAGCCCCGCCGAGATTGGCGGGGCTTTTTCCTTTTGCGGTCAGGATGTTGGCCGCGTTTCGCGTTGCCGGGGACGAGATAAACAAAAAACTAGTATACAAGCTGGAATACCAGTTGTAGCCTACCTATCGAATCGTCGTGACCCGCGCAGGGGGCGACCACGAATTGGGAGGAGAGGACCATTGCCCGACCGGCTGGCAGACCGAATTCATGCGCCCGCAGGACGCCCCGAGCGGAATGACCGGAAGGCGCACGGCCATGTCTGAGATCCATCTCGTTCACATGTTCTTCCACTCGCCCATCACGCACACGGCGCTGAGCTGGGCCAGCGAGGAGGACGGGCAGCTTGCCGGGCTGGGCAGCTTCGCCTACTGGCAGGACATGGCCCGCACGCTGGAGCGCGGCTGTTTCGATGCCGCCTTCTTTGCCGATACGCCGGCCGCCTCGGACCAGTACAAGGGCGGGCCGGAGACGCCGCTGAAATACGGGGTCGTCTGGCCCACGCATGACCCGATGCCGCTGGCCGCCGTGATGACCGCCGCCACGAAGCACCTGGGCGTCGGCGTGACCCTGTCGATCACCGGCAATTCGCCTTACCTGGCCTATCGCCGGCTCTCGACGCTCGATTACCTCAGCGGCGGGCGCATCGGCTGGAACGTGGTCACCGGGCACATGCAGGCCGAGCACAAGGCCGTGGGCCAGCAGCTCGTGCCCCATGCCGAGCGCTATGACGCGGCCGACGAGTTCATGGAGGTCTGCTACAAGCTGTGGGACAGCTTCGGGGAGGGGGCGCTGCCGATGGACAAGGCGGCGGGTATCCTCGCCGATCCCGACAAGGTCGCGCAGGTTCGGCATGAGGGGAAATATTTCCGCTGCGACGCGGTTTCGCCGACATTGCCGTCGCCGCAGGGGCGGCCGGTGATCTTCCAGGCGGGCTCCTCGGGGCGCGGCATGGAGTTCGCGGTGAAACATGCCGAGGCGATCTTTGCCATCCAGCCGCATCTCAAGGCGATGACCAAGTTCCGCGAGCGGTTCGACGACGCCGCGGCACAGGCCGGGCGCGACCCGATCGGCATCCTGTTCGGGCTGCAATACGTCCTTGGCAGCACCGAGGAGGAGGCGCAGGCCCGGCTCGAGGCGCTGCGCGAGCGGGTGCCGCTCGATGCCGGGCTGAGCCGGCTGTCGGCGCCGCTGGGCATAGATTGCAGCACGCTCGACCCCGATCAGCCGCTCGAGGAGGTGCCGACACAGGCCTCGCAGGGCATGGCGCAGGCGCTGAGCCAGATCGGCAGCGACACCGGCAAGAAGATCACCGTGCGCGAGGCCGCGATCCAGATGGGCCTGTCGGTCGGTCTGCCGCAGGTCGTGGGCTCGCCCGAACAGGTGGCGGACGAGATCGAACGCTACTGGCGCGAAAGTGGGGCACTGGGCTTCAACCTCAGCGCGCCCACCAAGCCGGGTATGGTCGAGGAGTTCGTCGACCACGTCGTGCCGATCCTGCAGGATCGCGGCCTCGTGCGCCGCGCGTATCCGGGGGACACGCTGCGCGACAGTCTGAAACTTTGAACGCACCGGGCGCGCCGCCCGGACAATCCTGATATCAAACGGCGCAACAACGGGAGGAAGACATGAGAACTCACCAGATCATGGCCGCCGGGGCCGCTCTGCTCGTGCAGGTGTCCGGAGCCTATGCCGCGGATCACAACTGGCGCTACGTGGGCGTGATCAACGCCGCGCACGACTATGCCAAGATCATGATCGAAGGCTTCGAACGGGTCGAGGAACGCACCGATGGCGCGCTGCGTATCGAGTACGTGTCCTACGGCGAAACGCCCTACAAGGCGACGGATGCCCTGACCCTCGTCCGCGACGGGCTTGTCGAGATGACCGAGTGGATCCCGGCCTATTACGCCTCGACCTATCCGCTTCTGGCCGGGCCCGAGCTGCCCTTCGTGACGGCCGAGCTCAAGGATGCCGCCGGCTTCCAGGCGGCGACGCTGGAGGCGTGGAGCACGCCCACGATCAGCGAGTACAAGCAAGGCATCATCGACGAGCACGGCGCCGTCAGCCTGTCGACGCAGTTCTACGACCCGATCAACATCTGGTTCACCGACGAGGTGACGGATATCGAGGGGATGAAGGGCAAGAAGGTGCGGGCGTTCTCGCCGGTGCAGGCCGATTTCCTGACCTCCGCCGGCGCCTCGCCGGTCAACATCGCCGCCGCCGAGGCCTATACCGGGCTGCAGCGCGGGGTGATCGACGGGGTGATCACCGGCGCCGGTGCCGTGGTCAGCTTCAAGTGGAACGAGGTGCTGGAATCGGGCTTCACCACGAACCTGACACTGCTGTCCTTCGACATGGTGGCCGCCGAGTCGAAGCTGAACGAGCTGCCCGAAGAGGTGCGCGCCGTGCTGGTCGAGGAGATGGCCAATGTCGAGGCAGAAATCCGCGAGCTGATGCCCAAGGCGTATGAAGAGAAGATCGCCGAGCTGAAGGAGGAGGGGCTGACAATCACCAACCCGTCGCCGGAGCTTTATGGCGAGTTCCACCGCATGGCGGTCGAGGAGGTTTTCCCGGCCTGGGCCGAGCAGGCCGGACCGCAGGCCGAGGAAATCCTGTCGGATTTCGGCATCGAGCTGAACTGAGCAGGGAACGGACGGGCCAATGGAGACCGGACAGGCCAGATGGCACGAGCGGGCGGGGGTGTTTGCCTCCGCCGCCTTGCTGATCGTGCTCTTCCTGCTGCTGCTGGCGGATGTGATCCTGCGCTGGCTGCAGGTCGAGTTCTATTGGGGCAGCGAGGGCGGCGGGCTCTTGATGGCGTGGATGATCTTCCTTGCCCTGCCGATGGTGATGCGCAGGCGCGGCCATATCGCCACCGACTTCGTTGTGGCGCACCTGCCGCTGTCGGCCCGGGCCGTGCTGAGCATGGCGGGGCACGTCCTGATGATCGCCTACCTTGGCTGCCTGGTCTGGTACTGTGCCGAGCTGGCCCATTCCAACTGGCAGGGCGGGGCGCGGTTCCAGGGCATCCTGCGGCTGCCGATGCATGTCGTGCAAAGCGGCATCCTTTTCGGCCTTGTCCTGATGCTGCTCAGTGAAATCCTGATCCTGTTTGAAGAGGTCCGCGCCTTCGGCCGGGCCGGGAAAGGCAAAACATGACCGTTATGGTTCTCATGGGGCTGACGGTCGTGCTGCTGCTGGCCTTCGGCTTTCCCATCGCCCTGGTGCTTGGGGCGACTGGGGTGATCTGGACGCTGATCTATGACCCCAATTACATGTCGGGCATCGCCCATACCGTGTTCAACACGGCCAGCGGCGAGACGCTGATCGCCATCCCGCTCTTCGTGCTGATGGGCCAGATCGTACAGCATTCCCGCGTGGCCGAGCGGTTCTATGAAACCGTCGCCCGCTGGCTGCGCTTCCTGCCGGGGGGGCTTCTGCATGCCAACATCTCTGTCAGCGCCGTCTTCTCGGCGGTCAGCGGGTCGAGCATGGCGACGGCGGCGACCGTGGCCTCGGCCGCGCTGAACAGCCTCGAGCGGCTGAAATACGACCGGCGGATGGCCACCGGCACGCTGGCGGCGGGGGGCACGCTGGGCATCCTGATCCCGCCGAGCATCCCGCTGATTGTTTATGGCTCGCTGGCCGAGGAATCGATCGGCAGCCTGTTCATCGCGGCGCTGCTGCCGGCGCTGCTGATGGTGACGCTGTTTCACGCCTACATCTTCGTCCGGGCGCTGCTGAACCCGTCGCTGGCGCCGCGGGTGCACGGCTCGGAGATCACCAAGGTCAGCGTGGCGGAGGGGCTCAACAGCGTGCTGCCGGTGATGGCGATCATCCTCGTCGTGCTGGGCGGGATCTATGCCGGCTGGACGACCAGCACCGAGGCCGCGGCGCTGGGCTGTCTGATGTCGCTGCTGGCGGCGGGATGGCAGAAGGCGATGTCCGTGCCGATGCTGCGCCGGGTGCTGACCGAGACGGTGATGCTGAGCGGGATGATCCTGTTCATCGTGATCGGCGCGCAGGTGTTTTCCTTCGCGGTCTATACCTGGGGCATCAATATCGAAATTGGGCGGTTCGTGGCCGGCCTCGCCTTCCCGCCGCTGGCGATCTTCGGCGTGATCGTGGTGGTCTACCTCGTGCTGGGCATGTTCGTCGACGCGCTGTCGCTCATGCTGATGACGCTGGCGGTGGTGCATCCGATCGTGACGAACCTCGGCTATGACCCGATCTGGTTCGGCATCGTGCTGGTGCTCCTGCTCGAGGTCGGGCTGATCACGCCGCCGGTGGGCATCAACCTCTTCACCATCAAGGCCGTGCGAAACGACATAGCGCTGAGCGATGTCGCCTTCGGGGCGCTGCCCTTCGTCGTCATCGTGCTGCTGACCGTCGGGGTTCTGGTGGCCTTTCCGCAGATCGCGCTCTGGCTGCCCTTCCGCTAGGCGCGGCGCCGCCCTCGAACCCTACAGGGAGACCCAAATGACCAAGCCTGTCGAAGACGGACACCCGAGCGACGACCTGAGCGGCTTTCGCCGCAGCCTTGGCGAGTTCGCCACCGGCGTCACGGTGATCACCACCTGCGTCGATGGCGTGTGCTATGGCATGACGTCGAATTCATTCGCGTCCGTCTCGCTCGATCCGCCGCTGGTGCTGTGGTCGGTGAAATACGAAAGCCAGAGCTTCCCGGCCTTCCGCGACTGCACGCATTTCACGGTGAACGTGCTGGCCGATGACCAGATGGACCTGTCGCAGAATTTCGCCCGCTCGGGGCCGGACAAGTTCGACGGGCTGGACTACCGCGAGGGTGAAGGGAAGGCGCCGGTACTGGCGGGGGTGGCGGCCTCGTTCGAATGCAGCCTGGCCGAAACCCATGACGGGGGCGACCACCTGATCCTGATCGGGCAGGTCGAGCGCTTTGCCCGCTACGACCGGCAGCCGCTGCTGTTCTCGAAGGGGCGTTACGCTGTGGCGGCCGACCATCCCGCGACGCGCGTGACCACCGATGCCGCCCCCGCCGCGCCCGACGGTGCCGGGGCGCCGCCGCTCGCGCAGCTTCTGGCGCGCGCCTACGGGGCCGTCGCCCACCGGCTCGAGCAAAGCCGGAAGGACGCGGGCCTTGGCCTGACGCTGATGCAGGCGCGGCTTCTGAAGACGGTGCAGACCTTTCCCGACAGCACCCTGCAGGACCTGCTGCCCGAGATCTTCCTCGATTTCAACGCCAGCCAGAACATCCTCGAATCGCTCGAGGGGCTGGGCCTCTTGTCGATCGACGGGGCGGGTCGCGTGCGGCTGACCGAGGTCGGGGAGGACCGGATCAACGCCGTGGTCGAACATACGCGCGCGAACGAGCAGGACCTCTTCCGTGGCGTGCCCAAGGAGGACCTTGCCGCCATGCAGCGGGTGCTCGAACGCGTCGTCGGCAACCGGGGTTGAGGCCGTGACCGGCGCGGCATACGACTATATCGTCGTGGGCGCCGGGGCCACCGGCAGCGTCGTCGCCGCGCGCCTGTCAGAGGGGGGCACGGCCAGCGTGCTGCTGATCGAGGCGGGCGGCCGCGATGCCAGCCCGGTACTGCGGGTGCCGGGGCTGGGCTTCGCCGCCGGCACGCTGGCGCGCTACAACTGGAACTTCTTGACCGAGCCGGTGCCGGCGCTGAACGACCGCCCGCTGACCTTCCTGCAGGGCCGCGTGATGGGCGGGTCGGGCAGCATGAACGGCATGGTCTACAGCCGCGGCCATTCCGGCGAATACGACGCCTGGGCCGGGATGGGCTGCACCGGCTGGTCCTTCGACGAGGTAAAGCCGTATTTCCTCAAGTCGGAGACGAACGCCCGCGGCGCCGGCGAATGGCACGGCGGCGACGGCCCGATGCATTTGCGGCCCGCGCGGCCCGACCTGCCGATCTGCGATGCCTTTCTCGAGGCGGCCGGGGCCCAGGGGGTGCCGGTGGTCGAGGATCTCAACGCCAATCACCGCGAAGGCCTTGGCGTCTACGACCTGAACATCCGCAACGGCCGCCGCCACAGCGCCGCGCGGGCGTTTCTTGGACCGGCGGGCAAGCGGGCAAACCTGACGATCATGCGCAATACGCAGGTGACCGGCGTGACGATCAAGCACGGCCGGGCCACCGGCGTGCGGGCGGTGCGGAAGGGCAGGGCGGTCACCTTTTCCGCCTCGCGCGAAGTGGTGCTGTGCGGCGGCGCCATCATGAGCCCCGTGCTGCTCATGCATTCCGGCATCGGACCGGCGGGGCACCTTCGCGACATGGGGATTGACGTGCTGGTCGATGCGCCGGAGGTGGGCGGCAACCTGCAGAACCATCCCTGTTACCGCCCGCAATATGCCTGCTCGCACCCGGTGACGGCCCGCAGCCATGTCACCGCCGGCGGGGCTTTGCGCGCCGGGTGGCAGTACCTCACCCGGGGCACCGGGCCGCTGGCGGAGAGCTTTGCCTCGGTCGGCGGGTTCTTCAAAAGCGACCCGGCGCTCGAGAGGGCGGACATGCAGGTCGTCTTCCTGTCGGCGCTGCCCCCCTCCGGCGGCAAGGGCATCTTCGACCTTCTGCCCCGCGAGCATGGCTTCGGCCTCACAATCTACCAGGGCACGCCCCACAGCCGCGGGAGGGTATCCCTGCGCTCTGCCGATCCGCTGGCGCCGCCGCGGATCGACACCGGCTATTTCACCGATCCGCGCGATATCGAGGTGCTGGCGGCGGGCGTGCAGCGGATGCGCGACGTGATGCGCCAACCGGCCATCGCCCGCTATATCAGCCGCGAGCTGGCGCCCGGCCCACAGGTTCAGACCCGGGCCGAGCTGATCGACGAAATCCGCCGCAATGCCGGCACGTCCTATCACCAGAGCGGCACCTGCGCGATGGGCGCCGATAACCGCGCGGTGCTCGATCCCTCCCTCCGGGTGCGGGGGGTCCAGGGGCTGCGCGTGGCCGATACCTCGATCATGCCGCGCATGCCCAACGCCGCGCTGCACGCGCCCGCGCTGATGATCGGCGAGAAGGCGGCGGCGATGATCCTCGACGATGCGGCAGGAAAGGCAGCGTCATGACCGACAGCGAGACACCGACCCCCGAGACCGCGATCGAGCCGGAGATGCCGATCATCGACGCCCATCACCACCTGTTCGACCGGCCCGGCCGCCGCTACCTGTTCGACGCCTATCTCGCCGACGCCTCGACCGGGCACGACATCCGCGCCACGGTCTATATCGAAAGCCAGGCCATGTGCCGGGCCGACGGGCCCGAGGCGCTGAAACCCGTGGGCGAGACCGAGTTCGCCGCCGGCATCGCCGCGATGAGCGAAAGTGGCCGGTACGGCCGCTGCCGCGTCAACGCGGGGATCGTGGGCCATGCCGATCTTGCGCTGGGCGATGCGGTGGCGCAGACGCTCGACGCGCATGTCGCGGCCGCGGGCGGGCGGTTTCGCGGCGTCCGGCAGGTGGCCCTGTCGCATCCCAGCCCGGAGCCGTTCCGCTACGTGCTCAACCCGCCGCCGCCGGGGCTACTGAACGCCCCCGCCTTCCGCGAGGGCTTCGCCCAGCTCGGGCCGCGCGGGCTGAGCTTCGAGGCCACCGTCTTCCATACGCAGCTTGCAGACCTGGCCGAGCTTGCCGATGCCTTTCCCGAGACGGTGATCGTCCTCGACCACCTCGGCTTCGCCATGGGCATGGGGCTGTCCGATACCGAGAGGCAGGGCGTTTTCGGTGACTGGGCCAAGGCCCTCCGCGATCTGGCCCGCCGCCCGAACGTCATGGCCAAGATCGGCGGTTTCGGCCTGCCGTTCTGGGGGTTCGGCTTCGATCAGGCGGAGGTGAAGCCCGGCAGCGACACGCTGGCCCGCACGTGGCGGCCTTATGTCGAGACCGGGATCGAGGCCTTCGGCACCGACCGCTGCATGATGGAAAGCAACTTCCCGGTCGACGCGATGAGCTGTGATTACGTCACGCTCTGGAACGCGCTCAAGAAGGTCACGCAGGGCCTTGATGCCGGCGCGCGGCACAAGCTGTTCTTCGCGAATGCCGCGAGGGTCTACGACCTGGGCGTCGCCTTATGACCCGGTCAGAGGTCGCGGTAGCCGCCCTGGTGGGCGAGGGTCACGCCCGCCCCGCCGGTGCGTACGCCCGCAACTCGGCCGATCAGGATGACCGCGCCTTCCTCCTCGATGGCTTTCTCGAGGTGACAGTCGAACACCGCCGCGGCCGTGTCGAGCACCGGCGCCCCGGTCACGAAGCTTGCCCATTGGCCGGCCGCGAACCGCTCCGCCATCTCCGCCCCGCCGCCGAAAAGGCGCGCGATCTCCTCCGACCCGCCGGGCAGGAGGTTCACGGCGAAATGCCGCGCCGCCCGGATGACGGGCAGGGCCGAGGTGCCTTTCCCGGCCGAAACCAGCACCGTCGGCGGCTCCGCCGAGACATGCGCGGAGGAGAGGCCGAGGAACCCGGTCGGGCCGGCCTCACCGCTGGCGGTGATCACCGTGGCCCCCACGGGCCGCGCGCCGACCGTGCGCCAGAAGGCGCCTTGCGTGATCTCCGCGCCGGTGGCCTCGAAACTCATGATGCGCTCTCCCTCTCGGTCCGCCGCCGGGGCGTGACGACGAAGGGAGGTTCTCATGTATCCCACTGGAATACAAGATGTGGATTCCCGGCCCTCACCCTCCGCTTGGCCGGGTATCGCCCGTGTGATATAGCCCGTGAAACCCGATCCCGGCTTATTGGATACCCGAGTGGCACACAGCTTCGCTTCCCCTGCCGAGGACGGCAGCGACATGGATAGACAGTCGCGAGACACCTACTCGACCATCCGCGAAAGGATCGTCACGCTGGAGCTTCCGCCGGGCTCGATTCTGTCGGAAAACTCGCTCGGCGCCTCGCTGGGGCTCAGCCGGACGCCGATCCGCGAGGCGATCAAGCGGCTGGAGCGGGAAGACCTTGTCGCCATCCTGCCAAGGCGCGGTATCGTGGTGACCGAGGTCGACCTGAAAAGCCAGCTCGACCTGCTGGAATTCCGCCGGGGGATAGAGATCCGCCTGATCCGGCGGGGGGCGGAACGCGCCAGCGCGGCACAACGCGCCCGGATTGCCGAGATCGCGACACAGGCCGAAGCCTGTGCCGCCTCGGGCAACCTGTCGGATTATATCGCCCACGACACCGAGTTCGACGCGATCATCGAGCAGGCGGCCGACAACCGGTTCCTGACCAACGCGATGAAGCCGGTGCACGCGCTGGTGCGCCGGTTCTGGCACACCCAGCGCGGCCGGTCGGCCCTGCCCGAGGCGCTGGTGCAGCACGCGAAGGTCATCCGGGCTGCCGCCGACGGCGCGCCCGAACGGGTGGAGGCGGAACTGTCGGCGCTCTACGACCGGAACGAGAAATACATTCGCGGCCTGATGGCCTGAGCCCTTGCCGTGCGGAGGGCCGGCGAACCCGGTTCCCGCCCTTGACGCGCTGCCGTCCCATCTAGTATACCAGTGGAATACGAGAAGGCAGGCGAGTCGCTCCGCCATGAGCCGGCAACAGGAAAGGCAGACCCATGAACATGATGCGGACCATCCCCATGGCGTCGGATGACCCCGAAAACGACGTCATCGTCGGCCCCGCCGAGATCATTGCCGAAGCCGCCGCCGGGCGGATGTTCATCCTTGTCGACGACGAAGACCGCGAGAACGAGGGCGACCTGATCATCCCCGCCGATGCCGCCGACGCCGCGGCGATCACCTTCATGGCGCGGCAGGGCTGCGGCCTGATCTGCCTTGCGATGTCGGGCGAGATGATCGACCGGCTCGATCTGCCGCCGATGCCGAAACGCGGCGGCTCGCGCCACGACACGGCCTTCACCGTCTCGATCGAGGCGCGCCATGGCGTCTCGACCGGCATTTCCGCCAAGGACCGCGCCCGCACCGTCGCTGCCGCGATTGCGCCCGATGCCGGGCCGGCCGATATCGTCACGCCGGGCCATGTCTTTCCGCTGCGTGCCCGCGATGGCGGCGTGCGCCGGCGGGCGGGGCATACCGAGGCGTCGGTCGAGATCGCGCAGCTGGCCGGGCGGCCCGCGGCCAGCGTGATCTGCGAGATCATGAACCCCGACGGCACGATGGCCCGGCTCGATGACCTCGTGCCGTTCGCCCGCCGTCATCACATGAAGATCGGACGGATCTGCGACCTCGTGGCGTGGCTGGACGCCCCCGTCGCCCGCACGGCCTGAGGCAGGTTATTCCTCGTCCGGCAGGTAGGCCTGAACGTTCTTCAGGCTCCGCAGAACGAAGCTCGACCGCGAATGCCGGATGCCGGGCACTTTGTAGAGCTTCTTGCGCAGGAACTCCTCGTACCCGCGCGTCCCGTTCACCGCGACCTTGATGAGATAGTCGTATTCGCCGGTCGTCAGGTGAACCTCCAGCACCTCGTGCAGCTTTTCCATCTCCCGCCCGAACACCTCGAGCGTCCGGTCGTCATGCCGGTCGAGCACTACCTCGATCAGCACGATTTCCGGCGCGCCGAGGCTTTCCTGGTTGAGCATCGCCCGGTAGCCGGTGATCACGCCGTGATCCTCCAGCCGCTTCACCCGCTGCCAGCAGGGGCTGGCCGACAGGCCCACGATCTGCGCCAGCCGCGCGTTCGACACGCGCCCGTCCTCGGCCAGCGTCCGGAGGATTCGGCGGTCGATATCATCGATCTGAAGGGGTTGCGACATGGCGAAATAATCTGCTTCGATATAGTACCATGGCAGCATAGTATTTTGAATTTTGATTATATACCAGCAGAATTCAAAAGCACCTTTTTCCCTCCCCGGGCTACCCTTTCCACAGGAGGTACCCGCCCATGGAAGCCAGGTTCTACTGCTGTGATCCGCTCAATACCGTCAGCCGCGTCATGGACACGGCAAGGCGCATGGGGCTCGGATTTTCCACCCTGAGCTTCGACCGGCAGGAGGGCAGCCTCTACGTCTTCGACATCGTGCTCAGCGACCCGCCCGAACCGCTTGCGCGCAACTTCATCGACCGGATCGCCAATTTCGTCGATCTCGAACCGGGACAGACCGCATGACCGAGGAACGCGCCCCCCGACTGCATGTGCCCGAACCGGCCATCCGCCCCGGCGACCAGCCCGACTTCTCCCACGTCCGCGTGCCCCGCGCGGGCGAGGTGCGGCGGCCGGAGCCCGATGAAAGCCCCGAGGAGCTGCGCGATCTGGCCTTTACCATCATCCGCGTCCTGAACCGTGCGGGCGAGGCGGTCGGCCCCT
Organism: Roseovarius sp.; assembly: GCF_040223625.1. Classification (GTDB taxonomy): domain Bacteria; phylum Pseudomonadota; class Alphaproteobacteria; order Rhodobacterales; family Rhodobacteraceae; genus Roseovarius. Next base: position 202,331 of record NZ_JAVKFX010000033.1, on the reverse strand, counting down.
GGGCCGGCTCGCTCGACGATGACGCGATCCGCGACGGGCTGCGCCACATGATGATGCTGCGCGCCTACGACGCCCGGATGCTCAAGGCCCAGCGTCAGGGCAAATCCTCCTTCTACATGCAGCACCTCGGCGAAGAGGCGATTTCCTGCGCCTTCCAGAAGGCGCTGCGCCCGGGCGACATGAACTTCCCCACCTACCGGCAGGCGGGGCTGCTGATCGCGGCGGGTTATCCGCTCACCAAGATGATGTGCCAGGTCTACTCGAACGACGGCGACCCGGTGCGCGGCCGGCAGCTTCCGGTCTTCTACAGCTCGCGCGAGCACGGGTTCTTCTCGATCTCGGGCAACCTCGCCACGCAATACGTGCAGGCCGTCGGCTGGGCCATGGCCGCGGCGATCAAGGGCGAGAACAGCCTCGCCGCCGGCTGGATCGGCGACGGCTCGACCGCCGAAAGCGATTTCCACGGCGCGCTGGTCTTCGCCTCGACCTACAAGCCGCCGGTGATCCTGAACATCGTCAACAACCAGTGGGCCATTTCCACTTTCCAGGGCATCGCCCGCGGCGGGGCCGGCACCTTCGCCGCCCGCGGCCACGGCTTCGGCATCCCGTCGCTCAGGGTCGACGGAAACGACTACCTCGCCGTTCATGCCGCCGCCTCCTGGGCCGCCGAGCGTGCCCGGCGCGACCTCGGGCCGACGATGATCGAATACGTCACCTACCGCGCCGGCGGGCATTCCACCTCCGACGATCCGGCGGCCTACCGCCCCAAGGAGGAGGGCAGCGCCTGGCCGCTGGGCGACCCGATCCTGCGGCTCAAGGCGCACCTGATCCAGAAGAACCTCTGGTCAGAGGAGCGCCATGCCCAGGCCGAGGCCGAGATCATGGACGAGGTCGTCGCCGCCCAGAAGGAAGCCGAGGCGATCGGCACGCTGCATTCCGGCCGCCGCCCCAGCCCGCGCGACATGTTCGAGGATGTCTATGCCGAGATGCCGCCGCATCTCGTGCGCCAGCGGCACGAAGTGGGGTACTGACCATGGCGCGCATGTCGATGATCGAGGCCATCCGCAACGCCCACGAGGTGGCGATGGAGACCGACGAGAATGTCGTCGTGATGGGCGAGGACGTGGGCTATTTCGGCGGCGTCTTCCGCTGCACCGCCGGGCTGCAGAAACGCTTCGGGGTCGAGCGCTGCTTCGACACGCCGATCAGCGAGCTGGGCATCGTGGGCACCGCGATCGGCATGGCGGCCTACGGGCTCAAACCCGTGGTCGAGATCCAGTTCGCCGATTACATGTACCCCGCCTATGACCAGCTCGTCTCGGAAGCCGCGCGCCTGCGCTATCGCTCGGCGGGGGAGTTCACCTGCCCGATGGTCGTCCGCATGCCCACCGGCGGCGGTATCTTCGGCGCCCAGACCCACAGCCAGAGCCCCGAGGCGCTGTTCACCCATGTCGCCGGGCTGAAAACCGTGGTCCCCTCGACCCCGGCCGATGCCAAGGGCCTGCTGCTCGCCGCCATCAATGACCCCGACCCGGTGATCTTCCTCGAGCCCAAGCGGCTCTATAACGGGCCGTTCGACGGGCATTTCGACCGCCCCTCGCGCTCGTGGAACAAGGACGAGAAGGGCGAGGTGGAGCCCGGCCATTACGAGATACCTCTGGGCAAGGCCAGCACCGTGCGCGAGGGCAGTGCCGCGACGCTGGTGACCTATGGCACGATGGTGCATGTCGCGCTGGCCGCGGTCGAGGAGAGCGGCGCCGATATCGAGGTGATCGACCTGCGCACGCTGCTGCCGCTCGACCTCGACGCCGTGGCCGCCTCGGTCAACCGCACCGGCCGCTGCATCGTGCTGCACGAGGCCACGCTCACCTCGGGCTATGGCGCCGAGCTTGCCGCGCTGATCCAGTCGGAATGCTTCTACGCGCTCGAGGCGCCGATCCTGCGGGTGGCCGGGTGGGACACGCCCTATCCGCATGCGCAGGAATGGGATTACTTCCCGGGCCCCGAACGGGTGAAACGTGCCATCGCCACGGTGCTGGAAGGGTAGGCCATGACCGAACAAAGCTTCAAACTTCCCGATATCGGCGAGGGCATCACCGAGGCCGAGCTGAGCGAATGGCTGGTCAAGGTCGGCGACGAGGTCCGCGAGGACGACCCGATCTGCGAGGTGACGACCGACAAGGCCACCGTCGAGATCCCGGCGGCGGCGACCGGCCGGGTGACATGGGTCGGCGGCGAGGCGGGCGACGTGCTGGCCGTGGGCAGCGAGCTGATCCGGATCGAAACCGATGCCGAGGCCACGCCGCAGGCCCCGGAGAGTGAAGAACCCGCGCCGGAACCGGTCCCGAATCCGGAACCGGAGCCGGAGTCCGAAGCGCCCGCCACACCCACGAATCAGCCCGAACCGCCCGCCAGTCCCGCCCGCCGGGCGCAGGCGCCGGCCTCGGCCGCCATGGTCCGCAACGCCGCCGGCCGGCCGCTGGCCGCGCCCTCGGTGCGGGGCCGCGCGCTCGAGATGGGCATCGACCTGCGCCAGCTGCGCGGCACCGGCCCGGCCGGCCGCATCCTGCATGAAGACCTCGACGCATACGCCGAAAGCGGCGGCGCCGCCGCGCCCGGCACCGGCCTGCGCCGCCGCGACACCACCGAGGAGGTCCGGATCACCGGCGTGCGCCGCAAGATCTCGGAACGGATGTCGCTGGCCAAGTCGCGCATCCCGCATTTCTCGATCATCGAGGAGGTCGAGGTCGATGCGCTGGAAGACCTGCGCGCCAGCCTCAACGCCCGTTTCGCCGACAGGCGCGGCAAGCTGACCCTGCTGCCCTTCGTGATCCGCGCCCTGTCCGAGGCCGTGCTCGACCACCCGGAAATCAACGCCCATTTCGATGACGAGGCCAGCGTCGTCACCCGCCACGCCGCCCTGCATTGCGGCATCGCCACCCAGACCGAGACCGGCCTGATGGTCCCCGTGCTGCAACACGCCGAGGCGATGGACCTGTGGGAAGCCGCCCGCGACATCCGCCGCCTCTCCGACACCGCCCGCGCCCGCCGGATCGCGCCGGAAAACCTCTCCGGCTCGACCATCACGATCACCTCGCTGGGCCCGCTCGGCGCGCTGGCGACGACGCCCATCATCAACCACCCCGAGGTGGCCATCGTCGGCATCAACAAGATCGCCGTCCGCCCCGTCTGGGACGGCCACGCCTTCCAGCCCCGGCGGGTGATGAACCTGTCCTGCAGCTTCGATCACCGGGTGGTCGACGGGTGGGTGGCCGCGGAATTCGTGGCCAAGCTGAAGGCACTTCTGGAAACCCCGGCAATGCTATGGATGGAGTGGCGCGATGACTGAGATGACCTGTGACCTGCTCGTCATCGGCGGCGGCCCCGGCGGCTATGTCTGCGCCTCCCGCGCGGCACGGCAGGGGCTCGACACCGTGCTGGTCGAGGGCCGCCGCGTCGGCGGCACCTGCCTCAACGTGGGCTGCATCCCGTCGAAGGCGCTGATCCACGCGGCCGACCTTTTCCACACCGCCACGCGTCAGGCGGGGGAGGGGCTCTGCGGCGTCACCGTCGCCACGCCGACGCTCGACTATGGGCAGACGCGCGACTGGTCCGGCTCGGTCGTCGACAAGCTCTGTTCCGGCGTGACGGGCCTTCTTGGCAACAGCGGCGTGAAAACCCTGACCGGCTGGGCGCATTTTCGCGATGGCAAGACCGTCGAGGTCGACAGCGAAACCGGCCCGGTGACGATCCGCGCCGCGAAGGTGGTGATCGCCACCGGGTCGCGCCCCGTCGAACTGCCGGGCCTGCCCTTCGGCCCGCATACGCTCGATTCCACCGCCGCGCTCGCCCTGGCCGATCTGCCCTCGCGATTGGCGGTCGTCGGCGCGGGTTATATCGGGCTGGAGCTGGGAACGGCCTTCGCCAAGCTGGGCTGCGCGGTCACCATCGTCGAGGCCGCCGACCGCATCCTGCCGCAATATGACGACAAAATGACCCGCCCGGTGCGCCGTCGCCTCGAAGAGCTGGGGATCACCCTGAAGCTCGAAACAAGAGTAAAGGGCTGGGCACAGGAAGGCGAAACGCTGTCCCTCTCCGGCCCCGATGGCGAGGAGAGCCTCGCCGCCGACAAGGCCCTCGTCACCGTGGGCCGGGCGCCCAACCTCGACGGTCTGCGGATCGAGGAGCTGCGCCTCCGCCATGACGGCCCCTTCCTCGAGATCGACGACCAGTGCCGCACCTCCATGCGCGGGGTCTATGCCATCGGCGACGTGACGCCGGGCCCGATGCTGGCCCATCGTGCCATGGCGCAGGGGGAGCTGGTGGCCGACCTGCTGGCCGGCCATCCGAAACGGTGGGACAAGACCTGCATCCCCGCCATCTGCTTCACCGACCCCGAGATCGTCACCGCCGGGCCGCTGCCCTCCGAGGCCGGCGAGGCCGTGACCAACAGCTTCCAGTTCCGCGCCAATGGCCGGGCGCTCACGCTGGGCGACACGGAAGGCTTCGTGCGGATCGTGGCCCGCCCCTCCGATCATGTCGTCCTCGGCATCCAGGCCACCGGGCCGGGCGTGTCGGAACTGGCCGCCGCCTTCGGCCTTGCGATCGAAGCCGGCCTTCGGGCCGAGGATGTCGCCGCCACCATCCACGCCCACCCGACCCTCGGCGAGGCGTTGCAGGAGGCCGCGCTGGGCCTCGCCTCGATGTCCAATCACGGCTGATCCCCTGCCGATGGCAGGGGTGCCACGTTGCTTCCAATCTTCCGCACCAGTGGTATACAGGCAGCCTGAACAGGACGAAGGCAGGGCCCGATGGCACGACAGATCCCGAAAACGCAGGACTCCGGCGAACTCGATCCGCTGGCGGCCACGGCCTACACCACCCTCCTCGACCGGATCGTCCGGCTCGACCTGCCGCCGGGCAGCCTGATCTCGGAAAATTCCCTCGGCCGCGAGATGGGCCTCAGCCGCACACCAGTGCGCGAGGCGCTGAAACGGCTGGAACGCGAATACCTCGTCTCGATCATGCCCCGCCGCGGCATCATCGTGACCGAGGTCGACCTCCGCAGCCAGATCCAGCTTCTGGAAATGCGCCGCGGCATCGAGATGCGCCTGCTGCTGCGCGGCACCGAACGCGCCAGCGACGGCCAGCGCGCCGAGATGAAGCGGCTGGCCACCGAGATGGAGGCGGCGGCAGGGGCAAACGACCTGAAAAGCTATGTCCGCCACGATGCCGAGTTCGACGCCATCATCGAGGAGGCCTGCGCCAACCGCTTCCTCACCCAGGCGATGTGGCCGGTCCACGCGCTGGTCCGCCGCTACTGGCACACGCAGGTCGGCACCGCCGGCCTGCGCGAGGCGCTCGACCGGCACGTGCGCGTGGTCCGCGCCGCCGCCGATGGCGATACCGAGGCGGTGCGCCAGAGGCTGACCGAGCTTTGTGACCAGACCGAAAGCTACATCCTCGACCAGATGCGCTGAGCCGCGGTTCCCACGACCGGAGGTTTCGACGGCGCCACCGGCGCTGCCCGCTTGACCTGCCTTCGCCGCAACATGTATTCTACTGAAATACTAGATGCGCGATGGGAGGAGACACCATGAACGAGATGAACCCGGTGGCCTATACGAAGATCCCCAGGATCGACCGGGCCCTGATCGAACGTGCCAGCCGGAATTCGGTGGCCGACCTGCACGAGGGGCTGGGCGGTATCGCCGGGCGGCGGCACCTGCTGTCGCCCGCCATGCGCCCGGTCTGGCCGGGGGCGAAAACCTGCGGGCAGGCGGTGACCTGCTACAACTACCCCGGCGACAACCTGCTGCTGCACATCGCCGCCAGGCTGGCCGAGCCCGGCGACGTCATCGTCGCCACCAATGGCGGCAGTGCGCAGGGGGCACTCTGGGGCGACATGATCACCTATTACGCCCAGCGAAAGGGCATCGCCGGTGCCGTCGTCGACGGCGCGGTGCGCGACACCGGCCGGGTGCGCGAGATGGGCTTCCCGGTCTTCTCGACCGCGATCTCGGTGTCGCACCCCGAGAAGCGCGGCCCGGGCTCGGCCAACGTGCCGGTCGTTGTGGCGGGCGTGACCGTGAACCCCGGCGACCTGATCGTGGCCGACGATGACGGCGTGCTGGCGATTCCGCCCCACCTCGTCGAATCAGCCGTGCAGAACGCCGAGGCGCGGGCGGCCAAGGAATCCGGCTTCCGCGAAAAGCTCGACGAGGGCGCCACGATGTACGAACTCCTCGGGCTCGAGCGCGATGTCGCGGCCTGCGGGCTGACCGAAATCGACGGCACCTGGACGGAGGCCGGGCCGGGCAAAGCCTGACCGGCCCCGCCAACCCGGCCCACCGCGCGGTCGGAGTGATAAAAACCGTTCAATCCCGGGATCAGGGCGTTGATTCGACGCCATTTTCCCGGGAACGGCGACGTGCGATCTGCATTCCCATCCATCAGATAAACCGATGAAAATCATCACATCAATGATCATCCAGATGATCGGTTGGTATGCTAGTAAACCTCCCAGCCAAAGTCATCTTTGGCCGCGGCAGGGAGGAAAGCCGCACGGAATCCTGCACCGGGACACACGTGACCGGGCAGTCGACGGAGGAGCGGATCGCGGCGAATGCGGCGGTCCGGTTGACCAAAGAGGATCGGCGTGACCGCAAAGACCATTCCAGAGGAGTGCCGAGGGCAAAGGATGTCCGGCTGGTGCAGGATGTGCAACGCCGCCGCCACGGCGGACCGGTGGCTCCGCCATCTCGAAAACGCGGCGATGGTCGTCTCGGCCCTGTCGATCGTCACCATCACCGTGATCGTCTGTGCCGAGGTGTTCCTGCGCAGTACCGCCGGCATCTCGACCCTCATCTCGGCCGAATACGCGGGCTACCTGCTGGCCGCCAATGTCTATCTCGGCCTCGCCTGGACCTTCCGCAACGGCGGCTTCATCCGGGTCGAACTGGTGCACGGGCTGTTTCGCGGCAGGATGGCGGCGCTGCTGAACCTGCTGATCGCCGTGATCGCCACCACAACGCTGCTTGTCTACACCTGGTACATCATCGATTTCGTCCTGCAGACCTATCGCAGCGGCGCGACCTCGATCTTCATCACCCGCACCGTGCTCTGGGTGCCGCAGCTGGTCATGCCGATCGGCTCGGTGCTGCTGACCTGCAGCATGATCTCGGCGCTGGTCCGCTCCGCCGCCGCGCTCTTTTCCCCGGACCTGTCCGCATCCGAAGACAGTGACCAATCGGAGGACTGGCTATGACCTGGGTCGCCTTTTCCGCCCTCATCATCGCGATGCTCTTCGTCCTGCTGGCCTCGGGCGTCTGGATCGCCATCGCCCTGATGACGACAGGCATGTCGGGCCTCTACATCGCCGGCGGGGCAAAGACCCTGCTGTCGCTGGGCTCGATCAGCTGGAACTCGATCAATTCCTTCACGCTCAGCCCGGTGCCGCTCTTCATCGTGATGGGCGCGATCATCCTGCGCTGCGGCGTGGCGCAACGGTTCTACGCGGCGCTGGCGATCTGGCTGCGCGTCCTGCCGGGCGGGCTGTTGCAGTCGAACGTCGTCTCCTGCTCGGTCTTCGCCGCCGCCTGCGGCTCCAGCGTGGCGACGGCGGGCACCATCGGCACCGTCACCATCCCGGAACTGAAGGCGCGCGGCTATGACGACCGGCTGATCTTCGGCTCGCTCGCGGCCGGGGGCACGCTGGGCATCCTGATCCCGCCCAGCATCATCATGATCATCTACTGCTCGATCGTCGAGGTGTCGGTCGCCAAGCTGTTCATCGCCGGGGTCGTGCCGGGGCTGGTGCTGGCCGTGGCCTTCATGGGCTATATCGGGGTGCGCTGCCTGCTGAACCCGGCCCTGGCCCCCACGGAAACCGAGCCGGTAAGCATGGGCGACCGCCTCCGCTCGCTGGGCGATATCCTGCCGCTCTTCGGGCTGATCTTCTTCGTCATGGGCTCGATCTACCTCGGCTGGGCCACGGCGACCGAGGCCGCCGCCATCGGCGTGCTGGCCTCGGTGGTGATCGCCGCCCTCTACCGCGGCCTGAGTTGGGAGAACGTGAAGGAGGCCCACCTCTCGGCGGTGCGCACCACCTGCATGGTGCTGGTCATCGTCGTGGCGGCCCAGGTCTTTTCCTACGCGCTGGTCTACTCGGGCGTCAGCCGCTCGCTGACCGGCTGGGTCATCGGGCTCGACCTGCCGGTCTTCGTGCTCTTCCTCGCCATCGTGTTGCTCTACATCTTCCTCGGCTGCCTGATCGACGGCGCCTCGATGATGCTGCTGACGCTGCCGGTGCTGTTCCCGATCATCAATGCCGCCGGTTTCGACCTGATCTGGTTCGGCGTCATGGTCGTGGTGCTGATCGAGATCGGCATGATCACCCCGCCGATCGGTCTCAACCTCTTCGTATTGCACGGGATCGGGCAGGGCACGCCCTATGCCGACGTGGCGCGCGGCGCGCTGCCCTACGTCTGCCTGATGCTCGCGTTCCTGCTGCTGATGTGGTTCGTGCCGGGCCTCGCGCTCTGGCTGCCGGACCAGATGACCGTGGCGCGATGACAGCGCGCCGCAACGATAACCAGGAGAAACATGTCAACCAGGGAGGACAGACATGAAAGATTTCGGACTTAGCCGGCGCTCGCTTCTGCGGGGGATGGGCGCGGCGGGCATCGTGACGGCCGCCGCCGGAACCCGCGCCTTCGCCGCGCCGATGAAATGGGATTTCACCATCTATTACGGCCCCGGCCATTCGCTCACCAATCTCTACATCGCGCTCACCGACGACATCCGCGAACGCACCAATGGCGAGCTTGACATCACCGTCCGCACCGCCGGCGAGATGCCCTTCCGCGCGACCGAGGCCGTGCCGGTGCTGGGGCAGGGGCAGGTGGAAATGGCGCTGGCCTACCAGGGCTTCATCGCCGGCACCACCAAGGTCGCCGCCTTGCCCGGCCTGCCGTTCCTGATCCGCAACGCCGACGAAGCGGAAACCGCGATGGACGTGCTGGTGCCGCATATCAACAAGAAGCTGAATTCGCAGGGCTGCCAGATGCTGCTCTGGTCCGGCCAGAACTGGCCGCAGAACGCCTATGGCCGCGGCGAGCCGCTGACCAAGCTGGAAGACTTCAAGGGCAAGAACGCCCGCGGCTCCAGCCCGGAACAGGGCGACATCATCCGCAAATACGGCGGCGCCGCGGTCACGCTGACCACCGCCGAGGTGCCCGAGGCCATGCATCGCGGCGTGGTCAACGCGGTCTTCACCGGCGCGGCCAATATCACCGGCTCGGGCTGGACGGAGTTCCTCGACTGGGGCTATTTCTGCGACCCGCACACCGGCATCGAGTACATCCTGATCAACCAGGATCTCTATACCGGCCTGCCCGAGGACATGCGCGCCGCCGTCGACGCGGCCGTCACCGAGAACCAGGCCGAGTTTGCCGCCGCCCGCAAGAAGGCCAATGACGAGGCCGAGGCGGAACTGCGCGAGGTCATGACCATCGTCGAGGCCGACCCGGCGGACGTGAAACGCTACGAATCCGAATGGGCAGGCTACTGGGACGAATGGGCAAAGGACGGCGGGCCTGAGGTCGAGGCCGCCGTGGCCGACGTGCGCGAGGCGCTCGGCAAGTAACCTGCATCCCCGCCCGGCGCCCGAGTGTGCCCGGGCGGGCCACCCTCCCGATCTGTCGGGAGAATTGATGAACAATATCAGATAATTGCGCGATCCCGTCTGGCCCTCATCCGGCATGATGGACGCGCCGGCACTCTCCTATTGCCGCTGAAAGGATGGCGACCAGACCGATGCGCATCGACAAGGCGATCAACATTCACGATGTCCGCGACTGCGCGCGCCGCTACCTGCCGCGCATCGCCTTCGATTTCATCGACGGCGGCGTCGACGGCGAGGCGGCGCTCGAGCGGAACCGCGCGGCCTTCGACCGGTGGAAGCTGCTGCCGCGCTACCTTGTCGACGTGTCGGAGCGCAGCCAGAAGGTCACCCTGTTCGGCCACGAGTATTCCAGCCCCTTCGGTGTCTCGCCCATGGGCATTGCCGGCTTCTTCCGCCCCGGCGCCGACCTGATGCTGGCCCGGGCCGCCGCCAAGTTCGACGTGCCCTATCTCATGTCCAGCGCCAGCTGCGATTCCATCGAGGCGGCGATGGAGGCGGCGCCGAAAACCACCTGGTTCCAGGTCTACGGCACGCGCAACCCAGAGATCACCGCCGACCTCATCCGTAGGGCGCGCGCGCTTGAGGTTCGCGTGCTTGTCCTGACGGTCGATACGCCGGTGATCGGCAAGCGTGAGCGCAACCTCCGCAACGGCTTCACCCGCCCGATGAAGATGACCCCGGGCGTGATCATGCAGGGCCTCAGCCGCCCGGCCTGGACCCTCCGCTACCTGAAAGGCAGCGGCATCCCGATGATGGAGAACTGGCGACCCTATGCCGGGCCGAACGCGAATGCCGGCACCGTGGCCGACCTCTACGGCAGCGAGACACCCGCCCCGGAACAGACATGGGAGGTGCTCAGGTCGGTGCGCAAGGCATGGCCCGGCCCGCTGGTCGTCAAGGGCGTGATGCACCCCGACGACGCGCGCCGCTGTCGCGACCTCGGGGCCGACGGGCTGATCGTGTCGAACCACGGCGGCCGGCAGCTCGACTCCGCGCCCGGCTCCCTCGACATGCTGCCGCTCGTGGCCGACGCCGTGGGCGATGGCATGGAACTGCTGATCGACAGCGGCATCCGCCGCGGCTCCGACATCGCCAAGGCGCTGTGCCTCGGCGCCAAGGCCACGCTTTTCGGCCGCCCGGCCATGTTCGGCGTGGCGGCCGGCGGGCAGGCGGGGGCCGAGAAGGTCTTCGACATCTACCGGCAGGAGCTCGGCCTCGTCATGGGCATGATGGGCTGGACCGACTTGGCCGCCCCGGGCCCCGATAGCCTTTACGACCTCGCCAACCCGCCCGCGCGCGCCACGGGCCCAAGCGCCCGCGCCGCGGAATGACCGTTCCTGAATTGAAAGGTGACCAACCCCATGAGTGAACAAATGCACCTGATCGGCTTCTACATGCACAGCCCGATCAACCACAGCGCCATGAGCTGGGCCGATCCGGAGGATGGGCGGCTTGACGGGATGGCATCGTTCGATCACTGGAAGAAGCTCGCCCGCACCCTCGAACGCGGCTGCTTCGACGCGGCCTTCTTCGCCGACACCCCCGGCGGCTATGACTGGTACCGCGACAGCCTCGACGACTACGTCCGTTACGGCGTCTGCTGGCCCAGCCACGACCCGATGGCGCTGATGGGGGTGATGCTGGCGGAAACCGAGCATCTCGGGCTCGCGCTGACCCTCTCCACCTCCGGCAGCCACCCCTATACCACCGTCCGCCGCCTCTCGACCCTCGACTACATGAGCGGCGGGCGCGTCGGCTGGAACATCGTCTCGGGCCACCTGCGCGCCGAACACCGCGCGCTGGGCGCCGAGCAGCTTCAGCATGACGCGCGCTATGACCACGCCGATGAATACATGGATGTCTGCTATGCGCTCTGGAACGGCATCAAGCCGGGCGCGATCCTCGCCGACCGGGAAAAGGGGCTCTATGCCGACCCGGAAAAGATCGACGTGATCGATTTCAAGGGCGAGTATTTCCGCTGCCGCGGCGTGCCCCCGGTGCTGCCCTCGGCACAGGGCCGCCCGGTGCTCTTCCAGGCGGGCTCCTCCGGCCGTGGCCAGAAATTCGCCCTGAAACATGCCGACGTGGTCTTCGCCATCCAGCCACAGGCCGCCGCCATGACGAAATTCGTCAAGAAACTGGCCGAAACCGCCGAAACCGAAGGCCGCAAGGACACGCCCAAGGTCACCTTCGGCATCCAGTGCGTGCTCGGCGGCACCGAGGAAGAGGCGAAGGCCCACCAGACCGAGATGGCCGACCGCATCCCGATCGACGCCGCCCTCAACCGCATGTCCGGCACCATGGGCGTCGATTTCAGCCGGCTCGAGCTGGATTCCCGCCTGGCCGACAACACGACCGAGGCCTCGCAGGGGATGCTGATGGCGCTCGCGAACATGGCCGGCGACGGCGACGCCACGGTGCGCGACGCCGCCCGCATGTTCGGCGCCTCCACCGGCATGCCGCAGGTCGTCGGCACGCCCGAACAGGTGGCCGACGAACTGGAAACCCTCTGGCGCACCAGCGGCTGCCACGGCTTCAACGTCACCCCCACGACCAGCCACCGCAGCGTCGAGGATTTCGTCGACCAGGTCGTGCCGCTCCTGCAGAAAAAGGGCATCTACCGGACGGAATACACCGGCAAGACCTTCGCCGAGAACGTGATGGCCTGACCCGATGACCAGGACCGACACGACCCGCCCCAAGATCGCCGTGCCCCCCGGCGCCTGCGACACCCATATGCATTTCTACGACGACAGCTACCCGGCCTCTCCCAGGGCATGGCTCTTCCCGCCGAACCACCTGCCGGAAGACTACCGCGCCGTGCAACAGCGGCTCGGGCTCGACCGCATGATCGTTGTCCAGCCGGTGACCTACGGCTTCGACAACCGCTGCATCCTCGACGCCATCGCGCGCATCGGCGACAGCGCCCGCGCCGTCGTCACCGTACCCGCCGACATCTCCGACGCCGACCTCGCCGCGCTGTGGGACAAGGGCGCGCGCGGCCTGCGCTATCACCAGATGGCGGGCAGCATGACCGAATGGTCCGACCTGCCCGTGATGGCCGCGCGGATCGCGGGCACCGGCTGGCACCTTCAGGTGCAGCTCGACGGGCTGGAACTGCCCGACCGGGAAAACCTCATCGCCGATCTGCCCTGTACCGTGGTGATCGACCATATGGGGCGGTATTCGGACTGCATCGCGCCCGACCACCCGGCCCATCAGGCCCTCCTGCGGCTCGCCGCACGGCCGAATGTCTGGGTCAAGCTTTCCGGCGCCTATCACATCTCCAAGACCGGCAAGCCCGACTACGCCGATGCCGCCCCGCTGGCCCGCGCGCTCGTTGCGCAGGGCACCGACCGCCTGCTCTGGGGCTCCGACTGGCCGCACCCGACCGAGACGGCGGACACCATGCCCGATGATGCCCGGCTGATTGACCTGCTGGCCGACTGGGGCCTCTCGGAGGCACAGCGCGAGGCGGTGCTGGTCAGCAATCCTGCCCGGCTCTACGGTTTTTGAACCGGCCCGGCCCGGAGGCGAAATATCACCAAACCTGATGCCTGCGACGGCTTTTTCTGGCCAGAATCAGATGCTCTGGTATACTAGCGCCCGCCGACAAGCCGCGTTAAGGGAGGACGGCCATGCTGAACCGGGTCACCATAGACCAGCTCCACATGCTGACCGCCGTCGCCGAATGCGGGAGCTTCTCCGCCGCCGCCCGCAAGCTCAACCGCGTGCAGTCGGCCGTCAGCCAGTCGATCCAGTCGCTCGAGGACGCGCTGGAACTCCAGCTCTTCGACCGGAGCCAGAAACTCCCCCGCCTGACCGACGCGGGCGAGGCGATCCTGATCGACGCCCGCCGCGTGATCGGCGGGGTCGACGCCCTGCGCGCCCGCGCCCGCAGCATCGCCACCGTGGCCGAACCCGAGATCAGCATCGCCATCGAACAAGTCTTTCCCAACGAGGTGCTAATCGGCGCGCTGAAATCCTTTCACGAGGAATACCCCTCGGTCTCGGTCACGCTCTACGGCGAGGGGCTGGGCGCGCCGGAGCAATCCCTGCAGGAGGGCAATGCCGGGCTCGCCATCTATTCCCCGGCCCGCGACGGGATGCCGGGCGTGCAGATGGAATTCTTCGGCAACGTCCCGATTTCCGCCGTCGCCAGCTCCCGCCATCCGCTCTCGCGCATCGGCGCGCCGATCACCCAGCCCCAGCTCGACGAGCACGTGCAGCTCACCCTCACCGACCGCACCGGCCGGTTCCGCGGCGTGGTCATGAGCGACCGCACGTGGAGCTTCATAGACCAGTTCAACCGCCTCGATTTCGTGCTCAACGGGTTCGGCTGGTGCGTGATGCCGACCCATCTCGCCTGGCCGCATATCGAGAACGGCGATCTCAGCGAACTCCAGTTCGCCATTCACCGGGGCAAGCCCCTGCGCTTCCCGCTCTACACCGCCCACAAGCTCGACCAGCCGCCCGGCCCGGCGGCGGTCTGGCTGCTGGACGAGCTGCAGACAAGGTTTTCCAACTGGATCGAGGCGCGGCCGGAATGGCACGACGGGGGCGAGGGGATACAGGTGCGCGTCACCCCCACCTGACCGGCCCGTGCCGCGCGCTCAGAAATACTGCGGATACTTGTCGGTGATCTTCGGCACCTGCGCCAGCGTGCCCGACAGGTGCTCGCGCACCACCGCCTCGGCGCCGGGCACGTCGCCGGTCTCGATGGCCTTCAATATCCGGTCATGGCAGGACAGGATCGAGGTCGATTTCCCCGGATCGGGCAGGTTCAACTTGCGCAGCCGGTCGATATGGCCCGACCTTGCGGTGACGATCTGCCACAGGTTGGCGACGCCCGCCGCCTCGTAAAGCGCCCTGTGATACTCGCGGTCGAGCCGCGCGAACTCGTCCAGGTCACCCGAGTCCAGCGCCGCCCGCTGCAGGCTCAGGCAGGTCCGCGCCCGGCCGATCCGGTCGGCCGCGCTCTCCTGCGCCAGCCGCCGCGTCACCTCCAGCTCGATCGACAGGCGCAGGAACTGCGTCTCCTGCGCATGGGCCACGTCGATCTTCGACACCAGCGTCTTGGACTGCGGATAGATGATCAGCAGCCCTTCCTCCTCCAGCCGCATCATCGCGTCGCGCACCGGCGTCTGGCTGACCCCGTAATAGGCGGCGATCTCGGCACGCGACAGGAAGGCGCCCGGCGCGAATTCCAGCGCGACGATTCGCTCGCGCAGCGCATCGTGGATCTGCGCGCTGGCCGAGCCGCGCTTGATCGGCCGGCCGGGCGGGGCAGGCGTGGCGGCAATTTTTCCAGACAGGTCAGGCGTTTCGGTCATCAGGTGTCGTCAGGTCCCTTTCTCGTGTCAGGGGCAACATAAGCTTCGCTTGCCAACAATACACTAATATATTAGTACATCAATCAGCCGCGGGGGGAGGCCCCCGGTGATTTTCAGGGAGGACCCGAATGACCTTTTCCAGAACCGCCACGCTGGCCGCGTCCGTTTCGATGCTGGCCGGGCTGGCCCATGCCGACACGCTCAACATCCAGACCTCGTTCAACGCCGGCGACTTCTCGACCAAGTACATCACCGACGAATGGCTGCCGAAGATCGAGGAGCGGACCGAGGGCCGCATCTCCATCGTGCTGACGCCCAACGGCTCGGTCGTGCCCGCCCGCGACACGCCCGAGGCGGTGGCCGCCGGCGCGCTCGACGGCGATTTCACCTCCGTCAACTACTTCTCCGGCCAGGAACCCGCCTTCGCCCTGCTGGGCGACCTGATCTCGGGCTACGACACGCCCCAGCAGATGATCGGCTTCTGCGAGGAAGGCCCGGGCGAGGAGATGATGCAGAAGGCCGCCGACGCCATCACCGGCGGCGAGGTCAAGGTCGTGGCCTGCGGGCCGTACTCGCGCGAGGCGCTGGTCGCCCGCGAACCGATCCGCACCTTCGAAGACCTCGAAGGCAAGAAGATCCGCTCGCCCGAGGGGCTGGCCGCCGCCGTCTTCCAGGCCGCCGGTGCCTCGCCCGTCGCGATCCCCTTCTCGGAGGTGTTCGGCGCTCTCGAGAAAGGCATCGTCGATGCCGCCGACGCCTCGGCCTATGTCAACAACGACGCGACCGGCCTGCACGACGTGGCGCCGTACCCGCTTTACCCCGGCATCCACTCCATGCCCGCCATGCAGTTCACCGTGAACCGCGAGGTCTGGGAAGGGCTGGAAGAGCAGGACCAGGAAGCGCTGCGCACATGGTGGTACGAGGCGATGTACGCCATGGCCGACGAGGTCACCAAGCTCGACAAGGAACTGGCCGAGCGCGACAACGCCACCGACGATATCGAGGTGATCGACTGGGCCCAGGAAGACCGCGACCAGCTGCGTGAAGTGGCCCGCAAGGAATGGGAAGCCTATGCCGAGAAATCCGACCTGGCACAGGAAGCGCTCGACGCGCACATTTCCTACATGACCGAAATCGGTCTCTTCAAAGAGTAATCTCCGCTCTTGCCGGGGCGGCGTCACGCGCGCCGCCCCGCCGCTTTCCAAGGCCAACGGGAGAGACCCCATGAAACGCCTGCTTGCGGGCTATGCCGAGGTGATGGACCGGTTCAGCGTCTTCATCGGCCATGCCTGTTCCACCCTCTTCTTCACCTGCATCGCGGTCTCGGCGCTCGAGGTCGTGCTGCGTTACGGGTTCGACAGCCCGACCGTCTGGTCGACCGAACTGGCGATGACCCTCTGCGCCACCGTCTGGGTGCTGTCGGTGGGCTACGTCACCCAGCGCAACCGCCACATCTCGATCACCATGATGGAACTGCTGGTCAGCCCGCGGGTCTGGCATTACTTCCGCCTCGCCCAGCTCTGCATCGCCTTCGGTGCGATCCTCGTGCTGGCGATGGCGCTCTGGGGGCCGGCGGTCAAGGTGCTGGGCCGGACCGAACATTCCGGCACCGCCTTCAACTCGCCCCAGCCGACATACCTCAAGGTGCTGATCGTCGTGGGCTGCGGTCTCTACATGGCACAATTGCTGGCCAACATCATCCGTTGGTTCCAGAACACAGAAAAGGACGTGACCGGTGGGCATTGAACTGATCACACTCCTGATCGTCGTCGCCCTTCTGGGGCTGATGGCCGTGGGCGTGCCGCTTGGCATCACCACGCTGACCGTCTCGCTGGTCACGGCGATCCTCTATTTCGGCGAACGCGCCGGCTTCTTCATCGTCGCCGCCAACGTGAGCGAGGTGCTGCACAAGTACGAGCTCATCGCGGTGCCGTTCTTCGTCTTCATGGCCAACGTGCTGGAACGATCCGGCATCGCCAAGTCGCTCTTCGACTCGATGGCCATCGCCGGCGGCCGGTTCCGCGGCTCGGTGGGCGTGCAGACCTGTGTCGTGGCCGTGCTGCTGGCCGCCATGTCCGGCATCATGGGCGGCGAGATCGTCATGCTGGGCCTGATCGCGCTGCCCCAGATGCTGCGGCTGGGCTATGACAAGAAGCTCTCCATCGGCATCATCTGTGCCGCGGGCGCCCTCGCCACGCTCATTCCGCCATCGGTCGTGCTCATCGTCTACGGGCTGGCGGCCCAGGTCTCGATCACCAAGCTCTTCGCGGCCTCCGCCATTCCCGGGATCATGCTGGCCTCGCTCTACATCACCTATATCCTGGTACGCGTGCGACTCCGCCCCGAGATGGCGCCGATCTACGACATCCCGGAAACCGGCCTGCCGTTCTTCCAGCGCCTGAAGTTCCTCAAGGGCATCCTTTTGCCCGCCGCGCTGATCTTCACGGTGCTGGGGGTGATCTATTCCGGCATCGCCACGGTGACCGAGGCCGCGGCCATCGGCGCGGTCGGCGCGCTGGTCGTCGCCGGCATCCGCAAGGAGCTCAACTGGACCATGGCGCGCGACGCCATGCGCCAGACGGTGCTGACCGTGGGCTCGATCATCTGGCTGGTGCTGGGCGCGGTCTCGCTGATCGGGATCTACAACCGCATCGGCGGGGGCGACTTCCTGCGCGGCGTGCTGACCGGGCTCGACATGGCGCCGATCATGATCGTGCTGGTGATGATGCTGATCGTCATGGTGCTCGGCACCTTCCTGGAATGGATCGCGATCATCTTCATCACCGTCCCGATCTTCGCGCCGGTGGTGGTCGAGCTTGGCTTCGACCCGGTCTGGTTCGGCGTGCTCTTCGCCATGAACATCCAGATCTACTACCTGTCGCCGCCCTTCGGGCCAGCCTGCTTCTTCCTGAAATCCGTGGCGCCAAAGGGCGTCGAGCTTCAGGACATCTTCGTCGCCGTGCTGCCCTTCATCGCGCTGCAGGCCATCGGCCTCGCCCTCGTGCTCTTCATCCCGGAGATCGCGATGTGGCTGCCCAACATGCTTGATTGAGGAGAACCGTCCCCATGTCACAGGACAAAGACCCCGATCTGACCCGCCAGGACGAAGAGATCGACACGGCCCATTTCACGGCCGAGGAAATCGGCGACTCGCACCATTTCGGCAACTGGCCCGACCTCGTCGGGCTGGCCGTCGCGGCCGCCGTGATCTGGTACAGCTTCAGCTTCACAGGGTGACAGGAATGTCCAAGAAAGACCCGCAAACCCTGCGCTCGGCCCGCTGGTTCGCCCCCGACGACCTGCGCAGCTTCGGCCACCGCTCGCGGATGATGCAGCTCGGCTACGACGAGGAGGATTTCCGCGACCGCCCGGTGATCGGCGTGCTGAACACCTGGTCGGAACTCAACACCTGCCACTCCCACTTCCGCGACCGGGTGAAGGACGTCAAACGCGGCATCACCCAGGCGGGCGGCTTCGGCGTCGAGATGCCTTCGCTCTCGGTCGACGAAAGCTTCACCAAGCCCAGCTCGATGCTCTACCGCAACATGCTGGCGATGGAGACGGAAGAGATGATCCGCTCGCACCCGCTCGACGGCGTGGTGCTGATGGGCGGTTGCGACAAGACCACGCCGGGGCTGGTGATGGGGGCGATCTCGGCGGGCGTGCCGATGATCTACCTGCCCGCCGGCCCGATGCTGCGCGGCAATTACGCCGGCAAGATCCTCGGCTCCGGCTCGGACGCCTGGAAATACTGGGACGAACGCCGCGCCGGCAACATCTCGGACGAGGAATGGCGCGGCGTGCAGGGCGGCATCGCCCGCTCGGCCGGCACCTGCATGACCATGGGCACCGCCTCGACCATGACCGCCATCGCCGACGCGATGGGCCTGACCCTTCCCGGCGCCTCCTCGATCCCGGCGGTTGACAGCGGCCACCAGCGCATGTCGGCGGCCTGCGGGCGGCGCATTGTCGACATGGTGTGGGAAGACCTCACACCCGACCGCATCATCACCGACGCCGCCTGCCGCAACGCGGCCATCGTCGCCATGGCCACCGGCTGTTCGACCAACGCGGTCGTCCACCTCATCGCCATGGCCCGCCGAGCGGGCGTCGACATGCAGCTCGAAGACCTCGACGGGCTGGGCCGCGCCACGCCGCTCATCGCCAATGTCCGCCCCTCGGGCAAGGACTACCTGATGGAGGATTTCTACTACGCCGGCGGCCTCCGCGCCCTGATGAAACAGATCGAGGAGATGCTGGACACCTCGGCACTGACCGTCACCGGCAAGTCGATGGGCGAGAACCTCCAAGGCGCCGAGGTCTACAATGACGACGTGATCCGACCGCTCTCGAACCCGGTCTACCACGAGGGCTCGCTGGCGGTCCTCAAGGGCAATCTCTGCCCCTCCGGCGCGGTCATCAAGCCCGCCGCCTGCGACCCGAAATTCTACAACCACGAAGGCCCGGCGCTGGTCTTCGACAGCTACCCCGAGATGAAGAAGGCCGTCGATGACGAGACCCTCGACATCACCCCCGATCACGTCATGGTCCTGCGCAATGCCGGGCCGCGGGGCGGGCCGGGCTTTCCCGAATGGGGCATGCTGCCGATCCCCAAGGCGCTGATCAAACAGGGCCACCGCGACATGCTGCGCATCTCCGACGCCCGCATGTCCGGCACCTCCTACGGCGCCTGCGTGCTGCACGTCTCGCCCGAAAGCCACGTGGGCGGCCCGCTGGCGCTGCTGAAAACCGGCGACATCGTGCGCCTCGACCTCGCCAACCGCCGCCTCGACATGTTAGTCGACGAGGAGGAACTCGAGGCCCGCCGCAAGGCCCTCACGCCCCCCGAACCCCGGTTCGAACGCGGCTATGGCTGGATGTTCCTGCAACACGTCACCCAAGCCGACCAGGGCTGCGACTTCGACTTTCTGCAATCCGATTTCGGCCGCACCGCCGGCGAACCCGACATCTTCTGAAGGACCGACCCCGATGAGCACACACACGCTGTCCGACGACACCCGCAACAAGCTGAAAAAGGTCTCGACCGCCTCGGTCGCCACCGCGCTTTTCAAGCGCGGCCTGCGCAACCAGTTCATCCAGGGCGTCACGCCCGTCTCTCCCAAGGACGAGAACATGGTCGGCCCCGCCTTCACCCTGCGCTACATCCCGGCGCGTGAGGATCGCAACCCGATCACCGTCTTCCGCAATGCCGACCACCCCCAGCGCGTGGCGGTCGAAACCTGCCCCGAGGGCCACGTGCTGGTGATGGACGCCCGCAAGGACGCCCGCGCCGCCACCGCCGGCTCGATCCTCGTCACCCGGCTGGCCAAGCGCGGCGCGGCCGGCATCGTCTCCGACGGCGGCTTCCGCGACGCCCACGGCATCGGCCAGCTTGCCATGCCCGCCTATTGCGCCGGCCCCTCGGCCCCCACCAACCTGACTCTGCACGAAGCGCTCGACATCAACGTGCCCATCGCCTGCGGCGATGCGGCGGTCTTCCCCGGCGACGTGCTGGTGGGCGACCGCGACGGCGTGATGGTCATCCCCGCCCATCTCGCCGACGAGATCGCCGAGGAATGCACGGGTATGGAAACTTTCGAGGATTTCGTGTTGGAAGAGGTCGAGGGTGGCGCGCCGATCATCGGGCTCTACCCTTGCACCAAGGACGAGAACCAGGAAAAATTCGAGACGTGGCGCAAGAAGACCGGCCGCTGAGGGCCTGCGCCGCGCCACCCCAACCCACCGAACAACCCCAAAAGGACACCGCATGACCTTCAAACCGCATGGCAAGCACCTGATCGCCGGCGAATGGATCGCCACGGATGACACCTTCACCTCCGAGCCCGCCAGCGGCGAGGCGCACAGCTTCTCGGTGGGCAACCCCCAGCTTGTCGATCAGGCCGCCAAGGCCGCTGAAGAGGCGTTCCTCACCTACGGCTACACCAGCCGCGAGGACCGCGCCGCCTTCCTCGACACCATCGCCGACGAGATCGAGGCGCGCGGCGATGACATCACCGAGATCGGCACCTCCGAATCCGGCCTCCCCGAGGCCCGCCTGCAAGGCGAGCGCGGCCGCACCACCGGCCAGCTCCGCCTCTTCGCCGAACATATCCGCAAGGGCGACTACCTCGACCGCCGCCATGACGAGGCGCTGCCCGACCGCGCCCCCATGCCCCGCCCCGACCTGCGGATGATGCAGCGCCCCATCGGCCCGGTCGCCGTCTTCGGCGCCTCGAACTTCCCGCTCGCCTTCTCGACCGCCGGGGGCGACACCGCCGCCGCGCTGGCCGCCGGCTGCCCCGTGGTCGTCAAGGGCCACGGCGCCCATCCCGGCACGGGCGAGATCGTGGCCGAGGCTATCCACGCCGCCATCGGCAAGTGCAACATGCCCAAGGGCACGTTCAGCCTCGTGCAGGGCGGCAACCGCCAGGTCGGCCAGGCCCTCGTGCAGCACCCGCTGATCAAGGCGGTGGGCTTCACAGGCTCCCTCGCCGGCGGCCGCGCGCTCTTCGACCTCTGCGCCCAACGCCCCGAGCCGATCCCCTTCTTCGGCGAGCTGGGCTCGGTCAACCCGATGTTCCTGCTGCCCGAGGCCGTCGCCGCCCGCGGCGCCGCGATCGGCGAGGGCTGGGCCGGCTCGCTCACCATGGGCGCGGGCCAGTTCTGCACCAATCCCGGCATCGCCATCCTCCTCGACGGGCCGGAGGCCGATGCCTTCACCAGCGCCGCCAAGGACGCGCTCGCCGGCACCGGCCCGCAGGTCATGCTGACCGACGGCATCGCAAAGGCCTATCGCGACGGGCGCGACCGCGTCGCCGCCTCCAAGGGCGTGCAGGAGGTGCTCACCTCCACCTGCGACCAGCGCAACGCCACGCCCTACCTCTACGAGACCGACGGCACCACGTGGCTCGAGAACGAGGAACTGGGCGAAGAGGTCTTCGGCCCGCTCGGCCTGGTCGTCCGGGTGGCCGACATGGACCAGATGAAGCAGGTGGCAAGCAGCCTGCGCGGCCAGCTCACCTGCACGCTGCACATGGATGACGGCGATGCCGGCGCGGCGCGCGACCTGCTGCCGATCCTCGAGCGCAAGGCCGGCCGGCTTCTGGCCAACGGCTTCCCCACCGGCGTCGAGGTCTCCGACAGCATGGTCCATGGCGGCCCTTACCCGGCCTCCACCAATTTCGGCGCCACCTCCGTCGGCACCCTCTCGATCCGCCGCTTCCTGCGGCCGGTCTGCTACCAGAACCTGCCGGAAGAGGTGCTCCCCGCCGACATCGCGTAGGCAAGACCAGAAAGAGCAGTGAAAACGCCGGGGGCCACGTGCCTCCGGCGTTTTCCATTTCGTAGTGCAGATGAGCGCCAAGGGCTCGGATCGCGATGGCCGGTTTGAGTCCTTAGCCGACCTCCGCCAACATTCCACGGTAGAAGTCTTCAAGGTCTTTGGATCGCTTTGCCGCCAACCGTGCACCGGTCACGGTCCGGAAGTTGGCTCCCAGCTTCATCAGCTTGGTCTGGAAGTGATCCAGAGCAAAGGCATGATCATCAAGCGGTCTGTTACCTGCCGCTGGATCTATGGCATCGCAGATGGATGCACGTCGTAGACCAGCAACATAGAAGCATCGTGCCACGCCCATAAAGCCGATTGAGTCGAGACGATCAGCATCCTGGAGAACTTCAGCTTCTAAACTGATCGGCGTAATGCCAGCAGAATAGCTGTGTGCCTCGATCGCATGGCAAACCTGTCGAATCCGATCGTGTTTCCAGGACAAGCCGGACAGCACTTCTTGTGCCTTAGCCGCCGCAAGTCGGGAGGCCATATCCCGCTGTGACGAGCCTTTGTCGATCCATACGCAGTCATGCAGCAGCGTTGCTGCAAGCAGAATCTCCATATCGCCCCCTTCACCGCTGGCAATCTTCTCGACGTTTCGCCAGATGCGGAAAAGATGGGCCTCGTCGTGCGATCCGTCCTGCACATCGAAAGCATGAAGCAGCAGAGCTTCGGCAAGGTGGGGGTTGGGGAACTGGTTATGCATCTCTCAGACTGTCGTGATAATCTCCCTGCACCTTAGCTGCGAACGGCAGCGATGTCCCGCAAAGCCGCCCTCCGGCGCATTATTGAACCTAAAGTCGGTCCCGCAGTGACCTCGGCCACAAGTTGCTCCTCGAAATGCAAGGGCCTACCTCAAGGGCCCGGTGTTTTCATCCGCCGCCCTCCGCCGCCATCGCCTCGAAGGTCCGCCGCATCCGCCCGGCATCCGCCGCCCGCCCGGTGAACAGCTCGAAGGCCCGCACCGCCTGGTACACCGCCATGCCCGCCCCGCTCAGCGCCCGGCAGCCCCGCTCCCGCGCCGCCTCGAGAAACGCGGTCTCCAGCGGGAAATAGACGATATCCACCACCCAGTGCCGCGGCTCGAGCAGGGCAGGGGGGATCGGTGTGCCCGGCAGCTTGGCCATGCCCACCGGCGTCGCGTTGACCACCCCGTCTGCCAATTGCACCGCCTCCGCCACATCCTCGACCACCTCGGCCACCGCGCCCACGGCCCCGGCCAGCGCCGCCGCCGCCCCCTCCCGCGTGTCCGCGATCATCACCCGCCGCACGCCGAGATCGGCCAGCGCGAACCCCAGCGCCGCCCCCGCGCCGCCGGCGCCCAGCAACAACACCCGGCCCATCGCCGCGCCCCGCAATCCCCGCCGCACGCTTTCCGAGAACCCCCAGTAATCCGTGTTGTGCCCGAAGCGCCCGCCATCCCGGAACACCACCGTGTTGACCGCCCCGATCCGCGCCGCCGCCTCCGACACGCCGTCGAGATGCGCCATCACCGCCTGCTTGTAGGGATAGGTCACGTTCAGCCCGGCAAACCCCTCCGCCTCGGCCCGGTTCAGGATCGCGGCAAGATCGTCCTCGACCCCTCCATCGGTATCCAGCAACTCGTACCGGCAGGCCAGCCCCTGCGCCGCCGCCTCCGCCTCGTGCATCGCCGGGGTCCGCGACAATTGGATACCGCGCCCGACCAGCCCCAGCCGCAGCAAAGGGGTGTCCCCGTCTGACCCGTCAAGATGCATCGGCGCGCCGGCCCCCTTCCACCACGGTTTGCCGCAGGATGTCCCCGGTGACCCCGATCATCAAGCGCGAAAGCCGCCCGCCGACGCGGGTCGTGGACGGTTGACAAGGGGCATCGCAACCGCCTACTTATAATAATAAGTATACTCATGAATATCCGGCCAGCACCGGCCGGGGAGGGCAAAATGGCATTCACATCCGATGTCGTGGAGGGCGAGATCACCCATGACGGGCTCACCATCCGCACCTACGATTCCGCGCCCCACCGGCGGGCCGAGGACACCATCGTCCTCCTCCACGGCACCAGCGGCTCGGCCCAGAGCACCTACTGGGCGCTCTTCCCCATGCTCGCCGACGGCCGCCGCGTCGTGGCCTTCGACTTCGTCGATATAGACGGCGCCACCGCTGACAGCTACGCCGATCAGGCCCGCGCCGTCATCGCCGCCCTCTGCGACGGGCCGGTGCACCTGACGGGCTGCTCCTTCGGCGCCGTCATCGCCGCCCACCTCGCCGGCACCACGCCCGGGATCGTGAAATCCCTCACCCTCATCGCCGGCTGGATCAAGACCGACATCCACCAGCACCTGCGCTACGACGTCTGGTTCAAGCTGCACGAGGAGAAAAGCGCCGCCATGCCCGGCTTCATGGTCATGACCGCCTTCAGCCACGCCTTCCTCACCATGCGCCTTCCGGGCGAGGTCGACGCGCTGGTCGACAAGATCGGCGACGGCTCCGACCGCTACGCCAAGATGGTCTTCAACCGCTCCGTCGACATCACCGACGCGGTCGCCAAAATCACCGTGCCCACCCTCGTCATCGGCTGCACGCACGACCAGATGGTGCCGATCTATCACTCCAAGCTGCTCTTCGGCGCCATCGAGAACGCCCGCTTCGCCGAGGTGCCCTCGGGCCACGCCGTGGCCCATGAACGCCCCTCGCACCTGCTGATGCTGATCCGCGACTTCATCGACGCACCCGAGCGCGACGCGCCCGGCACCGTCCACGCCCCCATCCATGCCTGAGCCCAGACCCGAGGTCCACATGAACATCCAGACCACCACCCCGAAACCAAAGGTCGATGCCGAGGTGCTGATCGTCGGCACCGGCTTCTCCGGCCTCGGCCTCGCCGTCATCCTCGAACGCGAGGGCAACCGCGACTACCTGATGCTCGAACGCGGCCATGACGTCGGCGGCACATGGCGCGACAACCACTACCCGGGCGCCGGCTGCGATGTCTTCTCGCACCTCTATTCCTATTCCTTCCGCCCCAACCCGTACTGGAGCCACACCTACTCCAAGCAACCGGAAATCCTGAAATACCTGCAGGACACGGCGGAAGACGAAGGCATCTATCCCAAGGTCCGCTTCAACACCACCGTCACCCGCGCCGAATGGATCGAGGCCGAAGACCTCTGGCAGGTCGAGACCACCACCGGCACCTACCGCGCCCGCGCGCTGGTCTCGGCCACCGGCCACCTCTCCGACCTCTCCATGCCCGATATCGACGGGCTTGACAGCTTCACCGGCAAGATGATGCACTCCTCGCAATGGGATCACGATTACGACTATACCGGCAAACGTGTCGGCATCATCGGCACCGGGGCCTCCTCGATCCAGATCGCGCCGGAAATCGCCCCCGACGTCTCCCACCTCACCGTCTTCCAGCGCACCGCGCCCTATATCGTCCCCCGCCGCGACGCGCCCTATTCCGAGGCGCAGAAGGGCATGTTCGCCCGCTTCCCCGAGATGCTTCAGGACTTCCGCAAGGAACTCTTCTGGGGCAATGAAAGCCGCTTCCCCCAGCGCCTGCAGATCCCCGCCTTCCTCGCCCAGATCGAGGAGATGTCGCGCGGCCATCTCGAGGCGCAGGTCGCCGACCCCGCCCTCCGCGAAAAACTGACGCCCCCCTATTCCGTCGGCTGCAAGCGCATCCTGATCTCGAACGACTACTACCCCGCCATCCAGCGCGAGAACGTGACGTTGGAGACCACCGGCATCGCCCGCATCGACGAAACCGGCGTCGTCCTCACCGATGGCACCCATGTCGATCTCGACATGCTGATCCTCGCCACCGGCTTCGAGGCGACCGAGCTGCCCATCGCCGAGGTCATCCACGGCAAGGTGGGCCGCCTGTCGGACCAGTGGGAAGATGGCGGTCAGGCCTTCGCCTGCACCTCCGTGCATGGCTACCCGAACTTCTTCATGATGCTCGGCCCCAACACCGGGCTCGGTGCCGGCTCGATGATCTACATGGTCGAAACCCAGATCGAGTACATCCGCGGCGCGCTCGAATACCTTGCCGAAAGCGGCAAGGTCATCGAACCCGACCGCGAAGCGCAGGAAGCCTACGTCAAATCCATCCACGACCGCGCCGAACGCACGGTCTGGATCGCCGGCGGCTGCCAAAGCTGGTACCTCCACCCCCGCAGCGGCAAGCTCACCGCCATCTGGCCCGACTACATGTCGCAATTTCGCAAGGAAAACGGCACCTTCGCCACCGAAGGCTACATGGTCCGCGACGCGACCGTTCCGGCCTGACGACCGGAGTCATCGGATCATGTTCACCTTCAGGCAAGGCGTCACCGTCATCACCGGCGGCGGCTCGGGCATCGGGCAGGCCACGGCCGTCGCCCTGGCCGCACAAGGCGTCCCCGTCGCCGTGGCCGATATCGACGCGGCGCGCGTCGCCGCCACCGTCAGCCAGATCACGGGGGCAGGGGGGCAGGCCCTCCCCCTCACCCTCGACGTCACCGACGAGGCCTCCGTCGACACCGCTTTCACGAAAGCCGAAGACTGGGCCGGCCCGATCACCGGCCTCGTCAGCAGCGCCGGCATCCTTCAGGTCGCGCCCATGGCCGAGATGTCCGGCGACACCTTCGCAAAAGTGCTCGACGTCAACGTGCGCGGCAGCTTCCTCTGCGGCCGCCGCGCCGCCACGGCCATGAGCGCCAACCGCTACGGCCGCATCGTCAGCCTCTCCTCGGTCTCGGGCTACCGCGCGGGCATCGGCCGGGCGGCCTACGGCACGTCAAAATCCGCCATCATCGGCCTCACCCGTCAATTCGCCCTCGAATTCGGCCGCGCCGGCGTCACCGCCAACGCGGTCGCCCCGGGCCCCACCGTCACCGCCATGACCGAGGAACTCTACACCGAGGCCACCCGCGCCGCCGTCCTGCCGATGATCCCCAACGGCAAGCTCGGCAGCGTCGATGACATGACCCCCGCGATCCTCTTCCTGCTCTCGGAAGAGGCGCGTTATATCAACGGGATAACCCTGCCGGTCGATGGCGGCTACCTCGCCTCGGGCATGCTCCAGACCGGCGATCTCGGCGGGGCGAACGGTTGACAGCCCCCCGCCCGAATGCTCTCGTCCCCAGACACCCGGAACCGCCCAGGGCCACAGCATGACCATCCGCAAACTGCCCGATCAGCCCGGCTTCATGATCCGCCGGCTGCAACAGGTGGCCATTTCCCTCTTCCACGAAACGCTCGAGACGGCGGAAATCACCCCGGTCCAGTACACCATCCTGCAGATCCTCGCCCAGAACCGGCAGCTCGACCAGACCGCCATCGCCGCGCTCGCCTATCTCGACGCCTCCACCACCGGCGACGTGCTGCGTCGGCTGGAAAAGCGCGACCTCGTCCGCCGCTCGGTCAAGGAAACCGACCGCCGCTCGCGCGTGGTGGACATCACCGAAGAGGGCGCCGAGCTGCTCGCCCGGCTCCGCGACCGGATCTTGGAAAGCCAGCACTACCTGCTCTCGCCGCTGGCCGAGCAGGAACAAACCGATTTCCTCGATTACGTCAGCCGCATCCTCGCCTTCCACGAGCCCCAGGGCGAGGCGGATTACCCCACAACCCCCTGGCAGCGCGGCGCCTGAACGCTCACGCCTTCAGCCCGTCCTCCGGCAGGCGCAGCGGCACCACCGGGATCGAGCTTTGCGCATCGACGCCCCAGCGCGCCAGAACGGCATCGTAAAGCTGGATCACCCGCTGCGGCGACTGCTCGGCCGGCGTGATCATCAGCTTGCCCAGCGACGGCAGCGACCCCCAGCGCAAGAGCGCCGGCGCAAGGATCATCGGCACCCCCACCGGCAGCAGCCACAGGAACAGCTCGGGCGTCAGGAACCACGCGGCGAACAGCCCGCCACAGCCCGTCACGATGATCCACCACGAGGCGGCGAACGCCTCGGGCCATTGCAGAACGCCATCGCCCCGGTTGTTGGTGGGCCAGCCCCCGTCGCGCCGCATCAGCACCTCCAGCACCGACCGGATGGTGAACATCATCAGCACCGGCGCGGTCAGCGACGACAGAAGCAGCTCGCACAGCGTCGACAGGGCCACCCGCCCCGACCCGCCGAACCGCTTCGCCTCGCCCGACAGGATGGCGCGCGTCATGATCAGCAGCTTGGGCAGGAACAGCAGCCCGAAGATGCCGATGGCAAGGCTGATCGCCATCGACGCGGCCGATTGCGGGAATTGCGGGAAGGGCCAGCCGGGTACGGGGAAGTAATCCGGCGGCGTCACCAACAGCGGCGCCGCGATCGACGCGGCGATGAACCCCATCCAGAACAGCGGCGCGATGAACGCCATCACGCCCTGCGCGAACACGAAGCGCGACCACGGCTTCAGCGCCGGCGCGCCGATGATCCGCAGGTGCTGCAGGTTCCCCTGGCACCAGCGCCGGTCGCGCTTGGCATGGTCGACGATATTCTCCGGCCCTTCCTCGAACGAGCCTTCCAGGTCGTCATCCAGCCGCACGATCCACCCGTTCCGCGCCAGCAATGCCGCCTCGACATAGTCATGGCTCATAACGTGCCCGCCGAAGGGCGGCGCGCCCTTCAGCTCCGGCAGCCCGCAGGACTGCGCGAAGGCCCGCACGTTGATGATCGCGTTATGCCCCCAGAACGGGCCCGTCCGCCCCTGCACCATGGCAAGGCCGCGGGCGAAGACCGGCGAGAAGAAGCTCGCCGAGAACTGCATCGCCCGCCCGAAATACGATTCCGCCCGGATGATCTTGGGCAGCGTCTGCAACAGGCCAAGCTGCGGCTCCGCCTCCATCCGCCGGATCATCGTCAGGATGGTCTCCCCCTCCATCAGCGAATCCGCGTCGAGGATCACGGCATAATCATAGGCCGCCCCCGACCGGGTGATGAAATCCTCGATATTGCCGGCCTTCTTGCCGGTATTCTTCTCGCGCCGGCGATAGAAGAACCGGCCGACGCCGTCGCATTCCTCCACCATCCGCCGGAACACCGCACGCTCCTGCGCGGCTATGCCCTCGTCACGCGTGTCCGACAGGATGGCGAAATGTATTTCCGCCGGATCGCCGATCTCGCTCAGCGAGGCCTCGATCGCCGCCACCCGCGAAAAGCTCTCCTCGGGGTTCTCGTTGTAGACCGGCATCAGGATACAGGTCCGGCCCCGGATCGGCGCATCCTCCACCCCTTCGGGCGGCCGCGCCCGCGAGGTCATGCCGACAAAGGCCAGCATCGCGCCCCAGGCCAGCCACAGGGTCGAGATCAGGATCAGCACCGCGCGGAACACGTCGATCCATGTCAGGCCCGTGGCCTCTCCGAATTCGAGGAAAAGGATGAACGCCCCAAGCCCGCACAGCAGGCTGGTGACGATCATTCCGGTCCGCAACGCATAGATTGCGGACATGCTCCCGCGCGGCGATCCCATGCGTCGCGTCAGGCGCCCACATCCATCGAGGGCCGCACCGCGCCGCCCCTCAGCCGCCGCAGCAGCCGGTAAAGCGCGCCGGTTTCGGCCTCGATCGACTGCGTCGGCATCGCCAGCGGTGCGGCAGGCAGCGCGCACGCCTCGTCCGAAAAGCCGCGCCCGACGAAGGGCGCGTCGGCCTCTCCGCCGCTCACACCCACGTGCAAGATCGCGTCATCCGTCGCTATTGTTCCGTAAGCCATTGAAAAAGCCATGTTTCCGTGAGTTTCTGACCATAACCTTCTACGTGCGCCGAAAGTTCGATCACCTCGCCCTCGCCGACTACGTCAAGCACCAGCCGCCACATGTTGTTCCCGGCAATGCGATGAAGAACTTGCGAAGTAATACGTGCTCCGACCGCCGACGCGACGACCGTCAGCTCTTCAACCGCTTCGGCCGGCAAAGGTTCCAGCGGCCCGCCGCAAAAATCGACGACGAACTTCCGCGAGCCGTCCTGGTTCTCCACCCCCGACACGCCGCCGACCCCGGCGCGCGAGGCCGCCACATAGGCCAGGTCCCCGTTCTCCTCGGGCGGCAGGTCGCCCCAGTGCAGCCGGTATTGCAGGGTCATCTCCTCGCCCGCCCTGGCCGGGTGCGCCGGCACCCAGAAGGCGACGATATTGTCGTTGATCTCCAGGTCCGACGGGATCTCCACCAGCCGGATCGAACCGTTCCCCCAGTCGCCGACCGGCTCGACCATGCAGGACGGCCGCCGCTCGTAGACCGCCGCGGCGTCCTGGTAATTGTCGAACTCCCGGTTGCGCTGGCACAGCCCGAAACTGCGCGGCGAGTCCTCCTTGAAGAAGCTCGACGCCAGCCGCGGCGGGTTCGACAGCGGCCGCCAGACCCGGTGCCCGTCCGCCCGCACGATCTCCATACCCTCGCTGTCATGCACCGCGGGGCGGAAATCGTCGAACTTCGCCCGGTTGCGGTCGCCATAGAGGAACATCGAGGTCAGCGGCGCCACGCCCAGCTGGGCGATATCCTTGCGGAAGAACAGCCGCGCCGTCACCTCCATCACCGTGTTGCGCCCGGGCGAGATGACGAACTCGTAGGCCCCGGTCAGCGACGGGCTCTCCAGCGCGGCCCAGACGGTGATCACGTCCGAGCCCGGATCGGGCCGCCTGATCCAGAACCGGGTGAAGCGCGGAAACTCCTCCTTCACGTCCGACCCGGTATTCACCGCCAGCCCGCGCGCCGACAGCCCATAGGTCGACCCGCGGCCAAGCGCCCGGAAATAGGACGCGCCCTGGAACGCGATCAACTCGTCCATGATGTCGGGCCGGTTGAGCGGGTTGTGCAGCCGGAACCCCGCCACCCCCGGAAGCGCGGCATGTTCCGGCACCTTCTCCCGCGCCGTGCGCTCGTAGATGAAATCGTCGGTGTCGAACTCCATCGGCCGGATGCGCCCGTCGGCCACCTCGTAAAGATGCACCGGCCGGTTGAACAGCCAGCCCATGTGAAAGGCGTGCAGCTCGAACCGCGTGTGGTCGATCGCCCGGAACCGCGACCGCTCCGGATCGAACCGGATCAGCCGGTAATCGTCGTAGTTCAGTTCGTTGAGAAAGCTGTCCTCGACCGTCTGCGGCCGGTCCGCGCGCTGGGCGCCGGCGCGCATTTCCTCGACCAGCCGCTCGAAGCTGAAGGTGTCGTCGTCCCCCTCGGGCACAGCCGCCGTCTCCTCGGCGGTCGCCTCCTGCGAGAGCGCGCCACCGGCGGTCATGAGCATCAGGGCAGAGGAGGAAAGCAGCAGGCCACGTCGGGTAGGATGGAAGGGTTTTGTCCGCATGCGGGATCGTATCCAGTTCTGATTCCGAGCCACCGCGAAAAGGGGATCTCGGGCTCAAGGCTTTTGTCCGGTTTACACATTTTACGGGGCTAAAAAACTGGTATCTCACGGAAATCCGTCCAGACCCGCGGAATTGAGCGGAACGTGGCCGAGGCTGGCACATACCTGCCGTCCGTCTAGGCACTTATCGGCGTGTCACCGCCGGAATGCGGCCCCTTGGCCCCCGTCGCGGGCCGGGCCCGGCCCCCTCCCGCACCCGGAATCAGTGCCGGAATCAGCCGCGCGCGCGAGGAAGATAACCCGCCCCGCGCCGCGCCCCGCTGAACCCATGGTTGCAGGGCCGCCCGGGCCCTGCCGGCCTCAGCCCGCCTCGCTCACCCGGTACTCGGCCCGGTCCAGCCAGTCGGGGCAGATCTCCACCCCCCAGCCCGGCGCATCCGTCACGGTCACGTGCCCGCCCGTCACCTCGTAAGGGTTGGTCCGGAACAGCCCCTCCTGCCACGGATAGTAATCCGCGCCCTCGATCGAGAATTCCAGGTACTTGCCCGCACAGGGAATCGCCCGCAGCAAATGCATCGTGAACAGCGTCACCAGCGACAGGTTCGCGGCATGCGGCGTCACCGGCATCCCCGCCGCCTCGGCCATCCGCGTCACCCGAAGGGTCCGGGCAATACCGCCGATATACAGCACGTCCGGCTGCAGCACGTCGACGATCCGCCCCTCGATCATCCCCTTCCAGTTGGCCATCATGCAATCCTGCTCGCCGCCGCAGACATCGATCTCCAGCGCCTCGGTCACCGCGCGGGTCTGCTCGAACTCCCAATAGGGGCAGGGCTCCTCGTAATGCGAAATCCCGTGATCCTGCAAAAGCCTGCCCACCTCGATCGCCTTCGCGGGCGAGTAGCAGGAATTCGCATCGGCCAGCAGCGCCGCCTCGTCCCCCAGCGCCCGGCGGATGGTCGGCACGATCTCCTCCGTGCGCCCCTCCCACTCGTCCCTGTCGCGGCCCACCTCGGCCCCGATCCGGAACTTGAACGCATCGAACCCGTGCGCATCGCGCAGCCGCTGGAACCGCTCCGCCTCGTCCGCCGGCGTGATGTCCCGCTTCATCGAGGACGCATAGGCGCGCACGCGGCCGGGCGTCCCCCCGATCAACTCGCAAACCGGCTTGCCCTCGCGCTTGCCCCGCATGTCCCAGAGCGCGGTATCCACCCCGCCCATCGCCCGCCGCAGGTACGAGCCCGGAAACTTGTGCTCCCGGTCCCGCACGATATCGAGCATCCCGTCGATATCCCCGCAATCCATCCCCAGCGCGTAGGGCGCCACCTGCCGGTGCAGCACCTGCGCGGTGATATCGGCGTAATAGGGCGCGACCTGTCCCCAGCCTTCGGCGCCATCCTCGGCGGTGGCCCTGACGAAACAGACGAAGCTGTCGGTGAAAGTCTCTAGTTTTTGAAGTTTCATCTGGGTCGACCGGGCCTTGGCGCTGTTGTGTCGGATTGCAGGCTGGAAAATAATTGGCCGGTCCGGTATATCCATTTCGGCAAGTTGGCCAGACCAATTGGTTCGGAGGGCCCATGAAACACGCTGCCGGGGCGCTGCTGTCGTCCATCCAGATCGACCGCAATTCGCGCAAATCCGTCAGCGTCCAGCTCTACATGGCGCTCCGCGACATCCTGCTGTCGGGCGGCCTGCCGCCCGGCGAACGCCTTCCCGCCACCCGCACGCTCGCCCGCGAACTGGGCGTCTCCCGCACCACCGTGATCGACGCCATCGATCGGCTGGTTTCCGAAGGGATGCTGGTCTCCCGCGTCGGCGCCGGCACCTTCGTCAGCGAGACGCTGGAGAACCAGCGCCCGCCCACGGCCCCGCCCGACGCGCCCCATACCGGCCCCAACCCGCGCCTCTCCTACGCCATCAGCCATGCCGAGAAGGATTACGCCACCCGCACCTGGCTGCCCCACGAACCTCGCGCCTTCGTCACCGCGCTCCCGGCGCTCGATGCCTTCCCCATCGCCCACTGGTCCCGCCTGTCGGCCCGCCACCTGCGCGGTGCCCGCAGCGACGTGATGGGCTACGGCCAGCCCAAGGGGCTCGAGGCGCTGCGCCGCGCCATCGCCACCCATCTCAGCGCGCTCAAGGGCATCCGCTGCCACCACGAACAGATCTTCATCACCTCCGGCGCCCAGCACGCCTTCTCCCTCATCGGCCGCCTGCTGCTCAATCCCGGCGACCGCGTCTGGATGGAAAACCCCGGCGCCTCGGGCGCCCGCAACGCGCTCCTCTCCGAAGGCGCCGAACTGGTCCCCGTCGACGTCGACGAGGAAGGCATGATCGTGGCCGACGGCCTCGCCAAGGCCCCGCATTTCCGCCTCGCCTTCGTCACCCCCTCGCACCAGCAGCCCCTGGGCCACGTCATGTCCCTCTCCCGCCGGTTCGAGCTTCTGCAGTCGGCGGAAGAGGCGCAGGCGCTCATCATCGAAGACGATTACGACGGCGAATTCTACTACGGCAGCGCCGCCCAGCCCGCCCTGCGCGGCACCGACAATGCCGGCCGCGTGCTCTATGTCGGCACCTTCTCCAAGTCGCTCTTCCCGGCGCTGCGGCTGGGCTTCGTGCTGGTTCCCGAACGCATGACCGACGTGTTCGACCGCATGTTCCAGTACTGGGCCAGCGGCCCGCCCACCGCCACCCAGGCCATCGTCGCCGATTTCATGGACGAGGGGCATTTTGCCACCCACATCCGCCTGATGCGCCGCCTCTACAAGGCCCGCTACGAGGCGCTGGTCGAGGCGGCGCAGTCGCTCCCCGACTGCGTGGCGCTGCAGGACACCGCCAGCGGCTTCCACACCCCCGCCTTCATCTCCGGCCCGGTCGATGAACAGGCGCTCGTGGCGCAGGCTGCCGAAAAGGGCGTCACCCTCGCGCCGCTCTCGCGATACTGCCTTGACCCGATCGGCAAATCCGGGCTCGTCTTCGGCTTCGGCAGCGTCGCCCCGGAAGACATCCATCGCGGCATCGAGGCGATCCGCGACCTGCCGGCATGGCGGGGCAAATTGGTCTGAACAATTTATCAAATTGGATATGAGGTGCGGGCCAATCCTGCCCTAGCGTTTTGACGATAACCCGCGCAGGTCGGCGCTCGCCGCACCTCGCGCGTCTGGAGGATACCGATG
The DNA here is from genome assembly GCF_040223625.1 of Roseovarius sp. GTDB lineage: Bacteria > Pseudomonadota > Alphaproteobacteria > Rhodobacterales > Rhodobacteraceae > Roseovarius. The sequence goes on along the minus strand of NZ_JAVKFX010000033.1, from coordinate 167,563 downwards.
GCAACATCGACATCGACGGCCCCGCGCCACCAAGTCTACTGGCTCGACGATGTCGGCCCGGCGCCGGACTTCTCCGGCGACCTGCCGGCGTCCGCCGACGTGGTGGTGGTGGGCTCCGGCTATACCGGCCTCAACGCCGCCATCCAGACGGCGCGCGGCGGCCGCTCCACCCTCGTGCTCGACGCCGATGACCCCGGCTACGGCTGCTCCACCCGCAACGGCGGCCAGATCAGCACCAGCATCAAGCCCTCGCTGGAAAAGCTCGCCGCCAAGCACGGCAAGCAGAAGGCCCGCGCCATCCGGGGCGAGGGGGCCTCCGCCCTCTCGTGGATCGCGGAGTTCGTCAAATCCGAAGGCCTCGACTGCGATTTCCGCAAGGTCGGCCGCTTCCACGCCGCCCATTCCCCCGACGCCTACGAAACCCTCGCCCGCGACGCCGAAAAACTGCAGGCACAGGAGGGAATCGAATGCTTCACCGTCCCCCGCGCCGAGCAGAAAAAGGAACTGGGCACCGACACCTACTATGGCGGCCTCGTCTACCCCAACCACTGCTCGCTGCACCCCGCGAAATACCACCGCGGCCTGCTGCGGCTGGCCACCGACGCGGGCGCCCGGATCCTCGGCCATTGCCGCGTCACCGGCATCGAGCGGCAGGTCAACGGCTTCCGCGTCACCACCGAAAAGGGCACGGTCGAGGCGCGCGATGTCGTCGTCGCCACCAACGGCTACACCACGGGCCTCACGCCCTGGCTGCAACGCCGGGTCATTCCCATCGGCAGCTACATCATCGCCACCGAGGAACTGCCCGAAACCCTCGTGAACGAGCTTTTCCCCACCGACCGCGTCGCCAGCGACACGTTCAAGGTGCTCTACTACTACCGCGCCTCGCCCGACCGGAAGCGCATCCTCTTCGGCGGCCGCGTCTCGGCGGCGGAAACCGATCCCAACATCTCCGGCCCCCGCCTGTTCGAGAGCATGTGCCGCATCTTCCCGCAACTGAAGGACCGCCAGATCACCCATTCCTGGATGGGCACCGTCGCCTACAGCTTCGACGAGCTCGCCCATACCGGCACCCATGATGGCATCCACTACGCCATGGGCTACTGCGGTTCCGGCGTGTCGATGGCCAGCTACCTCGGGATGCGCACAGGCCAGAAGGTCATGGGCCTCGCCGAGGGCGCCACCGCCTTCGACGACCTGCCGTTCCCGACGCGCCCCCTCTATACCGGCAAGCCGTGGTTCCTGCCCGCCGCCGTCGCCTGGTACCGCTGGCAAGACACCCGCCAATACCGGAGGGCCGCCCAAGCCTGACACGAGATGTTCGCCGGTGCGCGCCGAGCCTGCGAAAGACAACAACAACCGGCAACCGCCGCAGAAACAGGCGGCACATCCAACTCTGACAGGAGGAACACCAACCATGAAACCCACATTCGCCGCACCCCTCGCGGTCGCGCTGCTGGCCTCGACCAGCGCGCTGGCCCAGGACAAGGAAATCACCGTCGCCTCGTGGGGCGGCTCCTACCAGGAGGCGCAGAGCAAGGCATTGTTCGAGCCCGCCTCCGAGGCCATGGGCATCACCGTCAAACAGGAAACCTATGGCGGCATGGCCGACGTGCGCCTCCAGGTCTCGACCGGCCAGGTCACCTATGACCTCGTCGCCAGCGGCTCCGGCTCCGCCGCCCGCGCCGGGGCCGAGGGGCTGCTCGAACCGCTCGACTACGACGTGATCGACGTGTCGAACTTCTACGAATCCCTCTACTCCGACTATTGCGTCGGCGGCGACGTGTTCTCGGTCGTGGCGGCCTGGAACACCGACACCTATGGCGAGGACGGGCCGCAGAACTGGGCGGATTTCTTCGATACCGAGAAATTCCCCGGCACCCGCGCCTATCGCAACACCGTCTCCGGCGCGCTCGAACCCGCGCTGATGGCCGATGGCGTCGCACCCGAGGATGTCTACGAGACGCTCTCCTCCGAGGAAGGCATCGAACGCGCGCTGAACAAGATCCGCGAGTTGCGCCCCAACATCGCCGTCTACTGGTCCTCGGGCGCCCAGCACGCCCAGCTGATGAAGGATGGCGAGGTCGACATGACCACCGGCTGGAACGGCCGCTTCGACAACGCGGCCAAGGATGGCGGCAAGGTCGACTACACCTTCAACCAGGCGCTGCTCGACTATGACTGCTTCGCCATCCCGAAGGGCGCGCCGAACAAGGATCTGGCGATGGAATTCCTCGCCGAGATTTCCAAGGCGGAATACCAGGACGACCTGCCGAAATACATCACCTACGGCCCGACCAACAAGGCGGCCTACGACACCGGCGAAATCTCCGAGGAGGTCGCGGCCAGCCTGCCGTCCTCGCCCGAGAACGCGGCCAAGCAGCTTCCCATCTCGCTGGAATGGTACGCCGAATGGGAACAGATCGCGGCCGAGATGTACCAGGAAATGCTGACCGAATAGGTCCGGCCTGACCACCCTAGACCGGGCGGGCGTCATCCATGGCGCCCGCCCGTGCCAGCCACCACACGCCGGGGGACCACACCTTGACCACCCAAGCCACCGAAGCCCTGCCGATCTCGATCAGCAACGTCACCAAGACCTACGGTCCGGTCCACGCGCTCGACGATGTCTCGCTCGAGGTCAAAAGCGGCGAGTTCCTCACTCTTCTGGGGCCCTCCGGCTCGGGCAAGACGACGCTCCTGATGGTGCTCGCCGGCTTCACCCGGCCCGATTGCGGCAGCCTGAAATTCGGCGATGACGAGGTGATCCGCAAACCGCCCCACCTGCGCGACGTGGGCATGACCTTCCAAAGCTACGCGCTTTTCCCGCACATGACCGTGGCGGGCAACGTGGGCTACCCGCTCCGCCTGCGCAAGGTGCCCAAATCCGAGATTGCCGAGCGGGTCGAAGGCGCGCTCGAAACCGTCCAGCTTGGCGGCTATGGCGACCGCCGCATCGACCAGCTTTCCGGCGGCCAGAAACAGCGCGTCGCCGTCGCCCGCGCCATCGTCTTCGAGCCGCGCATCCTGCTGATGGACGAACCGCTTTCCGCCCTCGACAAGAAGCTGCGCGACCAGATGCAGATCGAACTGCGCCACCTGCACGAACAGCTCGGCATGACCACCGTCTACGTCACCCACGACCAGCGCGAGGCGCTGACCATGTCCGACCGCATCGCCGTGGTGAACCACGGCCGCATCATGCAGCTTTCCACCCCGCGCGACCTCTACGAACGCCCCGCCAACCGCTTCGTCGCCGACTTCATCGGCGAATCCACCTTCCTGCCGGTGAACCGCGCCGGCGCCGACGTGCGCTACGGCGACACCGCCCTGCGCTACAGCGGCGATCTGCCCGACACGCCCGACCTGCAACTGATGATCCGCCCCGAACGCGTGCTCCTTTCCGACACCGGCCCCGTCGAGGGCGCCAACAACTTCACCGCCACCGCCCGCGACGTGGTCTACCAGGGCGACAGCTTCCTCCTCCACGCCCGGCTTCTGGACGGGCAACAGATCGTCATGCGCGGCGCCGTGCGCGGCGACCGGGCCACCTCGCTGCCGCATGTGGGCGATACCGTCACGCTGACCATGGCGCCCGAGGACACGGTGCTCATCGACGGGCGCGAGGTCTGAGCATGACCACCACCGCCCTCCGCCCCAACGAGGCCGGCCTCCGCGCCGACGGCCGCCTCGAACGCCTCCGCCTCTTCGGCCTCAGCTCGCCGGCGATGCTGCTCATCCTCGTGATCCTCGTCATCCCCGTGGGCTGGCTCTTCTACGTCTCCTTCATCGGCGCCAACGGGGAATTCTCACTGGAAAACTACGAGCGGATGATCAAGCGGAAATCCTACATCCGCATCTTCATCACCACCTTCCAGGTCAGCGTGCTGACCACGGGCCTCTGCATCCTGATCGGCTATCCGCTGGCCTATTTCATGTCGCAACTGCCCAACCGGCTGGCCAATCTCTGCCTGATCACCGTGCTGCTGCCCTTCTGGACCTCGCTTCTGGTGCGCACCTACGCCTGGCTCGTGCTGCTGCAGAAACAGGGGCTGGTGAACCAGTGGGCCATGAACCTCGGCCTCTGGGACGAGCCGCTCAAGATCGTCCACAACATGACCGGCACCCTGATCGGCATGGTCCATATCATGCTGCCCTTCCTGATCCTGCCGGTCTACGGGGCGATGAAGGCGATCGACCGCGACTATCTCAAGGCCGCCGCCAACCTCGGCGCCAACCCGCGCCGGGCCTTCTGGACGGTGTTCTTCCCGCTCACCACGCCGGGCCTTTTCGCCGGCTCGCTGATGGTCTTCATCCTCTGCCTCGGCTTCTTCGTCACCCCGGCGGTGCTGGGCGGCGGCAAGGTCATCATGGTGTCGATGAAGATCGTCTCCAACATCGAGCTTTTCGTGAACTGGGGCGCGGCCAGCGCCATGGGCGTGGTCCTGCTGATCATGACCCTCGCCATCCTCTGGATCGCCTCCCGCTTCCTCCGCCTCGACCAGATCACCTCGGGAGGGCACTGATGGCCAGCTGGTTCAAATCCCCCGCCTCGGAAACCCAGATCACCCACGGCCAGCGCCTCTGGCTCTACGTCTTCGCGGTCATCACCATGATCCTCCTGGTGCTGCCCACGCTGATCGTGATCCCGATGTCCTTCTCCGACAGCCAGTACCTCGAATTCCCGCCCGAACACTGGTCGACCCGCTGGTACGACAATTTCTTCGGCTCGACGGAATGGATGCAGGCCGCCCGCACCTCGCTGCAGACGGCGGTGCTGACCATGCTGGTCGCCACGCCGGTGGGCGTCGCCGCCGCCTACGGGCTGCACACCTCCAACGTGCCCTTCGTGCGCATGGCCTTCGTGATGATGATCACCCCGATGATGGTGCCCCTCGTGCTGGTCGCCATCGGCGCCTTCTACGCCTATGTCCAGCTCAACATCCTCTACACCGTCACCGGCCTCGTGCTGGCCCATACCGTGCTGGCCCTGCCGCTCGTCGTCATCGTCTCGGGCTCCGCCCTCAAGGGCTACGACATGAGCCAGGAACAGGCCGCCCGCAGCCTCGGCGCCCCCCGCTGGAAGGCGTTCTTCACCGTCACCCTGCCGCAGATCCGCTTCGCCGTGGTCACCAGCGCGCTGCTGGCCTTCCTCACCTCCTTCGACGAGGTGGTCGTGGCCATGTTCATCTCCGGCGGCGACAACCCGACGCTCACCCGCAACATGTTCAACGCCCTCCGCGACCAGATCGACCCGACCATCGCGTCCATCTCGACATTGATGATCTTCGTCACCACGGTGATGATGATCCTGGCCCAGGTCTTCGGACAGCAGAGAAAACCCTGAACCCGCGCCAAGCCGCCGAAAGGGGCAGGGGGCATCGGCCTCCCGCCCCGTCCTTCCTTCCAACGGAGCCCCCGATGATCGACCTCAAGACCTTCGAAGCCCTCGCCGACCAGCCGCTCGGCGATTTCGCCCCCAAGCCCACCACCCTCACCGAAGGGCAGCAGGAAGCCTCCAGCCTCCTCTGGACCTCCGCCGACGGCCACACCAAGATCGGCGTCTGGGAATGCACCCCCGGCCGCTTCACCGCCGACCGGACGGCCGCAGGCGAATACTGCCACATCATCTCGGGCCGGGCGACGGTCTCGGGCCCGGGCGGGAAAGGCGAAAGCCGCGACATCGGCCCGGGCGACCTGCTGGTCCTGCCGCAGGGCTGGACAGGCGAATGGGTCATCCACGAGCACATGCGCAAGCTCTTCGTCATCAGCGCTTCGCCCGACATCTGAAGGCCCGGCACACCCCATGTCAGACCATGACTTCATCGTCGTCGGCGCCGGCTCGGCGGGCTGCGTGCTGGCCAACCGCCTCAGCGAAAACGGCAAGTACAGCGTCCTCCTGCTCGAGGCCGGCGGCAGCGATCTCAATTTCTGGATCTGGATGCCGATCGGCTACGGCAAGACCTTCTACCGCAAATCCGTCAACTGGATGTACCGGACAGAACCCGACCCCGGCACCGGCGGCCGCGTCTCCTACTGGCCGCGCGGCAAGGTGATGGGCGGCTCCAGCTCGATCAACGCCATGGTCTATGTCCGCGGCCAGCCCGAGGATTTCGACGAATGGCGCGCCATGGGCAACCCCGGCTGGGGCTGGGACGACGTGCTGCCCTATTTCCGCAAGTCCGAGACCAACGACCGCGGCGCCGATCAATGGCGCGGCGGCGACGGGCCCCTGCATGTCTGCACCATGGACCGCGACCTGCACCCGCTCTGCGCCGATTTCATCAGGGCGGGGGAGGAGCTGCAATTCCCCCACAACCGCGATTTCAACGGGGAGCGGCAGGAGGGCGTCGGCACCTACCAGAACACCGCCCGTGACGGCATGCGCATGTCCACCGCCCGCGCCTATATCCGCCCGGCCCGGCACCGCCCCAACCTCCGCGTCGAAACCCATGCCCACGCCACGAAGCTCCTCTTCGACGGCACCCGCGCCACCGGCATCGCCTACCGCCAGCGCGGCACGATGAAAGAGGCCCGCGCCCGCCGCGAGATCATCGTCGCCGCCGGCGCCGTCAACTCGCCGCAACTCCTCCAGCTTTCCGGCATCGGCCCCGGCGCCGACCTCCGCGCCCACGGCATCGAGGTGATCCATGACAGCCCCGGCGTCGGCCAGCACCTGCAGGACCATCTCGGCATCGACTACCTCTTCCGCTCCCGCGTGCCCACGCTCAACCAGCAGCTCGGGCCCTGGTACGGCAAGCTCTGGCACGGCGCCCGCTACGTGCTCACAAGACGCGGCCCGCTCTCGCTCGGGGTCAACCAGGCGGGCGGCTTCGTCCGCACCCGGCCGGGCCTCGCGAAACCCAACATGCAGCTCTTCTTCTCGCCGGTCAGCTACACCAAGGCCGTGCCCGGCAAGCGTGCCCTGATGAACCCCGACACCTTCCCCGGCTTCCTCCTCGGCGCACAACCCACGCGCCCCACCAGCCGCGGCCACATCGCCCTTCGCTCTCCCGACCCGTTCGACGCGCCGCGCATCTTCCCCAACTACCTCGCCACCGAGGAGGACATGCAGGACATGCTCGAAGGCTCCAAGCTCATGCGCCGCTTCGCCGAAACCCCGGCCTTCCGGCGCATCATCGAGTCCGAGATCGCCCCGGGTCCGGAGGTGCAAACCGACGAGGAGCTCATCGACGACATCCGCGCCCGCGCCGGCACCGTCTTCCACCCGGTCAGCACCTGCCGCATGGGCCCCGACCCCGCCACCGACGTGGTCGACGCCCGCCTGAAGGTCCACGGCCTCACCGGCCTCCGCGTCGCCGACGCCTCGGTCTTCCCCACGCTGACCTCCGGCAACACCAACGCGCCGGTCATCATGCTGGGAGAGAAGGCGGCGGATATGGTGCTGGCGGATCAGGGGTAAGGGCAGGGGGGTGATGCCCCCCGCGCGGAACAAAGGGCTTCAGCCCGCCGCGCATCGACGGGCCGCCCCGACGGTCCGGCGATTTGGCAAGTGAAGTGCCACGCTCGTAAGTTGGATGTACTCGGCAGCCATAAAGCGGCAGCTACCCCCGTCGGCTCGCCGCACCACGGCCCGCCGATGCGCGTCTCCTCACCGTCGGGAGACACCGCACGCTCCCAAACACTCCACCGCTTCGCGCAATCAGAACCCTACTGCGGCACCGAGATCGTCATGCCCGCCTGTTCCGCAACCTTTAGAACCGCGCCCAGATCCGGCTCCGACGGCGTCGGCAATGTCGTCTGGTCCTCCGGGAGCGGCCTGCCGATGCCGGTAAAGAAGGCTTTGTGCATATGCCCGGGGGCGTTCAGGATGAGCAGCCGCGCCGGGCTCTCGCCAATGGCCTGGAACGCGTGGGTCTCGCCGTCGGGCACCGCAATGAAATCACCCGGTCCCGCTACCCTGTCCGTTCCGCCGATGTTGAAGGCAACCTGCCCGTCAAGGATGAAGAACCCCTCCGTCTCACCGGCATGATGGTTGGGCGGCGCTCCGGCCCCGACGGGCACGAGGCACTCGACGAGACAATACTTCCCGTCGGTCTCTTCCGGAAAGGCGTGGAATTTCAGCAGAATATTCAAGACATCATAGGTGCGCGGTTGCGGTGCCATGTCGACAATCCTCGTTTGCAGCGATACTCGATTCATGATACACATGTCTCAAAATAAGACAATAGTCTCACGAACCGCAAATCACGGATTCCGCAATGCCCCAGACCAAAGGCCGATCCGCACAACGCGCACGCACGCGACAGGCCATCCTGGACGGGGCCCGGAAACTGCTCTCGGAAGGCAAACCCGTGACCGTGGCCGCCGCCGCCGCCGAAACCGGCATCTCCAAGGCCACAAGCTACCGGTATTTTTCCGACGCCGACCTCCTCGTGGCAGAAGCCGTGCTCGACATCGCGGTGAAGCCTTACGAGGCCGTCGTCAGCGGCGCCCCGGACCTGCGCGGCAAGCTCAAGGCGATCTGCCTGTACTTCCTCGATCTCGCGCTCGAGAACGAACCCGAATTCCGGCAGTTCCTCGCCGCATCGATGCGCGCATGGTCCGCCGAAAGCAGGGGGGCCGCGCGGGGCGGTCGCCGTGTCAGCATGTTCCACCGTGCGCTCTCGGAACATGACACCGGGCTGAGTGAGGACCAGAATGAAACGCTCGTCTGCGCCCTGTCGGCGTCGACAGGAATGGAAGCCTTGATCGCGTTGATCGATGTCGCCGGCGCCTCCCCGGCCCAGGCCCGGGAGGTGGTGGGCTTCATGGTCGATGCCATGCTCGACCGAGTGCTCTGACGGCCCGCCTCGACGGTCGGGCGGGCCTGCCGCCGGGTGTTGCGCCACCTCCCACATCTCGCGTGTTGCGCGCGGGGCGATACATCAACCCCCGCCGTCACAGACCCCGAAACCGACGCGATACCGACGAAATACCGACGTGATACCGACGTCGAAACCCCTTCAAAACAACGTCGTTAACCAACGAATCGCCGTGCCTCAATACCGCGTCCGGAACAGCCCCCGTTTCTCGTAGACCTCCGCCGCCTCCTCCACGAGCGCCGCCAGCGCCTCCGCTCCATACTCCTCCCTAAGCCCTTGACCAGCCTGCAAAAGCGCGTCCTTCGACGGCGTCCGCCCCGGCCTCAGCAACTCGTAAACCTCCATCACCACCGCCTGCGGCACCCGCGTCATCTCCGCCGCCCGCTCGAAATTCCGCCCCAGCGCCGCCCGCCCGGCATCCCTTGATATCTCCGCCTGCCGCCTCAGCGCCTCCGCCGTGATCCGCAGGTCCTCCATCTGCAACTCACCGCTCAGCACCGCCTCGATGGTCAGCGCATCCAGCGCCTTGCCGCGATGGCCCGTCACCCGCTCGGGGCAGGTCTCGGCCAGCGGATAATCCTTCACGCCCAGTGGTTTATCCCCCATCGGCCCCCTCCGCGAAATGAATCTCCAACGCCTCGGGCGAGGCGTTGTTCTCGCACATCTTCGTCTCGATCGCATAGGTCAGCGCCACCCGCGCATGGAACCTTGCCCCCAGCGCCTCGCCCTGCGTGGGCACCACCACCGGCGCCGGCAAATCGCCCTTCGCATAGCCCGCCGCGTTCTCCCCCAGCGCCCGGTAATGCGCCAGCGTCGTCACCGGCGCGTTGGAGAAAAGTTCAAGGTTGTTATGCGGCAGCCGGTCTTTGTGATGGATCACCGCCGTCCCCTTCGACTGGATGCCGATCCCGATCCCCGACCCCGACAGCCGTGCCGCGCTCAGCCCCAGGAAGGACGTATCCGCCGTATGCCACATCCGCAGCACCCGCATCCGCCCGCCACCGGCCTCGATCCCGTCCCGCAACGCCCGCAGCACCGCGCTCAGCGGATGCCCGGCCAGCGTCCGGAAAATCTTCGTGCCAAAACCGGGACTTACGCCCACTACCACCTCGCCCGGATCGGTGCCGCGCTCCGCCGGCCCCATGGTCCGATACTCCACCGCGCGCGCCTCTCCGGCCTCGCTCGCCGCCTCCCGCCGCAGCACCTCCTCGCGGTCCAGCACGTTGCGGATCGCCGCCAGCTCCGCCCGCCGCGCCTCGCTCACGCGATAGCCGGTGCCGGGGCCGGTATAATCGTTCGGATCGTTGATCGCGCTGATCACATGCCCGTCGCGGATGATCGCCGAGGTCTGCAAATAATCCCCCGACACCCGCAGTTTCACAAGGAAAAGCAGGTTCTCCGCCTCCTCCCGGAACCCGCCATTGTAAAGCGAGCGGATCACGTCGATCACCGTGATTCCCCGGCTGCTGATCCGGTCGCTGATCACCGCCACGTCGCGGGGTGCGAAACTTTCCGTGTCGTTCGACCCCGACGCCACCGCCACCGAACGCTTCATCACCTCCGTCGGCTCCGCCAGCCCCAGGTCCTTCAGCACATGGCTCAGCGCATCCACCGCCCGCCGCCGCAGGCCAAGCGCGCTGGCATCCTCGATCGGCGTCAGCCCGCCATCAGCCTCGAAATCCCGTTGCAGAACAAGGAATTCCTCCAGCTCCTCGCCATTGAACGACGACGGGTTGAACGAGTTGTCGTATTTCAGAATACTCCCGAACCCCGAACAGATCAGGTCCGACCCGCCGATCAGGAAAGGCAGCACCTTCGCCGCCACCCGCATCTCGGATTCCGAATGCCGCGCATCGTTGCCGGACGCACATTCAAGGTCCAGCCACACCGCCAGCAGGTTCTCCGCCCAGATCTCCCGGACCCCGCCGGGGATGGAGGAGGCCAGCGGCGCCCCGTCGATCCCGCCGTTCTGCGTCCCCTGCGAGCCCATGCCGCGCTGCAGACACAGGCACCGCGCCTCCAGATACAGAAGCGATTTCGCCTCGTGATACCCCATCAGCAATTCCGACGCCGCCCCCGAGGTACAGCGCATCTTGATCCCTCGTGACGCATAGGCCGCGGCCAGCCACGCCTTCGACCACGGCGTATCGTCCCCGTCGACAAAGGCGCTTTCCGTGCCATAGACCGACACCGTCTCGGCATAGGAGGTGAACCCGGCCATGCCGATCTCCAGCTCCTCGGCCTCCTCGCTCGAACACTGGAACAGCGTCCCCGCCCGCCCCACGACCGAGCCCACGCAACAGGCCAGCGCGTTCGACCACGAGTTCCGCGCCACTCGCATCGTCGTCTCGATCTCGTCGAACCCCAGCGCCACGGCAATCGCCGCATCCGCCGCCAGTTGCAGCGGATCGTCCTTCGCATTTGTCACATGCGCCTGATTTCCCGGCGTTTTCCGCGCCCGCATCTTGGAATAGGCGAAGGCGATTTCCATCGCGTTGAGCTGCGCCACCGCCTCGGCCAGCTTCGCCGGCGTCAGGCCCCGCGCCAGCCGCACCAGCTCCTCCCGCGGCACGTTCATGTCCACCAGCATCCGCGCCAGCCGCTCCGACGGGATGGCCATTGCCTCCTCCGCCACGTCCATGTCGAGGTGATGTGTGGCGATGAAGGCGTCGATCATGTCGAACTCCGCCGCCGGGATCCCGTCCATTGAGGCGACCCGGCCGGCCTCCATCGTCAGGCCCGGCTTCGGATCGGCGGCCCCGGCAAAGGCGGAAAACCCGTTCTCCGGGTCCTCCACCGCGAACTGGTCATGCCGCAGCGGCCGCGCGTCCCAGTCGTCGAACCGTTTCCAGCGGTTGGCGTCGTAGCTGTTGCTCATCGTCGGCGGCACCTCCCTGTGCCTTAAGATATCGTTCAGCCGGCGATTATACTCGCCTCGGCCTGCCGGATTGCATCCCACAGCGACGGTGGCGGCCGCTCGTCGGTGATCAGCGTCAGGTTCGGCTGCCAGTCGATGATCCGTTGAAGCGACCGGAACCCGAATTTCGACGCATCGGCCAGGATCAGCGCCTCGTCCGCCGCGTCGATCATGGCAGAATAGACCTGACCGGCATGCAGAAGCGCCTCGCTCATCCCCTCCTCGTCGACGCCAGAGGCGCCGGTCACCGCGATCGGGGTGCGGAACTGCTTGATGCACTTGATCGTCTCGGCGCCATAGACCAGCCCCTCGCGCGGCTCGACGATCCCCGGCAGCGCCATCACCTGTATGAGCGGGTTCACCGAAAGCTCGGTCGCGATGCTGAAGGCCGGGGTCAGCACGGTCAACTGCCGGTCGATCCCGCGAAGCGCCCGCGCGAAATGCAGGGTCGTCGCGCCGCCGCTGATGAACAGGCTGCCGGCATCGCCGATCCGCTCCAGCGCGCGCTGGGCGATCTGCTCGCGGGCCTTCACGTGAAGCTGCAGTCGCTCGGCCAGCGCCGGCTCGAACGCCTTGGTGCGTACGGCGCCGCCATAGGTCCGCTTGATCCGCCCGGTCTCGTCCAGCTCGCTCAGGTCGCGCCGCACCGTCTCGCTCGACACGCCAAGCTCGTCGGCCATCTCCGCCACCCGGATCGAGGGGTTCACCTCGAGGATGCTGAGAATCTGGTCATGTCTTTGTGTTTTCTTAGACATTTCGCGGTCGGCGCCTTGCTGAATTACACGCAATATACGGGAGTTGCCTCAAAAATCTAAGATAAAATGCCCGAAGTCGGTCAAAAAATGTTGTGACACGTTAATTTCCTGCTAATCTTCCGGTGATCTGCAAAGGGGAATCGCGTGTTCAACTACGGTTACTTCTCCTTCGACTCGAAGGAAGATCTGCTGAAAAAGGCCGCGGAATACTGGAATCCCGGCAAGGTCAGCTTCTGGACAGAGGCCGGCACGCCGATGGTCATCGACCGTCGCGAGGGGTATTTCCTCTACGACATGTCCGGCAAGCGCCTGATCGACCTGCACCTCAACGGCGGCACCTACAATTTCGGCCACCGCCACCCGGAACTGGTCGAGGTGCTGAAATCCGGGCTCGACTATTTCGACATGGGCAACCACTGGTTTCCCTCCGTCGCCCGCGCGGCCTTTGCCGAGAAGCTGGTCAACACCGCGCCCCACATGAAATACGCGATCTTCGGATCCGGCGGCGCCGAGGCCGTGGAAATCGCCCTGAAAACGGCACGTTACGCCACAAAGCGGCGCAAGATCGTGTCGATCATCAAGGGCTATCACGGCCATTCCGGCCTATCCGTCGCCACCGGCGACGAACGCTTCTCCAAGATCTTCCTTTCGGACAAGCCCGACGAGTTCCTCCAGGTCCCCTTCAACGACATCGACGCGCTCGAGCAGGTGCTCAAGAACCGCGACGTGGCCGGCTTCATCGTTGAGACCATCCCCGCCACCTACGGCTTTCCCATGCCCGATGACGGCTACCTCAAGGCCTGCCAGGACCTCTGCCGCAAATACGGCACCAAGTTCATCGCCGACGAGGTCCAGACCGGCCTGATGCGCACCGGCGTCATGTGGGGCTGGCAGGGCTACGGCGTCACCCCCGACATGTTCGTCTGCGGCAAGGGGCTGGGCGGCGGCATCTACCCGATCAGCGCGTGCCTCACGACCGAGGAGTGCGGCCAGTGGCTGGTCGAGGACGGCGCGGCCCATATCTCCACCTCCGGCGGCGCCGAGCTGGGCTGCCTCGTCGGCCATCACGTGATGGAGATGCTGCAACGCCCCGAGGTCGTCTCGAACATCCATTTCGTGTCCGAATTCTTCGCGCAAGCCATGGCCGAGATGATGGAGCGCCACAGCGACATCTTCGTCGGCGTCCGCCAGCGCGGTGTGGTGCTGGGGCTGGAATTCGACCACCCCGAAGGCGCCGTCGCCGTCTCCCGCGCGCTTTATGAAAACGGCGTCTGGGCGATCTTCTCCTCGCTCGACAAGCGGGTGCTGCAATTCAAGCCCGGCGTCGTGCTCGACGTCGACACCTGCCAGGAAATCATGGACCGGTTCGACGCCGCCATGCCCCGCGCCCGGCAACTTCTCAAGACCATGAGGCGCGCGGCATGACCGAACACGCGACGTTTGACGCCCCCCGCCTCGCCGTTCCCGATCGCGAGCTGTCCCGTGCCCGCATGAAAGTGGGCCGTGCCGCATGGGCCGCGCGCTATTACAAGGATTTCAGCCGCGAGGCCGTCCTCGCCATCGCCGAGGCCGTGGCGAAGGCCGGCCACGACAAGGCCGCGCAATTCGCCGATGAAGCGGTGTCGGAAACCGGCTTCGGCGTGGTCGAACACAAGACCATCAAGAACAAGCTCTGCACCCACGAACTGCTCGACTACTACCGCGACCTCGACCTCGTCACCCCCCGCGTGAACGAGGCCGCCAAGATCATCGAACTGCCCAAACCGGCGGGCGTGGTCTTTGCGCTGGCCCCCGCCACGAACCCGGTCGCCACCGTGTATTACAAGGCGATGCTGGCCATCCTCAGCCGCAACGCCATCGTCCTCAGCCCGCACCCGGCGGCCAGGAAAGTCTCCGCCGCAGCCGCCCAGCACCTCGCGCAGGCGGCCGAGGCGGCGGGCGCCCCCGCGGGCCTCATACAGTGCGTCGAAGACCCTTCGATCCCGCTGGTGCAGGACATCATGTCCTCCGACCGCATCAACGTCATCCTCGCCACCGGCGGCACCGCCATGGTCCGCGCGGCCTATTCCTCGGGCAACCCGGCGATGGGCGTGGGGCCGGGCAACGCGGTTGCCTATATCGACCCTTCCGCCAAGGTCGACGCCGCCGCCCGCTGCCTCGTCGAAAGCAAGGCGTTCGACAACTCGGTGCTCTGCACCAATGAAAGCGTGGCCCTGACGCTGGAGTCGAACCGCGGCAACATGGAGCGCGCCCTGCGCTCTGCCGGCGCGCATGTATGCAACGAGGCCGACACCGACCGCCTGCGCGATTATCTCTTTACCGACAAGGGCTTCAACCTCGAGGCCGTCGGCAAAAGCGCCACCTGGATCGCCGAACGCGCGGGTCTGCGGGTGAACCCCTCGACCAAGGTTCTCGTGCCGGTCGTCGCCACCCCGGGGCAGGATGACCTGCTCTTCCGCGAGAAGCTCTGCCCGGTGCTGACCCTGACGGCGGCCACCGATTTCCAGCAGGCGCTGACCTTCGCCAAGCACACCGCGCGCCGCGGGGCAGGGCACTCTGCCGCCTTCCATGGCGAGGACAACGACCGCCTCGTCGCCTTCTCCCAAGGCGTGCCGGTCTACCGCGTCGTCGTCAACGCGCCCTGTTCGCAAGGCGCGGCGGGCTTCGCCACCCACCTGCCGCCCTCCTTCACCATCGGCACGGGCTTCGCCGGCCGCTCCTCCATCGGCGAGAACCTCGGGCCCCAGCACCTCGTGCAGTGGACCCGCATCGCCTATGCCAAGGACCTGCCCGCCAACCTCGCCGGCATCGACCTCTCCGCCGTCTCTTCCGGCCACGCGGCCCCCAAACCCGCCGCCCCGCCGCCCGACCCGGCGCAATCCTCCGGCGATGTCAGCCGCGACGAACTCCGCCGCCTGATCCTCGAAGAACTCCGCAGCCTGAAGGGGGGCGATGCATGACCGAACTCCGCGCCTCGATCTTCATCGACCAGCTTCAGCCGCAGACCCTGGCCTACATCTCCACCTGGATGCGCGGCACCCTGCCGCGCCTGCGCATGGCCGCCCAGATCGTCGAGATCGCGCCGGGCCTCGATGTCGAGGCCCTGACCGACACCGTGCTCAAAAGCGCCGATGTCCATGCGGGCCTTCTGGTAGTCGAACGCCAGTTCGGCACGCTGCAATTCCATTCCCGCTCCACGGCGGAAGTCCATTCCGGCGCCGCCGCCATCCTCGAGGCGCTGGGCAAGACGGCCAACGACGTGGCCCCGCCCAAGATCCTCGCCTCCAAGCTCGTCACCAATGTCGACGACCAGCACGCGTTCCTGATGAACCGCAACAAGCTGGGCTCGATGGTGCTGGGCGGCGACAGCATCTACCTGCTCGAATGCCAGTCGGCGGCCTATGCCATCCTCGCCTGCAACGAGGCCGAGAAGGAAGCCGACGTCAAGCTCATCGACATGCGCATGATCGGCGCCAACGGCCGGCTCTACCTTGCCGGCACCGAGGCCGACGTGCGCAACGCCAGAAACGCGGCCGAAGGCGCGTTACGTGATGCAGGAGCGTCGTGATGTCAGCCCTCCGGGACGAGATTCGCGCCATCCTGCGCGAGGAAATCGCTGCGCTGCGCTCCGAGGCGGGGCAGGGCGCGCCGGCCACGGAACAGGTGCGCATCACCTCGGGCGCCGACCTGACGCGCTTTGCCCAGGACCTCCTGCAACGCGCCTCCGAGCCGGGCTTCGCCGAGCGTGTGGCGCGGGGCGATCTGGTCTTCGAGCTGACTACGCCACCGCCGGCACCCACGGCGCCCTCCATGCCGATCGTCACCGGCCCGGCCCGCAAGGCCCCGGAACGGCTGGAAAAATCGCTGATCACCGAGCGCGACATCAACGCGCTCGCCCCCTCCGCCCGCAGCCTGCGCATCGGGCCGGCCAGCCGGCTCACCCCGCTGGCGCGGGACGAGGCGCGCCGCCGCGGCATCCGGATCGAAAGGGATAAGACATGATACAAGCCCGCGTCATCGGAAAGGTCTGGTCGACCCGCCGCGTGCCCTCGCTGCCGCGCGGGGCGCTGCTCGAGGTCGAGACCGACGGCGGCGGCAAGCTGATCGCCTTCGACCCGCTGGGCTGCGACACGGGCGAGACCGTGCTGGTCACCCAAGGGTCGGTCGCCGCCGGCTACTTCCAGGGCCAGACCGTGCCCGTGGACGCGCTGATCATCGGCTCCATCGACGAAACCAAGTAACAGTCAACCATGAAGGAACACACCCATGGCTAATCTCGCAATCGGAATGATCGAAACCAAAGGCTACGTGCCCGCGCTTTCCGCGGCCGACGCCATGGTCAAGGCCGCGAACGTCGAAATCGTCGCCCGCAACGAAGTCGGCGGCGGTCTCGTCTCCGTCGTCGTCAAGGGCGACGTGGGCGCCGTCAAGGCCGCGACCGAAGCCGGCGCCGAGGCCGCAAGCCAGGTCGGCGAAGTGACCGCGGTGCACGTCATCCCGCGCCCGCATGCCGATCTCGGCAAGCATTTCTCGGCCGCGGCCGTTTCCAAGTAACCGCACCACCGCAGGGGGACCGGACCGGATCATGACAGAGCTTCGCGTATATCTTCCGATCGAAGATCTGCAGCCGCAATTCGCGGCTTACCTCTCCTCCCCCCTGCGGGCGCGGGCCTACCCGCCCTTCCGCGGGCAGAACTCGCTGATCATCGAGGTGGCCCCGGCGCTCAGCATCCACCGCATCGCCGACCTCGCGCTCAAGGTGGCGCCCGACATGGAGCCGGGCATCCTCTTCACCGAGCGCCAGTTCGGCCTGCTGGAGCTGCACGCCGACGACATGAAGGACCTCGACGCCGCCGGCAAGGCGATCCTCAAGGGCATCGGCGCGAAGGCCACCGATCAGCTGGCGCCGAAGGTCCTCTACCACGACATCATCGAGGATCTCTCCGACCAGCACGCGATCATCCTCAACCGCTCGCGCGACGGCTCGATCCTCGTGCCGGGCGTGGCGCTGCTGATTTACGAGATGACGCCGGCGCTTTTCGCCTGCGTCGCGGCCAACGAGGCCGAGAAGGCCGCGCCCGACGCGGTGATCAACGATGTGCAAATGATGGGCGCCACGGGCAGAATTTTCATGTCCGGCACCCTCGAGGACATGCAAACGGCTAGAGATAAAATCACTCAGACGCTAGAAAAAATAAAAGGCCGCTCCGCCTGAACGGGGCGCAAAACAACCAAACCAACCAACCGGAGGTAACAAAAATGACCAACAGATTTTCCAGAAGACAATTCGTCGGCCGCTCCGCCGCCCTTGCAGGCCTCGCCGCCGCGGGCCCGCTGAGCCCCGCCTTCGCGGCCCGCAGCGACCGCATGAACATCCTGTGCTGGGAAGGCTACAACTCGGACGAGGTGCTCGGGCCGTTCCGCGAGGCGCACCCCGATGCCACCGTCCGCGCCGAAAGCGGCACCTCCGACCCGGACATGATCAACAAGCTCCGCGCCGGGGAAACCTCGGTCTGGGACCTGATCAACGTCAACCAGCCCTGGGCGCGCGACCGGCTCTATCCCGAGGGGCTGATCAAGCCGCTCAACAAGGACCGCTTCATGCCGTATTTCGACAAGATGCTGCCGTCCTTCAAGAACCCGCCCTACGAGCTGTCCTTCGCCGATGATGGCGAACTGATCGGCATGCCCCAGCGCTACGGCCCGTTCAGCTTCGTGGTCAACACCGATGTCATCAGCCAGGAAACCGCCGAGGACCAGGGCTGGAACCTGTTCCTCGATCCGGACATGCAGGGCCGCTACGGCGTTCTGACCTATGACAACTGGAACGTCATGCACATGTGCCTGACCGCCGGCCTCAACCCGTTCGAACCGATCGAAGGCGAGGATGTCGAGAAGTTCCGCGAAACCGCCAAGACGATCTTCGGCGGCGCCAAGCTGATGACTGACGATCTGGTGGCGATGAACACTGCGCTCATCAACGGCGAGATCGACGCCTACTTCACCGGCGGCACCTACACCGCATCGCCCGCCCGCTATGACGGGGCGACCAACGTGCGCGGCATCACGCCCCGCTCGGGCCCGGTCGACGGCAAGGGCGGCGTGGTCTGGATCGAGCTGACCTCGCTGGTCAACAACCCCGATCCCAGCGACCTCGCGCAGGAGTTCCTCGAATTCGTGCAGCAGCCGGAAATCTCCAAGGCCGTCGCCTTCACCGAGGGCACCTACAACCCGGTCAGCCAGATGGGCGACGAGGCGGTGATGGCGCTGTTCGACGAGGAAGAGCTGGACGCGATCCAGATGGACACCCTCGCCGAGGAGATGGAGCGCTCGCTCGATTACCAGGTGGTCGCCTCCTACGACACGCTGATCGACATCTACACCGAAGAACGTCGGTCGTGATCCGGCCGGTCCCGGCGCCACCCGCGCCGGGGCCATCCGCCAGAAATTCCAGTTTCCAAGGGTCAAGCATGGATTCCTCGCCATTCCTGCGCCTGCGCGGCGTCGTGAAATCATTCGGAACGTTCACCGCACTCGACCGGATCGACCTCGATATCAACGAGGGCGAATTCTTCACGATCGTCGGCCCCTCGGGCAGCGGCAAGTCGACCCTGATCCGCCTGCTGGTGGGGATGGACGACCTGACCTCGGGCGAAATCCGCCTGCGCGACAAACGCATCGACGACACGCCCGCCAACCTGCGGCCGACCTGCATGGTGTTCCAGTCGCTGGCGCTCTTCCCGCACATGACCGTGGGCCAGAACATCGAGTTTCCGCTGAAGCTCCGCAAGGAGGCGCCCGACCGCCGCAAGGCTCGCGCGCTCGAATTGCTCGACCTCCTGCGCCTGCCGCAAAGCTATTACGACAAGCGCATCTCGCAATGCTCCGGCGGCGAGAAGCAGCGCGTGGCACTGGCCCGCGCGCTGGCCTTCGACCCCGAGATCCTGTTCTTCGACGAACCCCTCTCGGCGCTCGACTACCGCCTGCGCAAGACGCTAGAGAAAGAGCTGAAAGACCTGCACGCCCGCACCGGCAAGACCTTCGTCTACATCACCCACTCGCTGGAAGAGGCGATGGTCATGTCCGACCGCATCGCCATCATGAAGGAAGGCCGGATCGAGCAGATCTCCGAGGCCGACGAGATCTACGGCGCCCCGGTCAGCCGCTTCGTGGCCGAGTTCATGGGCGAGGTGAACCTCTTCGGCGTCACCGCCGGCGGCGACGGCACCGTCACCAGCGACGTGCTCACCGTCCGGCCCGGGGCCACGCTGGCCAAGGCGCCCTCGGGCGCACGCGGCCTGCTGATGGTCCGCCCCGAATACGTCCGCTTCGCCGATGACGGCGCGGGCTTCGACTTCTCCCTGACCGGCACCCTGCACGGCGAATACGCGCTCGGCTCCCGCATCCAGTACGAGATCGAGACCGCCGCCGGCATGGTCACCGTCGAGAAGCTGCGCGAGGACCGCCGCGCCGTCGCCGAGGGCGAACAGCTCACCGTCGGCTTCAACGCCGCCAACACCCATTTCATCGACGAGGCCGCATGAAGACCCTCGACCGCAGACTGGGGCTCCTGTCGGCCCTGCCGGTGACCCTGCTGATGGTGCTGGCCTTCCTTGCGCCGCTGGCCGTGGTGGCGATCTTCTCGATCATGCCGCCCAAGGTCTTCTCGCTGGCCAACACGCCCGATTTCTCGGCCTACGCGGTGTTCTTCAAACAGGGCTACTACAAGTCGCTCCTGTGGTCGCTCGGCATGGCGCTGGCCTCGACCGTCATCCTGCTGATCGTCTGCTGGCCGCTCGCCTACGCCATGGCCAAGATCTTCAAGCGCTTCACCATCGTGCTGACCATCGCCATCATCATGAGCCTGTTCGTGTCGGAAAACATCCGCCTCTTCGGCTGGGTGCTGACCCTGATGAAGGGCGGGCTGATCGAGGGACATTTCCGCGCCCTCACGGGCATCGGCTTCGACAGCCCGCTCTACGGCGTGCCGATCATCGTCTTCGGGCTGATCTATGTCTACCTGCCCTTCATGCTCTTCCCGCTGGCACAGGGCATCTCCATGGTTCCCGACGATACCCGACAGGCCGCCTACGATCTCGGCGCCACCCGCTGGCAGGTGCTCTGGCAGATCGAGATCCCGCTCGCCGCGCCCGGCATCGTCGTGGGCTCCCTGCTCAGCTTCGTGCTGGCAGCCGGCGCGCTGGCGGAATCCAAGATCCTCGGCGGGCAGGCGGTCATCGCCATCGCCGACGACATCGAAACCGCCTTCACCTTCGGCCAGAACTGGCCGCTCGGCTCGGCGCTCTCGATGATCCTCATCGTCATCATCGGCACGCTGGCGCTGTTCGGCGTCTCCAAGGTCGACCTCGACGCCATCATGGGAAGGAAACGCTGATGAATGCCAGCCGCCTGACCCGGACCGTCCTGTTCATCTACGGCATTCTGATGATTGCCTTCCTCTACCTGCCGCTTGTCTCGGTGGGCTTCGCCTCTGTGTCGCGGGCGCGCTACCTCAGCTTCCCGATCAAGCGCTATTCCACCAAGTGGTACGGCGAGGCGCTGGAAAGCAGCACGGTCAGCGAGCTGCTGCTGACCTCGCTGTCGGTCGCGCTGCTGGTCACCGTGATCGCGCTGGTCTTCGCCTTCTTCGGCGCGCTGGCCTTCGCCCGTTACCAGTGGCGCTTCCGGAATACCTTCCAGAAGCTCATCCTGCTGCCCATCTTCTTCCCGCAGACCGTGCTGGGGCTTGCCCTGCTGATGTGGTTCAACTCGCTGGGCATCATTCCCACGTGGAAGACCGCCGTCGTCGCCCACCTCGTCTGGATCACGCCGATCGCCACGCTGATCGTCGCCATCCGCGCCTATAGCTTCGACCCCGCGCTCGAGGAAGCCGCCCGCGACATGGGCGCCGGCACCTTCACCGTCCTGCGCGAGATCACCTTGCCGCTGCTCATGCCCGGCATCGTCTCGGCGGGCCTCTTCGCCTTCCTGCTCAGCTGGGGCAACTTCCCGCTGTCGCTCTTCACCACGGGGGCCGACTCGACCCTGCCGGAATGGCTCTATGCCAAGATGGTCTCGGGCTACTCGCCCTTGGTGCCCACGCTTGGCATCATGTCGGTCGTCGGTTCCTTCCTGCTGATCCTCTTCGCGGTCGCGGTGGTCTGGCTCATGCGGGCAAACAAAGAGGCCAGAACGGCCCAAGACTAAACCAAGAAAAGACAACCAACACGGAGGAAACACCATGCTTACGTCACTCAAGGGCAAAAGCGTCATCGTCACCGGCGGCTCCAAGGGCATCGGCCGCGGCATCGCCACGGTCTTCGCCCGCCAGGGCGCCAAGGTCACCCTTGCGGCCCGGAACGAGGCCGACCTGAAGAAGGCCGCCAGCGAGATGGAGGGCGACGTGCGCACCGAGGTCTGCGACGTCTCCGACTGGGACTCGGTCAAGAAGATGATCGACAGCACCGCCGAGGCACAGGGCGGCCTGCACGTGCTCTGCGCCAATGCCGGCGCCTTCCCGCAGACCAAGATGGTCGACATGGACCCCTCCGAATGGGACCAGGTGATGGCCACCAACCTGCGCTCCTCCTTCCTTTGCGTGAAGGCGGCGATCCCGCATTTCGAGAAGGCCGGCAAGGGCCGCGTCGTCATCACCTCCTCGATCACCGGGCCGCACACCGGCTTCCCCGGCTGGTCGCATTACGGCGCCTCCAAGTCCGGTCAGTTGGGCTTCATCAAGACCGCCGCGATGGAACTGTCGCGCTACAACACCACCATCAACGCGGTCATGCCGGGCAACATCTACACCGAAGGGCTTCAGGACCTCGGCGAGGACTACCTTGCCACCATGGCCGCCTCGATCCCGCTCAAGCGGCTGGGCGATGTTGAGGATATCGGCAACGCTGCCCTGTTCTTCGCCTCCGACGAGGCCGGTTACATCACCGGCCAGCAGATCGTCATTGACGGCGGCCAGATCCTGCCTGAATCGCTCGAGGCGATGGAAGAAATCTGACCACCACGACAGCCGAAGGAGGATCGCGATGTCAGGATCGGACATGCCGCTGGAGGAGTTGCTGCGCCATCTCGAAGGGCTGGCGCAGGAGTCGCTGTCGCTGTGGGACGTGCCCGAAGGCGCCACGGCGCGGCTGATCAACGTCTCCGAGAACGCGACCTACCTCGTGGAAGCGCCGGGCGGCTACAAGTCCGTCCTGCGCATTCACCGCGAGAACTACCATTCCCACCGCGCCATCGAATGCGAACTTGCCTGGCTCGAGGCGCTCGACCGTGACGGCGTGGTCACCACCCCCGGTTACTACACCGGCAAGAACGGCGACCCCATCCAGCAGGGCCGCACCGAGGGGCTGGCCGACCCGCGCTACATGGTGCTCTTCCACTTCGTCGAGGGCTCCGAACCGGATGAAAGCGGCGACATGACCGACGGGTTCGAGGAGCTGGGCACCATCGCCGCGCGCTGCCATGACCACGTGCTGAACTGGCAGAAGCCCGACGGGTTCGAGCGGCTGACATGGGATGCCTCCGCCGTCTTCGGGCCCAACGCCACCTGGGGCGACTGGCGCGACGCGCCGGAAGTGACGCCCGAGGTGGCCGGGGTGCTGGAAAAGGTGCAGCAGACCATCTGCGACCGGCTCGACGCTTTCGGCAAGGCCCCCGACCGCTTCAACCTGATCCACGCCGACATGCGGCTCGCCAACCTGCTGGTCGACGCCAACGGCACACGCCTGATCGACTTCGACGATTGCGGCTGGGGCTGGTTCCTCTACGACTTCGCCGCCGCCATCAGCTTCATCGAGGACGATCCCCGCATCCCCGCCATGCGCGAAGCCTGGGTGCGCGGCTACCGCTCGGTCCGCCCGATGAGCGCGGCGGAAGAGGCCGAGATCGACACCTTTATCATGCTCCGCCGCATGGCGCTTCTGGCCTGGATCGGCAGCCATATCGAGGCGCCCGAACCCCAGGAACTGGCCCCCGGCTTCGCCGCCACCACCGCGCGGCTGGGCCAGGCCTACATGGACAGGATCGGCGCGTAGCCAACCGGGAAAGGGCCGGAAATGAGCGACTGGAACTGGAAAACCGCCTTCCGCAGTTTCTACTACGAAACCGCCGAGGAACCGGATGACATCACCCTCGACCCGGCCAGCACCGCGCTCCTCGTGATCGACATCCAGAACACCTATCTCGAACCGCCCGAGGACGACACCGAGGCCCGCCGCTGGCAGCCCTTCTTCGACCGGATGAACGATATCGTCATCCCCAACAACGCCCGGCTCATCGACTGGGCGCGCAAGGAAGGGCTCGAGGTCATGTTCGCCCGCATCGCCTGCCAGACACAGGACGGCCGCGACCGCTCGCTCAGCCAGAAGAAGCCGGGCTTCAACTACCTCCTCCTGCCCAAGGACCGCGACGACAGCCAGCTCGTCGATGCCCTCGCGCCCCAGGGCGATGAGATCGTCGTCACCAAGACCACCGACAGCGCGCTCACCGGCACCAACCTGCGGCTGATGCTGCACAATATCGGCATCCGCCACGTCATCGTCGCCGGCATCTTCACCGATCAATGCGTCAGCTCGACCGTCCGCTCGCTGGCCGACGAAAGCTTCGAGGTGCTGGTGGTCCACGACGCCTGCGCCGCCGCCACCGACGACCTTCACGAACGCGAGCTCGAGATCATCAACATGATCTACTGCCAAGTGGTCGGCATGGACGATCTCCCCGGCTTCCTCGCCTGACGCCGCTACTCGACCGTCGCCCGGATCACCACCTCGCCCGTGGCACCTGCCGGTAGGGCGGCTCCGTCAAGGCTGACCCGGCACCGCCCCCCGCCACAGCCTTGCCCGGCCACCGGCGTCGACAGCCCGAACCCCGGCCCCCCGGCATCGAAACCCTCCATCCGTGCTGCCCGAAAGACAAGGTTGTCGTCCAGCTCGTCCGCCAGCGTCAGGTCACCCGCCGTGCCGCCGCCGGTATTCGTCACCCGGATCCGGTACTCGATACAGGCCCCCGGCACCGCCGCCTCGGCCCCGCCGGGCGCGGGCGCGCCGAAATCGCCACAGGCCTGCGGCGTTTCCGAGATCACCTCCTGCGTCTTGGTGGCCTCCAGGTTGGCGGCCAGCGCCACGCAGAAATCGATATCCGACAGCGCGATCGCCTGCGCCTGCGGGTTGGGGGAGGGGGCATAGAGACCGTTCGTATATTCCAGCCGAACCGACGTCACCGGCGCCCCGAACCGCACCATCACGTTGCCCGCGTCCGAGCCCGCATCGGCATTCTCGCCATAGCCCACCACCTGGTTCGACGCCAGCGGCGAGCCGAGGTAGACCGTCGCCCGCGACGAGGTGTTCTGCCCCGCCGAAACATGCGGCGAGCGCAGCGTGGGCATCACCGTTTTCCCATCCTCCGACACGCCGGTGATGGTCACACCGTCCCGAAACCCCCGCTGGAAGAACAGGTAGGGCAGGAAATCCACGTCGAAGATGTCGAAGGCCAGCCCGTCCACCGCCACGGCGAAATCGAACGTCACGGTCACCGACTGGTTGTTGCTGCCGAAATCGGCCTGCATCGCCAGCGACTCGTACCCGCCGCCCCGGCCGCCGGTGAACTCCGAGCCGACCGCCGGATACCCGTTTTCCAGCCGGTTGGTCGAGCCGGTGAAACTGACCTTGACCGGCTCGGTCGGCCCGTCGCCCTTCGCATTCACCCGGCCCGCCTGAACCGTGCCCGATAGGCCGCCGCGCTTCCAGCCCGTCGCTGACCAGTCCACCCGCAACGCCTCGCCCCCCGCGCCGCAGGCCTGCGCCAGCGCCCCGGCAGGCAGGCCAAGCGCCG
Organism: Roseovarius sp.; assembly: GCF_040223625.1. Taxonomy (GTDB): domain Bacteria; phylum Pseudomonadota; class Alphaproteobacteria; order Rhodobacterales; family Rhodobacteraceae; genus Roseovarius. Next base: position 142,223 of record NZ_JAVKFX010000033.1, on the reverse strand, counting down.
CCACCAGAACCAGCCCCTGCACCGCCTCAGAAAATCTCATTGAAATTCTCCTGGTCGATCTTGAACCGGAACTGCACGAATGCCCCCTCGTTGGTGTACCCGTTCTCGCTGAAATCCTCGTCGCGGAAGCCGGTGAAATTGTAGCCGATCGACAGCCAGCCATTCTTGAACGGCGTCAGCCCCACCGAAACCCCGGCCGAGAAATCGGTGGTCTCGCTCTCGGCCGACCACAGCGCCGCGCCATGCAGGCCGATATCGAACTTCTCGGTCAGGTCATGCCGGTACTCGCCCCCCACCAGCATCAGGAAATCCGTCACCGTCTCGCCGTCGAAGGACTGCTCGATATATTTCAGCCCGTGCCGCGCGGTCACCTCGTTCCGCTCGTCAAGCTCCTCGGTATAAAGCAGCGAATTGACCACCCGCGTCTCGTCGACGATCTCGTCGCGCTCGCGGATCACCTCGAACTGCTCCAGCAGCACGATCGGCCGGTCGTCCGGCCGCCAGGCCGAGCTGAACCGGATCTCGTGGTCCAGTTCCCGCGTGCCGTCCTCGCGCAGTGCGCGATAGAAATTCGCATAAGCCCCGATCGACAGGTTCGCGGTCAGCGGTGTCGTGGCCCGCGCCTGAAGGCGGAAATGGTCATTCTCGTCGGTATAGCCCAGCTCGGTATCGACCGAGGCCTTCCACGCCTCCGTCACCCGCTCGAACCCGGCGCGGTAGACCACGAACCCCTCCGACAGGCGCGGGTTGGTCAGCCCGGCGCGCTGCAGCGGCCCGCTATCCTCGAGGTTGCCGGCCAGCGAATCCTGCGCCTCGACGCCAAGATAGCCGGTGGAATACTCGCTCATGTCCAGGTCCTGCCGAAGGCCCACATGCCCCACCGTCTGCACGTTCCTCCGGGTCATCGCGTTGACCAGCCCGCCCGTCAGCACCGCGCCCTCCCAGACCTCGTAATCCGCCCCCGCCGACAGGATATCGACCCGGAAATCCCGCCCCAGCGCCACCTCGTTCGTGCCCCACAGGGTCAGCCTGTCGCTAACATCGTATTGCAGCGTCAGCGTGCCCCGGTCGGCTTCGGCCAGCCCGCCTTCCTCCCACAGGCTCACCTCCTGTCCCGCGGCCATGCGGAACCGGCCGTCCTCGCTTTCATAGGTCAACCGGCCAACGGCCTTCAGCACCCGCCCGTCCGGCGCGCCGGGGGCGTTCCGCCGCTCGGCAAAGCGCAGCCCGATGCCGCGCGTCCGCCGGTTCTCCTCGCGCAGCACCAGCCCCTCGGCCAGCGTCAGCGTCTCGCGCGTGTCGACATTGTGCTCGGTCCGCGCGCTCGCCTCGAAGCGCAGGATATCGGTCTGCGTCTCGCCGTCCTCGTCCTCCGTGCTGCGGTCGGCCAGAACCACGCTCGCGGTCAGCCCGGCGCTGTTGATCGTCTGCGGCCCCTCGACGATATTCTCGATCCCGAAGCCGGTGCTTTCCGTCCGGACATAGGCATCGACCACGCTCGCCCCGTCATCATAGCGCAGCGTGACCTCCGCGGCATGGGCCTCGCGCCCGGCCTTCAGCACGTTCGACGCGTCCTGCTGCGACATCGCTACCTCGGCCCCGAAGGTCAGCGTGTCGCTCACCCGGTATTCCGCATCGACCCCCAGAAGGCGGCCCGCCCCGTCGGTATCGGCAATGTCATCCTCGTGCACCAGGGTCAGCCCCGCCCGCAACCGGTCGTTCACCTGAACATCGTAGCGCCCGCCAAGGATGAACCCGCTCCTCCGGTCGGTCTCGGTCTCGTAGGTCACCACGATGGTGTTGGGGTCCAGCTCCGGCGTGCGCGACAGGATCGGCGCGGAGAAGAAGATCCGCCCGTCCACGTAGTCGATCGTGTAATCCGACCCCCGGCGCAGCTCGACCCGGTTGATCACCCGCGACGGGTCGTTCCGGGCCGTGGTCTCGATCACGATGGTTTCCGAGTTCGGCAGGATATCCGACCGGCGCAGGTCGAACGGCCCCGACGTGCCGTCGGCCGCGAACCGGTCCTCGGCAAAGCCGAGGCTGGTCTCGGCGGCGAACAGCGTCAGCCGCTGCCGCTCGTCCTCGAAGATCGCGCGCCCGCCGGTCAGCCGCCGTGTATACTCGGCCAGACGGTCACTGCCGATCCCGGTGTCGAAATCGCCATAGAGCAGGTCGACCCCCTCCCGCTCGAGGTGCAGGTAAAGCGGGCTGCGGCTGCTGGCGGCATCCCCCTCGCGGCTCTCGTCGCCATAAACGATGTAGTCGCGGTCGGGATCCTCGGCGAAGAAATCCCGTTCGTCGGGGTCGATGGCGCTGTCATAGCGCAGCGTCAGAAGCCAGTCGTCCTTCACCACCCCCTCGGCATAGATCGCCGCCCGCCCGTCGATCGCCACGTCGCCGAAGGACAGGATGCGCCGGTCACCGGGGTCGGCCATGGCATCGGCCACCCTTTCCCCCGCCAGCGTCCCCTCGGCCAGCCCCACAACCGTCCACGGCCGCTCGGCCGCCGAAATACGCGCCGTCGCGGTGGGCCGCTCCTCGGCCCCCTCGAGGGCGAACCGCGCCAGCCCCGACCGCCGGCTGGGGGCCAGCCGCATCCGGAAATACCCGTCCGGGTCCACCGTCGCGGTGGTGCGCTGCATCGGCTCGGCGCCCTGCTGCGTGTCATGCATCCGCTCGTCGGCGGCAAAGGCGAAGGGGCGGGCCACCGACACCGTGACGATGGCGCCGGGATGCAGCGGCGTGCCCTCCGCATCCGTCGCCCGGAACACCACCCTCGGCCGGCTCCGCCCGTCGGTCGTCAGGTCCGACATCTCCTCCACCACCTCCAGCCCGGCGGGCGTGTCGGCGAAGCGGATGCGCCGCGTCTCCTCCTTCACCACGTTGCCGTTGGCATCCCGCAGCACCAGCCGCAGCCGGTTCACCCCGCCCTCCAGCTCGGCCCCGCGCCAGATTTCGAGGAACGTCTCGCCATCCGCCCCGGCAATCGCCGGGCGCCGGTACAGCTCCGGCACCGGCTCGCCGTTGAGGATCAGCTCCGTCCGCTGCCCCTTGGCCCGCACGATTGCCGCGGACAGGCTGCGCGTCGGCGGCAGGTGATTGTCCGGCGGATAGGCGATGCCCACCCGCCGCGGCGCGGCGTCCAGCCAGTCCACATCATAGGCCTCGATCCCCGGCGGCGCGGCGATCTCCGGCTCCGGCGGCTCGGCGATCCCGGTCTCGCGGATGTAGAACCGCACGTTCCGCACGAACCCTTCCCGCGTCTCCACGAAGATCGACTCCGCCGACCCCGCCCGCCGCGTGTTGTTGCGGCACAATACCGGCTCGTACCCGCGCGGCAGTGTCAGCGGATCGACCGCCAGCACATGCGTGCCCTGCACGATCCCCCGAAAGGTGAACCGCCCGCGCGCGTCAGTCTCGGCAAACCGCCCGTTGGCCAGCATGACCCGTATGCCCGACAGGTCCCGCTCCGCCCGGCGCGGCGGACCACAGCCCACCTGCACCTGGCCCAGCACGGCGCTCTCGTCCCGCTCGAAGGCCGGCACGATCTCCAGCCGGTGCGAGGCGGACAGCGTGGCGAAATCGTCGCCCGACGCGGTCGAGCGCGAGGTCAGAATGCCCCTGTCCGGTGCCGCGGGCGTGACCCGGGCCAGGTAGGTGATGCGCCGCCGCTCGCCCTGCAACAGCGTCAGGTCCTCGACCATAAGGTCACGCCCGTCCGCCGAGATCTCCAGCCGCCCCGGCGCCCGCTGCCCGTCGATCCGGAACGACTCGCGCACAAGGTTCAGCCCCCGCGGCAGCCGGTCCTCCAGGTCGACCTCCGTATCCCCCGGCACCGACGCGCCGATCGTCACCGTGAACCGCAGCGCCTCGCCCGCCTCCGCCTCGTCGGTCGACCCCGTCCGCGTGAGATCCAGCATCGCCGCCCCGTCGAGCGGGATGTCGTACAGCAGCGTCTGCCCCGGCGCGATCTCGAACGGTTCCATATAGGACGCCCCCGACACCCGCGCCTCGGGGTTGACCGTGTTGCCGATCTGCTCGGGCGTCAGCCGGCTGGGCGCGACATAGCCGTCGGGCGGCTCGAGAACGAACAGGTAGCGCCCGGGCTCGACATAGGGAAACCGGTAGCCGCCCGGCGCGAAATCATAGCTCTGCCCCGAGGCATCGCTGGGCCGCCCGCCGCTGGTCACGGTCGAGGGGAAGGGCGACACCAGGTCCTCGCCATAAACATCGGCCACCGCCCCGGTCTCGGCATTGACGATGGTGATCTGCGCCCCGTCCAGCGCCGTGCCGCTGCGGCTGTCGAAGACCCGCCCGGTGGGCGAGACCGGCCCGACCGTGACACTGTTCTCGAACCGCCGTTCGGGAAACCGCTCGTTGGTGGAGCGCGCGATCAGCCGCGAATTCTCGCGCGTGGCCAGTCGCCCGTCCGCCTGACGGCCCAGGTCGGGGCAGGCGCACAGCCCCCCGGCAAACACCCCGGTATCCGCGCCGGTCTCGTGAATCCGCAGCACCTCGGTATCGCCGCTCACCGAATCCTGCACCTCCACCAATGCGGTATTGCGCCGGCCCGGGTCGCTGTTGACCAGCGGGTCCTCTAGCACGAAGAACACCTTCTCCCCGGCCCGCACCCGGCCGGTTCGGGCCAGCCTGCTGAGCGCCGGTTCTGCCGGCCCCGGCGTGTCGGCATCCGGCACCGGCTGGAACGGACCATCCGCCCGCGCCGTGGTGGAATATTCCGGCGTCGCGACCTCGTACTCGACGGTCTCGGCCTCGGCGGCCGACACGCGGTAGGCCGACAACTCCCCCGGCACGTCGGGCGCGACCACCATGATGGTGCTTTCAGCCTCGATCGGGGGAATGCCGCCCGTGCCGAACTCGATCACCGCGCGGTTGGTGATCTCTCCGCCGGGCGGGGTCTGTTCAGGCGTCTGGGCCTGCGGGGCGCCCGCAAGCATCACAAGGGCCGTCGCCGCTATCCGGAACGGTGCAGGGCATCTCGGCATGTCAATCCACGGTGGCGCGTATCCGCACGAAGGCCGAATTGCCCGGCGCAAGCGTGGCGATCGCCCCGCTGATCATCGCCCCCTCGACATCGAGCTCATCGAACCCGTTATTGACCGCGACGCTGTCGAAGGTCACCCCCTCGGGCAGGGTGTCGTTGAACTGCAGGAAGGTCGCCGGGCTGCTGGCCTCGGGCGCATTGCTGAGCGTGATCGTGTATTCGATGCAGGCGCCGGGAATGAACGCCTCGGCCTCCGGCTCGGGCGTGCCGCCGGAACAGGAGAAGTCGCCCGAGCGGTTCTCGGACACCACCACCACGTCCTTGGCGGCGGTCAGTTGCGGCGCCAGCACCTGGTAGCTCGTCTCGCTCTGCACGACGCCATCCTCGCCCTCGTCGGCATAGACGATATCCACCGCCCCCAGCCCCTGGCCGCGCACGGCGCCCTGCGTCCCGCTGCCATTCGGCGTCAGCGGCACGGCACTCACCTCGAACGAGGTCAGCGCGCCATCGCCCGCGCTGCGCGGGATGGTCGCCCGGATCGCGATGATCCGCGATCCGTCTGCCGGGATCGGCCCGGTCGAGACCACGCCGCTCGGGTCATAGGCCACCGGCGTGCCGCCGGGCTCGTCCAGCAGGAACACCGAATAGGTGCCTTCCTCGCCGCCCACCGCGGGGTCGAGCGTCAGGCCAAGCTGGTCCGCCACCGCCGCGACATCGATGTCGAACGGCACCGCCGCGTTGCCGGTGTTGGTCAGGATCAGCCGGATCTCCTGCGCCGCCGCGCCCGGTTCGACATTCACCGTCCCGCCCTCGTCGAGCGAGGCGAAGGTGAAGGACAGCCGCTGGTCCACGGTAAAGCTCGCCTCGGCGACCGCCTCCTGCGTGATCGTGTCGCCGCCGGTGTCGTAACTCAGCGTCATGTCGTTCGAGACGATCTCGCCCGGCGGGGCGCCGGCGGCAAGGGCGGGCTGGGCAAGGGCGCTCAGGATCGCGGCCGCCGAAAGCAGAAAGCGGGTGTCGCGTGGCATGGGGTCCTCCGGCTTGTCTTCGGTCTGGTCGGCGGGTCGGTCAGGTGGGGTTCAGTTGACGGTCGCGCGGATGCGGACGCTCGCGGTCGCGCCGGGGGGCAGGGCGGCCAGCTCGGCCGTGACCGTGCCGCCGGCCTCGTTGACCGTGTCGAACCCGGTATTCGCGGCGATGCCGGCAAAGGTGATGCCCTCGGGCAGCTCGTCGGTGATGGTCACGTTGACGGCGTCGCTGCTGGCCTCGTCGGCATTGCTGACGCTGATCACGTATTCGACGCAGGCGCCCGGCACGGCGGCCTCGGCCCCGCTTTCCGCAGCACCCCCGCCACAGTCGAAATCGCCCGTCAGGTTCTCCGACACCACGGCGGCGGTCTTGTCCGCGCTCAATTGCGGCGCCTGGATCACGTATTGCTCGGTCGCCTGTTCGGTGCCGTCCTCGCCGGGGTCGGTGAAGATCGTGTCGATGCCCTGAAGGCCCTGGCCGGTCACCTCGGTCGTGACCGTGTTGGTGCCCGCGTTGAGCGCCGTGGCGGTCACGTCGAACGTATCCGTCGCCGCGTCGCTTGCGTCGCCCGGCACATGCGCTACGATCTTGACGAAGCGCACCGCGTCGGCCGGCAGGTCGCCGATCGTCGTGGTGCCGTCATGGTCATAGACCGCATCCTCCGGCGCGAGATCCGATTCCGTGCCGACATAGACCGAGTAGGTCCCCGGCTCGCCACCCCCGCGGGGTCATGGGTCAGCCCGATATCCCCGGCGCGCGCCACGTCGATGTCATAGCCCGAGGCATCGTTGCCCTCGTTCTCCAGCCGGAACACCATCACCTGCTCGGCGGCGCCCTGGTCGGCCAGCACGGTGCCGCCCGCATCCTGGCCCTGGAAGCTGAAGTCGACCTTGCGGTCGACCACGAACTCGACGCTCGCCGCGTCGTCCTGGGTGATCGTGGTGCCGCCGCTCGAATACGAGATGCTGACGGTGCTCGACACGCTGGTGCCGGGTTCGGTGCCGGCGGCCAGTGCGGCGCCGCCGGTGACGGAGAGGAGCGTTGCGACAGCAAGCGCTCGGGTCAGGTGAGTGAGTGGCATGTTCGGTTCCTGGGCTCGTTTTCAGGCGGGCGCGGGGCCGGGGCGTGTCAGCGGACGACGGCGTCGTACTCGACCGCGATCGTGCTTTCGGCGGCGATCTCTTCTATCTCGATGCGCATATGCGTGAGGTCAGTGGGCTGCGCCTGCCGCTCGGTGCCGCCCTCTTCGACGGACAGCTCCGAGAACTCGGCGAAATTCTCCCCGCCATCGGCCGAGAAGACCACGCCGATATCCGTTTCCGACGACACCGTTTCGGGGTCGATGGCAAGGCTCTCGTCCAGCGGCAGCGACAACCCGATCGAGGTGGCGGGCACCGGGTCGGTATTCTCCAGCTCGATGCGGTAGATCAGCGGCTCGCCCGGCACGGCGGTCTCGACCGGCTGAAGCTCCCGCTCTCCCTCCTCGGTTTCCACTTCCCGGACCACTTCGATCGAAACGCTGGTTTCCGCCATCGCGGGCTGGATCGGCAGGGCAATTACTGCGGCAAGCAGGAAGGCCGGTACTGGGCTGAACTGAACCACGTGTCCTCCATTTCTGTCGGGCACCGCCGGGTGACGGCGATTCATCGTTACCCCTTCATGGCTCTCATCCGAATGTGGAGAGATTGTGGCGCCGCGCAACTTTCGGCAGAAACTTGCACGGACCGGCACGCCGAGACATCCGGTCCCGCCAGCCCGCACGCCACGGCTACCCCGTCGCGTCGCCCTCGCTGAGCGTCGCAGAGATCACCTTGTAAGCGCTCTCGATATCTTCCCGCAGGGCCGCCACCGCCGTCTCACCGTCGCCATTCTGCAACGCTTCGAACATTTTCCGGTGCTGGCGGTTCGACACCCGGTAATGGCCGTGCCGGTGCAGCAGGTGGAAATGCGGGTTGATGCGCAGCCAGATATTGCTGATCAGCTGCAGCAGCAGCGGAGAGGCGGCCTGCCGGTAGATGGTGAAGTGAAAGTCGTGATTCGACCGGATGAAATCCTTCACCCGGTCCGACCTCTCGGCCTCCTCCATCTTCTCCAGCACCGTTTCCAGCGCGCCCAGGAACGCCTTGTCGACATTCCCTGCGGCCCAGCGCACCGCCGTCGCCTCGATCTCCAGCCGCACCCGCAGCATGTCGTCCAGCTCCTCGAGGCCCAGCCGCGGCACCCCGATCGACCGGCCCGACACCACCGTCAGCGCCCCCAGCGCCATCAGCCGCGAGATCGCATCGCGCACCGGCATCGGGCTGACGTCGAGCGCCTTGGCGATGCTGGCCACCGTCACCGATTCGCCGGGCGCAAGCTGCCCTTCGAGGATCAGGTCGCACAGCCGGGCATGCACGATCGACTGCAATGTCTCGCGTTTGACCGGGGCAAGGCTTTCGAACATGGAACACACCCTGTTTTGACCGCAGAGAAGTAACGCCTTCTGCAGGGCATTAAAACATGTTTTGACTTTTGATCAAAGATATTGGATCGTGGATTCGTGATCGCGGCGTTGGAGGCGCCGCCACCTATGGGAGGGAATACATGTTTGCGAAGAAATTCTTGACGGGCGCGGCCTTCGGCCTCGCCGGATTGGCCGCGACCGCCGCGCAGGCGCAGGACGAGCCCTATGACGTCTATCTCTCGATGAGTTACATCGGGAACGACTGGCAGGCCGAGGCCTCGAACATGGTCAAGGCGCTGGCCAGCAGCGGCGACTACGCCGACCGCGTCAACCTTCAGGTCCAGGTCGCCGGCCCCAACGCCCAGCGCCAGATCCAGCAGATCAACGCCATGGTTCAGGCCGGCGCCGATGCCATCGTCGTCTACCCGATCTCGCCCACCGCGCTGAACAGCGTGGTCAAAAGCGCCTGCGACCGCGGCGTGACGATCATCGCCTATGACGGCGAGATCACCGAGCCCTGCGCCTACAACGTCACCATCGACCAGAAGGAGGCCGGCCGCGCCACGGCCGAGTGGCTGGCCGAACAGCTCGGCGGCAGCGGCGACATCATCGTGGTCACCGGCGTGCCCGGCACCTCGGTCGACACCGCCCGCACCGCCGCCGCCAAGGAGGTCTTCTCGCAGCACGAGGGCATCAACATCGTCGGCGAGGCCGTCGGCATGTGGAGCCAGGCCGTCGCCCGGACCGAACTGAACAAGCTGCTCGCCACCCGCGACTGGTCGGATATCGACGGGCTGTGGATGCAGGTCGGCTGCTACACCGCCAACGCCATGCAGATCGAAAGCGGCATCTCGCCCGAGAACCTGCTGCCCTGCGCCGGCGAAGGCTCGAACGGCGGCCGCATCCAGATGCTGCCTGCGGGCACCGAGGTCGAGGGCGCCAATTCGCCTTACGAGCCAATGGGCGCGCCGCGCATCTCCTATGCCTCGCCGCCCTATTCCGGCGCGCTGGCGCTGAAGCTGGCGGTCGACGTGCTCGATGGCAAGGAAGTAGAGAAACACACCACCCTGCCGCTGCCATTGGTCACCAACGACACGATCGAGCTCTGCGAAACCGGCAGCTGGGACGAACAGAAGGCCGGCTGCAACGCCTTCCAGCCCGCGCTCGTCTCCAACCCCGGCTGGTTCGCCTCGATCTTCTCCGAGGAACTGCCGCAACTCGGCCTGAACGCCGCCCTCGTCGGCCAGGCCGAGAACTGAGCCGTCACGCGTTTCGCCCGGCGGCGGACCCCGCCGCCGGGCCTGCCTGATCCCCGAGTTTCGATTGGAGACGCCATGCCGTCCGCTCCCGCCGGTGTGCCCGCGGTCGAGGTCGAGGGCCTGACCAAGACCTACGGCCCCACCATCGCCAACAGCGAGGTCAGCTTCACGGTCGCCCCCGGCACCGTCCACGCCCTGCTGGGCGAGAACGGCGCGGGCAAGTCGACCACGATGAAACTGCTCTCGGGCCTCGTGCGCCCCGATGCCGGTTCGATCCGCATCGCCGGCCGCGATGTCCGCCTGCACTCGGCCCGCGACGCCCATGCCGTCGGCATCCAGACCGCGTTCCAGGAACTGACCCTCGTCTCCGACCTGACCGTGCTCGACAACATGCTGCTGCCCCGCGCGCCGTGGACGGCGCTGGGCACGCTCAACCGCGCCCGCATCCGCCGGCAGGTGGCCGCGCATTTCGCCGATCTTGGCCTTGCCGTCGACCTCGATGCGCTGGCGGGCGAATTGAACCTCGCCACCCGCCAGAAGATCGAGATCGCCCGCGCGCTCTTCCGCAAGCCCTCGCTCCTGCTGCTGGACGAGCCCACCTCGGCGCTTTCGGGCGAGGATGTCGACTGGCTGGGCCGGATCATCGCCGATGCCAGGGCCGCCGGCATCACCGTGCTCTTCATCTCGCACCGCATGCCCGAGGTGCGCGCCTTCTGCGACACCATGACGATCCTGCGCAACGGCAAGGCCGTGCAATCCGCCCGGGTCGAGGACGTCACCGACGCCGAGGTGGTCGAGATGATCATCGGCCGCTCGGTCGAGAACGCCTTCCCGCCACAGCGCCCCGCAAGCGATCATGCGGGCGAAACCCCGGTGCTGGCCACCCGCGCCCTCTTGGCCGGGCCCAAGCTGCGCGAGACCGACCTTGCCCTGCACCGGGGCGAGATCCTCGGCATCGCCGGGCTTCAGGGCATGGGGCAGGACATGCTCTTTTCCGCGCTCTTCGGCGAAGAGAACCTCCGCCATGGCCATATCGAGCTCGACGGCAAGCCGCTGCACCTGCGCAACCCCGCCGACGCGCTCGACCCCGCCGTGGGCATCGGCCTCGTGCCGGAAGACCGCAAGACCCAAGGCCTCTTCCTCAAGCTCACCGGCCGCACCAACGCCACCCTGCCGGTGCTGGCAAACTTCCATCGCGGTCCCCTCATCGACGGCTCGGCCGAGGCCCGCGCCGCCGCCGGCGCCTTCGACGCCGTCGATGTCGATGCCCGCGCCCATCACCTGCCGGCGGGCGCCTTCACGGGCGGCAACCAGCAGAAGATCGTGATCGCCAAGTGGCTGGTCGCCCAAAGCCGCATCCTGCTGCTCTTCGATCCCACCCGGGGCATCGATGTCGGCACCAAGGCCCAGCTCTACAAGCTCCTGCGCGACTACGCCGATGCGGGCGGTTCGGTCCTGTTCCACTCCACCGAGATCCCCGAACTCGTCCACATGTGCGATCGCGTCGGCGTGCTTTATGAAGGCCGCCTGACCGACTGGTTCGAGGGCGACGCCCTGACCGAGGGCGCAGTGCTCGAAGCGATGCTCGGCGGGCAGGATCCCATGGTCCTCCGCCAGGCACAGGAACCGGAAGGAACGGGGGCCGCCACGTGACCGATACCACCTCATCGCAGCACGCAAACGGGGCAGGGGCCCCCCGCTGGCTCCGCCTCGCCCGGCGCGGACAGGCCGTCACCGTCGCGGCACTGGTCTTCGCCCTGCTGCTGACCGTCAGCGCCTCGCTCAGCCCCTATCCGCTCAGCTATTTCGACATCTCCTTCATGGCCAGCGGCGGCGCCACCACGGCCATCGCCGCGGCGGGACAGACGCTGGTCATCCTCTCCGGCGGCTTCGACCTCTCGGCGGGGGCGGTCGTCTCGCTGGTCAACGCGGTGCTGGCCACCTCGATGGACCCGATGAACCCCGAGGCCTCGGTCCTCCTCTGGACGGCCGTAGGCATCGCCATCGGCATGGGCGTGGGCGCGGTCAACGGCTTCTTCGTCGCGGTCATGCGGCTGCAGCCCATCGTGGTCACGCTGGCGGTGATGTTCATCGTGCAGGGGCTGACCCTGCTGGTGATGGACATGCCCGGCGGCTTCGTCTCGCCCACGCTCGGCGCGGTCTACCTGGGCGACACCATCCCGGGCCTGCTGCCCGCACCCGTCACCCTGCTGCTGGTGCTGGCAGCCTTCTGGCTCTGGCTCAAGCGCACCAGCTACGGCGTCACCCTCTACGCCGTGGGCAGCGACCCCGAGGCGGCCCACGCCACCGGCCTGCACACTAGGCTCGCCACCTTCCTGACCTACGTGCTGGCGGGCGGGCTCTACGGGCTGGCGGGCGTCTTCGTCAGCGCCCAGACCGGCTCGGGCGATCCGCTGGTGGGCAATTCCCTGCTGCTGCCGACCTTCGCGGCGGTGGTCATCGGCGGCACCCGTCTCGGCGGCGGCAAGGGCGGGGTGATCGGCACGCTGATCGGCGCCTACGTGCTGATGATCGTCGTCAACCTGCTGCTCTCGCTCAACATCTCGGCCTATTACTCGACCATCGCGGAAAGCGCGGTGCTGCTGATCGCGGTCCTCGCCGGGTCGCTCTCGCGCCACAGCACCCTGTCGCACCGCCTGCGCGACCTCTCCGAGGCGCTTCGGGCACGCGGCAAGGGCTGGCTCGTCTCCCAACGCCCGCGCGAGGACCGCCGCCTCGCCTTCACCCGCCCCGCCGAGGCCGCCCCGCGGCCCACCTTCCTGCAGCGCCATGGCCACACGATGCGCTACGTGCTGCCCAGCTTCGTCTGCCTCGTGCTGGTGCTGATCGCGACCGAGATCGTGCTGGGAAACGTCTTCAGCGGCTGGCGCTACTGGGATTCGCTTCTGGTGCTGTCCTGCTTCCTGACCATCCTCGCGCTGGGGCAGGGGGCCGTGATCCTCACCGGCGGGCTCGACCTGTCGCTGCCTTGGTGCATCGCGCTCTCGGGCGTGCTGCTGACCGGGCTGGTCGGCGGCACCGATATGGGCCTCTGGACGGCGCTGCCCGTCGTCCTCGGCGTGGCGGTGGTGATCGGCCTCATGAACGGGCTGGGCGTGGTGGCGCTGGGCCTCTCGCCCATCGTGGTGACGCTGGCCATGAACGGCCTCCTTCAGGGCGCCGCCCTGCTCTGGTCGGGCGGCACGCCCGCGGGCTTCGCCCCGCCGGCGCTGCGCTGGCTGATGACCGGCAAGATCGCCGGTGTCACACCGATCATCTTCGGGCTGGCGATCTTCGTCATCCTCGCCCTTCTGCTGCTGGGTCGAACCGCCTTCGGCCGCCGGGTCTACGCCGTCGGCAACAGCGAGCTTGCCGCGCGCCTCTCGGGCGTGCGCACCGGGCGGGTGATCGTCTCGGTCTACATCCTCTCGGCCCTCTGTGCCGCCATCGTCGGCATCCTGCTGGCGGGCTTCTCCGGACAGGCGAGCCTCGGGATGGGCGACGATTACCTCCTGCCCTCCATCGCCGTGGTCGTGGTCGGCGGCACGCTCATCACCGGCGGGCGCGGGCATTACCTCGGCATGGTCGGCGGCGCGCTGCTGCTCACCGCCATGCAGACCCTTCTGGCCGGCACGGCACTGCCCTTCGCCTTCCGGTCCGTGTTTTTCGGCCTCGTCATCCTCGCGGCCGTGCTGGCCCTTCGCGAGTAAAGGAGACACCCTTGCCACAAACCGACACCATGACCCTTCCCGGCATATCCGGCCAGCGCATCGTCGTCACTGCCGGCGCGGCGGGCATCGGCCTCAGCATCGCCCGGCAACTCAAGGCGCAGGGCGCGCGCCTCGCCATCTGCGATGTCGACCCCGCCGCGCTGGACCGTGCCAAGGCGGAACTGGATGCAGAGCTGGCCATCCCCGCCGACGTCTCCGACGAGGCACAGATGGAGGACTTCTTCCGCCAGACCGCCGACACGCTCGGCGGGCTCGACGCGCTGGTCAACAACGCCGGCATCGCAGGCCCAACCGGCGGGGTCGAGGACATCACCCCCGCCGACTGGCGCCGCTGCCTCGACATCTGCCTCACCGGCCAGTTCCTCTGCGCCCATTTCGGCGTGCCCCTGCTCAAGCAGGCGGGCGGCGGGGCGATCGTCAACATGTCCTCCTCTGCCGGGCGCTTCGGCTATGCCTTCCGCACGCCCTATTCCTCGGCCAAGTGGGGCGTCATCGGCCTCACCCAAAGCCTCGCCAAGGAACTCGGCCCCGACAACATCCGCGTCAACGCCATCCTGCCCGGCATCATCGAAGGCCCGCGCATGGAAAAGGTCATCGCCGACCGCGCCACCCAGAAAGGCGTCAGCCACGAGGACATGAAGGCCGAATACATCTCGCGCATCTCGCTGCGCCGCATGACCCCGCCGGACGACGTGGCCGATATCGTGGCGTTCCTGATTTCCGGCGCCGGGCGCAACCTGTCGGGGCAATCCTTCCCCGTCGATGGCAACCTGGAGACACTCGGATGACCGCACCCGTCGCATGTATCGGCGCAGGGCTCATCGGCCGCGCCTGGGCCATCGTCTTCGCCCGCGCGGGCCATCAGGTCCGCCTATGGGACGAGAACCCCGACGCCCCCGCCGCCGCCCGCGCCTTCGCCGCCGAAATGCTGCCCGAGCTGGAGCGGCTGGGCCTCATCGATTGCACCGCCACCGACGCGCTGGCCCGCATCACCCCCGCCGCCACGCTGGAAGAGGCGCTCGACGGCGCCCAACACGTGCAGGAAAGCACCTTCGAACGGATCGACGTCAAGCGCGAGATCTTCGCCCGGCTCGACGCCATTGCCGCGCCCGACACCGTGCTCGCCTCCTCCTCCTCGGCCCTGCTGCCCTCGGCCATCTCCGAGGGGCTCGAGGGGCGGTACCGCTGCATGGTCAACCACCCGATCAACCCCGCCTACCTCGTCCCCGCGGCCGAACTGGTCCCGGCCCCCTGGACCGATCCGGCCCTGATGGAGCGCACCGCCACCATGCTCCGCGCCGCCGGCATGCGCCCCATCGTCATGCAGCGCGAGGTGGACGGCTTCGTCATGAACCGCCTGCAGGGCGCCCTCCTGCACGAAGCGTTCCGGCTGGTCGAGGCGGGCTACGCCAGCGCCGAGGATGTCGATATCGGCCTGCGCGAGGGGCTGGCCCTGCGCTGGTCCTTCATCGGCCCGTTCGAGACCATCGACCTCAACGCCCCCGGCGGCATCCGCGACTACGTCGCCCGCTACGCCGGCATCTACACCGACATGGCCGGCCAGCCGGGGGTGGACTGGGCCGGGGAAGTGCTAGACAAGATCGAGGCAGACCGCCGCGCGGCCCTGCCGGAAGATTCGCTCGCCCGCCGGCAGGCGTGGCGCGACAGGCGACTGATGGCGCTCGCCGCCCACAAGGCCAGCGCCGCAAAGGACATAGGAGACTGAACATGCCGTCCCCCGACAAGGTCATCATCTCGTGCGCCGTCACCGGCGCCATTCACACCCCCACCATGACCCCGCACCTGCCGATCACCCCGGACGAGATCGCCGAGGCCGCCATCGGCGCGGCCGAGGCCGGGGCCGCCATCCTCCACCTGCACGCCCGCGACCCCGAAACCGGCAAGCCCGACCAATCGGTCGAGGCCTTCGCCGGCTTCCTGCCGCGGATCAAGCAGGCCACCGGCGCCGTGGTGAACATCACCACCGGCGGCTCGCCCTACATGAAGGTCGACGAACGCGCCGCCCCCGCCGCCCACTGGCAGCCCGAGGTCGCCTCGCTCAACATGGGCTCGATGAATTTCGGCTTCTTCCCGCTCCTGGCCAAGTACAAGGAGTTCCGGCACGAATGGGAGCGCGAGCATCTCGAGAACTCCCGCGACCTCGTCTTCCGCAACTCCTTCCAGGATATCGAGTACGTGCTCGAAACCTGCTACGGCAACGGCACACGGTTCGAGTTCGAATGCTACGACATCTCGCATCTCTACAACCTCGCCCATTTCGCCGATCGCGGGCTGGTGAAACCGCCCTTCTTCGTGCAATCCGTCTTCGGCCTGCTCGGCGGTATCGGCACCCACCCCGAGGACGTGATGCACATGAAACGCACCGCCGACCGGCTGTTCGGCGACGATTTCCGCTGGTCCGTCCTCGGCGCCGGCAAGGACCAGTTCCGCATCGCCACCCAGGCCGTCTCGATGGGCGGCAACATCCGCGTCGGGCTCGAGGACAGCATCTGGATCGAACGCGGCAAGCTGGCGGAATCGAACGCCCAGCAGGTCGAAAAGGCCCGCCGCCTTGTCGAGGGGCTCGGCCTCAAGGTCGCCACCCCCGACGAGGCGCGCGAGATGCTGGCGCTCAAGGGCGGCGACCGGGTGAATTTCTGAACAGGTCTGGAACAGGGAGGAAAGACCATGCAGATCGACATACTGCTCGACGTGAAGACGACCCTCGGCGAAGGCCCCGTCTGGGACGTGGACCAGCAGCGCCTCTACTTCATCGACTCGATGGATGGCCGGGTCTTCCGCTGCACCGCCGACGGCACCGAGATCCGCGCCTGGGACGTGCCCGGCAAGATCGGCTCGATGGCGCTCCGCAAGGATGGCGAGGGGGCGATCGTGTCGCTCGACAAGGGCTTCTGGCTGCTCGACTTCGCGACCGGCGACTGCGAGTTGCTGGAAGACCCCGAGGAGGGCAAGGACCAGAACCGCATCAACGACGGCAAGTGCGACCGGCGCGGCCGGTTCTTCGCGGGCTCGATGGACACGATGGAAGAGGGCGCCAACGGCGCGCTCTACCGGGTCGACCCCGACATGAGCGTGCACAAGCTCGACGACGGCATCATCTGCTCGAACGGCCCCTGCTTCAGCCCCGACGACAAGACCTTCTACTTCACCGACACCTGGACGGGCGAGGTCTGGGCCTACGATTACGACATCGACACCGGCGCCATCTCGAACCGCCGCACCTTCGCCACGGTCGACACTTCGAACGGCGGCGCCGCCGACGGGGCGACGGTGGATTCCGAAGGCTTCTACTGGATGGCGCTGGTCTATGACGGCCGCCTCTGCCGCTATGCCCCCGACGGCACGCTCGACCGCGAGATCGAGATGCCGGTCAAGAAGGTCACCAGCGTCCAGTTCGGCGGGCCGAACCTCGACATCCTCTACGTCACCTCGATGGCCAAGCCGCCCCTGCCGCGCTTCCCCGGCGACGACGTCCAGCGCGGCAGCCTCTTCGCGCTCCGCGGCCTCGGCGTGACCGGCGTGCCCGAACCACGCTTCGGCGCCTGATCCCTGAACCGGCCGAAAAACAGGCACCACATCAAGGCCCTGCCCAGGTTTCACGCCTTGCGGCAGGGTCTTTGCCTTTCCCGGTTCGACCCGCGCCGGATTAAGTTGACTTAATTAATCAGGTTAAGTAAAGGCGATACCAATAATTCAAGCCAGCCCCTTCGTGCGCCCGCTATCGAACGAGAAACGCACTTGGGGGATGGATCATGTCCAAACCATTGAATGTCGCGGTGCGCCTGACGGCGTGCCTCCTGCTGGGCGTATGCCCCGCCTCGCTGGTCTCCGCGCAGGACGGCCATATCGAACTCGGCACCATCACGCTGAACACCGACAGGGCAGGGGGGCAGGTGCTCGACGTGCCCGCCAACGTCACCGTCATCGACGCCGACGAGATCGACGACCGCCACATCACCGACATGGAGGAGCTGGTCCGCACCGTGCCCGGCGTCACCGCCCCGCGCCAGACTTCCGGCACCGACCCGTTCAGCACCTTCGGCGGCTTCACCATCCGCGGTGTCGGCGGCAACCGCGTCGCCATGCAGGTCGACGGCTCGCGCGTCCCCGAACGCATCATCGACGGCACCCGCGACTACCTCGACTTCAGCTTCACCAAGCAGGTCGAGATCGTCCGCGGCCCGGCCTCGGTGCTCTGGGGCGCCGACGCGCTGGGCGGGCTCGTGGCACTCGAAACGCTCGACCCCGAAGACCTGCTTCAGGGCCGCGACCGGGGGCTCAACATCAAGGGCGGCTTCGACAGCTTCGACAACGCCACCGACGTCTCGCTCACCTTCGGCCAGCGCTTCACCGACGACCTCTCGATCCTCGTCGGCCTCAAGCGCGCCACCGCCAACGAGCCGAGGCTCACCAACGCCCGCGACGATGGCGGCATCTACGGCTGCCCGCGCAGCATCGCCTCCGGCGCCGTCCCCTGCGGCACCTTCGACCCGATGAGCACCGATGCCAATCGCACGCTGGCCAAGCTGGTCTGGACCCCCGGCGATAACCACCGCTTCGAATTCAGCGCCGACATCACCGGCCGCGAAACCGCCGTGCAGCAGCTCTCGTCGCTGGGCCCGGTCCTCTCCACCATCACCGGGCTGCCCACTGGCGAGGTCATCAACCAGAAAGACCGCTTCCTCGACCTCTACCGCGAGCGCTACGCGGTCGAGCACAGCTTCACCCCCGGCGACACCCTGCGCGAACTGCGCACCACCTTCGCCTACACGCCCAACGGCTATTCCCGCACCGGCACCGAGGCCTCGACCTCGGCCTCGGGCGACAGCATCGTCACCCGGGATTACCTCGGCTACTCCGAGGATTTCTACGAGCTCGACGTCCAGGCCACCTTCGACTTCATGCTGGGCCAGACCGAGCACGAGTTGATCGTGGGCTTCGACGGCGACATCGCCCGCACCGACTACCAGCGGCGCGATATCGAGACCAACCTGACCACCGGCGCCGTCACCGACACGCGCGCCGGCGGCTTCAACTTCGCCAACGCCACCACCACCCGCGCCGACATCTACGTGCAGGACCGAATCACCTTCGCGGGCGGCGCGTTCGAGCTGACGCCGGGCCTGCGCTTCGCCACCTACAAGATCGACCCGCGCCCCGATGCCAACTACCAGCCGGTGCCGGGCAAGGAGCCGCGCACCCGCGAACAGGAACGCCTGCTCGCCAGCCTCGGCGCGATCTACCGGTTCGACGACACCTGGTCGGTCTGGGGCAAGTACGGCGAGGGCTTCAAGATGCCCACCGCGCAACAGCTCTACACCTCGCTGCCGGGCGCCTTCTTCAACCTGATCCCGGCGCCCAACCTGCGCCCCGAAGAGGTCAAAAGCTACGAGCTCGGCCTGCGCTTTGAGAAACCCCGCGGCTTCGTCGCCATCAACGGCTTCTATGCGCAGTACGATGACTTCATCCAGGATTTCTACAACCCGCCGGGCACCAGCGACTACACCTACCGTAACATCTCCAAGGTCGATATCTGGGGGATCGAGGCCTCGGGCGCGTGGCACTTCACCGACCGAACCGGAATGGACTTCTCCGCCGCGTGGCAAAAGGGCCGGCAGAAACTCACGCCCACGGCGCTCGAGACCCCGCACACCCTGCCACCGCTCACCGCGACCGTGGCGCTCACCCACGAGATCCCGGCGCGCAACCTCACCCTCGAAGGCGTGGCCACCTTCGCCGCGGACGTGCAGGAAACCGAAAACCCGACCGATTTCAAACCGGATGGCTACGCGCTTCTCGACCTCTACGCCAAGTGGGAGGTTGTCGATAACGGCTTCATCAAGTTCGGCGTGCAGAACGTCTTCGACACGCGCTACTTCGTGCCCAACGCCGCCACCTACGGGGTGACGGCCAGCGCGGCCGTGGCCAAAAGCAACCCGATCGAGCTTCAGACCGGGCCGGGGCGGACCTTCATGGTCAGCTTCGACAAGACCTTCTAGATGCGCGCCGTTCTCCAGCGCATCAATCGCCTGACCCGGCTCGCGGCCTCCGGGCCGGGGGCCTGGGTCGGGCTCGTCATGTTCGGCTCGGTGCTCGGCCTGCAATTCGCCGACATCTGGGTCGATGTGCAGATGATCGCCTGGTACAAGCGCTTCTACGACGCGCTGGAAAACGTCGACGCCGCCGCCGCGATCCGCGAGCTCTGGGTCTTCGGCGGCATCGTCCTGCTGTCGTCCATGATCTTCCTGCTGGGCGACTATATCCGCAAGCGCCTCCTCCTGCGCTGGCGCGCTCGGCTCACCGACCGCGCCCTCGATGCCTGGACGAACGGGCATGCCTACTGGCACCTGCGCCCCGGCCTCTCGCCCAAATCCGTCGACAACCCCGACCAGCGGATCGCCCAGGATTGCCGCCTCTATATCGAGCTTCTGCTGCAGGAAACGCTCGACCTGATCGGCCGCATCGTGGCGCTCGTCTCCTACGTGGTGATCCTCTGGAACCTGTCCGACTTCGTGCTCCGCCTACCCATCTTCGGGCGCGAGCTCGCCATTCCCCATTACCTCGTCTGGCTGGCCTTCCTCTACGTGGCGGTCTCCAGCGTCTTCACCCACCTGATGGGCCGCCCGCTGAAATCCCTCGTCTTCCGGCAGGAACGGCGCGAGGCCGATTTCCGCTACGCCCTCGTGCAACTGCGCGACAACGCGGGCGAGGTCGCCCAGTCCGCCGGCGAGCCGGCCGAGCGTCGCCGCCTCGCTCAGCGCTTCGACGGCATCCGCCACAACTGGTATCGCCTCATCGGTCGGGAGTTCATCCTCGGCCTCTTCACCCGCCCCTATTACCAGTCGATCCTGCGCATCCCGCTCTTCTTCGCGCTGCCCGCCTATTTCGCCGGCGCGGTCACGCTGGGCGGGCTGATGCAGCTCTCCGGCGCCTTCGGCCGCGTGACGCAGACGCTCAGCTGGTTCATCTTCTCCTACCGCGACCTGGCCGCGTTCGCCGCCGTCGCCGAACGGCTCGACGACCTTTTCGCCAGTGCCGACCAGCCGCCGCCGATGCCCGGCGCGGCCCGCGACATCATCCGCACCACCGCCTCCGACGACGCGCTGCATGTCCGCGGCCTGCGCCTGGTCACGCCGCAGGGCAGGGCGCTCTTCCCCGTGCCCGACCGCACCATCCACCCCGGCGAACGCGTCTGGATCGCCGGCGCCTCGGGGCAGGGGAAAAGCACGCTGCTCGCGGCCATCTCGGGCGTCTGGCCCTATGGCGAGGGGCGGATCGACCGCCCCGCGAACCGCATCCTCTACCTGCCGCAGAAGCCGCACCTCTTCGGCGAGGGGCTCGCCGCCGCCGCCTGTTACCCCGACGACCCGGCCGATTTCCCACCGGAACGCATCCGCCACGTGCTGTCCCAGCTTGGCCTCGAACACCGCCTTCCGTCGCTCGACGATGACGGCCCCGCCGCCCTCGAAGGGCTCTCGATGGGCGAGCGCCAGCGCCTCGCGCTGGCCCGCGTCCTGCTCCTCCGCCCCGCCTGGGTCGCCCTCGACGAGGCCACCAGCAGCCTCGACGCCACCGCCGAGGCCGAGATCCTCTCGCTCATCAACCGCTCGCTTCCCGACACCGCGATCCTCTGCGTCTCGCACCGGGATCCGTTCCCGCTCGCCCCCTATTCGATCTGGCAGATCGGCCTGCCGCAACAGGATGAAACCCAACAAAGGAACACCGCATGACCGAAGCCGCGCAAGACACCGTCGAAACCACCATGGGCCGCTGGCGCCTCGACGGGGCCGACCCCGCCGCCATCCTGCAACGCCTGCCGAAGATGGACAGGGTGATGCTCGCCCTCCGCCCCGACAATTTCATGCATGAACGGCTCGGCACGGTCGACAGCGTCACCACCGGGAACGGCCGCATCCACATCACTGGCCCCGAACAGTCCGCCGACCTGCCCGCCGATGCCTTCGCCTCGGTCGTGCTCGACATCAGCACCGTCATGCGCGACAAGCTCTACCCCCGGCTCGAATTCCTCGACGCCGCGGACGAGCGCATCTTCTCCGTCACCGGCCTCGAAGGCGCTGCCCCGATGGAAACGGCCCTCGCCGGCCTCCCCCGCACCCCGCTGCCCACCGAGCCGCCCGCGCCTCGCGACACCGCCGACCCGGCCGAGATCGACCCGACCGACCCCGGCCTCGCCCTCCTCGAACAGCTGCAGGAAAGCGCCCGGCCCGTCACCATCACCGCCGAGCTTTCCGGCCTCACCCAAAACTGGCAGGGTACGATCGAGAAGATCGTGCCGATGGGCGGATATATCAACGTGATGACCAAGGGCTTCCACCTCCACCTCGCCGGCGGCAGCGTCGCGGGCTGGAAAACCGATGCCGACGGCCACCGCGCCCTCGACACGAATGGCGCGCCCACCGGTCTGCGGGTAACCCCGGCATGAAGGCGGGCGACTGGTTCGAACCCGGCACCGGCACGCCGCTGGCCTATCCCGACCTGATCGCGCGGGCCGCCCGCGCCCCGGCGGTCCTGCTTGGCGAAACCCATGACCGCGCCGATATCCACCGCTGGCAGATGCACGTCTCGGCGGCGCTGCTGGCCCATGGCCGCCCGCTCGTGCTGGGCTTCGAGATGTTCCCGGCCCGGCTCGACCCGGTGCTGGCCGAATGGGTGGCAGGCGACCTCGACGAAACAACCTTCCTCGACCGCGCCGAATGGGGCGAGGTCTGGAACTTCCCGCCCGAGCTATACCTGCCGATCTTCCGCTTCTGTCGCGACACCGGGACCGAGATGATCGGCCTCAACTGCCGCCGCGGGCTGGTCAGCGAAGTGGGCAAGCTCGGCTGGGACGAGATCGCCGAGGAGGCCCGCGAAGGCCTCACCCCCGCCCGCGACGCCTCGCCCGATTACCGCCGCTACCTGTTCGAGGTCACCGGCGGCGCCCGCCCCGACCGTCAGGCCCAGTCCCCCGAAGACCCCGCCTTCGACCGGTTCGTCCGCGCCCAGCAGACATGGGACCGCGCCTTCGCCTGCCGCATCGCCGCCCGCGCCGCCCAGGATGACGCGCCGCTCGTCATCGGCATCATCGGCCGCGGCCACCTCGAATTCCGCGGCGGCACGCCCTGGCAGCTCGAAGACCTCGGCATCTCCGACGCCATGGTCTTCCTGCCCTGGGACGCCGGCACACCCCACCACCCCGGCCAGGCCGACGCCGCCTGCGTCATGCCCCGCCTGCCTGCCGATTAAACCCCGAGAATATCTGCCAGCTTCAGCCGCTGGATCTTCCCCGACGGGCCCTTGGGCAGCTCGTCGAGGAAGTGTATCGCATCCGGCGTCTTGAACGCCCCCAGCTTCCGACGGCACAGCTCCAGCAATTCCTCCGCCCCGAGGCTGGAGCCCTCCCGCACCGCAACCGCCGCCTCCACCGTCTCGCCATACTTCGCACAACGCCGTGCAAAGGCCGCCGCCTCCACGACGTCGGGATGCGCATAAAGCGCCTCATCCACCTCGCGCGGGGCGATGTTCTCGCCCCCCTTGATGATCAACTCCTTCAACCGCCCGGTGACGAAGACATACCCCTCGCCATCCATCCGCGCCAGATCCCCCGTCCGGAACCAGTCGCCCCGGAAACTCTCCCCCGTGGCCTCCGGGTTCTTCAAATACCCCAGCATCACGTTCGGCCCCCGCACCACGATCTCGCCCTCGGCCTCCGCCCCAACGGCCTCTCCCGCCTCGTCCTGTATCGCCACCTCGCAGCCATAGGCGATGCCCGAGGACCCGATCTTGCGCGTGCCGGGGGGCAGGGGGTTCGACAATATCTGCGCCGCCGTCTCCGTCAGCCCCATCGTCTCGATGATCGGCACAGAGAACCGGCTCTCGAACGCCGCCTGCGTCTCCACCGCCAGGGCGGACGAGGCCGAGCGCCCGAAGCGCAGCCGCCCACGGCACGCCTCGTCCGGCCCCCCCTCGCCATGCAGCAGGTGCGATATGATCGTCGGCACCGCCGAGAACCACGTCACCCCGCCATCCCCCGCCTGCGCCCAGAACCGCGAGGCCGAGAACCGCCCCACCATCGCCAGCGACCCGCCCGAGACCAGCGCGCTCATCACGGTCACGCACAACCCGTTGATGTGATAGACCGGCAGCACGCAGAACCCCCGGTCCTCCGCCGTCAGGTCATGGGCCACCGCCGTGGTCCACCCCCCGGCCAGCAGGCTCGCATGGCTGTGCAGCACCCCCTTCGGCCGCCCCGTCGTGCCCGACGTATACATCAGCAGCGCATGATCCCCCGGCGCCACCTCGTGCAGCGGGCCGTCCCCGTCGCCCCACGCGCCGATCACCTCCACCCCGGCATCGTTCGCCGCGTCGAACTGATCCCGACAGGCGGGATGGACGAAGGCGAACCGCGCCTCGGAATGCTCCAGCGCATAGGCGATGGCATCCCGCCCGGCGGCCAGGTTGATCATCGTCGCCCGGAACCCGCCCGCAAGCGCCCCGTAAAACGCGGTGATCCCCTCGCGGCTGTTCGGCGCCACGATGGCCACGCTCTCGCCTTTCGCCACGCCCAGCCCCGTCACCCGCCGCGCGAACGCCAGCGCGTCCTCGCGCAACTCCGCCCAGCCCAGCGACGTGCCGTCCTCGGGAAACACGATCGCCGTGCCGCCCCCCTCGGCCCGCCGGTCGAGCCACGCGCCCACCGTGTCCGATGGCGGCGTTGCGCGGTCCAGCGTCATGCCCCGGCGGCTTTCCAGTAATCGCCGAAGATCTCCTCGAGGCTCGGCTCATCCGGCGGGATCTCCCGCACGATCCGCGTCGTCTGCAGGAAATGCTTCCAGTGAACGTTGTCGTTCACCGAATTCCCGCCCCACGCGCCACAGCCCATCGACAGCGAGAATTTCATCCCGTTGGTGAACGACCCGCCGGTGGCAAAGGTATGCGCCTGGTTGACGATCACCCGGCTGGTCGGCACCGCCCGCGCCAGCACCATCGGCCGCGCGTCATCGCCGGTATGCAGCCCCACGGAATGGCCCGCCCCCTGGTGCCTCTGGATCCGGCTGGTGATCTCCACCGCCTCCTCGAAATCCTTCGCCCCGTAAAGCGCCAGCACCCGGCTCAGCTTCTCCTCCGACAGCGGATGGCCCGGCCCGATCCCTTTCGTCGGCACGGCCACGTACTCCGTCCCCTCCGGCACCTTGCCCGTCAGCCCCAGCGCCTCGATCATCCGGTCGTCATCCTGTGCCACGACCATCCGGTTCAGGTGCCCGTCGGGGAAGAGCGCGGCCACAACCGCCGCCTCGTCCTCGACCACGGCGCCCCCCGCGCGCGCCATCTCCTCCAGGAACGCATCCCGCACGGCATCCACCACCACCACGGCATTCTCCGACGAACACGACGTGGCATTGTCAAAGGTCTTCGACGCCCGGATCTTCTCGGCCGCCGCCGCCAGGTCGGCGGTCTCGTCCACGATCACGGTGACATTGCCGGTGCCCACCGCCACGGCCGGCGTGCCGGCGGTCTGCGCGCGGTGCACGTTGTTCTGGCTCCCCGTCGCCACGATCAGGTCGCAGCTCTCCATCAGCCGCTGGGTTTTCTCCTTCGACCCCGGCGCCGGCACCATCTGCACAAGCTCCGGGTCCTCGCCGATCTTGGCAAACTCGGCGTGAATGAACTCCAACAGCCGCTCGCAACTCGCCACCCCCTTGGGCGAGGGCGCCACCACGATGGCATTGCCGCATTTGAGCGCGTTGATGATGTTGTTGGCGGGCGTCGCTCCAGGGTTCGTCGAGGGCACGATCGCCCCGATCAGCCCCATCGGCCGGGCAATCTCGGTCAGCCCCGTCGCCGCATCGTCGCTGATCACCCCGTAGGTCGTGACTCCCTTGATATCCCGCAATAGGCCAAGCGTCTTGCGATGGTTCTTGACGATCTTGTCGGCCACGTTGCCAAGCCCCGTCGTCTTCACCGCCAGCTCGGCCAGCTCCCGGTTGCGCCCGGGCTCCATGATCGCCCAGCCCACGGCCTGTGCCGCCCGGTCATACCGCTCCTGGCTGCCCTCCGCCTCGTAACGGGCCTGCGCGGCCCTTGCACTGGCGATCACGGCATCGAGCTCGGGGATCGGGTCAATCGCGTTCATCTCGAAACCTTTCCGTTAAACGGGGCGCGCGGACCGTCCGCACGCCCCAATCCTTGCGTCAAAGACCGGCCAGAAGCTCCTTCAGCGTCGCTTCCCGGGCCTTCCACATCTCGATCACCTCGTCGCGGGTCATCACGTGCATGGGCGAGCCGCCGGCCTTCATCTTGCCGGCCACGCGGTCGTTCTCGAACATCGTCGGCACCACCTCGGCCAGCTTGTCGATGATCGGCTGCGGCGTCCCCTTGGGCACCATCACCCCGCGAAAGTTCACGCTGGTATTGTCGATGTCGTACCCCTGCTCCTGCATCGTCGGCACGTCGGGCAGAAAGTCGCTCCGCTCGTTGTCGAAGACACCGAGGATCTTCACGTTCCCCGCCTCCTTCGCGCGGTAGGCATCCGACAGGTTGTTGACCCCGCCCAGAACCTCGCCCGCGATCACCGCCTTCATGGCACCGGCGCCGCCCGCGTTGTTGGGAATATAGGCCAGCTTCACCCCGGCCGCCTTCTCAAGCTGCAGCGCGGCGATATGGTGCCCCACGTAAAGCCCCGCGCCCGAGAAGGTCAGCCCGCCGGGGTTTTCCTTGGCGTAGGCGATGACATCCTCCATCGAGTTGAACTCGCTGTCCGCGCCCACCACGAACACCGCCGGGTCGGCCCCCCAGTTGGCGATCGGCTCGAAACTGTCGGCGCTGTACTCCACCCCGCCCTCGATTGACTGGGCGATGAAATGCGGGATGTTGTAGGCGCCCAGCGTATAGCCGTCGGCCTCCGCCTGCGTGGCCATCCAGTTCCAGCCGACACGGCCGCCCGCGCCGGGCTTGTTGACGATGGCAATAGGCATGCCAAGCGCATCCTCGTTGCCCGCCGTCATCGTGACGATCCGCGCCTGAAAGTCGGTGGCGCCGCCCGCGCCATAGCTGACCATCAGCATCAGCGGGCGTTCGGGGTAGTTCTCGGCCGAGTCCGCGGCTGCGGCCCCGGTCAGGCCCATCAAGGCGATGGACGCGGCTGCGATAAGGGTCTTCATGGGGTTTCCTCCCTTGGATGTGATCTCTGCCGCTGTTGCGGTTCAGAGGAATATCTCCCGCGGTGTGTAGACGTTGAGCAGCAACGCGAAGAGACCGTACATCACCGCGACGAAACCCGCGGTGACAATGATGCGCTTGACCCATGTCCGCACCGCGTCATGCGGCGCCGGGTCGTAAAGCGAAAGAAGCATGAAAAAGGCGATGCCCGACGCGGTATAGAAGCCCAGCGCCTGCGCCGCCCAGAAGACATAGACCAGCGCCACGACAAGCCCCGGCAGGATGTTCCGCAACGCCTCCGCCGACAGGCCGATCCCCACCTTGGTCTTGCCCAGCACGGCCTTGCCGAAGGTCCACAGCGCCAGCACAACGAAGGCGGTAGAGATGATCCGCGGAAACAGGAAGGCCCGCGCCGGCTCGGACGTGTAGCTGATATAGGCCACGCCGATCCCCACCGCGGCGATCAGGCCGCTGGCCACGATATGCTGGGTGCGGGGCAGGTCGCTCATGGCAGGGTCTCCCCTCTCACGATGGCATCTTCCTTGGTGGTGTAGCGCCGCTGCCGAAGCTCCATCCAGACCGAGTAGGCGACCGAGGCCACCACCAGCCCGATAAGCGTCAGGTTCAGCAATCCGGTGAAGAAATAGGCCCCGGTGCTCGACGTCGCGTTGGCGATCATCTTGCCTTGAATGAAATTCGCCTCCGCAATCGGCCCCAGGATCAGCCCCAACACCAGCGGCGCCGCCGACAGGCCGAACCGTTCGAGAAAGAACATGCCGGTCCCCAGCGCCATCATCACGTAGACATCGCCCATCGAGTTCTGCACCGAATAGCTGCCGAACACCGCCAGCCCCAGCACCACCGCCGCCATCACCGCGTTCGGCACCTGCGCCACCCGTGCCGCCAGCCCGGCCACCAGAAGCCCGAAGACGCACATCAGGATCTGCCCCACCAGCATCGAGTTGATGAAGGTCCACGCCACCTCCGGGTAGTTCTCGAACAGGTCGCTGCCGGGGAAAATCCCGTGGATCAGCAAGCCCCCCAGCAGCACCGCCGCCGTGGGCGAGCCGGGGATCGACAGCGTCAAAAGCGGCACCAGCGACGGGCCCACCATGGCGTTGTTGGCGCTCTCGGCGGCAATCACCCCCTCGCTGTGCCCGGTGCCGAACTTGCGGCTCTCCGGGCTCATCCGGCGCGACTGGTCATAGGCCACCAGCCCCGCGATCTGCCCGCCCACGCCGGGGATCAGCCCGATGAACGAGCCCGTCAGCGTCCCGATCGTCAGCGCCCGCGACCGGCGGAACACCTCGCGGATGGCCTCCATGATCGGGTGCCGCCGCACGCTCAGCACCTCCGCCTCGCGCTCGCGCCGGCCCTTCAGGAACATCGAGATCACCTGCGGAATGGCGAACAGCCCGATCAGCGCCGGGATCACGTTGATCCCCCCCGACACGCTGGAATGAAAGATGAAGCGCTGGGCGCCCATGATGTCGTCGAAGCCGATGGTCGACAGCCACAGCCCGATGCACCCCGCCAGCAGCCCTTTCACCACCGAACTGGAATCGAGCGACCCGATCACCGTCACCCCCAGGATCGCCAGCCAGAACAGGTGCGACGGCCCGAAGGCCAGCGCCCATTTCGCCAGCACCGGCGTCAGGAAGATCAGCAGCAGCACCCCGAACACCCCGCCCACGGCCGAGGCCACGAAGGAAAGCTGCAACGCCCGCGCCCCTTCGCCTTTCTTGGCCATGGTGTGCCCGTCCAGCGTGGTGGCGATATTCGCCGGCGCGCCCGGTATCTTCAGCAATATCGCACTCACCGCCCCGCCCGCCACGGTCGAGGTATAGGCCGCCCCCAGCAGAACCAGCCCCTGCGTCGCATCCAGCCGGAAGGTGAACGGAATGAGCAGCGCCACCGCCATGGTCGGCGACAGGCCCGGCGTTGCGCCAAGGATCAGCCCGCCGATCGTCCCGATCAGCAGCAGGCCGAAATTGATCGGCGTGAACACGTCACCCATGTACGCCAGGAACTCCACGCAGCCCTCCTCCCAAAACGCATTGTGGTTGACGCTCCACGGTAAGAGATGAAAATAGTAATGCAAATGTTTTCATAACCGGGCGTCAATACACGGGGCAACCATTGCAAATGAATGATAAAAAGGCCGATATCCTCGCCGTTGCAAAGGCCGCCCGCGTCTCCCCCTCGACCGTCTCGCGCTCTTTCAATCACCCCGATCTGGTCAAGCCCTCGACTCGCAAACGCATCGACCGCGCGGTGCGTCGGCTGGGTTATATCCGCAACCGCGCGGCCCAGACGATCCACGGCATCCGCAGCGGCACGATCGGCCTGATCGTGCCCACCATCGACCAGGCGATCTTCGCCGAACTGATCCAGAGCTTCTCCGACGCGGTCGAGGAGACGGGCTTCACCATCCTGCTCGCCTCGCACGGCTACAGCCTCGACCGCGAATACGCGCTCACCCGCAAGATGCTCGAACACCGGGTCGACGGCATCGCGCTCATCGGCCTCGACCACGCCACCGACACCTACGAGCTTCTGGCGCAACAGAACACGCCCGCCCTGCTTCTGTGGAACTACGCCGAGGATGCGCCGCTGCCCTGCGTCGGCTCCGACAATTACCGCGCCGGCCACCTGGTCGGCACCCATGTCGCTTCCCTCGGCCACCGTCATATCGCCGCCGTCTTCCCGCCGCTCCACGGCAACGACCGCGCCGCCCAGCGGCTTCAGGGCCTCACCGATGGCCTGCGCGCCCATGGCGGCGACCCCGACCTCCTGCAGCGCGAAACCCCCTACAGCGTCGCCGACGCCAAGCAGGCCGTGGCCGAACTGATGGCCGCGCCCCGCCGCCCCACCGCCATCGTCTGCGGCAACGACGTGCTGGCCTGGGGAGCGCTGCACGCGCTCGCCCGGCTGGGCATCTCCGTGCCCGGCGACGTCACCGTCACCGGCATCGGCGATTTCCACGGCTCGCAGGATTTCGAACCGGCGCTGACCACCGTCCGCATCCCGGCCCGCGCCATCGGCGCCCGCGCGGCCGAAACCATCACGGCTATGATCACCGGCGACGCCCCGGCTCAAAGCCTCGCGCTGCCGCCGGAACTCATCATCCGCGCCACCTCCGCCAAGGCGCCCGCCTGATCACCCCGGCCTGATCACCCCGGCGCCGCCACCCCGCCCAGCTTCTCCGTCAGTTCCGCCGCCGCCCGCGCCACCGTCTCGCCGATCGCCCCGATCCGGTCGTCCTGCAGCCGTGCCGCCAGCCCCGAGACCGAGATCGCACAGGCCGCCTCGCCCTGCGGCGACCACACCACCGCCGCGACACAGCGCAGCCCGGTCACATGCTCCTCGTCATCCAGCGCAAAGCCCCTCTCCCTGATCCGCCCGATATCCGCCATCGCCGTCTCCAGCCCCCGATGCGAATGCCCCGTCTGCGGCCGGAACCCGGTGCGCGCCGCAAAGGCCGCGATATCCTCATCCTCCCACGTCGCCAGGATCGCCTTGCCCATCCCCGAACAGAAGGTCGGCACCCGCCCGCCGGGGGGCGAGATCGCCCGCATGATCTCGCGGCTTTCCACCTGGCTGATCGTCACCAGCTCGTCATTGTCGAGAATGCCGAGGTTCGCCGTCTCCCGCGTCACGTCCCGCAGCCGCCGCAGGTAGGGCAGGGCGGGCGCCACGAAATTGTGCCGCCGCCCGAACGCCGCGCCCACGGCGAACGCCTCGCGCCCGACATGCCACAACGCCCGCTCCGGATCGAACTGGGCAAACCCCTGCAACTCCAGCGTCGTCAGCAGCCGGTGCGTCGTCGACACCGCCAGCCCCGATTCCCGCGCCATGTCGCTGACCCGCACGCCCTCGTCATGCCGGCTGAGGATCTTCAGCAGGCCAAGCGCACGCGCGACGGATTGAACCCCTTCGGTGGTCTGAGTGCCCATTCGGTATACCTTTCCATACAATGGAAAATATTTTTCCGTTTCTTACAAGCCCGCATGCCCTGCGCTAGGCGTGACGCAACGCAACGGAGGATGAAAAATGACCGCGTATGTAGACCGCCACGGGCTCTCCGTGGCCGAACCCCTCGCCAATCTGATCGAGAACGAAGTTCTCACCGGCGTCACGCCCGACGCCTTCTGGTCGGGCTATGCCGAGCTCCTGCGCGACCTCGCGCCCGAGAACGCGACCCTTCTCGCCAAGCGCGAGAAACTGCAGGAACAGATCGACGACTGGCACACCTCCCGCCAGGGCCAGCCCCACGACCCCGCCGCCTATCGCGACTTCCTGAGCGAGATCGGCTACCTCCTGCCCGATCCCGCCCCCTTCACCGTCGACACCAAGAACGTCGACCCCGAAATCGCCTCCGTCGCCGGGCCCCAGCTTGTCGTGCCGGTGATGAACGCCCGCTTCGCACTCAACGCCGCCAACGCCCGCTGGGGCTCGCTCTACGACGCGCTCTACGGCACCGACGTGATCGAGGGCGAAGCGCAGGGCGACGGCTACGACCCGGAGCGCGGCGCGAAGGTCATCGCATGGGCCCGCGCCCATCTCGACGCGGTCACGCCCCTGGCGCAAGGCAAATGGGCCGATGTCACGGCCCTTGAGGTCACCAACGGCACCCTCTCCGTCACCCTTGGCGACATCACCACCCACCTCTCCGACCCCGCCCAGTTCGCCGGCAACACCGACAGCGGCAACATCATCCTCACCGCCCACGGCCTGCTCATCGAACTGGTCATCGACCCCACATCCCCCATCGGCAAGGACGACCCCGCCAACATCGCCGACGTCAAGCTCGAAAGCGCCCTCACCGCCATCCAGGATTGCGAGGACTCCGTCGCCGCCGTAGATGCCGAGGACAAGTGCCTCGCCTACACCAACTGGCTCGGCCTGATGCGCGGCGACCTCGAGGACAGCTTCGAGAAGGGCGGCAAGACCGTCACCCGCCGCCTCAACCCCGACGTCACCTATACCGACCCGCAGGGCAAAACCGTCACCCACCCGGGCCGCGCCCTCCTGCTGGTGCGCAACGTCGGCCACCTGATGACCACCGATGCCGTGCTGATGGACGGGAACGAAACGCCCGAAGGGATGCTCGACGCCGCCGTCACCGTCGCCGCCGCCATGCACGACCTCGGCAAGGACGGCCCCCGCAACTCCCGCGCGGGCTCGGTCTACGTGGTCAAACCCAAGATGCACGGGCCCGAGGAAGTGGCCTTCACCGACCGTCTTTATGGCCGCGTCGAAGATCTGCTCGGCCTGCCGCGCCACACCGTCAAGATCGGCGTGATGGACGAGGAACGCCGCACCTCCGTCAACCTGCTGGCCTGCATCGAGGCCGTGAAGAACCGCTGCGTCTTCATCAACACCGGCTTCCTCGACCGCACCGGCGACGAGATCCACACCTCCATGCAGGCCGGGCCCGTCGTGCCCAAGGGCGAGATGCAGAAATCCAGGTGGCTCGCCGCCTACGAGGCCGGCAATGTCGATGCGGGCCTCTCCGCCGGCATGGCGGGCCGCGGCCAGATCGGCAAGGGCATGTGGGCCAAGCCCGACGAGATGGCCGAGATGCTCGAGGCCAAGATCGGCCACCCCCGCGCCGGCGCCAACACCGCCTGGGTGCCGTCGCCCACCGCCGCCACGCTCCACGCCACCCATTACCACCACGTCGACGTGGCCGCCCTGCAGGAACAGATGAAATCGCGGCAGAAGGCTTCCCGCGACGATCTCCTGACCCTGCCGCTGATGACCGGCCGCAACCTCTCCGCCGATCAGGTCCGGCACGAGCTCGACAATTGCTGCCAGTCGATCCTCGGCTACGTGGTCCGCTGGGTCGATCAGGGCATCGGCTGCTCCAAGGTGCCCGACATCAACGATGTGGCCCTGATGGAAGATCGCGCCACCCTGCGCATCTCCTCGCAGTTCCTCGCCAACTGGCTGCTGCACGGCATCGCCTCGGCGGACGAGGTCGAAGCCTCGCTCAAGCGCATGGCCCCCAAGGTCGACGCCCAGAATGCCCACGACCCGGCCTACACCCCCATGGCCCCCGGCTTCGACGGGCCGGCCTTCACCGCGGCGCATGACCTGATCTTCAAGGGCACCGAACAGCCCTCGGGCTACACCGAACCCCTGCTGCACGCCGCCCGGCGCGCGGCCAAGGCAAGCTGAGAAAAGGACAAGACCCCATGATGACCGTCACCCGCCTCGACCTCGCCGACGCCGGCAAGCTCCTCGCCGGCGCCCGCGCCAGGGCCGACGAAATCGGCGTGCCCATGTGCATCGCCATCACCGACGAAAGCGGCAACCTCATCGCCTTCGAGCGGATGGATGGCGGCAAGGTCACCTCGATCACCATCGCCATCGACAAGAGCTTCACCGCCTCCGGCGCCAGGAAGGCCACCCATGAATACGGCGAGGCCAGCCAGCCCGGCGCGCCCGCCTACGGCATCGGCTCGGCCATCTCCGGCCGGCTCATGGTGGTGGGCGGCGGCCTACCGGTCGTGGTCGACGGCACCGTCGTCGGCGGCATCGGCGTCAGCTCCGGCACCCCGGCCCAGGACCGCGACGTGGCCGAGGCCGGCATCGCCGCGTTCCTCTCCACCTGAACCTGTGGGCTCTCCGCGGGGCGCCCGAAGGCGCCTCGCTCAACTCCCGGCCGCAACCCCGGCAACCGAAGCGAACCCTCGCCGCCGGCCTCCCGGAACCTGGGGCGGGCATGGGCGCCCCGCGCCATGCCCCTTGATCGGCGCCCGGGCTTCGGCAATCCTGTGCCGGTGGAACAGGACCGGCCCACCAGACCGCGCCGGCACGAGGGAGGCCCCGAATGACCAGACTGCAATACGAGGTGAAAGACGGGATCGGCTGGATCCGCTTCAACCGGCCCGAAGTGCTCAACGCCTTCGACCCGCCCGAGGTGCGCCGTTTCGTCGAGGTCCTGCGCGAGGCCTCCGCCGACCCGGAGGTCAAGGCGATCATCATCGGCAGCCATGGCGAGGCGTTCAGCGTCGGCGACGACCTCAAGGTCGCGATGGAGGAATACCCCCGGATCCAGAGCGGCGAGATCCACCCGATCCTCGATATCGTTGAGGACATCACCGAGAACCTGCAGGAAATCCCCCGCATCATCCGCGCCGCCCGCAAGGTGGTCATCGCCTGCGTGCGCGGCTACGCCGTCGGCGCCGGCTTCGAGGTGGCGATCGACAGCGACCTCGTCGTCGCCGCCGAGAGCGCAGTCTTCGGCTTCCCCGAATCCAACGCCGGGATGACCATCACCGGCGGCGCCTCCAAGCTGCTGCCGCTCATAGTCGGGATGAACAAGGCCCGCGAACTGGTCCTGACTGGCGAATTCATCGACGCCAAGGAGGGCCACCGCATCGGCCTCGTCAACAAGCTCGTCCCCGACGGCGAGGAGGAACAGGCGGCCGAGGCCATGGCCCGCCGCATCATCTCCCGCGCGCCGCTCGCCACCGTCGCCCACAAGCGCATGCTGCAACGGGTCGTGGATGCCGATTTCGAAACCGCGCTGGAACTGGAAAAGCAGACCATCACCAACCTGATCTATACCGAGGATTACGGCGAAGCGATCCGCGCCTTCTCCGAAAAGCGCCCGCCGAAATTCAAGGGGCGCTAGGGCCCATGGCGCCCGCCGAGCCCCTTGCCGATCCCCTCCGCGAGCGCGACCTCGCCACCGTGCTGGCCCGCCGCATCGCTGACCGGCCCGACGCCACGTGGATCGCCACGCCGAACCACAACTTCACCTACGCCGAGATGGGCGACCGCTCCGCGCGGCTGGCTCATGGCCTCTCCACCCTCGGCCCCGCGCCGGGCGAAACCATCCTCAGCATGCTCCCCGACGGGATCGAGGTCATCGACCTCTGGTGCGCGCTGGCCCGCACCGGCCAGGTCGAGGTGCCGCTCAACAACCACTACCTCGGCGACATCCTCGCCTACATGATCAACGACTCGCTCGCCCGCGACATGGTCATCCACACCGACTTCCTCGACCGCCTCCCGCCCATCGCCGACCGCCTCGACCACCTGACCCGGCTGATCGTCACCGGCGAGGGCGACGTGCCCGAAGGCCTCGACCGCTTCACCATCCTCCCCCTCGCAGACCTCTACGCCGACACGCCCTTCACCGGCGAAACCCCCCGCTACAACGACATCATGGCGGTGATGTACACCTCCGGCACCACCGGCCCCTCCAAGGGCGCGATGATGACCCACGCCCATGTCTACGAATACGCCTTCGGCGTGACCGAGATGCTCGCCCTCCGCGACACCGACACCTATTTCGCCCCGATCCCGCTCTTCCACATCGCCGGCCGCTTCGCCGTGGTCTACGCCGCCTGCATCGCCGGCTGCACCGCCGTGGTGCAGGGCGGCTTCCACACCGACAGCTTCTGGCACGACATCCGCCGCCACGGCGCCACCGCCTCCTTCCTGCTCGGCGCCATGGCAAGCTTCCTCTACCGCCAGCCCGAAACTCCGTCCGACGCCGACACCCCGCTCGACCGCCTGCTCATGGTCCCCCTCATCCCCGAGGTCGAGGACTTCAAACGCCGCTTCGCCTGCCGCGTCTCCACCACCTGGGGCGGGACCGAGATGAACTGCCCCACGCGCTCGGGTTTCGACCTGCACGACGCGAAAACCTGCGGCCGCGTGGCCGAGGACCGCTACGAGGTCCGCCTCGTCGACGCCGATGACGAGGAGGTCCCGAACGGCACCCCGGGCGAAGCGGTCGTGCGCGCCAAACGCCCCTGGATCATGTCCGCGGGCTACTGGAACCACCCGGAATGGACGGCGAAAGCCTGGCGCAACCAGTGGCTCCATACCGGCGACATGCTGGTCCGCGACGACGCCGGCAACTTCGCCTTCGTCGACCGGGTCAAGGACGCCATCCGCCGCCGGGGCGAAAACATCTCCTCGATGGAGGTCGAACAACAGATCCTCGCCCACCCCTCGGTGCTCGAATGCGCGGTCATCCCGGTCGCCTCGGCCGATACCGAACAGGAGGTGATGGCCGTCCTCGTCCTCAAGCCCGGCGCCGCGTGGGAGCCGCAGGCCCTCATCGACTTCCTCACCCCCCGCATGCCCGCCTTCATGATCCCCCGCTACCTCGACCGCGCCGACGCGCTGCCCAAGACCCAGACCGGCAAGATCCAGAAATTCCCCCTGCGCGAGGCGGGGGTGACGGGGACGACATGGGACAGGGGGGCGAAACGCCGGCGCGGGTGAGGGGGCCGGAACACCCGAACGATCGCAACTGCACCATGCGATGCCATCGCCGGATGTGACCCGACCCCTCCCGTTCAGACAGGGACATGCGGCTATTGGGGCGGTTGCGGCATGACGGCATTGACCAGCGTCCGCTGGACGAGCCATTCGCCATCCACCCGCTCCAGAATGGCCAGGTGGTAGCCCGACAGCGGCTTGCCCGAGGGGTCTTTTATCGTATAGCGCGCGATGTCCCAGGCCGTGTCGCCGCGCACTTCGATTTCAAGCGTCGTGACCTCCATATCGGTAAAGCCGGCCTCGAAGCTGTTCCGATATCGCTGTTCGACCGCCTCGCGGCCCTCGAATACCTGCCCCAGCGGGCCGTAATAGATGACATCCTCGTCGAACAGCCGGGAAATTGCCTTGGGGTCAGCGCTGTTGAAACGGGCCTCGTACTGGCCAAGCCTGTCCTCGATCTCGCTGGCGGCGCCGGGGCCCGCCCCGGCCGCGCCGGACAGTGTGGTCGACAAGGCCATCGCCGTGACGACCGTGCGGGGGATTTGCGTGTTGAACAACATCTGAATCTCCTTTCTTGGCTTGCCCGCAAAGCCTGCCGGTTGAGACCACGCCCGGTAAGTGCGAGACTCGGCGCCATCGGTCCATTTCCGTCGCGAAGGGCAAGAATGACCCCAGCGCAGCAAATGCACGTAAGCCTCGTTGCCGTTCCGGGCAGCCTTGCGATGCCCGTGGCCGGGCTCTACGAAGTGCTGACGGCCTTTCCCGTCGTGGCGGAGTTTCACGACGAGGTGCCGTCTTCGCCGCCTTTCGCGGTCGAGATCGTGGGATCGACGCCGGGCACGGTTACCGCCGGGAGCGGTCTGCCCATTGCGGTCGAACGCGCTGTCGCGGATGTCGTCCATACCGATATCCTCATCGTACCGGCCATGGCGGTCGAAACGGGCTGGACGGCCGGACAACATCCGGAGCTTGTCGCGTGGATGCAGCGCGCGCATGCGCGCGGAGCGGTGCTCTGCTCCGCCTGCACCGGCCTCGGCCTGCTGGCCGAGACCGGCCTGCTGGACGGTCTGCCCGCAACCACCCATTGGGCGTTTGGAAAAGCCTTTCACGAGGTCTTTCCCAAGGTCGAACTGCACTTGGACGAGGTGCTTGTCACCGCCGGCGAACGGGAGGAATTCGTCATGTCGGGCGGGGCCGCCTCGTGGCAGGATCTGGTGCTCTACCTGATCGGGCGCTTTGTCAGCCCGGTGGCCGCGCAGGCGGTGGCGAAGTTCGAGCTTTTGGAACGTCATGCCGAGGGCCAGGCACCCTATCTGCCCTTCCTGCCGGACACGCAGCATGGCGATCGGGTCGTCTCCCGGCAGCAGGACTGGCTGGCCGAGAATTTTTCGGTGGCGCGCCCGG
The DNA here is from genome assembly GCF_040223625.1 of Roseovarius sp. Taxonomy (GTDB): domain Bacteria; phylum Pseudomonadota; class Alphaproteobacteria; order Rhodobacterales; family Rhodobacteraceae; genus Roseovarius. The sequence goes on along the minus strand of NZ_JAVKFX010000033.1, from coordinate 104,921 downwards.
TCGCCGAAATGACCGGCAGGTCAGGCCTGTCGGACCGTGCCTTCGAACGCCGCTTCAAGCGGGCCACCGGGCTGTCTCCGATAGCCTATGTCCAGCAGGTCCGCGTCGATCAGGCGAAGCGGATGCTCGAACAGGGCGACCTTCCGATCGACCAGATAAGCTGGGCCGTCGGTTACGAGGACGCAGCGGCCTTCCGACGCCTCTTCAAACGCATTGCCCGCGTCACCCCCGGCACTTATCGCCGCAAGTTTTCGCCGGCTGCACCGCGCTGATGCCGGAAAAATGCGCGCTTTCGGTCTGGCAAGAACACCGACGCAATACCGACGTGATACCGACGCGATACCGACGTCCAAAATCCGGGTCAGGCCACGTCGTCCGCATAGATCCTGGCCAGCGCGCTCTGCACCATCAGCCGCACCTCGTCGGTCGACCTTGCCAGGTGCTCCCGCAGGGTCTCCACCGCGGTTTTCCAGTCCCTCACCGCGATCGCCTCCAACAGCCTTGCATGCTCGGCCAGCGCCTCCCCGTTCCGGTCCGGCGCCTCAAGGTTGATCCGGCGCACGAACCGTATCCGGTCATTGATATTATGGAGAAATTTCATCCTCGGCCCGTTCCCGGCCATCGCCGCCAGCTCAAGGTGAAAGGCCTCGTCAGCGCTCACCAGCTCGTCCAGCGACAGGCTCTCCCCCCGTGCCAGCTCCGCCCGCCACTTGCCCACGAACGCGGCCAGCGCCGCATCCGTGGCCGAGGACAGCACCACGACCAGCGCGCCGGTCTCGAGGTCCAGCCTTACATCGTATAAATCCGTTATTTCCCGGACACTTAGCTTCCGGCAGAAGAACCCCCGCCCGGGCTCCAGGCTGACCATCCCGTCCGCCACCAGCCGGTTCAGCGCCTCCCGGATCGGCGCCCGGCTCATCGCCAGATCGGCGGCAATCTCCGACTCGTTCAGCCGCTCCCCCGGCTTGACGTCGAACGCCACCAGCTTGTCGCGCAACCGCTCATACGCCATGTCCACCGTGCCTGCCGCCGCCTTCGCCATGCATCCTCCCGATCAGCCATCCCATCGTTGACAGAATGACCCTCGGCCGTCAATGTCGTCGTCAAGCCTGTCGACAGCTTTGCGGACAGATAATCCACCCAACCGGAGACCCCCATGACCACAACGGAAAATTCACAGGTAGATCAGAGCGTTCTGCTCTCCGACGCCGAGGTGCAGCAGTATCGAGAGAAGGGCTGGATCGTCCCGAAATGGGAGATTCCCCAGGACCTGATCGCCGAGATGCGCCAGGAATACGACGACCTCCTCGCCCGCAATCCGCACGTGGAATCCGACATCATCCTCGCCCCGCACCAGACCAACGGCGGCTCCATGGGCATCAAGGGCTCCGAACGCTGGCTCGACTTCGCGACCCAGCCGGAACTGATGGCCATCGCCCGCCAGCTCATCGGCGAGGACATCATCCTCTGGGGCACCACCGTCTTCGGCAAACCGGCCCATAACGGCAAGGAAACCCCGTGGCATCAGGATGGCGGCTATTACCCGATCCGCCCGCTCGAAACCCTGACCATGTGGATCCCGCTGGATGACGTCACCCCCGAGAATGGCCCGATGAAATTCATCCCCGGCTCCCACAAGGCGCACGAACTGTTCAACCATTCCTGGAAGGACGGCGACGACAAGACGATCAACCTCGTCACCGATTCCGAGTATTTCGATGAGGACAAGGCCGAACCCCTGATCCTGCGGGCGGGGCAGGTGTCGTTCCACGACGTCTACATGATCCACGGCTCCAGCGCGAACCGCACCGACAGCCGCCGCGCCGCCTTCATCGTCCGCCTGATGCCCGCCACCTCGCTCTACGATCACGAGCTGGGCGCCGAGATCGGCAAGAAGCATCCCGCCCAGGGCTACGGCGTCCGCCCGCTCTACCTCGTCAGCGGGCAGGACAAGGCCGGCAACAACTTCTCGATCGGGCACGACTAGCGCGTGCCCATGGCGTCACCGCGAGGGCAGGGCAGGCGGGAGAAACCGGCGCGTCGCCAGTGGTTTACGCCCGCTTCAGGCCTGTCCTCGCAGCTTCCGCAGCACGAGGTCGCAGGCGCCCGCCCACGCCTCCGGCACGCCTTCCGCCTCGATATGGCGCAGCCCCGCCTCGGTAATCCCGCCGGGGGTGCACAGGCTGGCAAGGATGTCGTCCATCGGCGCGTCCTGCTCGCCCTGTATCCGCCCCGAGGCCACGAAGGTCCGCGCCATCAACTGCCGCGCCGCCGCCGGGTCGAGCCCGTTGGCCACGCCCCATTCCGTGCCCGTCCGGATCATCGCCTGCGCCCAGCCATAGACGGCGGCGCTGACCGTGGCGGTTTCGAACTGCTCTTCGCTCTCAAGCGGGATCGGCGTGCCGATGGCCTCCAGGTACGGCGCCACCTCCGCCCGCATCGGGTAGACGATCGTCGGGCTCGCGCCCAGCTCCGAGGCGGTGATCGGCATCACCCTGACCACCTCCGCCGGCGCCGCCCCTTCGGCCAGAAGATCAATCCGCACCCCGGCACAGGCCGACATCACGACCTGCCCCTCGCGCCACGGCAGGCCGCGCACCACCTCCGCCGCATCGCCGGGTCGCACCGCCAGCAGAACCACGTCGCACGCCTCCACCAGCGCGGCATTGTCCTCGGCCAGCCCGAACCCGAACCGCTCCGCCATCTCCGGCCCGCGCCCGCGGGGCGACAGGCACACATCCCCCGCCGCCACACCGCCGTTCAGCAGCCCCTTCAGAACAGCCCCTGCCAGATGTCCGACGCCGATCACCCCAAGTTTCATGCCTCTATCAGCCTTTCCCTGCCGCGGGCCGCGCCACCTGCGCCAGCCCCTTGCCTTGTGTCGTCCTCCCCGCCTGATAGGGTTTTCACGTCCCCGTTTCCACCTATTCGAGCAAACCGCACCATGACACCCCACCCGACCGGAGCCGCCCGATGACCCCCGAGCCCACGCTGACAGCTCCGGAGATGCGCCCCGGCGCCGACCTTCTTGCCGAGGGTCGCCGGATGGCCGCCGACTGGCCGCTGGGCACCTGCCTGTTCCTCGACACCGAACAAGTCCCCTCCGAAGCCGCCTACAAGCGCCGCAAGGCCGCCGAGGGCCGGATCATGCAGCACGCCCATATCGGCTTCCGCAGTATCGATCGCACGGTTTCCGCCATGGCCGATCTGCACGCCTCCGCCCTGAAACGCGACGTGCGGATCGACCGGTTCGGCATCACCCTCGACTGGTCCATGGGCTACCCGCCCGACCGCCGCAAGGACGCGGGCCGCGGCACCGGCATCGTGCTGACCGACCCGCAGGATTTCGCCCGCATCACCAATGCCAGCCCCGCCGCCGCCCATTTCGGTGACTTCATGCTGGGCCTGCCCGGCGCGCTCCACAACGTGCAGGCCGCGCTGGTTGCCGGGGCCACCTCGATCGGCAACATGGGGCAGTATTTCACCTTCCGCCTGCCATACTGGGACGATGATATCGCCACGACCGAGGCCACGGTCACCGCCCTCGGCCTGATCGCGGCACAGGAGGCCGACATCCTCGTCCACTCCAACCTCGATGACGGCTTCGCCGGGCTCTTCCTCGACATGACCAGCGCCTTCGGCATGATGCTGATCGAGAAGCACATCGTCGAGGACCTGATCGGCGCCAGCGCCTCCTTCTGTTTCGGCCACCATTTCTCCTCGCCCCTGACCCGCGCCGCGTTCCTCGAGGCCCTCTCGCGCGAGGTCACGACGCCCGGCACCATGCTCTTCGGCAACACCGTCTCCTATCGCGGCACGCCGGCGGCCAACTATGCCAGCCTCGCCAGCTACCTGCTGGCCGATATCGGCGCACTCACCCGCGCCCATACCGGCCACGCCATCAACCCCGTGCCGGTGACCGAGAACCTGCGCATCCCCGATGTCGACGAGATCCTCGACGCCCAGACCTTCGCCGCCCGGCTGGCCGAACATGCCCCGGCCCATGCCGCCCTGATGGACCGGACACAGATCGACACCGTCGCCACCCAACTGGTCGAGGGCGGCCGCCGCTTCGCTGAAACCGCCCTTGCGGGGCTGGCCGAGCGCGGCGTCGATACCTCCGATCCGGCTGCGCTCATGCTGGCCATCCGCCGGCTGGGTGCGAAACGGATGGAGGCGCTCTGGGGGCAGGGCCCCCAGACGCAAGCCCGCCGCGCCCCCCTCGTGCCCGCCGACTGGGCCGAGGAGCTTGACGAGATGGCCGCCGACTGGGTTGCCCGCGCCCGGGCGAAGGACGGCCCGCTCGCCCCCCTCCGCGTGACCATCGGCACCACCGACGTGCACGAGCACGGCGCCTATCTCGTCAGCCGCGCGCTCGACGGGCTGGAGGCCGAGGTGCTCGACGCCGGCGTCGCCCTCGACGCCGAGGTGCTGGTCGACCGCGCCGTGCAGGCCGGGGCCGACGTCATCGCCATCAGCACCTATAACGGCATCGCGCTGGGCTATGCCCGCAAGGTCATGGACGAACTCGCGCGCCGCGGCCTCGACCTCCCCGTCCTGATCGGCGGCAAGCTGAACCAGATCCCCGAGAACTCCAACTCCGACCTGCCGACCGATGTCACCTCCGAGATCGCCGAGACCGGCGCCATCCCCTGCGCCGGGCTCGACGACATGCTGACAGCCCTCCGCCGCATCCCGCGCAAGGCCACGGCCGAGGCGCAACAGGCCGCCCGGCCGCTTTGACAATCGGCCAGCCGTCCCTATCATTCCAATGTTGGAATCAATTCTGCGGGCAGGGGCATCATGACGGAACACACACTCGGCGCGTCACTCTTCAAGGTGGCGATCGTCTCCGACACCCACGTGAACGAGAAAGAGGATTTCTCCGCCTCCCCCTATCCCGCCAATGCCGAGGCGAACCCCCGCGCCCGGCATGTCTTTTCGCAGGTGAACCAGATCGCCCCCGCGTTAACGATCCATTTGGGCGACATGGTCAACCCGGTGCCCGAACTGCCCAGCTACGCCGCCGCGGCCGACAATTTCCACGCCATCGCCAAGGACCTCGAAAGCCCCATCCACCTCGTCCCCGGCAACCACGACATCGGCGACAAGCCGGTCAAATGGATGCCCGCCGGCATGGTCAACGCCGACTTCATCGCCCTCTACCGCAAGCATTTCGGCAAGGATTACTACGCCGTCACCCGCGAACACTGCCACTTCGTGATCATCAACTCCCCGCTCCTGAACTCCGGCGACCCGGCCGAGGCGGAACAGGCCGCCTGGCTGGAAGACACCCTCGCCCGCCACCAGGACGAGCGCGTCTTCGTCTTCAGCCACTACCCGCCCTATATCAGCGACCCGCACGAACCCGGCAGCTACGACAATATCGAGGATCCCGCCCGAAGCTGGTTCCTCGACCTCCTGCGCCGCTACAAGCCCGAAGCGCTGTTCAGCGCCCATGTCCACAATTTCTGGTACGACCGCATCGGCGAGACCGACTATTACATCACCCCCTCCACCTGCTTCGTCCGCCACGACTATTCCGAGATGTACCGGATCGACGGCGGCGACCAGAAGGGGCGCAACGATGCGGCCAAGCTGGGCTTCCTCACGCTCGACATCCGCGAACACGGCCACGTGGCCCACTACCACCGCAGCTACGGCGCCACCCTCGCGCCCGGCGACGGCCCCGCCCGGCCCGTCGCCCCAAGGCCGCACGTCAAGACCGCCGCGCTGCCCCACGTCTTCGTCGACATGCGCCACGGCTGGGCCGAGGAAATGGTCGTCGCCCCCTCCGGCGCCGTCGACGAATTCCGCCGCAAGCGGGCGCGCAACGACTACCCGCTGATGGCGCTCTGGGAAATGGGCCTGCCCGGCCTCCGCGTGCCGATCCAGGACCTGGCCGACCCCCGCATCCGCCGGCGGATGGAACTTTTGACCCGCCTCGGCCACCGCTTCCAGGTCTATCTCTACGGCATGCCCGACGCCGAGGAGCGCCAGCTGCTGGCCGACCACGCCCCGCTCCTCGACCGGCTCGAGCTTGTCCTGAACTGGGAGGAGATCGGCGACCTCGCTCCCGACATCGCCGCGCTGAAATCCGAAACCGGCGTCACCATCCATCTCTCGCGGGTCAACCGCAAGGACGGCGCCAAGCACACCGGTTCGCGCTTCAACCACCTCATCAGCCACGGCTTCACCGTGGCCGAGACCGACGAGCTGGAGAGTTTCTTCCAAAACCACCCCGGCCTCATCGACGGTGCCCAGTTCACCATCCCCCGCAGCCTCTCGCCATGGGAAACCGCCGGCAGCCTCGCCGCCTTCAGGGACCGGACCGGCCAGACGCCGGTGCTCTACGTCAAATCCACCGAGGCCAGCCCGGCCAAGACCTTCGACGACGAGACAGCCAACGCCCGCCGCTTTGCCGAGACGGCGATGGCCGGGCTGGGCTTCGGTATCGACGTGGTGCTCGACACGATGGACGACGCCGACCGGGGCTATTTCACCCGCACCGGCCTTGTCGACCGCCGCTTCAACCCGCGCCTCGCGGGCGAACTGGTCTCCGCCATCGCCCTGCAAACCGCCGGTGGCGGCTGGACGGCCGCGCCGGGCGACGTGCCGGTTCTGGAAAGGGAGGGGCGGCGCCTCTGGGTGGCTGATGCAACCGAAGCATCGGAAGGCGACTGGCTCTGCCCCCGCAGCGGCCTGCCCGGCGAACCCGGCGACAAACCGGACACCGCCCTCATCCTGCGCACCGCGCCCGCCTGACACGCACGCGCCGTTAACGGTTCATTTCCTACCTGTCGGACATAAGCAGGCAATCCACCGCGATGGCGCCCTCCGGCCCGGCCAGCACCGGGTTCAGGTCCAGTTCCCGAAGCCAGTCGCCCGCCGCGGCCCCGAAGCGTGACACCGCCGCGATCATCCGGCACAGCGCCGCGCGATCCACCGGCGGCGCGCCCCGCACCCCGTTAAGGATTTGTTTAGATTTCAACCGGTCGAGCATCCGGGCCGCCTCGCTCTCACTCACCGGCGCCCGGTGAAACACCACGTCCTTCTGCACCTCGATCAGGATGCCGCCCATCCCGACCATCACCACCGGCCCGAACCCCGGATCGCGCCGCAGCCCGATCACCAGCTCGGCATTCCCCGCGCCCATCTCCTGCACGATCACCCCGTCGACCCGGGCCTCCGGCGCCGCTTTCGCCGCCCACCCGACAATCCTGTCATAAGCCGCCCGCAGTTCCTCCGGCCCGGCCAACCCGATCTCCACGCCGCCGATCTCCGTCTTGTGCAGGATATCCGCCGACTCGATCTTCAGCGCCACGGGCCAGCCGATCCCCTCGGCCATCGCCACGGCCTCATCCGCACTCCCCGCAAGGCCCACCCGCGCCACCGGAACGCCCGCCTCGGCCAGCATCGCCGCCGTCTTCTCCGTCGGCACGAACCCCGCACCGGGGGCGGGCAGGGGGGCACACTCCCCGTTACCCTCATCCGCCAGCCACGCCTTGCGCGCCTCGTTCCAGTCCACCAGCGCGGCGATCGCATCAATCGTCGGCTCCGCCCCCCTTAGCGCACAAATCCCCAACTCCCGCAAAGCGCGCAGCCCGTCCTCCGGCGCCGCCACCCAGCTCACCACGAACGGCTTCTCCGTCTCCGCCTTCAATTCGCGGAACGTCTCGGTCAGCGTCTCGACGAACCCGTCCATCAACTGCAGCCACACCGCCGCCACATGCACGTTCGGATCGTCCAGCACCGCCTTGACGCTCTCTTTCAGCATCGAGGGATCGGCAATGAACTGCGCCGTCACGTCCACCGGGTTCCCGGCCGCGCCGAAGTCGGGCAGTATCCCCTTCAGCCGCGCCACCGTCTCCTCCGACAGGCGCGGCACCTCCAGCCCCACCTCCTCGGCCCGGTCGCTCATCAGCACGCCCGCGCCGCCCGATTGCGTGACGATCCCCACGCCCCGCCCCTCGGGGCAGGCGGTCGTCGTCGACATGTCGACGATGTCCAGCATATGCTCCTCGTTCCGCGCCCGGATCACGCCGTATTGCCGGGCGATCCCGTCGAACACCGCATCCTCCCCGGCCAGCGCCCCGGTATGCGACGACGCAGCCCTCGCGCCGGATTCCGTCCGCCCCACCTTGGTCACCACCAGCGGCTTGCCCAGCTCCATCGCCCGCCGCGCGGCGGTGACGAAACCGGGCCCGTCGGTGATCCCCTCGATATAGCCCGCCAGCGTGGTGATCCGGCTGTCCTCGGCGATGCGGCCAAGGCAATCGGCAAAGGTCACATCGGTCTCGTTGCCGGTATTGGCGAAGTACCCCAGCCCCAGCCCACGCTTCCGCGCCAGCGCGGCGATGGCCGTGCCGAAGGCGCCCGACTGCGTGACGAACCCCACCGGACCCGCCTGCGTCGGCCCCATGCCGTACTGCGTGAAGGTCGCGAACGCCCCGTCGAAGGCGTTGATCACCCCCAGCGTGTTCGGCCCGCAAAGCCGCATGCCGTGGCGCCGGGCGATCTCGACCACCTGCTCTTCCGCCCGGCGGCCTTCCTCGCCCATCTCGCCGAAGCCCGAGCTAAAGACGATGGCCGCCCGCACCCCGGCCTGCCCCGCGGCCTCGGTCTGCCCCGGCACCGCCTTCGCGGGCACCGAGATGACGGCAAGGTTCGGCACCTCCCCGATCGCCCCGATGGCGGCAAAACAGGGATGCCCGCCGACCTCCTCGTATTTCGGGTTCACCGGGAAGATCCGGCCGGTATAGCCCTTCTCCAGAAGGAATTTCATCACCCGGCCGTTGAGCTTGTTGAAATCGCTCGACACCCCGATGATGGCAATCGACCGCGGCGAGAGCAGGCAGTCGAGCGCGTCGCGCCCGGTCCGGTTCTCCATGGGTTTCTGGTTCGTCTGTGCCATGCCACCGTCTCCCTAACCGCTGAACGCCCGGATGCCGGTCTGCGCCGCGCCCAGCACCAGCGAATGGATGTCATAGGTGCCTTCCAGCGTGTTCTCGACCTCGAGGTTCATCATGTGCCGGATCACGTGATACTCGTCCGAAATCCCGTTGCCGCCATGCATGTCCCGCGCAGTCCGGCAGATCTCCAGCGCCTTGCGCGCCGCGTTGCGTTTCACCAGCGAGAACATCTCCGGCGTCGCGCGGCCCTCGTCCTGCAACCGGCTCAATCGCAGGGTGGCGTGCAGCGACAGGGCGATCTCGCTCTGCATCTCCGCCAGCTTCGCCTGCACCAGCTGGCTCGCCGCCAGCTTGCGACCGAACTGTTCGCGCTCCATCACGTAATCGCGCGACGCCTGCCAGCAGAACTCCGCCGCGCCCATCGACCCCCAGCAGATCGCCAGCCGCGCCCGGTTGAGACAGGTCAGCGGCGCCGACAGACCCTTCGCCAGGGGCAGAACCTGCTCGTCGGGCACGAACACCTCGTCCATCGCGATCTCGCCCGTGGGCGAGGCGCGGACCGAGAATTTTCCCTCGATCTTGCGCGTCTCCAGCCCCGTCATCCCGCGTTCGAGGATAAAGCCCCGCACCTCGCCCGCGTCATCACGCACCCAGACCACCAGCACATCGGCGATCGAGGCATGGGTGATCCACACCTTGTTCCCGCTCAGCCGATAGCCCCCGTCCACCTGTTTCGCCCGCGCCCGCATCCGCGACGGGTCCGACCCCGCGTCGGGCTCCGTCAGGCCGAAACACCCGATCAGCTCGCCCCGCGCCATCGGCGGCAGGTACTTTTCCTTTTGCTCTTCGCTGCCGAAAAGGTGGATCGGAGTCATCGCCAGCCCGCCCTGCACCCCGCAGGCCGAGCGGAACGCGGCATCCACCCGTTCCAGCTCCCGCGCCACCAGCCCGTAGGCGGTATAGCTCGCCCCGGCACAGCCATAGCCCTCGATCTGCATGCCGAGGAACCCCATCTCGCCCAGCTCGCGCATGATGGCGGGGTCGAAGGTTTCGTGCCGGTGCCAGTCGAGGATCACCGGCATCAGCCGCTTCTGCGCAAAGTCGCGGGCGCTGTCGCGGATCATCCGCTCTTCCTCGCTCAGCAGGTCCTCCACCAGCAGCGGATCGCGCCAGTCGAACCGGGGCTTGCCGGCCTCGCCCATCAAAGCACTTCCATGACGATGGCGATGCCCTGGCCCATACCGATGCACATGCTGGCCAGCGCGTATTTCCCGCCCCGGCGTTTGGCCTCGTGAATGGCCGTCAGCGCGATCCGCGGCCCCGAGGCGCCCAGCGGGTGGCCAATGGCGATCGCGCCGCCATTGGGGTTCACCCGGTCGTCGTCATAGGACAGGCCCAGCCCCTTCACACAGGCCAGCGCCTGCGCGGCAAAGGCCTCGTTGATCTCGATCACCGCCATGTCCGACAGGGAAAGCCCGGCCCGCTCCAGCGCCAGCTTCGAGGCCGGCACCGGGCCGAACCCCATGGTCCTCGGCGGCACGCCCGCCACGCCGCTCGCAAGGATACGCGCAATCGGCTCGCGCCCGATCCTCTCACCGGCCGCCCGGCTGCCCATCATCAGCGCCACCGCCCCGTCATTGAGGCCCGAGGCGCTGCCCGCCGTCGTGACACCGCCGGCATTGAGCGCGCGCAGCTTGGCCAGCCCCTCCATATCGGTTTTCGGCCGGGGATGCTCGTCGGTCTCCACCGTCACATCCTCGCGGCCCCGCCCGCCGGGCACGGTGATCGGCGTCACCTCGGCGCCGAAGAACCCCTGTTCCTGCGCCTTGGCCCACCCCTGTTGCGAGCGCAGGGCGAAGGCATCGCTCTCCTCCCGCGTTATCCCGTGCTCCTCGGCCAGGTTGTCGGCGGTCTGCGGCATGGAATCGCTGCCGAATTCCTGCTCCAGCTTCGGGTTCGGGAAACGCGCCCCCACGGCGCTGTCATACCAGTCGAGCTGCCGGGCATAGGGCTTGCCATGCTTGGCGATCACGAAGGGCGACCGGCTCATGCTCTCCACCCCGCCCGAGATCACCACGTCGCCCTCGCCGCAGGTCAGCGCATGCGCGGCCGAGACCATCGCGCCCAGCCCGCTGCCGCAATTGCGCTGCACCACCGTGCCCGGCACCTCCACCGGCAGCCCGGCGCGCAGGGCGGCATGGCGCGCGACACAGCGGCTGTCCTCCCCCGCCTGGTTGCCGCAGCCGACGATCACGTCGTCGATGGCGCCGCCTTCCAGCTTCGAGCGCTCCATCAGCGGGCGGATCACCTCGGCCAGCAGGTCATCGGGCCGGATCCCGGCCAGCGCGCCGCCCGAGCGTCCGAAAGGGCTGCGCAGCCCGTCATAGATATAGGCGTCAAGCATGGGTTGTTCCTTTCGCTAGGCGTTTGATCTTGTCCCTTTTGCCGCCGGTCACGCCCGCGGCGCCGGTTCCACCGTGGTCGCCGACACCCCGAGCGCCGCCCGCCGCCGCAGCCACGGCCCGGTGCGATAGCGCGGATCGCCGGTGCAGTCGCTCATCCCCTCGAGGATCTGCACGATTCGCGCAGGTCCCAGCGTGTCGGCAAACTCCAGCGGTCCGTTGGGATAGTTGAGCCCCAGCTTCACCGCCCGGTCGATATCCTCCGGCGTGGCAATCGCGTTCTGCGCCACGCTCGCGCCGATGGCGGAAATCATCGCGATGATCCGCTGGGCCACGAAACCGGGGCTGTCCTTGATCGGCGTCACCGGCGTGCCGTCCTGCGCCAGCATCGCATGGACCTTCCGCATCACCTCCGGCCTTGTGACGATGGTCTGCATGACCGTGCGCCGGCCCTTGAAGCCGAATAGCGGGTCGACGGCCACCGTACGCTCCGGGTCCAGCCCGGCGCGGGCGGCGTGGGTGCTGGCATCCAGCCCCAGCGGCGCGATCAGGATGATGCTATCGCCCGTGGGCCGCTCCCCCTCGTCCAATTCGGCGCCCGAGGCGCGCACGATCTCCTGCAACGCCGCCGCATCCTCGCCGGGCTCGACCCAGAAGGTGCCGCCGTCGAATGCCGGCGCCTCCGGCTCCTCCGGCCGCTGCTGCTTGCCGTCTTCGTAGGCGTAATGCCCTTGCTTCGTCTTCCGCCCCAAAAGCCCGGCCTGCATCCGCTGACCCATCAGCATGGCGGGCCGGAAGCGCGGCTCGTGGTAGGACTGCTCGTAAATCTCGATGCTGGCGGGGTGTGTCACGTCCAGCGCCGTCAGGTCGAGCAGCTCGAACGGCCCCATCCGGAACCCCGCCGCATCGCGCATGATCCGGTCCACATCGGCGAACTCGGCCACCCCCTCGGCCACCAGGTTCGTGGCCTCCAGCGTGTAGCCCCGGCCGACCTGGTTCACCAAGAAGCCCGGCGCATCGGCCACCCGCACGGGCGTGCGGCCCATCGCCTTGCCTAGCTCGATCAGCCGGTCGATCACCGACGGCTCGGTGCGGATCCCGGCGATCACCTCGACCAGCGGCATGAGCGGCACCGGGTTGAAGAAGTGAAAGCCCGCCACCCGTTCCGGGTGATCACATGCCGCCGCAAGTCGCGTAATCGACAGCGACGAGGTGTTGCTCGCCAGGATACACGCCTCGCCCGTCGCCTCCTCGAGGGCGGCGAAGACCTTGGTTTTCAGCCCCATATCCTCCGACACCGCCTCGATGACAACGTCGCACCCGGCAAAGGCGTCGATCCCCTCGGCCTTGTTCAGCAGGCTCTTCGCCTTGCCCGCCGCCTCGGCCGTCATCCGCTCCTTCTCGGCGGCCCGGTCCAGCATGCCGCCGATGAAGGTCAGCGCCTCGTCGGTGGCCTCGGATCGCGCGTCGTGCAGCAGGACCTTGCAGCCGCCGGTCGCGGCCACCTGTGCAATCCCGCGCCCCATGGCGCCGGCGCCCACGATCCCCACGGTCGGGGTTTCGCTCATTCCCATTGTCATCTTCCTTTGAATTCCGGCTTCCGTTTCTCGATGAAGGCGCGCATGCCCTCGGCCTTGTCCTCGGTGTCGAAGAGCGTGTCGAAGGTGCGCCGTTCCAGCATCAGCCCCGCCTCGAGCGAGGTATCGTGCCCGGCCAGCACCACCTCCTTGATCCGCCGCGCGGCGAGCGGCGGCATGGCGGCGATCTGCCCGGCCAGCTCCAGCGCCCGGTCCAGCACCTCGTCATCTGGCACGCATTCGCTGGCCAACCCCATCTCGAACGCCTCGCGCCCGCTGATCGGCTCGCCGGTCAGCATCAGCTTCATCGCCTTGAACTTGCCCACGGCCCGCAACAGCCGCTGGGTGCCGCCGCCGCCGGGCATGATGCCGACCTTGATCTCGGGCTGGGCGAATTTCGCGTTTTCCCCGGCGACGATGATGTCGGCATGCATGGCCAGCTCGCAGCCGCCACCGTAGGCCGCGCCGCGCACCGCGGCGATGAAGGGCAGGGGGCAATGGGCGATCACGCCCCACATCCGGCGGATATTGGTGCGGGTGATCTCGGCGGTGCCCATCTCGGCCATCACCTTGATATCGGCCCCAGCGACAAAGGCCCGCTCGTCGCCCGTTACCACGACACACCGCGCGTCCGGGTCGTCATAGAGCGCCGCGAACCGGTCGGTCAGCGCCTTGCGCAGCGCGTCGCTGAGTGCGTTGCGCGCCTCGGGCCGGTTCAGCCGCAGCAGCACCGTGCCGGATCCATGACGCTCTTCGTTGACCAGCTCGGACATCGGTCCCCTCCCTTGGTGCCGACGGATTCACTCGCAGAATCATTCTAAGATTGGAATGACATAAAAACAATAACAATTTTCTGGACGGGTCGATCCTTCATTTGCTACCATCCTCGGAATGCCGGGCCTTGCCCCGGCGGCGCGCCTTCCGTCCGGCGAAGGAAAGGGTCGAAGAATGGACATCCTGAGGAACAGTCCGGGAAAGCTTTACCTGCATGTCGCGGACATCCTGCGCCAGCGCCTGCGATCGGGCGCGCTTGCCCCCGGCGACCGGCTCAAGCCGATCTCCGAACTGGCCGAGGAATTCCGCGTCGCCACCGTCACCATCCGCCAGGCCGTGGCGATTCTCGAATCCGAAGGCCGGCTCTACCGCCAGCAGGGCGCCGGCACCTTCGTCACCGAGAATTCCACGGGCGACGACAGCTTCGCGGTCGGGCTCGACTGGCCCGAACTGCTCGACATGGTGACCAAGACCGACCCGCGCCTGATCGAGAAGCGCGAGAATGTCGAACTTCCGTCCCGGGGCGACCTCAAGGGCGGCAAGGCGGCGTCCTCCTATGTCTACCTGCGCCGGGTGAACGCGCTGAAAGGGCTCGATTGCCTCGTGGCCGACGCCTACATCGCCTCCGATCTCTATGACCGATGCCCCGAGCGGTTCGACCACGAAACCATCATCCCGGTGATCGAATCGCTGCCCGGCGTGACCATCGCCAAGTGCCATCAGACCCTGACCATCGGACAGGCCGACATGGACAAGGCCGGCCTGCTCGGCCTGCCGCTCAGCGCACCGCTGGGCGATATCCGGCGCATCCTGACGGCGCCGGATGGCACGGTTCTCTATTACAACGACGTCTCCTATCGCGGGGACATGGTGAAATTCGAGATCAGTCTCGAATTGTCCGCGGATCAGGCGAACGCCTCGCCGGCGCGGGAATAAGGCGGACAGAGAGGAGGTCCGCTGAACGGGCGCCACGTGCGTCCAGCAAAACGAACTGGGAGGAACCAAATGACGAAGTCAAAACTTCTTGTCGGCGTGGCTGTCGCCGCCATGACCGCCATGCCGGCGGCGGCGCAGGATTACCCGTCGCAGCCGGTGCAACTGACTGCGCCCTACGGGCCCGGCGGCGCCTCGGACCTCGCGGCGCGCAACCTTGCCAACGTCGCGCCGGATTTCGTGGGCCAGCCGGTGCTGGTGACCAACCGCGCCGGCGCCGGTGGCGCCACCGGCTCGGCCTATGTCCGCAACGCCGATCCCGACGGCTACAACCTGCTGCTGGCCCGGATCGGCTCGCACAGCATTTCGCCGGCGATCAAGTCGTCCATGCCCTACGAGTGGGACGATTTCACCTATCTCGGCCTGCTCGAGATCAACCCGGCCGCCTGCGCGACGGCCACGTCCAAGCCCTATGAATCCCTCGATGACCTGCGCGACGCGATCGAGGCCAACCCCGGCGCCATCACCTACAGTTCGGCCGGTGTCGGCACGCTGCACCATCTCGGCGGCATCATGCTGCTCGACGTGCTAGGCTTCGAGGACCCCGCCGTCGCGGCCACGCATATCCCGTTCCAGGGCGGCGGCGCGGCCGCGGCCGCGGCGGCCACCGGACAGGTCGATTTCGTCTGCTCCAACATCTCGGCCATCATCAGCCAGATCGAAGGCGGCCAGCTCCGCCCGCTGGTTGTGACCACGCCCGAGCGGGTCGACTCGCTGCCCGACGTGCAGACCGCGTCCGAACTCGGATATCCCGATCTCGAGGCGCTGGTCGGCTGGTCCGGCCTCGTCGGCCCGCCGGACATGGGGGACGAGGTGATCTCCGTCTGGACCGACGCGCTCCAGCAGGTCTCGGCAGACGAGCGATGGGTCAAGCAGACCGAGTCGCTCGGCTCCGTCCCGATGATCCTCTCCCCCGAAGAGACCGTCGAATTCGTCGAGAACCAGTACACCACCTTCCGTGGACTGGTCGAAAGGCTAGGCCTCCAGATCGACTAGGACCGTCCGACGACGGTGCGGCCGGCGCGCCCGCCGCACATCCTGATCCGCCGATCCGCGATCGGCCGCAACCGGAGGGACCGTCCGTGAAGACCGATCACAAGCGAGACGTCGTGCTCGGGCTGGCCGTTTGCGCCATGGCCCTGATCATCCTGTTCGGCATCCTCCCCTGGGCGGTCAAGGCGCCCAAGGTGATCCCCAACCTCGCCCTCTCCCCGACATTCTGGCCCCGCATCATCCTCGTCAGCGTCGCCGGGCTGAGCGCCCTGCTGGCCATCCGCGCCTATGTCGACCATCTCCGCGCGCGGCAGGCGGGCGAGGGCGGCGCCAGCGATCAGGCCGATCCGCTCGCCGACACGCCTCCCTTCGACCTCAGCGACCTGCGCGTCATCGTGGCGGCCCTGCTCATGGTCGGCTTTGCGCCCTGCTGAAATCCTTCGGCGTGGTGCTGCCGGCGATGGCGCTGCTCGTCGCGATGATCCTGCTGCATGACCGGAGGCAATGGCCAAAGGCCGTCATCCTGACCGTCGCCATCGTGGCGGGCCTCTACCTGTTCTTTCGCTTCGTCGCCCGGGTGCCGGTTCCGCTGGGCCCCCTGAACGCCATATTCTGAAGGTCTGACGCCATGATCGAGAACATCTCGGACGCCTTCATCCTCTTCCTGAACGTCTACAACCTCGTGGCCCTGGCGGGCGGCATCGCGATCGGCGTGATCGTCGGCGCCATCCCCGGCATGACCTCGACCATGGCCGTCGCCCTGACCCTGCCGTTCACTTTCACCCTGCCGCCGGTCACCGGCATCCTGCTGCTGCTGGGGGTCTACAAGGGCGGCGTCTATGGCGGCTCGATCCCGGCGATCCTAGTCCGCGCGCCGGGCACGCCGGCGGCCTCCTGTTCGGTGTTCGACGGCTATCCGCTGGCGCAGAAGGGGCAGGCGGGCAGGGCGCTCGACATGGCGCTCTACGCCTCCTGTTTCGCCGATCTCGTCTCCAACCTCTCGCTGATCCTGCTGGTGGGCTACCTCGCCGCCCTCGTCACCAGCTTCGGCCCGCCCGAGAATTTCACGCTGATCTTCTTCTCGCTCACCATCATCGCGTCGGTCTCCGGCGAAAGCCTGCTGCGCGGGTTCATCTCGGCCGGGGCGGGCCTGCTGCTCGCCACCGTGGGGCTCGACCTGATCTACGGCACCGACCGGTTCACCTTCGGCAATGCCAACCTGCTGGGTGGGCTCGCCTTCATCCCGCTCCTGATCGGGCTCTTCGCGATCCCCGAAATCCTCAACGGATATGCCAAGCGCGGCGCGCCCGAAAAGGTCCCCGCCGACCCCACCGGCACCCGCGCCACCTTCGCCGATTTCCGCCGCTGCTTCCGCTCGATCTTCCGCGGCAGCCTGATCGGCGTCGTCCTCGGCGCCATCCCCGGCATCGGCGGCGCGCCCTCGGCCTTCGTCTCCTATTCCGAGGCGATGCGCCGCTCGCCCAACCGCAAGAATTTCGGCAAGGGCGAGCTCGAGGGCGTGGCGGCCGCCGAGGCCGGCAACAACGGCGTCGCCGGCTCCACGATGATCCCGCTGCTGGCGCTGGGCATCCCGGGCGACGTGATCACCGCCGTCATCCTCGGCGCCTTCATGGTCCACGGCCTGCGCCCCGGCCCGATGCTGTTCGAGCAGAACATCGACCTGATCTATGCCCTCTTCATCGGCATCTCGATCAGCTCGCTCTTCCTGCTGATCATCGGCAAGGCCGCGATCCGCCTTTTCCGACATATCGCCTCGATCCCGATGCGATACCTCTATCCCATCGTCATGGTGCTCTGCGTCTTCGGCGCCTACGCGGTCAACAACTCCTTCTTCGACATCTACGTGATGGTCGCCTTCGGCATCCTCGGCTTCATCATGATGCGGATGCAGGTGCCGTCGGCGCCCTTCCTCATCGCCTTCATCCTCGGCCCGATGCTCGAAGACAGTTTCCGGCAGTCGCTGCTCCTGTCACAGGGCAGCCTGACCATCTTCGTCCGAAGCTGGATCACCTGGATCTTCTGGGCGCTGACGATCCTGTCGGTCGCGCTGATGTTGCGCCGTCATATCATCGGCAACGCGGAGGAGACGACGCTGCCGGACGTGCCGAAAGGGTAGGGGCGACGGACCCCGGCTAGTCGAGCGGGGCGTGGAGCCGCGTCTCCTTCGTGATGATCCCGCCCCGATTGCCGATCTCGATCGAGCCGTAGCGCTCCCGGAAACACTCCGGCAGCGGCCGGTCCCCCTCCAGCGACAGCCAGAGGCGCAGCAGGTGGCGGCGCTCCTTCGGGTCGGGCCAGTCGAGAAAGCCGGTCCGGTCATGCAGCTGCGAATGGTTGTAGACGAACTGCATGTCCCCCGGCTCGAGGTCCATGGCGAAGTTCAGCTCCGGATCGTCGGCCAGCCGGTCGAACATGTCGAGCGCCTCGACATGCTCCGGCGTCAGCCGCATCGCCTCGTCGAACCGCTGGGCGCTGTCGATATACTGCCGCTGGTAAAAGACCGTCAGGCACCCGTCATGCCAGCTCAGCACCGGGATCTCCATGAACGGCTTCGCGCCGTCCGGCACCTCGCCCCGACGGTCCGTGGCGATGGGATCGAACAGCTTCAGCAGCAGGTCCGGCCGCTCCGCCCGCATGCGGTTATAGATGCTCTCGGCGCTGACCAGCAGCGACCGGCCGCCTTCCTTCGCTTTCTTCAGGCACAGAAGGCCCACCACGTCGGCGCTGTCGGTATGGAAGGTCTGCCGCGCCGAAGTCTGGTAGATCCGGCTGTTCGGGTCGTTGGCATCCGCCCCGATATCGCGCACATGGCCGAGGATGTGGCCTTGCGCATTCTGCGACCGCGCGCTGCCGATATGCGCACCGATCCCGCAGAAGATGGTCGCCGCCATCTGCTGACTGTACCGTTCGACGGGCAGCCCGCGCAGCACCTCGACACCTACACCCTCGCGCATCGTGTGCCGCAGGTCCTTCAGGTGGCCGGTGAAGCGCTGCAGGGGAAAATCTTCCCGCGTGATCTCGCCCACGTCCCGGCCAAGGCCCAGGAAATGCTCCGCCGCCTGCTCCAGATCGGCGATATCCGCCTCGTCGAGCCGGTACAGCCACCGATCAGGGTTTCCGGCCATCTCGCGGCCAACCCAGGCAGACGGCCCGGTCAGCTTTTCCGGAAGGTCGTTCAGATCAATCGCGGCGGCACTCATGTCGGTCTCCTCTTGGTCGAGCCATGTTTATGTCCTAGATTAATCAAACTGCACAAAAAAATGAGTTTCAGTCATACTCATGCCCGACCCGTCCCTCACCGTCCTGCGCGCGCTGAAAAGCCTCCGCGACACCGGCAGCGTCTCCCGCACCGCCGCCGAGCTGGGGCTGACGCAATCCGCCGTCAGCCGCGCCATCACCGGCTATGAACAGGCCACCGGCCTAACCCTCCTGCGCCGCGACGCCCGGCCGCTGACCCTGACCGAGGCGGGCGAGGTGATCGTCGGCCACGCCACCGATATCGACCGCTCGCTCGCGGCGCTGGCCGGGGAATTGGCCGCGCTGCGTCAGAACCGTGCGGGCACCCTGCGGATCGGCTCCTTCGGGCCGACCGCCTCCACCCGTATCCTGCCCGACCTCCTGAGCCGCTTCCGCAAGACCCACCCCCGCATCACCGTCAGCATCAAGGAAGGGCCCGACGACACCACCCGCGAGACGTTCTCGAAAGGGTTGACCGATGTCGCCGTGCTCTCCGACCCGGTCGATGATCTCGACGCCCTGCCCATCGCCACCGACCGGCTCGTCGCCCTCCTTCCGGACGGGCACCCGCTGACGGCACGACCGGCCGTCTCGCCCGGCGACCTGGCCGCGACACCATTCATCATGACCCTTGCCGGAAACGAGCCCGCCATCCTCGACTGGTTTCGCCAGGCCGGGCTCCGGCCCGACACCCGCCACCGCGTCCAGCAGACCCATTCCATACTCGCGCTCGTCGGGTCGGGGCAGGGGGCGGCCATCGTCGCCTCCCTCTCCCTGCCGCAGGATGTGCAGGGCGTCCGCATCGTGCCGCTGGCCCCGAACACCGAACGGCAGGTCTACCTCGTCAAGACACCGGGCACCCCCCGGTCGAACGCGGTCACCGCCTTCTGGGATTTCGCGCAGGGCGCCGATATCGACTTACCCGCGCCCCGCGCCCCGCGCACACGATAACGGCTCTTCAACTTTCCGGGACAAATGGCCGAAAAACCCCCGTTGCGGGCGTTTCCGGCCCCGCCGCGCCCCTCTCCCGCGATGGACCGCGCCGCGCTCTTGTACTAATTGTCAAAGCGGACCACATAGCTCGGGCCGGCCACGGTCAGGCCCGCCCCGAACCAATTCGCTTTCCGATCGGTGCCCCTCCGATGAGATGTTCGATCACTTCAGCGCATGTCGCCGCACCGCCCCGGGGCCCGGTGGCGGCCCTGTCGGCGCACCGGATCTGCTGATGGTCAGACGTTCGCTTCTCGTTGCCGGGGCGGCCATACTGCTGTCGCTGCTGACGCACCTGCTGATGCTGAACTTCGCCACGCACGAGGTGCGGACCGACCGCGACAGCACGCCCCCGCCTCCTCCCGACGTCAGCGGCACGTTCGACGAATTCGTCGAATCCGCCCCCGAGCCGGTCGAGCCCGAACCCACCCCGCCGATGGAAATGCCCGAGGTCAGCAGCCCCGACCCGGTGGAAGACACCACGCCCACCTCGAACGCCCTGGTCGAATCGGACAACCCCCAAACCGACGAGACGCCGGGAACGGAAGCCTCCGAGACAGTCTCGCCCGAGCCCGGCCAGCCCGCCGAGACCGGCGAGGAGGCCGAGACCGATCTCGCCGCCCAGCAGCCCGAGACGCCCGAGCCCAGCCCCGAGCCGTCCGAACCCGTCGCGGAGGCCCCGGAAACCCCGGATGAGCCGGTCGAGGAAGCCCGCCAGCCCGACGCGCCCCAGGTCACCATCGAGGCCACCGAGGAAACCCCCGACATCCCGGCCGCGCCCAGCGACGAAACCGTCCAGAGCGCCGCCGTCACCCGCTCCCTGCGGCCCCCGAAACAGCGGCCCTCCACCGAGGCGCTCCGCAACCCCGAGACCGTTCAGGAGGCGCAACCCTCCGGCAGCCAGCGCACCCGCATCCAAAGCAGCGGCCTCGAACTCCTGGCCCAGAACGGTGGCCTCGCCGCCGCCAGCGCCTCGGTCTTCGGCAATCTCGGCGCCTCCGGCAATGCCGAGGCGGCCAACTATGCCGGCCGCGTTCTGACCCATCTCAACAGCACCGCACGGATGGCCAGCTCGGCCCGCGGCTCGGCCCGGGTGCAGTTCCAGATCAACGCCGACGGCTCCATCGCCTGGGTCAGGGTGATCAACAGCTCCGGCTCGTCCGGCATCGACCAGGCCGCGGTGGCCCAGGTCCGCAAATCCGCGCCCTTCCCCAAGCCGCCGGAAGGCACCACGCGGCAGATGGTCTTCGTTTACCACAGCAACTAGGACAACCCGCGTGACCCGACGGGCCCCGCCGGGCTCCGGCCCCGCAAGGCGCGCCGGCCAACACGGGTGAATTTTCACTAAATACCGGAAAGGAAGCGGCCCCGACCCTGCCCGCCTTTAACGGGGATTTAAGGCCCCGCGCGGATGTTGCCCGCAGGTGATATTCAGATTGAGGCCCGGGCCATGACCGCCAAGAGCAATGCGGCTGCAACAGCCGACGTTTCCGACAACGACGACCAGCACCTGCAAGGCATGGTCGATGCCATGCACTGCGTTCAGGCGGTGATCGAGTTCGATCTGAACGGCACGATCCTGACCGCGAACGACAACTTCCTGAAAACGCTCGGCTACGACCTGAACGAGATCCAGGGCCGCCATCACAAGATGTTCTGCGATCCGCAACTGGCCGCCTCCGACGCCTACCGCGATTTCTGGATGCAGCTTGCGATGGGCGAATTCATCTCCGGAGAGTTCCAGCGCTTCGGCAAGAACGGGCGCGAGGTCTGGATCAACGCCTCCTACAACCCGATCCTCGACGCCGACGGCAAGCCGGTCAAGGTGGTCAAGTTCGCCACCGACATCACCGCCGAAAAGCGCCGCACCGCCGAACAGGACGGCAAGCTGGCCGCGATCGACCGCTCTCAGGCGGTGATCGAGTTCGAGCTTGACGGCACGATCCTCACGGCGAACGAGAACTTCCTTTCCGTCACCGGCTACGTGCTGGACGAGATCAAGGGCCGGCACCATCGCATCTTCTGCGATCCCGATTATGCCGGCAGCGGCAAGTACAAGTCGTTCTGGGCCGACCTGGCCGAGGGGCGGTTCGCCACCGGCGAATTCCAGCGCTTCGGCAAGAACGGCCGCGAAGTCTGGATCAGTGCGACCTACAACCCGATCCTCGATTCCAAGGGCAGGCCGTTCAAGGTCGTCAAGTTCGCCACCGACATCACCGCGGAGAAGCGCCGCACCGCCGAGCAGGATGGCAAGATGGCCGCGATCAGCCGCGCGCAGGCGATGATCGAGTTCGAGCTCGACGGCACGATCCTCACCGCGAACGACAATTTCCTCGCCGTGACGGGCTATTCGCTCGACGAGATACGCGGCAAGCATCATCGCATGTTCTGCGATCCCGACTACGTGCGCAGCGGCGACTACAAGGCGTTCTGGACCGATCTCGCCGCCGGCAAATTCGCCGCCGCGCAGTATCGCCGCTTCGGCAAGAACGGCAAGGAAGTGTGGATCAACGCCTCCTACAACCCGATCCTCGATGCCAAGGGCGACCCCTTCAAGGTGGTCAAGCTCGCCACCGACATCACCGCCCAGAAGGCGGTCGAACTGAACGTGTCGCGCATCGCCAGCGATTTCGTGGCGAAATCCGCCGATATCGACGAACAGGCCAAGAAGGTCGCCGAAGGGGCCCAGACCCTCGGCTGCACCACCGAGGAGATCAACGCCTCGGTCGAGGAGCTCAGCGCCTCGATCGACTCCATCGCCCAGAACAGCGGCATGTCCGACGAAATCGCCAAGCGCACCAAGGACGAGGCCGATCTCGGCGCCAAGGCCATCGATCGCTCGATCGAGGCGATGGACCTGATCAACGCCTCCTCCGAGGAGATCAACGAGATCGTCAAGGTCATCAGCGAAATCGCCGGCCAGACCAACCTGCTCGCCTTCAACGCCGCGATCGAGGCGGCGCGCGCCGGCGAACACGGGCTCGGCTTCTCCGTCGTGGCCGACGAGGTGCGCAAGCTGGCCGAGCGGTCGTCGCAGGCCACCAAGGAAATCACCAAGCTGATCAACGAGACGGTCAAGCGCGTGACCCAGGGAAGCGAAGTCTCGCGCGAGGCGGGCGCCGCCTTCACCAAGATCCTCGCCGGCATCTCGGACACGACCGAATCCATCACGCAGATCTCCGTCGCCGCCAACGAACAGCAGACAGCCGCCCGCGACGTTGCCGAGGCGATCCAGAGCATCGTCGACGCCTCCGAACAGGCCGTGGTCGCCTCCGACTCCATCGCCGAGGCCACCGACGGCCTCCGCATCGGCGCCGAGGGGCTCACCCACGAAATCGCCAAACTCGACGCCTGACGCCTACGGCCACGTCACACCCAGGGGAAGTGCAGCACCATGGAAAGCTCGAAAACCATGAGCGATGGCGATTTCGCGAAATTGCGCGCCATCGTCTACTCCCAGACCGGCATCAACATCGGCGATACGCGCCGCTCGCTGCTGGTCACCCGCCTGCGCCCCCGCCTGCGCGACCTCGGGCTGACCGATTACCGCTCCTATATCACCCGCCTGTCGCAGGACGCCGCCGAACGCCAGGAACTCACCAACCGGGTCACCACGAACGAAACCTATTTCTACCGCACGCCCCGGGTCTGGACCTATTTCAACGACGTCTTCGTGCCGGGCTTCCTGCAAAAGGCCCAGAACCGCCCGATGCGGGTCTGGTCCGCCGCCGCCTCCACCGGGGAAGAGGCCTATACCACCGGCGTCTTCCTCGAAGAGGTGCGAAGCCGCGCCGACCGGTTCGACTATGCTATCCTCGGCACCGACATCTCCTCCCGCGTGATCGACGTGGCCACCGCCGGCCTCTACAAGGGCCGCCCCGTCGCCCGTTTCCGGCAGGAACGGCCCGACCTGTTCGTTCACCAAGCTCGCCCTGCCACGGGCGGATATCGTCGAGGGCTGCCTGCTGGGCAAAGAAAACGAGATCATCATGCTGCTGGACTACGAAGTCATGAAGCGCGACCGGATCCTCGTCGACACCGCCCGCCGCTGTCGCGAAGTCCACCCGCCCGAGGACGTGGCCAAGGTCGAAACCGGGCAGAGCACGGCCAACGCCCGGCTGACCTTCATCGTCTTCGCCTTTCAGAAACGCTTCGCCCTCGACACCTCGCAGGTCAACGAAGTCATCGATTATCCCGAAACCCTGTTGCAGCCGCCCTATGCGATCGACTTCGTCGACGGCGTCATCAACCTGCGCGGAGAGCTGATAAGCCTGATCAACCCGCGCAAGCTCTACGGCCTGCCCACCGACAAGCGGGAGGGCGAGAAGGTGCTGATCTTCCGAAGCGAAGGCAGCAAGTACGGCATCCTCGTGGATTCGATCGACGAGATCGTGATCACGACAGAGAACAAGGTCTTCGAGATGACGGCCATCAACCACCAGGACACCTCGATGAAGATCGCCGAGGATATCTGCGGCTGCATCCAGAGCCCGACCCGGGGCAGCATCATGATCCTCGACACCGGTGCCCTTTTGCGGCGCTGCTTCAAGACCGCCGGCGACAGCGCGCTCGCACCCGCCGCCCTGCGCGACGACACGGGCGCCATGTCCGGCCGGCCCGCGCCGTGACGGCGCCATGACCCTGCGACGGTCCTACTCCAGCCAGGTGGTGAACCACGGGAACCGGCTCAGCACCACGAGGATGATCGCCACCGCCAGCAGGAACGGCCAGAGCGATTTCAGGATGCGCCCCGGCGTCACCCCGCTCATCGACGACGCGATATACAGCCCCACGCCCACCGGCGGCGTCAGCAGCCCCAGCACGAGGTTGAGGCACATCACCACCCCGAACTGGTAGGGGCTGATGTCGTAATCGTTCATCGCGATCGGCAACAGGATCGGCGAGATCAGGATCACCGCCGCGATCCCGTCGATCAGCATGCCCACGAACAGCAGGATGACATTGACGATCAGCAGGAAGACGAACGGGTCGCTGGTGACCGAGGTGATCAGCGCGGCCAGCTTCTGCGGCAACGCCTCGTAGATGATCACCCAGCCGAAGACGTTCGCGGCCGCGATCATGAAGATGATCATCGAGGCGTTCACTGCCGTCCGCCGGAACATGGTGAAAAGCGTGGCGGGCTTCAGCTCGCCATAGATCAGCCAGCCGATCACGAAGGCGATGAGCGAGGCGATGGCGGCGCTTTCCGTCGGCGTCGCGATCCCCAGAAGGATGCCGCCGATGATCGCCACCGGGATCAGCGCCGCCGGCAGCGAGTAGAGCAGCGCCGACGCCGCCTCGCGCCGGGTGAACCAGTTGCCCTTCGGAAACTCCGCCACCATCCCGATCGCACAGATCACCGCGGCGAACGCCCCCGACAGCAGCAGCCCCGGCAGGATCCCGGCCAGGAACATGTCGCCGATCGGCACCTGCGCCAGCACCCCGAAGATCACGAACATCATCGACGGCGGGATGACCGGCGCCAGCAGCCCGCCGGCGGCCGTGGTCGCGGCGGCAAAGCCCGTGTCGTAGCCTTCCTTCTCCATCTCCGGCGTCATTGCCCGCGCCATCACCGCGATCTGCGCCGTGGCCGAGCCGATGATCGCGGCCATGAACATGTTGGCCAGCAGGTTGATATAGGCCAGCCCGCCCCGGAACCCGCCCACGAAGACCCGCGCCGCATTGATCAGCCGCCGGGTCATGCCGCCTTCGTTCATCATCTCTCCGGTCAGCATGAACAGCGGAATGGCCAGCAGCCCGTAATTCTCCAGCCCCGAGAACATCTTCTGCGCAAAGCTGTCATACAGCACCACGTTGTCGCTTTCCCAGATGTACCAGATCGCGGTCAGCGCCAGTACCAGCGCGACGGGCACGCCGATCAGCAGCTTGAACAGGAAGACAACCGGCGTCATGGCCTGGCCCCCGGCTTGCGTCCCTGGCCCAGGACGTTCGCCGTGCCGTGCAGCGTGGCGCCAAGCGCAAAGGCCCACATCACCATCCAGACCCAGTACTTGGGCACGCCCAGCGTGGTCGTCGGCTCGTCATAGATGAAATTGAACGTCGCTCCCTGGAACGCCCCGGTGTCGAAGCCGAACCGCGCCAGCTCCAGCGGCGAATACCAGCGCCAGCAGAACCAGACCATGAACAGCGCGAAGACCAGCACGAGCAGGTCGACGATCTTCGCCGCGATCTTCGCAAGGGCAGGGGGCAGCGGGTCGGTCAGCGCGGTCACCACGACCGTCTGCCCGTTATGCAGGGCCGCCGAGGCACCGAGAAAGGTCATCCACGCCATCGCGTAGATGGCCAGCTCGTCCACCCAGTACAGCGCGGCCCCCATGCTGCGGGTGAATACGTTGAGCAGGATGAGCAAGGTGACCGAGACAGCCAGCGCCGCGGCCAGCGTCAGTTCGATCCGCGCCCAAGCCGCCGATATGCGCCCGATCATGCCCGACCTCCGGTAGATTGCCGGGGGCGTCTTTGCCGCGCCCCCGGTCACATGGCAAGGTTAGTCTTCCGCGGTCTCTGCCGACACGTCGCGAAGATCGCCCAGAACCGAGGATTTCTCGGACCAGATGGCGTTCCACTCCTCGACCGCATCGCCAAAGAAATCCTCGTCGACCTCGACATAGGTCTTGCCGGTCTCGCGCACCTGGTCAAGCCAGCCCTGCTCCATCTCCACGTAGGAATCTATCGTGCTGTCGACGTGCTTGGCCATCAGCTCGCTGATCATCGCGCGGTCCTCTTCCGACAGGCCCGACCAGACCTTGGCCGAAACCAGCCCCACCATCGGGAACATCATGTGGTCGGACTGCACGATCGTGTCCGCATGCTCATAGTATTTCAGCTTCCAGATCAGCTCGACATCCATGTCGATCGCGTCGACCTGGCCGTTGGCCAGCGCGTCATAGACGTCGGGCAGGGGCATCGGCGTGGGCGCCGCGCCAAGCGCGTTGTAGAAGTCGAGGATCGGGTCGAACGGCGTGATCCGCAGCTTCTTGCCCGACAGGTCCTCGGCCGACTCCACCGCGCCCCGGCTGACGATCTGCCGCAGGCCGGCCATGCCATAGCCGGTGCCCACCACGCCGGTCTTCGCCGGCAGTTGCTCGAGCATGCCCTTGGCGGTGTCGCTGCGCAGGATCCGCCCGGCATGGGCCACGTCATCGGCCAGGAAAGGCGCGTAGAGCGCGCCGAAATCCGGCGCCCGGTTCGACACCTCGGCCACCGTCATGAAGGCCATGTCCAGCGCGCCGGTCTGAAGCTGTTGCAGCATCTCGGCCTCGTTGCCAAGCTGCCGCGCGGGGAAGACGGTGACGCTGTGCTCGCCATCGCTGGCCTCGGCCAGCTCGGCGCCGAACGCCTCTGCCGCCTTGGTCCACACATGCGGCGGCGGCGTGATCAGGCCAAGGCGGAATTCCTCGGCAAGGCCCGGTGCAGTGGACGCCAGCGCGATTGCGGCGCCGGCGAATGCGTTGATCATGATTTTCATTGGTCAGCTCCCTGTTTCGTTTCTGAAGTGTTCAAAGGTTGACCCAGCCCTCGGGCGGCTTGCCCTTGCCGGGGTGAAGCGTGCCGCATTGCGGGCAGGTGCGGGCCTCGGTGCTGTTGTGGAACCGCTCGTAGATCTTCGGCAGGGCCGAGACGATGCCCTCGGCCCCGTCCAGCGCCACCTCCTCGCGATGCACCAGCGCCTCGCAGTTGAAGCAGAACCACTCGAAGCCCTCCTTCATGCCCGGCTGCCGCGGCGCCTCGACCACGATCCCGATCGAGCCTTCCTGCGGCCGCTGCGGCGCGTGGCGCACATGCGGCGGCAGCAGGAACACCTCGCCCTCGCGCACCGGCACGTCATAGATCTTCCCGCCATCGGCGATCTTCAGCATCATGTCGCCCTTCTGCTGAAAGAACCATTCCTCGACCGGATCGTCATGGAAATCGACGCGGGTGTTGGGCCCGCCGACGACCATCACGATCATGTCGCCTTCCTTGTGCAGAAGCTGGTTGCCCACGGGCGGGCGCAGCTTGTCGGCGTTCTCCTCCGTCCACTTCTTGAAGTTGAAAGGCTTCAATGTCGGATGTTGGCTCATCGGTATCTCCCGCAGAATCCGCAGTTCATCGCTGCACGGTGGGTCTCGAAAAAGCGTAGGAGAAAACGATCCAAACAAATATTTATTTCTGGGAAAGTAGGTATCCGTATTCTTGATATCCAAGCTCTCACAGAAACAGCAGGGCGGTCCCCGCCATCGCCATGGCCGAGGCAACGATTAATCGCGTGATTGCAACGGGCTCGCTGCGGGTGATCAGCCAGACGAACAGCGCCGAGAACAGCACTTCCAGCGTGCCCAGAACCGCCACCGAAAGGATCGTCGTGTATTTCAGTGCATGGAACTGCAGCACTTGCCCCGCGGTCAGCGCCAGCGCCGCCTGAAGATGCCGGCTGCCGCGATCTGCGGTCAGGAAACGCCAGCCGCGCCGCATCCCCCGGCCCGCAACCGCCCGCGCAAATATCCACCCGGCCCCGACCAACGCGCCGATGCACGTGCCAAGCGCCGCGTCCGGTATGGCTTCCAGCCCCAGGCCCCGGAACGTGTAGGCCAGCGCGTAGGCCAGCGCCGACAGGACCCCCAGCGCCAGCCCGATCCGCGCCCCCGGCGCCGATGGCGCCGTGCCCGCCGGCACCCGCATGTAGATCACCACGCCCCCCAGCACGACCGCCCCGCCGACAATCGTCGGCAGGTCGGGCACCTCTCCAAGGATGACAAAGGCGCAAGGCAGCGCGAAAAGCGGCGTCAGCCGCCGCAAAAGCCCGGCCCTCACCGCCCCGATCAGGCCCGTCGCCCGGTACATGGATTGCCGCCCGAAGACATTCGCCATCACCCCGGCCAGCGCGAAGATCGCCAGTGCCCAAAGGCCCCCCGGCGCCGCCATATCGGCCAGCGCCACGCTCCCCCAGCCCAGCCAGAGAAGCCCGGACACACCCGCCGTCATCACGACCGACAGGAACGCCCCGTTATCGCCCTGCGCCGCGGCCTTCCCCCGCACGATCAGAACACCGGCCAGCCCGTAGGCCAGCGCCGCGCCAAGGGCCAGCGCCTCTCCGGTCACCGGCGAAGGCTCAAAGCTGCAGGCCGCAATCCTCGAACGCGGCGCTGGTGGCGGCCTTCTCGGCCTCCGTCAGTTCCAGCATCGGATGGCGCACCCGCCCGCCGACCTGTCCCAGAAGCTCCTGCCAGTACTTGCCATGCGCCGTCGGCTTGCCGCCCGGCTTGGTCTCGGCAATCGCCCGGCGCACCGGGTCGAGGCTGTCGCGCACCCGCCGCGCCTCGGCGAACCTGCCCTCAAAGGCAAGCTGCGTATACTCGTGCATCCGCCGGTCATTCTTCGTCTGCAACTGGTAGGGCGGCGACGAACACAGGTAGAGCTGCCAGCCCAGCTCCTCGATATTGTCGAGCCAGTCGGCCTCGGCCGAGGTCGACACCAGGATCTTGTCGCCCACCAGCTTGGTCAGCCGCGCATACATCTCGCGCGGGACCGAGTACTTGATCGCCATGATGTTGGGCAGTTCGGCAATCCGCGCACAGGTCTCGGGCTCCATCAGGTAGCCGCTGTCGGGGTGGCTCCACATCGCGATCCCGATATCCAGCCGGTCGCACAGGTACTTGTAATAATTATACAAAACCTCGTCCCGCTCGTGGCAGAAGCTCAGCATCGGCGCATGAACCACCACGTAGTCGGCGCCGCACGTCTGTGCATGGCGGCCAAGCTCCAGCACCGTGTCGACATTCTGGTCCGAGATCGACATGATCGTCCCGGCCTTGTCGCCGCATTCCTCGACGGCGACGGTCATGTTCCGCTTCCGCTCCTCGATCGACATCGACCAGAACTCGCCCTGCTTGCCGGCGATGAACAACCCCTGGATCTCCAGGTCGTCGATCCAGTGCCGGATGTTGCGGCGCAGCCCGGCCTCGTCCAGCGCGAGGCTCTCGTCGAACGGGTTGAGCGCCGCCGCCCAGATGCCGCGCATCGTCTCCCGCGCATAAGACTTGGCTTCGTTCTTGGCGTATTTCATCGGCCTGCCTCCGTTGTCCGAACCGGGCACAGCCGGCGCCGCGACGGCACCGGTCCCTGACGGCACTAAGGCGAAGCACACCAATAAAACCAATCACATTGACAGAAACTGGATATCCAATAATTTGATACCAAAGCCCGAATGATTTCCGATAGACGGGGGTCGCAACAGGAGTCCCTCATGAAAACCGGCATTATCGGAGAAGGCGCCATCGGGCGCTACGTCGCAGACGCGCTCACCTCCCGCGGCCTCGGGCCGCATGTCATCCTCACCCGCTCCGGGCCCACCGGCACCGCGCCCGGCGGCATCACGCGCGTCAGGTCGCCCGAAGCCCTGCCCGACGATCTGTCCCTGATGATCGACTGCGCCGGCCACGCCGCCCTGGCCCAGCACGGGCCCGCCATCCTGTCGCGCGGCATCGACCTGATCACGGTCTCGCTCGGCGCGCTGGCCGACCCGGCCCTCGAAACCGCCCTCACCGAGGCGGCAGAACAGGGCAGGGCGCAGCTTCACCTCGCCAGCGGCGCCATCGGCGCGCTCGACGCCCTGTGCGCGGCCAAGGTCGGCGGCCTCTCCGAGGTCACCTATACCGGCCGCAAACCCCCGCGCGGCTGGAAGGGCTCCCCCGCCGAGAACACGCTCGACCTCGACACGCTCGACACCGCCGCCACCCATTTCGAGGGCACCGCCCGCGACGCCGCCACCACCTACCCGAAGAACGCCAATGTCGCCGCCGCCGTCGCATTGGCCGGCGCCGGCTTCGACGCCACGCAGGTCCGGCTGATCGCCGACCCCGCCGTCACCGCCAACATCCACGAGATCCACGCCGCCGGCGCCTTCGGCCAGTTCCACTTCCGCATCGAGGGCCACGCCCTGCCGGACAACCCTCGCAGCTCCGCCCTCGCCGCGATGAGCGCCGTCGCCGCCATCGAACGCCACATCGCCCCCGTCACCACCTGAGGCCCCGCCATGGCCACCCGCCATACCCGCATCGTCGAACGCGCGCTCACCCGGCTCAAGCTGCGCCAGCTGCGCCTCCTGATCGCCGTCGGCCAGCACGGCAGCATCCAGAACGCCGCCCACGACCTCAGCATTTCCCAGCCCGCCGCCACCAAGATGATCCAGGACCTCGAATACGATTTCGAGGTCAAGCTCTTCGACCGCACCAATCGCGGCGTCGTGCCCACGGTCTTCGGCGAAGCCCTCATCCGCCACGGCAAGCTCATCTTCGGCCAGGTCTCCAACGCCGCGCAGGAGCTCGACGACCTCAACGAGGGCAACAGCGGCCGCGTCGTCGTCGGCACGCTGCTGGCGGCCTCGCCCTCTCTGCTGCCGCTGGCGGTCGAACGCCTTCTCCGCGACCGCCCGAAAGTGGCCATCAAGATCGTCGAGGGCACCAACGAGATCCTCATGCCGGCGCTTCTGTCGGGCGAGATCGACATGGTCGTCGGCCGCCTGCCTAGCCACCGCCACCGCGAGAACATCACCCAGGAAAAGTTCTTCGACGAACGCGTCCTCGCCGTCACCGGCACCCAGCACGCCCTGGCCGGGCAGTCCAACGTCACCTTCGAACAGCTCAAGCCCTATGGCTGGATCCTGCCCCCGGTCGAAACCACCCTGCGCCGCCAGACCGACCAGTTCTTCATCCGGCAAGGGCAATACGTGCCCCCGACAGCCATCGAATCCGTCTCCTACCTCGCCAACCGCGCGATGCTGCGCACCCATGACTTCATCGGCATCATGCCCGCCCACGTGGTCGCCCTCGACATCCGCAACGGGCTGCTGGCCAAGATCGACTGGGTCGCCCCCTTCGGCGCCGGGCCGGTGGGCGTCTCCTATCGCGGCAAGCAAAGCCTCTCCCCGGCCGGAAGCGCCTTTCTCGACGCGCTCCACGCCGCCGCCGTCGAGGTCGCGGCCTCCAGCCCGGCGGTCTGATATCCATCTTTCCGATACCGGTATTTGTTCAATTCGATTGTAGTGATGGCCGCCGCGCGGGAAACTTCCCACGGACCGTTATCAAGGATCACAGCGACGAGGCCGGAATGAGCACTTATCCCGAACTGAAACTCTTCATCGGCGGCAAGTGGCGCGACACGCCGGATCACCTCCCCGTCGTGAACCCCGCCACCGAGGAAGAGATCGGCCGCCTCCCCCATGCCCGCGTCACCGACCTCGAAGACGCGCTCGCCGCGGCGCGGGAGGGCTTCGAGATCTGGCGTAAGACCCCGCCGCGCACCCGCTCCGACATCATCCTCAAGGCCGCGGCCATCATGCGCGACCGGCAGGAGGAGATCGCCCAGTCCATCACCGCCGAACACGGCAAGCCCCTGAAACAGGCCCGGCTCGAGGTGATCCGCGGGGCCGAGTTCTTCGAATGGGACGCGGCCGAGGCGATGCGCGTCTACGGCCGGGTCATCCCCTCGGCCCCCGGCACCAAAATCGCCGTGCATCACCACCCCATCGGCGTCGTCGCCGCCTTCTCGCCCTGGAACTTCCCGATGAGCCAGCCCGCGCGCAAAATCGCGGGCGCCCTGGCCTCGGGCTGTGCCATCATCCTCAAGGCGGCCGAGGAGACCCCCGCCGGCGCCATCCACATCGTCCGCGCCTTCGAGGAGGCGGGCCTGCCACCAGGCGTGCTCAACCTCGTCTTCGGCACCCCCTCCGAAATCTCCGGATACCTCATCCCGCGGCCCTCGGTGCGGCTCGTCGCCCTGACCGGCTCCACCGCCGTCGGCCGGCAACTGACGGCGCTCGCGGCGCAATCCGACACGCCCGTGTTGATGGAACTGGGAGGCCATGCCCCGGTCATCGTCTGCGAAGACACCGACGTGAAGAAAGCCGCCCTCAGCGGCGCTGTCCGCAAGATGCGCAATGCCGGGCAGGTCTGCACCTCGCCCACCCGCTTCTTCGTGCATGAAAGCGTCTACGACGACTTCGCCGATACCTTCACCGAACGCGCCGCCGCGACCGTCGTCGGCAACGGCATCGACGACGGGGTCGAAATGGGCCCCACCGCCAACGATCGCCGGGTGCCCGTGCTCACCGACCTCGTCGAGGATGCCGTCGCCAAGGGCGCCGAGCTGCGCACCGGCGGCGCCCGCCGCGGCAACAAGGGCTACTTCTTCGAACCCACCGTGCTGGCCAACGTCCCCGACAGCGCGAAGATCATGCAGACGGAACCCTTCGGCCCGATCGCCGTGCTCAACCCGGTCTCGGACCTCGACGAGGCCATCGCCCGCGCCAACTCGGTGCCCTACGGGCTGGCGGGCTACGCCTTCACTAACCGCGCCGACTATATCGACCGGATGATCGACGGGGTCGAGGTGGGCAACTTCTCGGTCAACACGCTCGAGGCCTCCCTCCCCGAAACCCCCTTCGGCGGCGTGAAATCCAGCGGGTACGGCCGCGAGGGCGGCACCGAAGGGCTGGAAAGCTACCTGACCACCCGCAACGTCTGGTACTCGACCGAGATCGCCTGACCCCGGCCCCAGGCACAGGGGCCTGTTGCGTGTCTCCGGCACACGGGGTTACAAGGCCGGGCCGGCCCCGCCCCCGCGGCGGACGCCCCGCTTGCAGCCCTTGAAGGATAGACAGGTCATGGATTTCAGC
Source organism: Roseovarius sp. (assembly GCF_040223625.1). GTDB lineage: Bacteria > Pseudomonadota > Alphaproteobacteria > Rhodobacterales > Rhodobacteraceae > Roseovarius. Next base: position 71,350 of record NZ_JAVKFX010000033.1, on the reverse strand, counting down.
ATCCCCCCCGAGCTCGAAGAGACCCGCCGCCGCATCGCGGCCTTCGTCGAGGATCGGCTCCTCCCGCTCGAGGCGGACAGCGCCAGCTACGACGCGCACGAGAACATCAAGCTCGACCTGCTCGACCGCGAACGCGCCGCCGCGCGCGAGGCTGGGCTCTGGTGCCTCCAGATGCCGCGCGACCTTGGCGGCGGCGGGCTGAACAAGGCCGGGATGGCGGTCTGTTACGAGGAGATGAACCGCTCGATCTTCGGGCCCGTGGTGTTCAACTCCGCCGCCCCCGACGACGGCAACATGATGGTGCTGGGCGCTCTGGGCACCGAGGCGCAGCAGGACCGCTGGCTGCAACCCATCATGCGCGGCGAGGTGCGCTCCGCCTTCGCCATGACCGAACCGCATCCCGGCGGCGGCTCCGACCCCGGCATGATGCAGACCCGCGCCGAGAAGCGCGGCGACCGCTATGTCGTCAACGGCCACAAGTGGTTCATCACCGGCGCCGACGAGGCCGCGCATTTCATCCTGCTCGCCCGCACCTCCGACGACGACCGGCGCGGCCACACCGCCTTCCTCTTCCACCGCGACGATCCGGGCTGGCATATCGAACGCCGCATCCCGATCATGGGGCCGGAAGAGCACGGCGGCCATTGCGAGATCGTCTTCGACGGGCTCGAAATCCCCGCCGAGAACGTCATCCTCGAAGAGGGGCGCGGCATGAAGGTCACCCAGACCCGCCTCGCGCCCGCGCGGCTGACCCACTGCATGCGCTGGCTGGGTCTCGCCAAGCGCTGCATGGAAATCGCCACGGAATACGCCGAAGCGCGCGAAGGCTTCGGCCAGCGGCTGATCGAACGCGAAAGCGTGGCCCAGATGCTGGGCGACGTCGCCATGCGGATCGAGGTCGGCCGCCTTCTGGTCATGAAGGCCGCGCAGGAGATCGACCGCGGCGGCTTTGCCCGCAAGGAGATCTCCATGGCCAAGGTCCAGGTCGCCAACGTGCTGCACGACGCCGCCGACGTGGCGATCCAGATCAACGGCGCGCGGGGCTACTCCAAGGACACCGTCGTCGAATGGATCTACCGCTACGCCCGCCAGGCCCGCCTCGTTGACGGCGCCGACGAGGTGCACCGCATGATCCTCAGCCGCGAACTGCGCGACCAGGGCCGCGATTTCTGGCGCTGGGACGTGGCCGAGTAAGACGTTCGGCGACAGGGCGGGGCAGGGGCCTTGGCCCTCTGCCCGGCGTCGCCGTTGTGCCCCCGTACGCTACCGCGCGCCCCGTTAACCGGGCCCGCGCGTCGGTCAGATGCACCGACGTAATACCGACGTTACACCGACGTGATACCGACATCCCGATTTCCGGGATTTTGCCATATTAACCAACCCGTTGCGCGCCGATTCGCCAACGCCCCGCCGACCTTCGTATACATCCGCACACATACCCGCTTGCACTCGTTTTCAATTGCATCCAGACTCTCCCCTGCCGACTCTCGGCCGCCGCTCCCGAAACCCGCGGGGCGCCGGTCCGGAGGAAGAATTCGGGAGGAGTTCGCATGGTCATCCGGGCAATCGACGGGCTCAATGAAGTCGTGGGTCGCATCATCGCCGTCGTGTCGATCATCTTCGCCGCGATCATCATTTTCGATGTCGTCATGCGCTATGCCTTCAGCGAACCGACCCGCTGGGCCTTCGACGTCTCCAAGCAGCTCTTCGGGTTTTATTTTGTCCTTCTCGGGGGCTACGCCCTGCGCCACGGGGCCCATGTCAAGGTCGACATCCTGACCGAGAAGTTCGGCCCCGGCGCCCGCCGCATCGTCGACCTGCTGGGCTACGTGATCTTCTTCTTCCCCTTCGCCTGGGTGTTTCTCACCCGGTCGTGGGAATTCGCCGAGCGCTCCTGGGCGCAGGGCGAGGTGACCTACGGCGCCATCCAGATGCCGGTCTACCCGCTCAAGATGGCCATGTGCGTCGCCGCCGGCCTGCTCCTGCTCCAGGGGATCGCGGAAGTCCTCAAAATCCTGCTCGACCGCCAGGAGAGCCATTCATGACCCCCGAGCTTATTGCCGTCCTGATGTTCGGGCTGCTGATCTGCGGCCTGTTCATGGGTCATCCCCTGGCCTTCGTCCTCGGCGGCACCGCCGTCCTCACCGCCATCATCGCCGGCAAGCCCATGGTCCTGGGCATCGTCATCAACCGGATTTATGGTGACGTGCTGGACAATTACACCCTGATCGCGATCCCGCTCTTCGTGCTGATGGCGCGCTTTCTATCGGATTCCGGGGTGACCGACCGAATGTTCGAAACGCTGCGCCTTTTGCTCAGCCGCGTGCGCGGCGGGCTGGCGCTGGCGGTGGTGTTCATCTCGATCCTGCTGGCCGCGACCACCGGCATCATCGGCGCCTCGATCACCGTGATGGGGGTGATGGCGCTGCGCCCTATGCTGCAATACGGCTATTCCCAGTCGCTCACCACCGGGGTGATCGCCGCCTCCGGCTGCCTCGGCATCCTGATCCCGCCTTCGATCATGCTGATCCTGATGGCCAGCTATTCGCCGCTTTCGGTGGGCGAGCTGTTTGCCGGCTCGATGATCCCGGGCGTGCTGCTGGGCCTCAGCTACGCGCTCTATGTCTACGTGATCTCCGTCCTCCGGCCAGATCTGGCGCCGGCGGTGGAACCCGACGAAAAGACCAGCCGGGGCGAGCTGATGCGCATGCTCGTGATCGAGGCGCTGCCGCCGCTGCTGCTGATCTTCGGTATCCTCGGCTCCCTCCTCGCCGGCATCGCCACGGCCACCGAGGCCTCGGCCATCGGCGCGGCCCTGGCCCTGCTCATCGTGATCCTGCGCCGGAAATTTCGCCTCGGCACCTTCTACGGCGCGATGCTTGAAACCGCCCGCACCTCGGCGATGATCCTGTTCATCGTGGTCGGCGCCACGGCCTTCACCGGCGTCTTCAACATCACCGGCGGCCTGCGCGCCACGCAGGAACTGATCCGCGCGCTCGAGATGGAACCGTGGATGCTGGTGGCCGTGATGCTGGCCATCATCTTCATCCTCGGGGCCTTCCTCGACTGGACCGGCATCGTGCTGCTGTCCTTCCCGATCTTCCTGCCGATCGTGCAGGAAATGCCGGATGTCAGCCTGCTGTGGTTCGTCGTCCTGATGGCGGTCGTGCTGCAGACCTCGTTCCTTACGCCACCCTTCGGATACGCCCTGTTCTATCTCCGGGCCATCGCCCCGCGCGAGGTCCGGACCGGGGCGATCATCCGGGGCGTGCTGCCGTTCATCGTCCTCATCCTGATCATGTGCGTCCTGGTCGCCCTGTTCCCGTCGCTGGTCACATGGCTGCCCGACGCCCTCTATTCGAACTGACTTCAAACCAACAAAGGAGAGTATCATGACTGCCAAGGCACTCATTCTCGCCGCCTCCGCGGCGACCGTCATCGGCTCGCAGGCCGTGGCGCAGGAAAGCTGGACCATGACGACCACGTGGCCCTCGTCGCTGGAACTGATCGAGACCGACAAGCATTTCGTCGAGCTGGCCAACAAGCTGACGGCAGGCGAGCTGACCATCGAGTTCTTCGAGGGCGGCGCGCTGGTGCCGGCGGGCGAGGTCTTCGGTGCGGTGGAATCCGGCACCGTTCAGGCCGGCGCCGACTGGCCCGGCTACTGGGCCGGCCGCGATGCCGCCTTCTCGCCGCTCGCCACCACCCCGAGCCTGTTCAACGCGGTCGACTACGTGAACTGGATCCAGCAATGGGGCGGCGCCGAGCTCTACAACGAGGTCTACGGCAATTTCGGCATGGTCTACCTGCCCTACGGCGTGACCAACAACGAATCCGGCTTCCGCACCAACGAGCCGATCGTCAATCTCGAGGACCTGCAGGGCAAGCGCCTGCGTCTGTCCGGCCTGGAGCAGGGCAAGCTGCTCGAGCGCCTCGGCGGCAACCAGGTCTCCATGGCCGGCGGCGAGATCTACCAGGCGCTCGAGCGCGGCGTGATCGACGGGGCCGAGTTCTCGACCCCGAACGTCGACTGGTCGGGCGGCTTCCAGCAGGTCACCGATTACTGGGCGACGCCGGGCTGGCACCAGTCGGCCTCGGTCTTCGGCGTGATGATCAACAAGGCGTCCTGGGACGCGCTGAGCCCCGAGACGCAGGAGAAACTGCAGATCGCGGCCGACGCCACCCTGCTGTGGTCGCTGGCCTTCACCGAGAAGCGGGCCACGGAAGCCTACGCCAAGTTCGACGAGGCGGTCGAGATCAACCGCTACGACGACGAAACGCTTGAAGAGGTTCAGAAAATGGCCAACGAGGTGATCGTCGAGACCGCCTGCGAGAACCCGAATTCCGCGAAGGTCTACCTGAGCATGGTCGAGTACCTCGAAGACTACAAGCAATGGCGCGATGCCTCGGCCCCGTTCAACCTCGGCCGCACGCCGAACGGCCCGGATGTCGAAGCCCTGCGCGAATGCGCCGGCTGAGCGGGCCGTGACCCCGTTTTCGGAAACGCTTGCCTGATAAGGGCGTTCTCCATCACGATCCAAAGCAAGGCGCCGTTCCCCGGAACGGCGCCTTTACTGTTTTGCGACGTCAGCGCGGCAACAGGATCTGGCCGGTTCAGGGGGGCGTGCGCTACAGGGGCGATTGCAGGCGCCTCGTCAGGTGTGGTTTTGTTGCGCAAACCCGGTAAGGGTCGGGAAAAAACAGGCTCGGCGTAACGCGCCGTTAAGCAAGGTAAAGCGAAGGACAATAAATGAAGCGCACACTCACGGTGATCGGGATCGGGACCGGAAACCCGGAATACGTCACGGTTCAGGCGGTCAAGGCCCTGAACCGGGTCTCGGTGTTCTTCATTCCCAACAAGGGCGACGACAAGGCCGACCTGCATCACCTGCGCCGGGAAATCTGCGACCGCTACATCGAGGGAGACAATTACCGTCTCGTCGATTTCGACATCCCGGAACGCTCCAAGGCCGGGAAATACACCTCGGATGTGTCCGCCTGGCGCGCCGAGGTGCGTGCCATCTACGAACGCCTTCTGGCCGAGGAGATCGGCGAGGACGAGGTGGGCGGCTTCTTGGTCTGGGGCGATCCGTCGCTCTACGACGGCACGATGGGCATTCTCGACTCGATCAACGCGACGGGCCGGTTTGACCTCGACTACGACGTCATCCCCGGCATCAGCAGCGTCTCGGCCCTCGCGGCCCGCCACAAGGTCGCGCTGAACCGGATCGGTCAGCCGCTCACCATCACGACCGGGCGGCTCGTGTCGCAAGGCCTGCCGCCCGATGCGGGCAACGTGGTCGTCATGCTGGATTCCCGCGATGCCTTCCGGAATGTCGATGACGACCTCGGCATTCACTGGGGGGCCTATATCGGGACCGAAGACGAGATTCTCGTCGCCGGAAAGCTGGGCGACGTGCGCGAAGAGATCGAACGCGTGCGGTCCGCCGCACGGAAAGAGAAGGGTTGGGTCATGGACACTTACCTTCTGTCACCGGGTGCGGACGAGGACGCGTCCTGACGCGGTGATTGAAGCCGATTGACAGAACTGGACAACTGTGTCCACACTTTTGTGTCAACAACCGCTGCAACGCTCCGCAGCCCAACTTCCAACCAAAGGTATCTAGATGTTTATCAACAGAATCTTGTGCCTGAGCGCCTCGGTGATCATGCTCGCCATGTCTCCGGCTCTGGCCCAAACCGAACTGAAACTGGCCACTGATTCCGGGGCCAAGGGCTCCCCGTCGGGCGATGCGCTCGATCGTTGGGCCGCGCTGGTCGAAGAAGGCACCGGCGGCGAGGTTCAGGTCGACGTGTTCTACCAGAACGAGCTTGGCAGCCAGGCCGAGGTTTTCGACCTCTTCGTCGCCGGCGACATCGACATGATGATTAACTGGCCGATCACGGCCTATGACGAGCGTCTCGGCGTCCTGTTCACGCCCTACATGGTCACCAGCTGGGAAGAGGCCTTCGAAGCCTACAAGCCCGGCGGTTGGGTCAACAACATGCTGGTGGGCATCTACGACGACCTGGGCCTGAAGTTCTTCGGCCCCTGGCCGGAAGGGTTCAACGGCATCGCCTCGGCCGACAAATACGCCATGACCGAGGAAGAGGCCGCCGATCTCAAGATCCGCGTCCCCGCCATGTTCCCGATGGCCGAGTCGGTGCAGGCGCTGGGCTACCAGACCGCCACGATCGACTGGTCCGAGGTCTTCACCGCCATCCAGACCGGCGTGGTCGATGGCGACGGCGCGAACATCATCTACTGGGATTACGAGTATTTCCGCGACGTGCTGGATTACTACAACCAGACCAAGATGCAGTTCGTGACCGGCGTGATCGCGATGAACAACGACTCCTTCCAAAGCCTGTCGGAAGAGCACCAGAAGGTCGTTCAGGACGCGGCCCTGACGGTGATGGAAGAGGCCTTCGAACAGGCGCAGGAGCGCGATCAGTACTACATCGAGCAGGCCAAGGAGGCCGGGATGGAGTATATCGAGCCCTCCGACGAGGAACTGGCCGCCATGGCCAAGAAGGTCCGCGAAAAGGTCTGGCCCCTGATGGAGGAACGGATCGGCAGCGAGATCATGGACACGATCCGCGAAAATGCCGGCGAGCTCTGACCCGGCAACCCTCGCCGGTCGTATCGGCTCGGCCATCTCGATCACGCTCAGCGTGATCGGGGTGGCCTCCTCCGCCGCGGTGGTCGGGCTGATGTTCTTCCTCGTGGTCGCGCGCTACGTGCTCGGCCTGTCGGTGGTGGGCCTGCACGAGCTGATCATGCTGGCCGCCGTCACGCTCTACATGGTCGGCGCCATCATCGCCTCGCAACGGCACGAGCACCTGACCGTCGACTGGATCGCGGGCAACATCACCGACCCGCGCAGCAAGGCCGCCCATGACCTGCTGATCGCGCTGCTCACGGTGGTGATCACCTGCTTCTTCATGGTCTGGTCCTATTACATGTTCACATGGGGCATGAAGCGCCCGCAGCACACGCCGGCCTACCAGATCCCGCTCTGGATACCGCAGGCCGCGATCGGGGTCGCGGCGGTGGCCTGCTTTGCCTATGCCCTGCGCGACGCGATCGATGCCATCCTGCGCCTGAAACGCCGATAAACCACGGACGAGATTGAATGTATGCCTTGATCGCCTTGCCCCTGCTCATCGTCCTGATGGGGCTGGGGCTGCCCGTCGCCTGGTCTTTCGCCGGGGTCCTCGCCTACCTGACATGGGTCTATGACGCGAACCTCAACACCCTGATGCTTCAGGGGTTCCGGTCGCTCAACTCCGTCGTGCTCGTGGCCCTGCCGCTGTTCATCCTGACGGGCTACCTGATGCAATCGGGGGGCATCGCGCAACGCATCATCGCCTTCGTCAACCGCCTCGCGACGGGCCGCGGCGGGATGGGCACGGCCATGGTGCTGTCGTCCAGCATCTTCGGCGCCATCTCCGGCACGGCGACGGCCGCCATCGCGTCGATCGGGTCGATCATGACCGAGCCGCTGGTCGCCCGCGGCTATCCGCGCGGCCGCATCGCGGCGCTTCTGGGCATCTCGTCGCTCTTGGGCATCCTGATCCCGCCCTCGATCACCATGATCCTCTTCGCCGTCGTCACCCGCCAGTCGGTCGCGGCCTGTTTCGCGGCGACGATCGGGCCGGCGATCATCCTGATCATCGGCCTCATCCTCTACAACCGGTTCCTCGTCGGCCGCGCCTTCGACGAACTTCCCTCCGCCGAGGTCGACAGCCAGAGCTTCGGCCGCGTCACGCTCAACGCCCTGCCGGCCCTGTCGCTGCCCGTCATCATCCTCGGCGGCATCTATGGCGGCATCTTCACCCCGACCGAAGCCGCGGCCGTGGCCGCCGTGGCGGCGCTCGTCGTGGGCGGGCTGATCTACCGTGAATTCACCTGGAACAGCCTGGGCCGAAGCATCATCGGCGCGGCCGAGACGACCGGCTCGATCATCCTCATCCTGCTCTTCTCCTTCATGATCTCGCGCATCATGGCGTTCGAGCGCATCCCCCAGGACCTCACCGAAGCGATCCAGTCGGTCGTCACCAGCCCGATCGGCGCGCTGCTGGTGGTCAACCTCGTGCTGATCATCGCGGGGGCGCTGATGGATGACGTCTCCGTTACCGTCGTCATCGCGCCGCTCTTCCTGCCGCTGATGGTCGCCAACGGCGTCGACCCGGTGCATTTCGCCGCCATCGTCGCCTGTTCCGTGGTGATCGGGGCGAACAGCCCCCCGGTCGCGCCAACCCTCTTCCTGTCCTGCAAGATCTGCAGGGTGCCGATCCTTCAGGCGGTGATGCCGGCGCTGGGGCTGATGGGGTTCGTGGCCCTGCCGGTGCTGCTGCTGACGACATTCTGGCCGGATCTGTCGCTCGCGATCCCGCGTCTGCTCGACCTGATGTAAAAGGGTTCCGGTCAGCCGTCCGAACGCCCTCACGCGCTTGCAATTCCGGCAACCGTGTGCCACCCCCGTCGCGACAGGCAGCCAACTCACCAGCTACCCCCAATCCAAAAATCAACCTCCTGGGGGAAGTGTATGCGTAGAATAACGCCCAATGCCGCGTTTTTTGTACTGATCGGAACAGGCGGGGCCCTGGCCCAGGCGCCGGAACCCTTCGTGCTCGGCACGATCTATATCGGCTCCGATGCCACCTCCGAAATCGGCATCGACAACGAAGACCTGACGCGGACGACGCCGAAGGATCTGCAGGACGTCTTCAAGTCCGAACCCTCGGTCTCGGTCGGAAGCTCGCTGCCGATCTCGCAGAAGATCTACGTCAACGGCGTGGAAGAGAACAACCTCAACGTCACGATCGACGGCGCGCGCCAGAACAACCGCATCTTCCACCACAGCGCCACCACCTATATCGACCCCGAACTGCTCAAGGCCGTGCGGGTCGATCCCGGCGTCGCCCCGGCCGATGCGGGCCCCGGCGCCATGGCCGGCGCCATCGCCTTCGAGACGAAGGACGTCAACGACCTGCTGGAAGAGGGCCGCACCTTCGGCGGCCGCTTCATCACCGAGTACCAGAGCAACGGCAACGTCTTCACCAACAGCCTCGCCATCTTCGGCGTCACCGGCGGGTTCGAGTACCTCGCCTTCGGCAAATACGCCGATGGCGGCCTGCGCGAGGACGGCGACGGGATCGACATCACCGGCTCGGGCACGCAACTGACCAGCGGGCTGGCCAAGCTCGCCTATAACGGCGCCAACGGCAGCCGGCTCGAACTGAGCTACGAGAAGGTCCAAGACGATGCACAGCGCCCCCTGCGGGCCGATTTCGCCGGGCTCAGGGGCCTCTTCGCCACAAGGACCTACAAGCTCGAGCGGCAGAACCTCGTCCTGTCCTACGAGTTCGGCGACACCACCGACATGTGGAACCCCACGGTCCAGCTCGCCTACAACTCCACCGATCTCTACACCGGCCCCATGCCGGGCAGCACCGATGCCTATTCCGGCGAGACCACCAGCTTCACCGGCAAGTTCGTGAACGAGTTCACGGTCGCCAACGGCACCATCAAGGCCGGTGCCGATTTCTACAGCGACGTCGCCGACATCCACGGCGAGGGCACGGCCGTCTTCTACGCGCGGGAAAAGGCCAACAATTTCGGCGTGTTCGTTCAGGCCGAGCTTGACGTGACCGACCGCTTTCGCCTCTCCACCGGCGCCCGCTACGACTTTCAGGAGTTTACAGGCGTTGACGGCACGAGCTACGACAATGACGGGCTGTCCGCCAACATCTCCGGCGATTACGACATCTCCGACGCGGTCACGCTCAGCGCCGGCGCCTCGCATAACTGGGGCGGCATCGCGCTGGCCGAAAGCTTTCTCTTCGACCCGGCCTGGACCTACCCGGCCTCGATCTCGCCCGTCACGTCCGAGAACTACTATCTCGGCGCCAATGTCCGGCTGGGCAACTGGGACCTGAACGGGCGGCTCTTCAAAACCAACATCGACAACGCCCGCACGCTGCTCGACCCGGCAACCGGGCTGTTCGGCGCCTCCCCGGGCCTCGTCGCCGATCTCGACACCGAAGGCTTCGAGGTCAGCGCCGATTACAACTGGTCCACCGGCTTCGCGCGCATCGCCTATGCCAATATCGACAACAAGATCAACGGCGGCCCGGCCGACAGCTACACCGGCCGCTACCTGACCACGCCGCTCGGCGACAACCTCGTGCTCGAGGTGGCCAACACCTGGGATCCGCTGGGCCTGACCCTCGGCGCCGATGCGCAGATCGTCTTCGACGAGACCGCGGCGGGCGCCCCGGGCGGCAAGATCGGCGGGTTCGAGGTGCTCAACCTCTTCGCCGAATACACCCCGCGCCGGATGAAGAACCTGACCCTGCGCGCCGAGGTCGACAACGTCTTCGACGAGACCTACACCGAGCGCGCCACCTACGGCCAGGAGTTCGCGACCGTCACCCCCCTGAAGGAGCCGGGCCGCTCCTTCAACCTCCGGGCCTCGCTCCGGTTCTGAGCCTGATCGCCCGCCCCCGGCTCATGGCGGGGGCGGGTTCGCCATGGCCCCGCATCGCTGCCGCTTCGGCGTCAGAACCCGCTGATATCCGGCAGCCATGTCGAGATGAACGGCAACAGGGTGATCAGCGCCAACGACGCCGCCAGCGCCACGAAGAACGGCGGCATTTCCCGGATCAGGACCGAGGGTTTCAGCCGAACGGTCGAGGACACGACGAAGATCAGGCTGCCCACCGGCGGCGTGGTCAGCCCCAGCGTCAGGTTGACGATCACGATGATGGCGAAATGGTTCGGGTCGATCCCGAGCGCAAAGCTGATCGGCGCCAGGATCGGCACCAGGATCATCACCCCCGGCAGCGGGTCCATGAACAGCCCGAAAGCCAGCAGCAGCAGGTTCACCGCCAGCAGGAACACGATCGGCGCCAGGTCCCAGGCGATGATCGTCTCGGCCAGGAACTGCGGCACGCTCTCGATGATCAGCACCCACGCAAACGCCCGCGCCGCCCCCAGGATCAGCAGCACCGCCCCCGAGGTCAGCGCCGCGCGCAGCACGATCCCCGGCAGGTCGCGCAGCCGCAGCGAGCGGTAGACGAACATCCCCACCAGCAGCGCATAGAACACCGCGATGACCGACGCCTCGGTCGGGGTGAAGATGCCGAACCGGATCCCCCCCACGATCAGCACGATCAGCGTCAGCGCGGGCAGGGCATAAAAGGCGATCCGGCCGATCTCGGCCAGCGGCGGCATCGGCTCGCCCGAGGCATAGTTGCGCAGCTTGCTCATCCGGGCATTGGTCAGCAGGATCATCAGCGTGATCAGCAACCCCGGAAGCACGCCGGCCATGAACAGCGACCCGACCGAGACGTTCTGGTCCTGCATGGCGTAGATGATCATGGTGATCGAGGGCGGGATGATCGGGCCCACCACCGCGCTGGCAATGGTCAGGGCGCTGGCATAGGGCCGGTCATAGCCGCCCTTTTCCATCATCCGGATCATCATCGTGCCCGGCCCCGCGGCATCGGCCAGCGCGCTGCCGGAAATCCCCGCGAACATCGCCGAGCTGATCACGTTCGCATGGCCTAGGCCCCCGCGCATGTGCCCCACAAGCGATTGCGCCAGCCGCAGGATGGCCAGCGTCACGGCGCCCCCGGTCATGATCTCCGAGGCGAGGATGAAGAACGGCACCGCCAGAAGCGGAAAGCTGTCGAGCCCCGCGAACATCTCCTTCACCACCACCAGCGGGTGATAGCTCGAGGCCAGCGTGATCGCCGCGAAGGCCGCGATTGCCATGGCAAATGCTACGGGCAGGCCAAGGGCAAGCAGCAGGAACAGCGCGGGGAAGAGGATCTCAGCCATTGGCACCGCCCGTGACAACCTCGTCCGGCCCCGAGCCGTCGAGCGGCTTGTACTCACCGGCCGTGATGAACGGGCGGGCGATCAGCAGCAGATGCACGATCATCAGCGTGAAACCCACGGGCATCGCGGCGTAAATATAGAGAAACGGCAGCCGAAGCGCCGGCGTCATCTGGTACTGCATGCGCTGCGCGTATTGCCAGCCCACGTAGACCATGAACCCGAAAAAGCCCAGCAGGACCAGTACGATGACCGTCCTGAGAACCTTCTGCCCGGTCGAGGGAAGCGCGTCCTGCAGGTTGGTGATGGCGACGTGGCCCCCGATCCGAAGGATCAGCCCGGCGCCGATGAAGGTCAGCCAGATCATCAGGTAGCGCGCCACCTCGTCCGCCCAGGGCAGCGAATGCGAGGTCAGGTAGCGCAGCGCGATATTGGCCCCCACCACCAGCGCCATGCCCGACAGCATCAGGATCAGCGCCCAGCCGTTCAGCGTGACGAAGGCTCGCTCGATGCGTTTCAATGGCTACCCCCTGAAAATGTGCCGGCGCACATGGGCGCCGGCATCATGGTATCACTCGAAATCGACGATCGAGTCGACCAGGTCCTTGCCGTAGGTCTCGTAATACTCCTTGTAGGCCGAGGCGATGGATTCCTGGAACGCGGCCTTCTGCTCGGCCGACAGCTCGTTCACTTCCATGCCGCGCTCCTTGAGCGTCTCGACGCCCGTGGTCTCGACATCGTCGACATAGCCGCGCATCGCGGTCACGGCCTCGGCCGCGGCCTTCTCGAACACGGCTTTCTGCTCGTCATCCAGCCCTTCCCAGAACGGCTTCGACACGATCAGCATCGCCGGCGAATAGACATGGCCCGACAGCGTCAGGTACTTCTGCACTTCGTCCAGCTTCACCGACACGATCACCGAAAGCGGGTTCTCCTGCCCGTCGATCACGCCCTGCTGCAGCGACGAGATCACTTCCGGCCACGCCATCGGCGTCGGCGCCGCGCCCATCGCGTTGAAGGCCGCCAGGTGAACCGGGTTCTCCATGGTGCGGATCTTCAGGCTTTCGACGTCTTCGGGCGTCTCGATCGGGTTGCGGTTGTTGGTGATGTGGCGGAAGCCCTGCTCGCCCCAGGCCAGCCCGTGCAGGCCGACCTCGTCGAACTTGGCCAGGATCTCCTGCCCGATCTCGCCATCCAGCACGGCGCGGGCATGGTCGAGGTCACGGAACAGGAAGGGGATGTCGAACACGCCGGTATCCGGCACGAAATTCGCCAGCGTGCCCGAGGAGACGATGGTCGCCTCGATCGTGCCAAGCTGCAGCCCCTCGATCACCTCGCGCTCGCCACCCAGGCCGGATGACGGGAAGTGCTTGAACTCGAACGCGTCGCCGGCCTCGGCCTTGACGACCTCCTCGAACTTCGCGGCCGCGACGCCGTAATGGCTGTCGGGGGCCAGGGCATAGCCGATCTTGACTTCGGTCTGCGCGACGGCCGGAACGGCCAGGGCAAGGAAAATGCCGGTCGAAACCAGCCCTCGGGTCATAAACGTCATGGATATCCTCCCGTTGAACGTATGCATTTGCTACACAGGTAATATTTCTGTGGCAACCCGGTGACATCCGGGCCGCCAGCGTCCCTGTCAGGTGTTCGTTTCCTTCCTGAACAGGCGGACCAGTTCAGGCACGTAAGCCTCTCCGAAGCCGGCCTCGACCGTTTCGGCGAGGGCCGCCGACACACCGTCGGCAACGACCTTGCGCGCGCCAGAGGAGTCCGACATGGCGCGGTAATAGTCAATGTCCTTCTGCGCGTTCGCCACGAAGAAGGGCAGGGCGTCGCGATCCTCCGAGACGATATAGGGCGCCAGCCGGTCCAGCGCCGCGCTCGCCCCGCCACCCCCGGCCAGCACGTCGACGAAGACCTGCGGGTCCACCCCGCTATCCGCCGCCTGCGCCGCAGCCTCGGCCAGCAGGGTCATGAACCCGACCGACACGTAATTGTGCAAAAGCTTCAGCCGGTGGCCGTGCCCCAGCGGCCCGACATGATCGACCTTCTCGGTAAACGCCGCCAGCACCGGCCGCACCTTTTCCAGCACGTCCCGCTCGCCGCCCACCAGCAGGTTGAGCGTGCCCGCCCGGGCATGGGTCGCCGTGCGCGTCATCGGCGCGTCGAGGTATTCCGCGCCCGCCTGCCGCACGACCTCGCCCATCCGCAGGGTCGACTCGGGCAGCGCGGTCGAGCAATCCACCACCACCGCACCGGGCCGGAGCGCCGTGGCCAATCCGCCCTCGCCGGTGATGATCGCCTCCACCTGCGGCGAGCCCGTGACGCAGAGGATCACCACGTCCGAGGCCGCCGCCACCTCGCCCGCCGTGGCACAGGCCCGCGCGCCGAGTTCGACGATATCCTCGGTCGGCTGGTTCCCCGGATGCTCGAGAAAGCTCAGCCCGAACCCGCCGCGTTCCACCACGTTCCGGGCAATGCCATGCCCCATAAGCCCGACGCCGATGATCCCGACTTCCATCTCTCCGATCTCCCTCTTCGTGCTGTCCCGATCCGCTCAGTCCGCGTTGATCCAGATCGCCTTGGTATCCAGGTACTCTTCCATGTGCTCGGTCCCGCCCTCGCGGCCATAGCCCGACATCTTCACGCCTCCGAAGGGCACCGCCGGGTCGATGGCGTGGTACATGTTGACCCAGACCGACCCGGCCTTCAGCCGGTGCGCCAGCTTGTGCGCGGTCCCGAGGTGGGTCGAGAACACGCCCGCCGCCAGCCCGTAGGGAGTGGCATTGGCCCGTGCGACCACCTCGTCGATGCTGTCGAAGGGCAGGGCCGAGATCACCGGCCCGAAAATCTCCTCCCGCGCCACGGTCATCTGGTCGGTCACCCCGCCCAGCACCGTCGGCTGGTAGAAATGCCCGCCCTCCAGGCCCGGCCCCTCGGCCCGTGCCCCGCCGGTCAGCACCTGCGCGCCTTCCTGCGGGCCCTTGGACAGGTAGCCGGCGATGCGTTCGGCCTGCCGGGCCGAGATGATCGGGCCGATATCGGTCTCCTCGCTTATGCCATGCCCGATCCGCAGCCCGGCGGCATAATCGGCGACCCGCCTAACAAACTCGTCATGGATTTCCCGCGCCACGAACAGCCGCGAGCCAGCGATGCAAATCTGCCCGGAATTGGCGAATACCGCCATCGCCGCCACCGGAACGGCCTTCTCGATATCGGCATCCCGGCAGACGATCACCGGGGATTTCCCGCCAAGCTCCAGCGACACCCGTTTCAGGTTGCCGGTGGCCGCGCGGGCAATGGCCTGCCCGGTCGCGGTCGAGCCGGTGAAGACGATCTTGTCGACGCCGGGATGCTCGGCCAGCGCCGCGCCCGCCTCATGGCCAAGCCCGGTCACGACGTTCAGCACCCCGTCCGGCAGCCCCGCCTCCTGCATGATCCGCGCGATGATCAACACGGTCAGCGAGGCCTCCTCCGACGGTTTCAGCACCACGGTACACCCGGTCGCAATCGCCGGCGCGATCTTCCAGATCGACCCGGCGATCGGCGCGTTCCACGGGATGATGGCGCCGACCACGCCGACCGGCTCGCGCACGGTCTGGGAATAGATCTCACCGGGGAAGGAGTTGGGGATCGTCGCGCCGTGGATGGCCACGGCCTGCCCGGCATAGAAGCGCAGCATGCCCAGAACCCTGCGGCTGTTGGCCAGCGTCCGCTGGATCGGCATCCCCATGTCCAGCGTGTCCGACAGGCACAGGGTCTCCCATTCCGCCTCGACACGGTCGGCGATGCGCAGCAGAAGGTTCTGCCGCTCGAACGGCGTCCACTTCGCCCAAGGCCCTTCAAAAGCAGCGCGGGCGGCGGTGACGGCGGCGTGGATGTCGGGGGTGGTGGCGCGGGGGACGGTGGCGAGCAGGGAGCCGTCGGCGGGGTTGCGGGCGTCGATGGTTTCGCCGGATTGCGCGTCGCACCACTGGCCGCCGATGAACATCTGGCGGGGGGTGCCGGGATAGAGGGTGGCAGCGGCGGAAGACCAGTCTTTCATGAGGATTTCCCTTTGTTCCGGGCAGGGTCAGCGGCTGTTTACACCGGCGGTTTCGGGAAAGGCCAGCCGAAATTCCGGCCCCGGTTCCGTCCGGCAGGCCCCGCCCATAGGCGCCGATTTGGCACGTCGGTATAACGTCGGTATTTTGTCGGTATCACGTCGGTGCAGGTTCGGTGCCGCCGCCGGGCCGCGCCCCGGTGAAGACGGTATCAATCGGGCGGCGTCGGTCATAGGGTGGCGGGCGGGACAAGGCTGAGGAACGAGACATGCGGTGGCGGCAACTGACGGCATTCCGGGAAACGATGGTGACGGGCACGGCCAGCGGCGCGGCCGAGATCATGGGTATCTCGCAGCCCGCCGTCAGCCGGCTGATCGACGCGCTGGAAGAGTCGCTGAGCATCACGCTGTTCGACCGCCGCACCGGCCGCATGGTCCCCACGCTGGAGGCAGAGTTGTTCTACGCCGAACTGCAGAACGCCTTTGCCGGCTATGACCGGCTGGTTGCCGCGGCCGAGGATATCCGGCTGGGCCGCCGCGGATCGCTGCACATCGCCTCGATGCCGGCGCTGGGGCTGAACTTCCTGCCCGACGCCATCGCCCGCTTCCGAAAGGTCCAGCCGGACGTGAAGATCCGCTACGACCTGCAACTGTCGATGCGGGTCGAGGAATGGGTCTCGTCCCAGCAGGTCGACCTCGGGCTGGCGGAGTTCCCGTTCGAGCGGCCGGGGATCGAGCGCGAGAGCTTCTGCGAAACGCCCTACGTGATGGCGATGCCCGCCGATCACCGGCTGAGCGGCCGCTCGGTCGTGACGCCCGGCGACCTCGAGGGCGAGCGGATGGTCAGCCTGAGCCCCGAGACAGTCGCCCGCCGCCTGCTCGACACGTGCCTCGCCGAAGCCGGTGTCACCCCGCAATTCGTCTGCGAGACCACCTATGCGGCCGGGGTCTGCGCGCTGGTCATGCGCGGGCAGGGAATCGGGCTGACGGACATGTTCACGGCGACCGACTTTGCCGGGACGGGAATCGTCTTCCGGCGGTTCGAGCCCGAGATCGTGTTTCGCGTGGGCGTGCTCTATCCGCGGCACCTTCCGCGGTCGCGCGCGACGGGGGAATTCATGACGACCTTGCGCGCGAAACGGAACGAAATGATGTCCGGGGTCCAGCAATTACTGGCCGTATAACATAACGACATACAGCGTAAACCGGACGTAATTTGATCGGGAGGCATGGCTCTGCAATCCTGCACGGCATGCTTGAACACCGCTCACCCTCCGACCGGATCAGGGCCCTCGACGGGCAGGATTTCGATGTCGTCGTCATCGGCGGCGGCGCCGTCGGATGCAGCGCCGCCCGCGAGGCCGCGGCGGCCGGCTACTCGGTCCTGCTGGTCGAGAAGGGCGATTTCGCCTCCGGCTCGTCCAGCCGGTCGAGCCGCCTTCTGCATTGCGGCCTGCGATATTTCGAGGCGCCGAACCCGGTACGTTACTTCGCCCGCCACCCCGGGCGCCTGCTGACCTCGCTCAGCATGGCCCGGCAGGCGATGCAGGAACGGCGCGAACTGGTCCGGACCTCGCCCGAACGGGTGACGCCGATCGACTTCTTCTTCCCGATCTACGCCGACGGCCCGTATCGCCCCTGGCAGGTCGACATGGCCTTCAAGCTGCTGAAGCGGCTGGCGCCGGATGACGTGCCGCTGGGCTACAACCGGCTGAAGACGCCCGAGGCACTGCAAAAGCCGATGGTCGCGGCGCTGGGCAACCGGGACAGGCTGGAAGGCGCGGCCCAGTTCACCGAGTACCAGTTCAACTGGCCCGAACGCATCTGCCTCGATGCCGTGCTGGATGCCGAGGAGGCGGGCGCGGTGGCGCTCAACTATACCGAGGCCCGGATGGGCGACATGCAGAACGGCACCCGGAAGGTCACGCTTACCGGTCAGGACGGCGCGCGCGCCACCGTGCGGGGCCGCCGGGTGATGGCCATGTCGGGGATCTGGATCGACAAGGTCCTGTCGGGCACCGGAAAGCCCGCCGCGCGCAAGATATTCGGCACCAAGGGCGGCCATATCGTCATCCGGCTGCCCGAGGAATACCGCGGGCAGGGGGTGTCCACGATCAACAGCTGGGGCGAGCCGTTCTATTGCATCCCGTGGCATGACCTGCATTACATCGGGCCGACCGAAACGCCCTACGAGGGCGATCTCGACGATATCCATGTCGACGAGCACGACCTCGAATTCCTGCTCTCCGAGACGGCCTCGCTGTTCCCCGGGCTGAACGTGACGCGGGACAAGGTGATCCGCACCTGGGCGGGGGTCCGGCCGCTGACCTACGATCCCGCCCACCCCAAGGGCAGCCGGGCGCGCGAGTTGCACGACCTGGGCCGCGAGGGGCTGGAAGGCGTCTATGCGATGACGGCCGCCCCGGTGATGAGCCACCGCGACTCGGGCCGGAAGATCACGGAGGTGCTGCGCAAGGCGTTTGCGCCGTCGGGCACGCCGAGCACGCTGTCCTATCGCCCGCGCCTGCCGATCGAGAATTCCAACGCGCAGCCCATCGCCGAGGGCGCCGGCTACACGCTGGCGGATGTCCGGCACGCGGTGCGGCACGAACATGCGCGCACGCTGCTGGACGTGCTGTTCCGGCGCAGCGGCGTCGGCCTGCGGCACTGGTTCGGCGATGCCGAGATCGCCCGCGTGGCCGAGGAGATGGGCGCCGAGCTGGGCTGGTCCGAGGCCGAGCGCCAGACAGAGATCGACCGGTACAAGCGGGAGGTTTCCCGCCTGTACGGCGTTCCGAACCGCCGGGACAAGGCGGATTTCAACGACGATGCAACTATCCAACAAGGAGAAAGAGCATGACACGCTCCACTACGATTTCCCGACGCTCGCTGCTCAAGTCCGGGGCGGCCGCGACGACCGTGGCGATGGTGCCCTTCTGGGCCGGCGCCGCACAGGCCTCGTGTTCCACGCTGCGCGCGGGGATCACCGGCTACAACGTCATCAACACGCTCGATCCGGGCCAGATGACCCTGATCCCCGAGGCCTACATGGTCTGGGGCATCTTCAACTGCCTGCTGAAGTTCGACGAGGAGATGAACATCGTTCCCGACCTTGCCGAAAGCTACGAGTCGGTCAGCCCGACCGTGCTGCGCTTCAAGCTGCGCGAGGGCGTGAAATTCCATGACGGCGAGGAAATGACGTCCGAGGATGTCAAGTTCACCATCGAGCGGCTTCAGGACGAATCGTTCGGCTCGCCGCACCGCTCGAAGTTCAGCGCGATCACCGAGATCCGGACGCCCGACGACTATACCGTCGAGATCGAGACGGCAGAGCCCTTCGCACCGATGCTGAGCTATCTCACCAACACCCGCACGGGCAGCCAGATCGTGCCGAAACACATCCTCGAGAACGGCTCGAACGAGGAGTTCGCCTCGAACCCGGTGGGCACCGGCCCGTTCAAGCTGGTGAGCCACGAGCCGGGCGCCTCGCTCGAACTGGCGGCGCACGGGGAGTATTTCGAGGAAGGCCTGCCCAAGGTGCAGACCGTGGAAGTGCCGCTCATCGCCGAGGAATCCGCCGGCGTGACCGCGCTTCTGGGCGGCAGCATCGACGTGACCAGCACCGCGCCCTTCGCCGACGTGCCCGAGCTCGAGGAGGATGACCGGGTGCAGGTGCTCAAGCAGGCGGGGACGAGCACCCGTTTCGTGAGCCTCAACAACTCGGTCGCGCCGTTCGACGACGTGCATTTCCGCCGGGCGCTGTCCTATGCGTTCGACCGGCAGGCGATGGTCAACGTGGTGCTGTTCGGCGAGGGCCGGGCGGCGAACGGGATCATCCCCAGCTCGATTTCCTGGGCCGCGACGCAGGAGACGCCGGAGCTGGTGACGCTGAACCAGGAGAAGGCGCTGGCCGAGCTGGAGAAATCCAAGTACGGCCCCGGGACCGAGGCAACGGTTCTGACCTGGGGGTCGAGCTGGTGGAAGCGGTTCGCCGAGGTGTTCGTGCTGCAGGTGAACCAGGTGCTGGGCGTAAACTTCAAGGTGGAAGTGTCGGATTCCGGCACGGTCTACCAGCGGATGCAGACCGGCGACGTGCAGGCCTCGATCTGGGGCTGGCTGGGGCTGGTCGATCCGGATGAATATGCCTACGAGGTCTATCACACGGACGGGGCGCGGAATTTCGAGCACTATTCCAACCCCGAGGTGGACCGGCTGCTCGAAGAGGCCCGGCGCGAGACCGACCTCGAGGCGCGCGGCGCGCTCTACCGCGAGGCCGAGGCGCTGGCGATCGAGGATTGCCCGGTGCTGCCGTGCTTCGAGAGCAACGTGCACAACCTGCTGGCGCCTGACGTGGAAGGGTTCGTGCAGCTGCCGTACTCTGCCTTCGGGGCGCAGCTCTCGGCGGTCGGAAACTGCTGAGCCATTCGCCTGACAACGCCCCCCGCGCGATGCTCGCGGGGGGCCGCTGACCGATGGACCAAGCCAGATGCCCTCTAGCCTGAAATATTTCCTTTCCCGCCTGTCGGGGTCGCTCGTCACGATGCTGGTCGGCACGATCGTCGTCTTCCTCGTGATGAAGGCCGCGCCGGGCGACCCGGCGCTGATCGTGCTGGGCGACTACGCGACCGAGGAGACCGTGGCGGAGTTCAACCGCAAACACGGGCTCGACGCGCCGCTGACGACGCAATACCTCGACTGGCTGGGCGGGCTGGTGCAGTTCGATTTCGGCCAGTCGCTGTCGGTCTCGGCGGGCGAGAATATCGGCGAGCTGCTGATCTACCGCCTGCCCAACACGATCTTCGTGGGCGTCTATGCCATCCTGATCGCCGTCACCCTGTCGCTGATCCTGGGCACGCTGGCCGCGCTGAACCGGGGCACGTCGGTCGACACCGGGGCCACGTCGCTGGCGGTGCTGGGCGTGTCGATGCCGGATTTCTGGTTCGGCTACATGCTGATCCTGGGCCTGTCGATCGGGCTGGGCTGGTTCCCCTCCTACGGGTTCACCCAGCCGTCCGAGTCGCTGGCCGGCGCCTTCTACTCGGGCTTCCTGCCGGCGCTGGCCATCGCCGCGCCGATGGCGGCGGTCTTCACCCGCACCTTGCGCACCGCGCTGATCGAGAACCTCGACCGCGAGCACGTGATGGTGGCCAAGGCCATGGGGCATTCCGGGCGGTTCCGCTTCCTGCACCATGTCTTCCGCAATTCGCTGATCCCCTACATCACCGTCGTCGGGCTGCAGATCCGCTACCTGCTGGGCGGCGTGGTCATCATCGAGCGCATCTTCGGCATCAACGGCGTGGGGTCGCTGATGGTCGAGGCGGCCTTCGCCCGCGACTTCTTCGTCGTGCAGGCCTGTGCGGTCGTCTTCCTCGGCATCGTGCTGGCGGTCAACTACGTGGTCGACCTGATCTGCGCCATGCTTGACCCGAGACGCGTGAGGTAATCCCCATGAAACTCAAGCATTTCCTTCACAACCGCACCGCGCTGGCCGGGCTGACGATCACCACGCTGTTCCTGCTGGCGGTGTTCTTCGGGCCGATGCTGTCGAAATGGAGCAGCAACCAGCACGATTTCATGAATGCGCTACAGGCGCCGTCCTGGGCGCATCCGTTCGGCACCGACAGTCTCGGGCGCGACGTGATCACCCGGGTGCTGGAAGGCGCGCGCATCTCGCTTCTGATCAGCGTCTCGGGCGTCTTCGCGGCGATGGTGCTGGGCATCACGGCGGGGCTCTATTCCGGCTTCCACGGCGGCTGGATGGACGTGATCGTGATGCGCGTCGTCGACCTGCTCTTCGCCTTTCCGGCCTTCGTGCTGGCGCTGTTCCTGATGGTGGCCCTTGGCTATGGCGTGACCAACGTGGCGCTGGCGATCATGCTGGTCTACCTGCCCATCTTCGCCCGGATCACCCGCAACATGACCGAGACGGTGCGCAACGACGCCTACGTGCAGGCGGCGCAGGTGATGGGGCAGGGCACCCCGCGCATCCTGTTCCGCGAGATCCTCCCCAACATCTCGGCGCCGATCCTCGTGCAGGCCACCATCGCCGTCGCCTTCGGCATCGTGATCGAAAGCGGCCTGTCCTTCATCGGGCTGGGCGTGCAGCCGCCGACCCCGTCGCTGGGCGTGATCATGGCCGACGGGCAGGAATATTTCCGCCGCTCGCCCTGGGTTCTGACGCTGAGCGGGCTGTCGGTGACGGTGGCGCTGCTGGGGCTCAACCTGCTGGGCGACGGCATCCGCGACCTGTCCGACCCCCGGCTGAAAGTGAGGGAATGACCATGTCCGAGACATTGCTCGAAGTGAACGACCTGAACGTGGCGTTCCGGCTGGCCAGTGCCAACCTGACGGTATCGTCCGACGTGTCCTTCTCGGTCGACCGGGGCAAGGTGCTGGGCCTGATCGGGGAATCCGGCTCGGGCAAGACGGTGACGTCGAAGGCGATCCTGCGCCTGCTGCCCAAGAATGCCAGCCTCGAGGCAAAGGAGATCCGGTTCAAGGGCCGCGATATCAGCACGCTGACCGAGGCCGAGTTCAACCTATTGCGCGGCACCGAGCTGGCGATGATCTTCCAGGACCCGGTGGGCTCGTTCAACCCGGTCAAGACGATCGGCTGGCATTTCCGCACGGTGGGCAAGCTGCATCGCGGCGCCGGCGCCCCGCGCGGCGAGATCATGAAGGATGCCAAGGAGGTGCTGGCCAAGGCCGACATCGCCGACCCCGAGAACGCGCTGCGAAAGTACCCCCACCAGATGAGCGGCGGGATGTTGCAACGCTGCCTGATAGCGCTGGTGATGTTCTCCAAGCCCTCGCTGATCGTGGCGGACGAGCCGACGACCAACCTCGACAACCTCGTCGAGCGCCAGATCCTCGACCTGTTCGACAAGCTGCGGCGCGAGACCGATGCCTCGTTCATCTTCATCACCCATGACATGACCATCGCCGAGATGATCAGCGACAGCGTGATCGTGATGTATGCCGGACAGATCGTCGAGCAGGGCCCGACCGAGGCGCTGATGCGCCGCCCGCAGCACCCCTATACGCAAGGGCTGGTGCGGACGGCGCGCGAGCTCGAGGGCGAGGTCGAGACGCTGACGGAAATCTCGGGCGAGATCGGCACCGGGGTGCACCCGGAGAACCGCTGCCGCTTCGCGCCGCGCTGCCCGCTTTACGAAAAGGCCTGCGACCATGCCATCGCGCTGCGGCCGGTCGAAGGGCACGGGCTGGTCCGTTGCATCAAGGCCGGGCAGGACGCAGAACACGAGGTGACGCCATGAGCGGATTGCTGGATTTCGACGACGTGGTCGTGACGTTCGCGGCCTCTGCCGGGATGATGTCGCGCCTGCGCGGCAGGACGACCAGCTTCAACGCGGTCGACCACGTGAACCTGTCGGTCGCGCGGGGCGAGATCCTTGGCATCGTGGGCGAGTCGGGCAGCGGCAAGACGACGATCTGCAAGGCGGCTCTCGGCTTGCATTCGGTGGCCGGCGGCACGGTGACGCTGGACGGCAAGCCCGCGCGGCTGAGCGACGGGACGATGCAGATGGTGTTCCAGGATCCGCTCTCCTCGCTCAACCCGCGCCAGACGATTGCCGAGGCCATCGCCATCCCCCTGCGCCTGCACGGCCGGGCCGGGCGGGGCAACATGGCCGAGGCGATCGACGGGCTGTTGAAGGACGTCGGCCTTGGCGCGCAGTTCCGGAACCGGTTTCCGCACGAACTCTCCGGCGGGCAGCTTCAGCGAGCGGCCATCGCCCGGGCGCTGGCCACCAACCCCAGGGTGCTGTTCGCCGACGAGGCGGTGTCGAAGCTGGATGTCTCGGTGCGGGCGCAGATCCTCAACCTGCTGAAACGGCTGCGCGACAGCCACGACCTGACCATCGTCTTCGTGACCCATGACCTGCATGTCGCGCGGTTCCTGTGCGACCGGATCGCCATCATGTATTTCGGCAAGCTGCTGGAATTCGGGCCGACACGGGCGGTCTATGCCGATCCGAAACACCCCTATACGCAGGAGCTTCTGGGCACGCTCGACCACGAGCGCAAGAGCGTGGCCAGCACGCGCGACGTGTTCAACCCGCTGACCGACGACCGGCGCGCCTGCCGCTATCTCAACCGCTGTCCGCACGCCATGGCGGCCTGTGCCGAGCGCCACCCGGATTTCCGCAGCACCGGGCCGGGCCATGCCACGGCGTGCTACCTGTATGAAGAGGCCACGATATGACCAAGGGGAAACGTACCGCGCTCATCACCGGGGCCGGCAAGGGGATCGGGGCCGCCATCGCCGCCGAGCTTCGGGCGGCGGGCTGTGCCTGCACCATCACCGGGCGGTCGGCGGAACGGCCCGAGGGGCTTGACGGGTCGATCGGCTACCTGCCGCTCGACTTCCTCGACCCGGCCAGCCGGGCGTCGGCGATCGGGCATGTGGAGACGGTGCTGAAGCCCGATATCCTGATCAACAATGCGGGCATCAACCTGAAGGGGGCGATGACCGAGACGGATGACGACCGGCTGGGGCAGATCCTCGGGACGAACCTCGAGGGGCCCTATGCCCTGACGCGGGCGTGCCTGCCGCACATGATGGCACGGGGATGGGGGCGGATCGTCAACATCACCTCGATCTGGAGCGTGGCGGGCAACCCGCTGAACACCGCCTATTGCGCCTCGAAATTCGGGCTGGACGGGCTGAATGCCGCGCTGGCGGCGGAGGTGGCGGGGAAGGGCATCCTGGTGAACGCGGTGTCGCCCGGCTACACGCTGAGCGAGACGATGCGCGGCAAGTACAGCCAGGAACAGATCGACCAGGCCTCGCAGCATATCCCCGCCGGGCGGCCCGGCCGCCCCGAGGAGGTCGCCAAACTCGTCGCCTTCCTGGCAAGCGACGCCAACAGCTACATCGTCGGCCAGAACATCTGTGTCGACGGCGGCCTGACGCGCACCTCGCACCCGTTCAGCCGGCTTGGGTAGGGCGTTTGAAATCTTGAACAGTACGAATTCTTACATGGAGAGCCACATGCTACAGGGTGATGTACCCGTCGCCGCACGGCGGACCGATCCGCTGCTGACCCCGCTGAAGATCAGGGGGCTGGAACTGCGCAACCGGATCATGTCGACCAGCCACGCCTGCGGGCTGCAGGTCGACGGGTATCCGCAGGACGCCTACCAGGCCTATCACGAGGAAAAGGCGCGGGGCGGCATCGCGCTGTCGATGTTCGGCGGCTCGTCGAACGTGGCGCCGGACAGCCCGAATATCTTCAACCAGCTCAACGTGGGCGTCGACGGGATTATCCCGCACCTGCAGCGCTTCTCCGAGCGGATGCACGCGCAGGGGGCGGCGCTGATGTGCCAGATCACCCATCTCGGGCGCCGGGCGCAGCCCTATGACCAGGACTGGCTGCCTGCCATCGGCCCCTCGCCCCTGCGCGAGACCCTGCACCGGGCCATCCCGCGGGAGATGGACCGCCACGATATCGACCGGGTCGTGAAAGCCTATGCCGCCGCGGCGAAGCGTTGCGAGGAGGGCGGGCTCGACGGGATCGAGACGCTCTCGGGCGGGCACATGATCGGGCAGTTCCTGTCGCCCAAGACCAACCTGCGCACCGACGGGTTCGGCGGGTCGCTGGAAAACCGGATGCGCTTTGCCCTGATGGTCCACGAGGCGATGCGCGAGGCCACGAGCAGCGATTTCATCATCGGCATCCGCTGGGTGGTCGACGAGGGGATCGACGGGGCGCTGACCCCCGAGGAAAGCCTCGAGGCCGCGCGGCGGCTTCAGGAAGCCGGCACGATCGACTTCTTCAACGCCATCTACGGCTCGATGGACACGCTGCGCGCGCTGACCAACGAGAACATGCCGGGCATGGGCACGCCCATCGCGCCCTGGGTCGAGTCGATCGGCCGCTTCAAGCGCGAGGTCAACCTGCCGGTCTTCCACGCCGCGCGGATTTCCGACCTCGCCTCGGCGCGTCACGCGGTGGCCGAGGGGCACATCGACATGGCGGGCATGACCCGCGCCCAGATCGCCGATCCGCACCTGGTGGCGAAGCTCGCCGCCGGGCAGGAGGAGCGCGTGCGCCCCTGCGTCGGCGCCCAGCACTGCCAGTCGCAATACCGGCCGAAATGCCTGCACAACGCCGTGACGGGCCGCGAGACCTTCCTGTCGCACAAGGTGGAACCGGCGGCGAAGAAGCGCCGGGCGGTGGTGGTCGGCGCCGGGCCGGGCGGGCTGGAAGCCGCGCGCGTGCTGGCGCTGCGCGGTCACGAGGTGACGGTGCACGAGGCCGCGCCGCGCGCCGGGGGGCAGGTGATCCTGGCCTCGGAAGGCTGGCGCCGCGACCTCACCGGCATCATCGACTGGCGCCTGGCCGAGCTGGAGCATCACGGCGTCGAGGTCCGCTACAACGAGTTCATGGACGAGGCCGACGTCGCGGCGCTCGATCCCGACCTCGTCATCCTCGCCACCGGCGCGCTGCCGCAGACCGATTTCGGCACCGGCGCCGACCTGGTGGTCAGCGCGTGGGACATCATCGGCCGGCAGACACAACCCGCCGAGACGGTGCTGGTCTGGGACGGCACCGGCCGCCACCCGGCACCGCTGGCTGCGCGCATCGCGAAGGAGGCCGGCGCCGAGGTGACCTTCACGACGATCGACGGCGGGCTGGGTCAGGACCTGACCTATGCCGAAACGACGCGCTGGAAGACCGAGTTCGCCAAGATGGGGATCGAGCCGAAGATCGACCAGCGACTCATTTCCGTGGAGCGCAAGGACAACCGGCTTGCCGTGACGCTTCTCAACGAGCTGACCCGGCAGGAGCTGCACCACGTGGTCGACCAGGTGATCGTCGACATGGGCACGATCCCCGACAACGACATGTTCGAGGCGCTGCGAGACCAGGCGGGCAACGAGGGGGTGACGGATATCGACGCCCTGCTGGCCAGCCGCCCGCAGCCCCGGGCGCGCGAGGGGTACGAACTGCACCGCATCGGCGACGCGCTGACCAGCCGGAATGTCCATGCCGCGATTTACGACGCGTTCCGGCTTTGCCACGTTGCATAGGCCGTCGATCGCGTGCACCGTCGCGCCGACGTGGCAGGAACGCCGGGGCGGCGGTGCCGCGGCCCCACGGCCCGAACAGGAAGGGAAGCACATGAAACTGAGCGATTTCAAGGTATTGACCTTTGATGTCTACGGCACGCTGATCGACTGGGAAAGCGGCATGGTCGAGGGGCTGAAGCCGCTCACCGACAAGGTCAGCCGCCACCTGACGCGCGACGACATCCTCGAGGCGCATGCCTATTACGAGTCGACGACCCAGCGCTGGACGCCCGCCAAGAAATATTACGACCTGCTGGCCGTGGTCTATCGGCGGCTGGCCGAGGAATGGGGGGTCGAGGTCACGTGGGAGGAATGCGCGGCCTATGGCACCTCCGTCCGGCACTGGCCCGCCTTCGACGACAGCCGCGAGGCGCTGGCCTATCTCAAGCAACATTACAAGCTGGTGGTGCTGACCAATACCGACAACCTCAGCTTTTCCGGCTCGAACGCCCGGCTCGGCGTGCATTTCGACGGGGTCTATACCGCCGAGGACGTGGGCAGCTACAAGCCCGCCGACCGGAATTTCGACTACATGCTCGAGACATTGGCCCGGCAGGGGATCGGCAAGGGCGACATCCTGCACACCGCCGAAAGCATGTTCCACGATCACCAGTCGGCGAACAAGTACGGGCTGGCGAATTGCTGGATCTACCGCCGCCACGACAAGGAAGGCTTCGGCGCGACGATGAACCCCGGCGAGATGCCGCATTACGATTTCCGGTTCAACAGCATGATGGACATGGTCCGCGCCCACCAGGCGGAGCAGGCGGGCACCGCCTGAGGGCCTCGAGACGGTTTGAATGGGTGCCGGCCCCCTTGACGTGGGGCCCGGCCGGGCATGACCTTTCGTTCGGGGTCAATCCGGTTTAACTTACCTGAAAGGAAAATTTCTCTTAAAGGTGAGCGACCGGCATGAGCTATCTGGTGGATGACGAACAGGACATTGCGGATGCCGGGATCGGCCTGTGGAACGAGGAACGGCCGGAGATCGACACCTCCGGCAAGGCGATCACCGGCCGCATCCTGCGGCTGAGCGAGATCATCCTCGACCGGATGAACGAGACCACGCAGAAATTCGGCGTCAAGTATTCCACCTACGCCGTCATCGCCACGCTGCGCGCCTCGGGCGAGCCCTACCGGATGACGCCCAAGGCGCTGCAATCGACCATGCTGATCAGCTCGGGCGGGTTGTCGAACCTGATGCGCAAGATCGAGGAGCAGGGCTATATCCGCCGCTCGATCGACCCCAAGGACGGGCGCGGCGTTCTGGTCGAGCTGACGCCCGAGGGGTTCGCGCTGAGCGAGGAGGCGATGCCGGTGCAGGCGGCGACCGAGCGCAACATGGTGCGGATGCTGTCGGAGGAGGAGCAGAAAACCCTTGTCGACCTGCTCCGGCGGATGGTGCTGGTCAACTCGATGGGCACGCGGGGCTAGGGTTTCGTCGGGTAACTCCCTCATTTCGCGCAGAAATCTTTCAGGTATCTTTAATGAAAGAAAAAACTGGACAGGTCCGGTCGAACCGGTCACACTGATGTCATAAATCAACCAACGGGGAATACGATGTCCAAGCTCATGTTCACCACCGCCCTGACCGGCGCCGCGCTTGCCGCGCAGGCCGCGGGCGCCCAGGAGGTCGTCGTCGGGATGTTCGGCGGCAGTTTCGCCGAGGCCGCCGCGGAATGCCACGTGGCGCCCTTCGAGGACCAGTCGGGTGCCAGCGTCATCACCCAGAATTCCAACTCCTCGCAATTCGCGGCCCAGGTCCGCGCCACCGGCGGCGACAGCGATTTCGACGTGGTCTATATCGACAACTCCTTCGCCGAACAGCTTGCCGCCGAGGGGCTGCTGCAACAGCTCGACATGGAGAAACTGTCGAATTCCGGTGACCTGGTGGAGGGCGCCGTGGGCGCCGACGGCCATTACGTGCAGTACCAGTGGGGCGCGACCGCGCTGGCCTACAACCCCGAGGCGTTCGACGAGAAGCCGACAAGCTGGAGCGCCGTGTTCGACGCGGCCAACGCCGGGAAAGTGGCGCTGCCGGATATCTCGGGCACCGCGGGGGTGCATTTCTTGATCGCCGCGGCGCGGCTCAACGGCGGGGATATCGACAACCTCGATCCGGGCTACGAGGCGATCAAGGGGATCACCGACAACGTGGCGGCCTATTACACGCAGGCGGACCAGATCATCTCGATGTTCGAGCGGGGCGAGATCACCATCGCGCCGTGGTATCCCGACCGCGCGGCGGCGGCGGCCGATGCCGGCGTGCCGGTGGCCATCAGCTACCCCGAGGAGGGGGCGATCGGCATCAAGGTCACGATGGTCATCCCCGAGGGCGCCGCGAATTCCGAGGCCGCCTATACCTATATCGACAACGCCCTGTCGGCCGAGGCGCAGACCTGTTTCGCCAACAAGATGTATGCCGGGCCGGTGAACACCACCGTCACGCTGGACGGGGCGGCGGCCGAGGCCGTGCCGCCGGAGATGTACGACACGCTCTACTTCCCCGATCCGGCCGTCATCGCCGAGAACGTGGCCGACTGGCGCCGCCGCTGGCAGCGCGAAGTCACCCGCTGAACCCAACACCGGGTCCGGGGCCCGCGCCGTGCGCGCGGGCTTCGGCCGACCTCCACAGACGGAGTGCGCCGTGTCCTCTCTTGCCATCCGGGACCTGACCAAACGCTATGACGACACCGCCGTGGTGAACGCCGTATCCCTCGACGTGGCCGAGGGGGAGTTCGTCTCGCTGCTCGGGCCGTCGGGCTGCGGCAAGACCACCATCCTGCGCATGATCGCGGGCCTGCTCGAGCCCAGTTCGGGGTCCATCCTGATCGGCGGCGAGGACGTGACCCGCCGGCCGGCGAACCGGCGCAATATCGGGCTGGTCTTCCAGTCCTACGCGCTGTTCCCGCACCTGACCGTGTTCGAGAACGTGGCCTTCGGCCTGCGCCGCCAGGGCGTGCGCGGCGGCGATCTCGACACCCGCGTCAAGGAGGCGCTCGTCCGCGTCCGGCTCGACGCCCATGCCGACCGCTTCCCCCGCCAGCTTTCCGGCGGCCAGCAGCAGCGCGTGGCGCTGGCCCGCTCCATCGCGCCGCGCCCCTCCATCCTTCTTTTCGACGAACCCCTCTCGAACCTCGACGCGCAACTGCGCGAGGAGATGCAGATCGAGCTCAAGCGCCTTCAGGCCGAGCTGGAGCTGACCTCGCTTTTCGTCACCCATGACCAGCACGAGGCGATGTCGCTCTCCGACCGGATCTGCCTTCTGGCCGGCGGCGACATCCAGCAGCTCGGCACCCCGGAAGAGGTCTATTACAACCCGGCCAACGCCTTCGTCGCCGGTTTCATCGGCAGCCCCAACAAGCTCGACGGCACGATGCGGGGCGGGCAGGTCGAGATCGCCGCCAACGTCCTGCTGTCGCCCGGCACGGCCCAGGGCGCCGAAGGCGCGCCGGTCAGCGTCACCCTGCGGCAGGAGGATATCGTGCTCGACCCCGACGCCGCCGACGCGCCCCTGTCGGGCCGCGTCTCGCTGCGGATCTTCGAGGGCGCCTCGGTGCAGTACCTCGTCACTCTCGACACCGGGCTCGAACTGTTGGCGCGGGTGCGTTCGCAGGGGCCGAAGGCCAACCTTCCCGAGGGCACGCGCGTCGGCGTCTCGGTGGCGCCCGAGCATGTCTACCTCGCCCCGCGCGAGGCCGCGTGACGATGCGCGCCCGCCCCGCCGGATATGGCCTGATGACGCCGGTGCTCGCCCTGCTGATCGCGGGCTTCCTTGCGCCGACGGCGATCATGGCGCTGCTGAGCCTGCGCAGCTATTCGGGCATGCAGGGCTTCGGCGACGACTGGACGCTGGCCAACTACATCTTCGTCATCGGCGACCCCTATTACCTGCTGATCATCGGCCGCACGCTGATGCTGGGGCTGATCGTGACCGCGGCCTGCCTCGTGCTGGGCTTCCCGCTGGCGATCTACATCCAGCGGGCGCGGCCCGCGGTTCAGACCATCGCGATCCTGCTGGTGATCTTTCCGCTCCTTTGCAACATCGTCGTGCGCTCCTTTGGCTGGATGGTGCTGCTGGCGCCGCGCGGGCTGATCAACGAGGCGCTGATGGCGGCCGGGCTGATCGCCACGCCGCTGGACCTGATGTACAACCTGACCGGCGTCATCATCGGCCTGACGCAGATCTTCCTGCCCTTCATGGTGCTGCTGCTGATCCCCGCGCTGCAGAACATCCCGGCGGATGTCGAGGCCGCGGCCTATACCCTCAAAAGCTCGCGCCCGCGCGTCTTCATGACCATCACCATGCCGCTGGCGACGCCCGGCATCATCACCGGCTCGATCCTCGTCTTCGTGCTGTCGATCAGCGCACTGGTCACGCCCCGGATGCTGGGCGGGCCGACCTACAAGGTGATGGCGACGCAGATCTACGACGAGTTCATGACCAATCTCGACTGGCCCGCCGGGGCCGCGCTGGCCTTCGTGCTGACGGTGATCGCGCTGACGCTGATCTGGGGCGCCAACCGGATCGCGGCGCATTTCACCAAGGGGTTCGCAGCATGATGGCGCGCAATCCCTCGTGGCTGCTGACGCTGTCGGCGATGGCGATCCTTCTGTTCATGAACGCGCCCACGCTGGTCGTGCTCATCGCCTCCTTCTCGGCCACGGAATACCTCACGATCCCGCCCCAGGGCTGGACGCTCGACTGGTTCGCCAAGGTGCTGTCGGATGACGGCTATATCCGGGCGATCACCACCAGCCTGATCCTGGCCAGCTGCGCGACGGGCCTGTCGCTGATCCTCGGCACGGCGGCCAGCTATGCGCTGCATCACCGCATGGTGCGCGGCGGCGACGCGATCCTGTCGCTGGTCATGGCGCCGCTGGTCTTCCCGGCCGTGGTGATCGGCGTGGCGCTGCTGCAATACGTCTCGCTCCTGGGGCTCCGGGGGCATTTCATCATCCTCGTGCTGGCCCACGTGCTGATCACGCTGCCCTACGTGGTGCGCTCGGCGCTCTCGTCGCTGACCGGGCTCAACCCGCAGGTCGAGGAAGCCGCCCGCGTGCTGGGCGCCGACGGGTTCACCGCCTTCCGGCTGGTGACCCTGCCGCTGCTGAAGCCCGGCCTCGTGGCGGGCGGCATCTTCTCCTTCGTCACCTCGCTCGACAACGTGCCGGTGACGATCTTCCTGCTGACCCCGCGCCAGACGACCCTGCCGGTCAAGATCTTCGCCTCGGTCGAACACGGGGTCGACCCGTCGATCGCGGCCGCCTCCAGCCTGATGATCGCGGGCACCGCGATCGTGCTGATCCTCGCACAGCGCTGGGTCTCCTTCTCACGCTTTTTCTGAGGGCACCGACATGAGCTTTACCACACGGGGCTTCCCCATGATGCTGACCTTCGATCTCGACTGCGAGACGATGTGGACCGCCCGCGACCCCGAGGCGCACAAACGCCCGATCCTGATGTCGCAGGGCGCCTATGGCTGGAAACGCGGCGTCTGGCGGGTGATGGACGTGCTGCGCCGTTACGGGGTGCAATCCACCTTCTTCATCCCCGGACAGGTGGTCGAGGCGCATCCCGAGGTGGTCGAGGCGCTCCTGAAGGACGGGCACGAGATTGCCCATCACAGCCACACCCACCGCTGGATCGTCACCCTGACCCCCGAGGAAGAGCGCGAGGAGATGGAGCGCGGCCAGCAGGCGATCATCGCGGCGACGGGGGCCGCCCCGCGCGGCTGGCGCTCTCCGGCGGCCGAGGTGACGCCGGTGACGATGGACCTGATCAAGGAATACGGGTTCTCCTATTCCTCGAACTTCTTCGACGACGACGCGCCCTACCTGCTGACGATCCGCGACGAGCCGACCGACTGTGTCGAGCTGCCGTTCCGCTACATCAACACCGACAGCCCCTATTTCCAGTTCGCCAAGATCCTGCCGGGCCGGACGATCACCTCGCCGCCCCAGGTGCTCGACACGTGGAGCTGGGAGTTCGACACGCTTTACGCCGAAGACCGGATGATGGTGCTGGCCTGTCACCCCGAGTTCATCGGCCAGCCCTCGGGCGCCATCCTGCTGGCGAGGTTCATCGAGCATGTGCAGGGCCATTCCAGCGTCTGGATCGACCGCTGCGACCGGATCAGCGACGACATGCGCGGGCTGCTGAAGGCCGCGGCATGAGCGATCTGGCGGGGCTGAGGGTTCTGGTCGCCGGCGGCGCCGCCGGGATCGGGCGGGCGACGGCGCTGATGATGCAGGCGCGTGGCGCCGAGGTGGCGGTTCTCGACCGGGCCGGGGGCGGGCCGGACGGCATGGCCCATGCCACGGCGGATCTGCTGGATGACGGGGCGGTGGCCGAGGCGGTGCAGGGCCTGTGCGAGGACA
Organism: Roseovarius sp.; assembly: GCF_040223625.1. Taxonomy (GTDB): domain Bacteria; phylum Pseudomonadota; class Alphaproteobacteria; order Rhodobacterales; family Rhodobacteraceae; genus Roseovarius. The sequence continues at coordinate 37,984 of NZ_JAVKFX010000033.1, read as the reverse complement.
TGGGCGGGCTCGACGTGCTGATCAACTCCGCCGGCATCGACCTCGAGGCGCCCTCGGCCGAGGTGACCGACGCGCAGTGGGAGCAGGTGATCGGCGTCAACCTGACCGGCCCCATGCGCACCGCGCGGGCGGCCTTTCCCTATCTCTGCCACTCGGAGCACGGCGCGATCGTCAACGTCTCCTCCGGCGCCGGGCTGCGGCCGATCCCCGACCGGGCGGCCTATTGCGCCTCGAAGGCCGGGGTGGTCATGCTGTCGAAATCGCTCGCCATGGACTGGGCCGGGCATGGCATTCGCGTCAACGCGGTCTGCCCCGGGGCGGTGGAAACCGGACTCTTCCGGCAAAGCTACGAGGGGCATGACGACCCCGACGCGCGTCTCGAACTGATCCGCGCGCGCTATGCGCTGGGCCGGGTCGGGGCGCCGGAGGAATTGGCCGAGGCCATCGTCTTTCTCGCCAGCCCGGCGGCCAGCTACGTCACCGGCGTGGCGCTGGCCGTGGATGGCGGGCGGAGCTTTCACTGATGCGGCGGTTCGCGGGGCGGCACGTGCTGATCACCGGCGGGGCCGGGGGCATCGGCGGCGCGACGGCGCGGCGCTTTGCCGAGGAGGGGGCGCGGGTGTCGGTGCTCGACCTGAACGCCGCCGAGGCGCCGGAGGGGGCCGAGGACCGCTGGCTGTCGCAGGCGCTCGACTGCACCGACCGCGCGGCGCTGGAAGCCGCGATTGAGGCGGCGGAGGCGGCATTCGGACCCGTCGATATCCTCTTCAACAACCTCGGCCAGAGCGGTCGGGAGCGCGCGTCGCTGTTTTGCGAGTCCGAGGAGGACGTCTGGCGCTTCGTCACCGAGATCAGCCTGATGAGCACCCTGCGCACCTCCCGCCTGATCGCGCCGGGCATGAAGGCGCGCGGGCAGGGCCGGATCGTCAACATGTCGAGCGACGCGGCGCTCTCGGGCGACCTGCGCCTTGCCGATTACGCGGCGGCCAAGATGGGGGTAATCGGCTTCACCCGCGCGCTGGCGATGGAGCTGGCGCCGCATGGCGTCACCGTCAACGCCGTCTGCCCCGGCGCCATCGCGACCGAGGCGCATGAGCGCATTCCGCGCGAGACGCTCGACGCGCTGGTGGCGGCCACGCCGGCAGGATTCATCGCCGCGCCCGAGGATGTGGCTGGGCTCGTGGCCTACCTCGCCTCGGACGAGGCGCGTTTCATCACCGGGCAGACAATCGCCATCAATGGCGGCCGCAACCTGTTGTAAAGACGGAGGTTTCCAAAATGACCGACATCGCCGACATGACGGCCACCGCCCTAGCCGCCGCGATCCGCGAGAAAGCGATCTCGCCCGTGGAGGCGGTCGAGGCCGCGCTTGCCCGGATCGAGGCACGGGCGGAGCTGAACGCCTTCGTCACCGTCACCGCCGAGGAGGCCCGCGCGCAGGCCAGGCGCGCCGAGGCGCAGGTGATGGACGGGGCCAAGCTGGGCCCGCTGCACGGCGTGCCCTTTTCGGTCAAGGACCTGATCAACACCGCGGGCGTGCGCACCACGCAGGGCTCGATGATCTTCGAGCACAACGTGCCGGGCGAAGACGGCGTGTCCGTCGCGCGGTCGAAGGCGGCGGGCGGCATCCTGATCGGCAAGACCACGACGCCCGAGTTCGGCCACAAGCCCGAGGCGACATCGCCCGTTTCCGGCCGCACCCTGCACCCGACCCATCCCGACCGCACGCCCGGCGCGTCAAGCTCGGGCTCGGCGGTGGCCGTGGCCGCCGGGATGGGGCCGCTGTCGATCGGGTCGGACGGGGGCGGGTCGATCCGCATTCCCGCCGCCTGCTGCGGGATCGTCGGGCTGAAGGCGACGCTGGGCACCATCCCGCACCTGCAATTGCCCGACCTGTTCGGCGCCAATTCCTATGTCGGGCCGATGGCCCGCGACGTGGCCGACACGCGGCTGTTCTTCGACGCGATGAAAGGCTTCGACCGGCGCGACCCCTTTGGACAGGCCGAGATGCCCCGCCAGCGCCGCGCCGAAAGCTTCGAGGGGTTGCGCCTTGCATGGCTGCCGCGCGCCGGCGCCAGTGTCGACCCGGAGGTCGCCGCCGCGACCGAGGCGGCCCTGCGCGGGATGGAGGCGCAAGGCGCCGTGGTCGAGGAGATCGAGCTTGATTTCAAGGCGTTCGAGGAGACCTTCCTGACCGTCCTGCGCAGCGGCCTTGCCGCGCGCGTGGGCCCGCACATGGACAAGTTCGGCAACGCCGTCGGCGAGACATTGCGCATCCGGATCGCCGAGGGCAGCCGCCTGACCGCCATCGACGCCGCCCGCGCGGCGGCCGACCGCACCCGCATGTTCCGCGATATCCAGCAGGTGCTGGCCCGCACCGATGCCATCGTCTCGCCGACGCTGACCGCGCCGCCGCTGAAGATCGACATCGACACCGCGGGCGATGTCGATGTCGCCGGCAACCGCGGCACGGTGCGCGGCGCGTGGTATCCCTTCACCTATCCGCTGAACCTGACCGGCCACCCGGCGATCTCGCTGCCCTGCGGAATGACGTCGGAGGGCCTGCCCATCGGGCTGCAGATCTTCACCGAATGGTACCAGGAAAGCTTCCTGCTCGATCTCGCCGCGCTGACCGAGGCGTTGCTGACCGACCGCGACGGGCGCGCGGCCTAACCGCGCCGCGCCTGAGTCCGGCGGGGCGCCTGCCGCCCCCGGTACGGCGGATTGACGCCGGTTCCCGGGTTTCCGGCCCCCCGCCGGGGCGTCGCCGCTGCTCTCGACGCACGGCCCGAGGCGGTAATTGCCCGTTCCCGCCTGAAACGGTTCCGCCCAACGCGCTGATAACCCTCGATTCCGCCCGAAGCCATGGCGCGCCGTCCCGCCGGGGCAAGGGCAGCGCCGGAATAACAAATGTTGCCGGAACGATTCCGACCCGGCCGCGGTTCTCCCTTCGTACGGCAGTCAGAGGACCGCCGGCCCTATCGGAGACCCGGCCATGCACAAATTCGACGGGAGAGGTGTATTCCTCTCGCTGATCCTGCTCGGCATCGCCATGCCCTGGCTGGCCCTCATCCCGGTGGCCGCGGCTCTGGTCGCGCAGGGGATTCTCGGCACGTTCAACCTCGCCGCCGCGTTCAGCCGACGCGAAGGCAGCCCGGTCCTGCCGGGCGGTTCGGCGCAGCCGCTCCGCTTCTCCGTTCACCTCGCCATTCACCAGGAGCCCCCGGCGGTGGTCAGCCGGACCCTGCAGGCGCTGGCGGCCCAGGTCGGCGCGCCGGATTACGAGGTCATCGTGCTCGACAACAACACCGCCGACCCGGCCCTCTGGCGCCCGGTCGAGGCGCTGTGCGCCACGCTCGGCCCGGCCTTCCGGTTCTACCACGAGGACGGGGTCGAGGGCGCCAAGGCGGGCGCGCTCAACATCGCGCTCGACCGGACCGACCCGGCGGCGAGCCACGTGATCGTGGTGGATGCCGATTACGTGGTCGAGCCCGATTTCCTGGCCATCGCGGCCCGCGAACTGCGCTCGGGCGGCGAGGATTTCCTGCAATTCCCGCAGGCCTATCGCAACGATGCGGGGCCGGTGGCCGGCCTGTCGCTCGAGCTTGCGGATTACTTCCTGCGCCACGCCCGCAAGGCCCAGGTGGCCGGCGCGATGCTTCTGACCGGCACGCTGAGCGTCATCCGCCGCAGCGCGCTGGAACAGGCCGGCGGCTGGAGCGGGCGGACCATCACCGAGGATGCCGAGCTTGGCCTGCGCCTGCGCCGGCTTGGCTTCCGCGGGCGGTTCGTCGACCGGCCGGTGGGGCGGGGCATCCTGCCGCTCGACCTGGCGGGGCTGTCGCAACAGCGCTATCGCTGGGCGGCGGGCAACCTCGACACGATCCGCTGCGGCTTCAGCGGGCTGTCGCCGCGCACGGCGGTGCAGGTCTTCTCGCAACTGACCGCGTGGAACAACCTTGCGCTGCCGCTGGCGGCGGGGCTGATCGGCGGGGTGCTGGCGATGCTCGCGGGCGGCGCCCCCGAGGCCGCGCTCTGGCTGACCACCCTGTCGGGGCTGGGGCTCGCCATGGTCTACCTGTCGGTCTGCCTGCCGCTGGTGCTGGTGGCGGCGGTGCGCGGGTCGTCGGGCGCGGCCACGGTGCTAAGCGCGCTGGCCTCGCGCATCACCATGATCCTGCCCTCCGCCATCGGCACGGTGGACGCGCTGCTCAACCGGTCCGGCGCCTTCCGGCGGACGGCGAAGGACGCGTCGGAGGCCTGTGACGCGGTCGGCCCGATCCTGCCCCTGCTGGCGGCATTCGGGGGGCTCGCCCTGCTGGCGGTGCCGCAATTGTCCTGGGCCGGGGCGCTCGGGCTGGTCCTCCTGATCCTGCCCTATCCGCTGGCGCTGGGCACCGGCCTGCGCCTTTCCGAATACCGCCGTTCGCTTGCCATTGCATAGGAGATTTTCCGATGACCCCCAGCGTGACCATCGTCATCCCGACCTACAACCGCGCCCGGGTGCTGCCCCAGGCGATCGAGGCCGCGCTGGCGCAGTCGCACCCCGAGACGACCGTGCTGGTGGTCGATGACGGCTCGACGGATGAGACCGGCGAGGTCATCGCCCGCTACGCCGCGCATCCGCGCTTCACCGGCGTCAGGCTGGCCGCCAACGTCGGCACGGCGCAGGCCAAGAACGTGGGCATCGCCCTGTCGGACGCGGAGGCCATCACCTTCCACGATTCCGACGACGTGCCGCACCGCGACAAGGTCATGCGGCAGGCCCGGGTGATCGGCAACGAGACCATCGGCGCGCATCCCTGCCTGAACTGGCGCCTGTCGGGCCGCGAGCCGGAGACGCCGATACAGGTCGGCGCCGTGCTCACCCATCACGAGCTGATCCTGCCGGATGGCGAGCGGGTGGAGATCCGCCGCACGCTCAGCCTTGTCGACGATTTCTTTCCCAACCTGCAGATGGCCGCCGGAGTGCCGGGGGACTGGACGCACGTCAACTCGGGCCTGTTCCACCGGTCGGTCTTCGACCGGCTGGGCGGGTTTTCCGACTGTATCGAGGAGGACCGCGAGTTCCGCAACCGGTTGATCATGGCGGGCGAGGTGCTCTGGGTGATCCCCGAGATCCTGCTCACCAAGATCGAGTCGCCGGACGGGCTGACCATGCAGGGCGAGACCGATTACGACAGCCCGCGCCGCATCGCCGACCGCAAGCGGGTGTGGGACGCGGTGGCGCGCTGGTTCGCCACGCGCGAGGTCGACCCGGTGCCGATCGACCTGTCGATGGTGCGCATCCGGTCCTGCACCAACCCCGCGCTTGTCGATCGCGCCGCGCTGGCGCGGCTTGCGATGCGCCCGGAGCGGGTGGCATGAGCGGCGGCATCACCTTCATCGACCCGATGGCGCCACGGCCCTATAACGGCGCGCCGGGCGGGCTGGCAGGGCTCGGCGGGACCGAGGCGACGCTGGTGAAGATCGCCGAGAGCCTTGCGGGCCATCTGCGCGTGACGGTGCGGCAGGCGGCCCGGCAGGGCGACGGCCTGTCCGGCCGGGTGCGCTATGCGCCGCTAGATCTCGGCCGCCCCTTGCCCGAGGCGCCCGGCATGATCGTGGTGTTGAACTCGTGGAAGGTCGCGCCCAAGCTGGCGCGTCTCAATCCGGGCGCGCGGGTCGTCGTCTGGCAGCATGTCTTCCCGGGGCGCCACAACCGCGCCCTCGCGCCACGGCTGAAGGCGGCCGGGGTCGAGCTGCTCTGCGTCTCGGCCGCGCATGCGGACTGGCTGCGGGGCTTTCTCGGCGCCGATGCGCCCGTCATCGGCCATATCCACAACCCCATCGCCGACGACCTTGCGCCGGACGACACACCGCGGAACCCGGACCTCTTGCTCTTCGCCTCCTCGCCGCACAAGGGGCTGGGGCAGGTCTTTCGCCGGTTCGAGGCGCTCCGCACCGACTTCCCCACGCTCCGCCTTGCCGTGGCCGACCCCGGCTATCTCGCCTGGCCCACCGGGCCGGTGCCCGAGGGGGTGATCCCGCTCGGCCGGCTCGATCAGCCGCGGCTGATCGGCTGGATGCGCCGGGCGCTCTGCCTGTTCTACCCGCAGGACCAGTTCGCCGAGACCTTCGGCCTGGTCATCGCCGAGGCCAATGCCGTGGGCTGCCCGGCGCTGCTGCACCGGGGGCTGGGGGCCAATGACGAGGTCGCCTCGGACCCCGGCCAGTGCCTCGACACCGCCGATCCCCAGGCCATCGCCGCGCGCATCGCCGAATGGCGCCAAACGGTCGGCCAGCGCCCCCTCGCGCAGGCGCAGCCCCGCTTCCGCATGTCCCGCATTGTCGATCTGTGGGCCGGCCAGCTTCCCGAGGCGCCGGCGCGCGATCCCCATGTCCCGATCCACCCAGCCGAAAAAGAGAAAGGCACAGCATGACTGACAAGACGAAGGTCAAGACCGAGAGCAAGCCCGGAAACGGCGGCGAAACTCATCAGGTGGCCGGCGACGGTCACGAAACGATGACCACCCAGGTAGGCATGCCGATCTCCGATGATCAGAACACGCTGAAGATCGGCGATCGCGGCCCGACCCTGGTCGAGGACCAGGTCTTCCGTGAGAAGCTGTTCCACTTCGACCACGAGCGTATCCCCGAACGCGTGGTCCATGCCCGGGGCTACGGCGTGCATGGCACGTTCGAGCTGACCGAGGACCTGTCGGATCTGACCCGTGCAAGAATCCTGACCGAAGTCGGGGAAAAGACTGATGTCTTCGTCCGGTTTTCGACAGTCGCCGGCAACAAGGGCTCGTTCGACCTCGCCCGCGACGTGCGCGGTTTCGCGGTCAAGCTCTACACCAAGGAAGGCAACTGGGACCTCGTCGGCAACAATATCCCCGTCTTCTTCATCCAGGACGCGATCAAGTTCCCCGACCTGATCCACGCCGCCAAGCAGGAGCCCGACCGCGCCTTTCCGCAGGCGCAGACGGCGCATGACAATTTCTGGGATTTCATCTCGCTGATGCCCGAGGCCACGCACATGGCGCTCTGGATCATGTCCGACCGGACGATCCCGCGCTCCTTCCGGTTCATGGAGGGCTTCGGCGTGCATACCTTCCGGCTGGTCAATGCCGAAGGCAAGTCAACCTTCGTCAAGTTCCACTGGAAGCCCCGGCAGGGGATGCAGTCGGTCCTGTGGGACGAGGCGGTCAAGATCAACGGCGCCGACCCGGATTTCCACCGCCGCGACATGTGGAACGCGATCCAGTCGGGGGACTACCCGCAATGGGATCTGGGCCTGCAGATCTTCGACGACGCCTTTGCCGACAGCTTCGATTTCGACGTGCTCGACGCCACCAAGATCATCCCCGAGGAACAGGTGCCGGTGCGCAAGGTCGGCACGCTGACGCTGAACCGGATGCCCGACAACTTCTTCGCCGATACCGAGCAGGTCGCCTTCCAGACCGGCAACATCGTGCCCGGCATCGACCATTCGAACGACCCGCTCCTGCAGGGGCGGAACTTCAGCTACCTGGACACGCAGTTGAAGCGGCTGGGCAGCCCGAACTTCAACCACATCCCCATCAACGCGCCGAAATGCCCCTTTGCCCACCTCCAGCAGGACGGGCACATGGCGATGCACAACCCCGTGGGCCGCGCGAATTACGAACCCAACAGCCATGGCGAGGGGCCGCGCGAAGTCCCCGAGCGCGGCTTCCGCTCCTACCCGGCCGAGGAGGCGGGCACGAAACAGCGCGTCCGCTCGGAAACCTTTGCCGACCACTACAGCCAGGCCCGGCAGTTCTACCTCAGCCAGACCGATGTCGAGAAGGACCACATCGCCGACGCCTTCATCTTCGAGCTCAGCAAGGTCGAGCGGCTGGCGATCCGGCAGCGGATGGTGGGCCATCTCATCCATGTCGACGAGGGGCTGGCCGAGATGGTGGCCGAGGGGTTGGGCCTCGCGGAAATGCCCGAGGCGCCCGAGCCCGCGCGCCCGGTGATCGAGACCGAGCCGTCGCCGGCGCTCAGCATCCTCAAGAACGCGCCCGAAAGCTTCGCGGGCCGCAAGCTGGGCGTGCTGCTGACCGATGGCATCGACGGCGGCCGGTTCGATGCGCTCAAAAAGGCGGCCGAGGCGGCCGGGGCCAAGGTCGAGGTCGTGGCCGAGAAGGTCGGCGGCGTGACCACCGCCCGGGGCAAGACCATCGAGGCCCACGAAAAGCTCGATGGCGCGCCCTCGGTGCTCTACGACGCAGTGGCCGTGATCGCCTCGGAAGAGGGGGCGGCCAAGCTGGGCCGGATGCACGGCGCGCGCGCCTTCCTCGCCGATGCCCACGCCCACAAGAAGTTCATCGCCCTCTCGCCCGAGGCGCGCGAGGGGTTCTGGCCCGCGGCGGTGCCCGCCGATCCGGATGACGGCGTCATGGTGCTGGACGAGGGCGAGGGGGCGACCGCCTTCCTCGAGGCCTGCGCCGCCCTGCGCTTCTGGGAGCGCGAGGCATGAGCCCGCCGCTCCATCATCGGCAGGGGTTCGGGCCGCCGGGGCCATGGCCGGTCGCCGTGACCATCCCCGCCCGGAACGAGGCCGAGCGCATCCTCCCCTGCCTCGACGCCGCCCGTCACGCCCTTCGTGGGCGTGGCGGGATCGTCGTTGCGGTCAACGGATCGCAGGACGGCACGCTGGCCGGGGCCCGCGCATGGTTCGACCGCACCGGCACGCCCGGCCTGCTGCTCGACCTGCCCGACACGCCGGCCGGCGGGGTGGGCGCTGTCCGGCACCTTGCCGTCCGCGCCTGTGCCGCGCGGCTGGCGCCGGGGGCGGCGGTGATGACCACCGATGCCGACAGCACGGTCTTCCCCGACTGGATCGACGCCAATCTCGACGAGCTTCGCCGCGCCGACCTGGTGTGCGGCACCGTCATCGCCGACCCGGGAGAGTTCGCGCGCCTGCCACCGGCCATCGCGCGGCTCGGGGCGGTGGAGGGGGAATACGTGGCGCTGACCCTCGCGGTGCGGCGGCTGATCGACCCGGTGCCGCATGACCCCGATCCCGGCCACATGAACGCGGCCGGGGCGAGCCTTGCCTTCCGCATGCCGCTCTACCGCGACGTGGGCGGTTTCCCGGCGCAGGCGGGGTCCGAGGACCGCGCCCTTGCCGCCGCCGCCGAGGCACGCGGCTGGCGGGTGCGGCACAGCGCGACGGCCCGGGTCAGCACCTCCTGCCGGCTCGAGGGGCGGGCGCCGGGCGGCATGGCCGAGGCGCTGGCCGGGCGGATCACCGGGGCCGACCCGCTGGTCGACGAGGCGCTCGAGCCCGCCGCCGAGACCGTGCTGCGGGCCCGCCTGCACCGGGCCCGGCGGGAGATGCTGGCCCGTGGCGGGCCGGCCGGGGCGCTGGCCCGGATCGACGCGCGGCTCGCCGCGATCGGGCGGGTCCGGATGCGCCTGTCGGACGTGGCCCGCGAGACGCCGCTGCTGGCGCGTGAACTGTCCCGGCTGTCGGGACCGGAGGAAAGGGAAACGGCATGACACTGCACAAGGTGACCCGGGCGGACGCCCCGAGCGAAGACGAGGCCCTGTCGAGCATCGCGGCGCTTGCCGTGCCCGCGGATCAGGACCGGCGCAGCCTCGCCGGCGACATGTACCGGCTCTCGCAATGCGGGCTGCTGGGGGCGCTCAGCCGCGCCGGCGACCCGGTGCAGCAGGCCACGATCCTGCGCCGCATCGGCCGGGCCAGCCTGTCGGTCGGGCGGCTGGCCGAAGGGCACATGAACGCGATGAAGCTGATCCTGCTCTACGGCACGCAGGCGCAGGTCTACCGCTATTCGCTCGAGGCGCGGCAGGGCATGGTCTTCGGTGTCTGGGGCGCCGACGACGACCCGCCGGTGACGGTCGCGGCCGACACCGGCGAAAGGCTCCGGCTGAGCGGGGGCAAGCGGTTTGCCTCGGGCCTCGGCACCGTGTCGCGCGCGGTGGTCACCGCCGGGCAGGCGGAAGGGGTCCGGCTGGCCGTGGCCGATGTCACCGATGCCGGCCGGGCCGATGCCGCGGCATGGGACACGAGCGGGATGCGCGCCACCCGGTCGGGGCGCTACGATTTCGACGGGATCACGGCCGACGCGCTGGGCGCCCCCGGCGATTACCTGCGCGAGCCGCATTTCCAGGGCGGCGTCTGGCGCTATGCCGCGGTCCAGACCGGCGGGCTGGAGGCGCTGGCCGAAGAAGTCCGCCAGGCCGTGCGCGCCGGCGGTGACCCGGGCGAGGCGCGGCTTCACCGGCTGGCGCGGATCGTGTCGCTGGCGCACCGGGCCCGGCTTCTGGTCGAGGATGCCGCCCGGCAGGCCGAGGCGCCCGGCGCGGGCGCTATGGCCGTGGCCCTCTCCCTCGCCGCGCGCGAGGAGGTGGAGACGGCCTGCCTCGAGGGCATCGCGTTGGCCGACCGCGCGCTCGGCACCCGGTCCTTTGCCCGTGGGCACCGGGCCGAGATGATCCGCCGCGATCTCGGCTTCTTCCTCCGGCAGGCCGATCTCGACGGCAAGCTGCGGATGGTCGGCGACACCCTTTGCAAGGCCGATGTGCCTGTCGGCGAGATATGGAGCGGAAGATGAGCCATTTTACCCCGATCGTCGCATCGGCGCGGGTCGCGCCCTATGCGGAACTGGCGGAGCTGACGGGCCCCGGCGACGTGCTGGTACTGGCCCCGCATCCCGATGACGAGTCGCTGGGCATGGGCGGGGCGATTGCCGCGGCGGTAGAGGCCGGGCACGCGGTGCACGTGGCGGTCGTCACCGACGGCTCGCGCTCGCACCCAGGCTCGCACAGCCACCCGCCAAAGGTGCTGAGCGCCCTGCGCAAGGCCGAGGTCACCGCCGCCGTCACCATCCTGACCGGGGGGCGCACCACGCCGATCTGGCTGGGCTATCCCGACCTGTGGGCACCCGAAACCAACGAGGCCTTCGCCGAGGTGGCGGAACGGCTGGCCCCGGTCCTGCCCGGCGTCACCGCGATCTGGACCACCTGGCCCGGCGACCCGCATCCCGATCATCAGCGGGTCTGGCGGCTGGCCCTGTGGTGCGCGGCCGGCGCGGCGCGGCCGCGGGTCTTCGGCTGTCCGGTTTGGGGCCGGGTGCAGAACCCGGTGATTGGCGCCGGCTGCGAGGGTATGCTGCAGTTCCGCACGGGGCCCTACCGCGCGCTCAAGGCGCGGGCGATCGCGGCCCATGCCTCGCAGATGACCGGCCTGATCAGCGACACGCCCGACGCGTTCCGCATGCCGCGCGAGCTTGCCGAGCATTTCGTCTCGACCGACGAGATCTTCATCCCCGCATGACCCGTGACGCCGCCTCCTTCGAACAGCTTTACCGGGACCGGCCCGACCCGTGGGATTACGAGACCAGCTCCTACGAGGCCGAGAAGTACCGCCGCTGCCTGGACCTGCTGCCGCGGGCGCAATACGGGCGCGGGCTCGAGATCGGCTGTTCCATCGGGGTGATGAGCGCGATGATCGCCGCCCGCTGCGACAGCCTGCTCGGGCTCGACGTCGCGCCGACCGCCATAGAACGGGCCCGGGCGCGGGGCATCCCGAACGCCCGGTTCCGCCGGGCCTCGGTGCCCGAGGACTGGCCGGGCGGCACGTGGGACCTGATCGTGTTTTCCGAGGTGCTTTATTACCTCACGGCGGAGGCGCTGGACGAGACGATCTCGCGCGCCGCCCAAAGCCTCGCCCCCGGCGGCACCTGCCTCGTCGCCGGTTATGACGGTCCGACGGAGACGGCGCTCTCCGCGCCCGAGGTGGAGGCGCGGCTGCTGGCCGGCCTTGCCGCCGCCCGGCCGCGCCACCTCGTCCGCCGCGACCGCGAGCCCATGTGGATCGCGGCCAGCTTCCAGTGTCTCGCTCAGTCTTCGGGCAGGTAGAGGTAGGACGGATCGTACCCCGCCAGTTGCCGCAGCCGGCCCCGGTCATGGATCTCGGCATAGCCGTCCCGCACGGTACACAGCCCGCTTTCCCGCAGGTCGCGGATCACCCGGCTGACATGCACCGTCGAAAGGCCGGTGATCTCGGCCAGGTCCGATTGCAGCAGAGGCAGCGGCAGCGCCGCGCCCTCCATCTCGTTCGCGTTGTGCAGGCGCAGATCCATCTCGCAGATGAAATCGGCGACCGAGGCCAGCGCCCGCAGCGGGCTGGTCCGGAACAGCCAGTGGCGATGCACCGAGGCGTCGATCATCGTCAGCCGCCACAGCGCCCGCGCGTCCTTCGGCGAGCCGGCGATGATCTGGTCGAGGCACTCATGCGGAAACATCGCGATACGCACGTCGGTCAGGCTGCAGACATCGTGGTCGAGGGCCTTCATCGGCAGGCCGTGCAGGTCGATGAAATCGCCCGGCACCTGGATCGAGACCATCGCGCGCGAGGACGCGCCGTTGGCCGCGCCACGCACGTAGCGCGCCATGACCCCCTCCAGCAGCAGCGCACTCCTGTCGAGCCGCTCGCCGGCCTCCGACAGGGTCTCGCGCGGGCCCATCGTCCGGATGCCGGAGCAGCAGCGCTGCAATCGCTTCCAGAGCGCGGCATCGAGCTGCCCGACCATCCCGCGCCGATAGCTGTCGGGGAGGGGCGTGAGGGCAGGGGGGGTGTTCGTCTCCTTCGGGTCTGCCGCGGTCCCATGGGACTCGCGGCCATTCTCACTGGCTAGGCGAGACACGGGCCAATTCTCCTATTCTTCATCCATCTCGATAATCGCATCGGCCCGTGCGGCGCCCTCGGCGCCCGCGTGAACCGGGGTCTGGAACGGCGCACCGACCGGGCGGATCCCCGGCGTCATGCAGGCGGGCACGGCCGCGCAGAACAGCGCATCGTGGAAAAGCCGGTCGCGACCGGGAAGCCAGGTCTGTGCAGGTTCCATGCGCGCTTAACGCGCGTGGCGGTGTTTCGTTCCCGTCCCGTCTCGGCCGGGCGCCCCGTTCGCCGTTGCGCGGACACCCACATATTGCGCCCCCGCCCCGGGACGCCGCATTAACCAACGGCTTTGCCGACCCCGACACCGACGCGATACCGACGAAATACCGACGTGATACCGACGTCGAAACCCCAGCAAAACAACGCCGTTAACCATCGAATCGCCGCTCAGCCTGTCGACCACGCCTCCAGCGCCTCGACCACCTTGGCCGTAATGCCCGCCGGTTTCGCCGCCTCCAGCGGGCAGGGCCGGGCCAGCCGCGCCTCCATGTCGTCCACGTGAAACCCGTCCGGCGCCTTCAACCGGTCCAGCTCGTCCCACGTCACCGGCACCGCCACCGCCGCCCCTTCCCGCGCCCTGAGCGAATAGGGCGCAACCGCCGTCGAACCCCGCTCGTTGCGCAGCCAGTCGACAAAGGTCCGCCCCTTGCGCTTCTTCTTCGACATGGTCGCCGTGTAGCGCTCCGGCGCCCGCTCGGTCAGGATGCGGGCGAAGGCCTGCGAGAAAAACTTCACCGTCTCCCACCCCGCCACGCGCCTGAGCGGCACGATCACGTGCACCCCCTTGCCGCCGGTCACCATCGGCGCGCTGTCGAGCCCGCAGGCCGCCAGCCCCTCGCGCACCTCCCGCGCCGCCTTCACCACCTCGGCAAAGCCCAGCCCCTCGTCCGGGTCGAGGTCGAAGACCATCCGGTCGGGCCGCTCGATCCGGTCCCGCGCGGCGCCCCAGACGTGAAACTCCAGCGTTCCCATCTGCGCGGCACCCAGCAGCCCCTCGGCGCTGGTGACATACATGTAATCCTCTGTTCCGCCGTCCTTTTCCTCGATCGGCAGGCTCTTCACCCCCGCCGGAAACCCCTTCCCGGCATGCTTCTGGAAGAAGCACTCGCCCCCCAGCCCGCCGGGACAGCGCAACAGCGACAGCGGCCGGTCGCCGGCATGGGCCAGCATCCGCCCGGCCACCCGTTCGTAATGCCGCGCCACCTCGCCCTTGGTCAGCCCGGCCCCGGGATAGACCACGCGCCCGGGACTGGAAATCCGCACGCCCGCCACGCGGATGTCATCCCCGGCGTCCACATCCGCCTCCGCCGCGGCGCTCACCTCGCCCGCCGCCTTGTCCTCGCGCAGGCCCTTGAACACCCCGTGCCGGATGCGCCCCTCGCCGGTGAACTCGGCATATTCCACCTCGGCCACCATCTCCGGCCGGCACCAGCGCGCCCCCTTCGTCTCGGCGGGCAACTCACCCTCGAACGGCGCCGTCTTGCGCCTCATCGCCTTCAGCCGCGCGCCGACCTCCGCCAGCGCGTCCTCGTCGAACCCGGTGCCCACCCGGCCGCGATAGATCAGCCGGCCTCCCTCGTAACTGCCCAGCAACAGAGAGGAAAACGCCCGCCCGCGCTTGTCGGAAGGCGACCAGCCGCCCACCACGAACTCGGCCCGCCGCAGGCATTTCGACTTGATCCACGCCCGCCCGCGCCCGGCGCGATAGGGCGCATCCAGCCGCTTCGAGATGATCCCTTCGCCCCCCGCATCGCACATCGCCGCCAGCGCGGCATGGCCCTCGCCCTCGATCACCGGGCTCAGCCGCAGCACACCCCTTGGCGGCTGCCCCTTGAACAGCCGTTCCAGCGCCTTGCGTCGCTCGCGCAGGGGTTTGCCGGTCAGGCTCTCGCCGTCCAGCGCAAGGCAGTCGAACACGTAACAGGTCAGCGCCCCGCCTTCAGTCAACGCCCGCTGCAGCGCCGAGAAATCGCCGCCGCCGCCCCCGGCGATCACCTCGCCGTCGATCAATGCCGACTGGCATTTCAACCCCGCCGCCGGGTCGCACAGCGCGCCGAACCGGTCCGACCAGTCCTTGCCGTTCCGGGTGAACAGCCGCACGCCCCCCTTGCCCACGGCAATGAGACAGCGATAGCCGTCGAACTTCGCCTCGTGCTGCCAGTCCTCGCCCTCGGGCGGGGCGTCGCGCAGCGTGGCAAGCTGGACCTTCTGAAACCGGGGCAGGGGCTTTGAGTGTTTCGCCGGCGTCACCCCCTCGCGCCCCCGGGCGATATCGCGCATCGCCCGGCCGGTGGTGACGCTGGTCTTGTACTTGTTGACCAGCGCATCGGCGCTCCGCCCGGCGAAAGCGTCCCGCTCCTTGATCAGCAGCCAGTTCTCGCGTTTTTCGCCCTTCTTCGCCCGCATCCGCACCAGCGCCCAGCCGCCCTTCATCCGGCTGCCATGCACGCGGAAATGCAGCTTGCCCTTCTCCAGCCCTTCCGCCGGATCGTGCAGCGGCTCCCACCAGCCAGCATCCCACAGCATCACCGTGCCGCCGCCATATTCCTTTTCCGGGATCGTTCCCTCGAAGGCGCCATAGGACACCGGGTGATCCTCGGTCCTGACCGCCAGCCGCTTCTCGCCCGGATCGCTCGACGGGCCCCGCGTCACCGCCCAGGACAGCAGCACGCCTTCCCATTCCAGCCGGAAATCGAAATGCAACCGCCGCGCGTCGTGCTTCTGCACCACGAAGGACAGCCGGTCACCCCCCGCCTCGACCAGCTCGGCGCGCGGCTCGGGCGTGACCTCGAAATCGCGCTTGCCGGAATAGGCCTCGAGGCTCCTCATGAGGCCTTCTTCTTGCCCTTGCTGCTGCTACTGCTCTTGCTGCTGCTGCTCTTGCTGCCGGATTTACGGCTGTTGCTTTGCTTCAGGCTCTTCTTCAGCGCATCCATCAGGTCGACCACGTTCTCGCCCTCGGGCCGCTCGTCATCCTGCGAGGACTTGGCGCGCGGGGTCTTCTTCGATTTCATCTTGCGGTCGATCAGGTCGCGCAGCGCGGCGGCGTAGTGATCCTCGAAGGCGGCGGCGTCGAACGGCGCGGTCTTCTTGTCGATCAACTGCGTCGCCACCTCCAGCAACTCCTTGTCCGTCGCCTCGTCCTCGATGCCGGCGAACATCGGCTCGGCTTCGCGGATCTCGTTCTGGTAATGCAGCGTCTCCATCAACAGCCCGTCGCCACAGGGCCGGATGGCGCAGAGATATTCCTTCCCCCGCATCGTCAACTGCCCCAGCCCGGCCTTCTTGGTCTGGCGCAGCGCGTCGCGCACCACGCGATAGGCATCCTCGGCCAGCTCGTCCGACGGCACCACGTAATAGGGCCGGTCGAACCAGATCGGCGCGATCTCCGACACCTCGACGAACTGGCTCAGCTCCAGCGTCTTCTTGGTTTCCAGCTTGATGGCGTCGATCTCGTCGGGCTCCAGCAGGATGTATTCGCCGTCATCCGTCTCGTAGCCCTTCATGATGTCGTCGGATTCCACCGGCCCGACCCCCTGCACCACCTTCTGATAGCGCACGGGCTTGCCGCTGGGCTTGTGTATCTGGCGGAACGACACCTGGCTGCCGGAGTTGCGGGCCGAATGGATTTCCACCGGGATCGAGACCAGCGACAGCCTCAACTGCCCTTTCCAGATTGCACGAGACGCCATCACCTTTTCCTTTCCCATGGGGCAGGCGGGCCGCGCCGGAACGGCCGGCCCCGTTCCCTGTCAACCCGATGGGCGGCGAAAAGTTTCCGTTTCGCCTGCCGGGCGCGGCGGCGGGCCGGGCGCGACGGGTTAAGGAAAAGGTGACGGATTGCGGGTTGGATGGTCGCGACAGGCCGGCCCGGGGCGCATGGCGCGCCCGCCGCGAAATCGCCCCGTCGTTAACCTTCTGGTAACCTCTTCCGGCGCGCCGCCCCGGCGCCTACTGGATCCGGGCGCGCAGCTTGTCGGTGCAGACCTCCATCACCAGCACGATCAGGAAGATCGCAAGGATGATCATCGACGCGTTGCGGTACTGGAAGAGATCGAAGGCCACCTTCAACTCCTGCCCGATGCCCCCCGCCCCGACTAGGCCCAGCACCACCGAGGACCGCACCGCCTTTTCCAGCGCGAACAGCGACGAATTGATCAGCGACGGCATGATATCGGGCAGAATGGCCCCCACCAGGATCGAGCCCTTGCCGGCGCCGATGGCCGACAGCGCCTCCTGCGGCTCTTTCTCGGCGTCTTCCATCGCCTCGGCAAAGAAACGCCCGCAAAACCCTATGGTGTCGACCACGATGGTCATCGTCCCGGCCACGGCACCCAGCCCGATGGAGGCCACGAACAACAGCGCCCAGACAAGGTCGGGCACGGTGCGCAGGAACGACACGAAGGCCTTCACCAGGAAACTGCCCCGCCCGAACGGCGAGACGCCGCGCGCGGCGCACCACGCGATGGGCAGGCTCAGCACGATCCCGATCGCCGCGCCCACCAGCGCGATCTGGAAGGTCTCGAGAATGCGCATCCCGATCCGGGCAAGAAAGGCCGGCTCGGTGTTGGGCGGCAGCATCCGGCCCACGAGGTCGGCCATGCCCGGCACGCCCTCGGCCAGTTGCTGCGGCGACGGGGCGACCTTGCCCATCGAGGCGATGATCACCGCCCCGAGCGCCACCAGAAGCGCGAAGTTGAGGGCGGAAAACCCTTCGAACCGGCCGGGTTGGGGGAAACCGCGCTCAGCCATCGAACACGTCGTGAAGATTGGCCCGGCTGACCTTTCCGGCCGGACGGTCGAAATGCACCCGGCCGCCCTTGAGTGCGACGACCCGGTCGGCATAGTCCGTCGCGTGGGCCATGTCATGCGAGGTGTAAAGCAGCGTGATGTCATGCTCCCGGCACAGGGTCGCGAACAACTCCATGACGTTGCGGCCCGACACCGGGTCAAGGCTGGCGGCCGGCTCGTCGGCGATGAGAAGCCGGGGC
This sequence comes from Roseovarius sp., assembly GCF_040223625.1. Taxonomy (GTDB): domain Bacteria; phylum Pseudomonadota; class Alphaproteobacteria; order Rhodobacterales; family Rhodobacteraceae; genus Roseovarius. The sequence goes on along the minus strand of NZ_JAVKFX010000033.1, from coordinate 20,272 downwards.
TTGCGTACCAGCGCGCGGGCCACGGCGACCCGCTGCTGCTGCCCGCCCGACAGCGTATCCGCGCGCAGCATCGCCTTGTCCGCAAGGTTGACCGCCTCGAGCGCCTCAATCGCCCGGCCGCGCCAGTCCTCGGGTGCCAGGCTGTGACAGAAGGCGCGCCAGCTTCCCGGCTCGCCGAAGAGCCCGTGAATGACGTTCGACAGCACCGAGCGCCGCCGCACGAGGCAGTGTTTCTGGAAGACGAACCCGGTCTGCCGCCGCATCCGCAGGCGCTGGGCCCGGCTTGCCTGCGGGCCCACCGGCTCGCCAAAGCAGGTCAGGTCGCCGCCGGTAATGGGATGCAGCCCGATCAGGCATTTCAGAAGGGTCGATTTCCCGCTGCCGTTCGAGCCGATCAGCGCCACCCGCTCGCCCGCCTCGATGCGCAGGTCGACCCCGTCCAGCACCACGGCGCGCCGGGAATAGGCCTTGCACAGGCCGCGCGCCTCGATCAGCGGCTCGGGCCGGGCCCGGGCGTCCGCTGCGGCTGGCCGGATATCTGTCAGGTGGTCGAGCATGGCGCCCTTTCGGCGGTGGCGGGTCCGGGGGCCTGCCGGCCCCCGGTCGCGTGGTATGCAGCCGGGCTCAGTTGCCGACGAAGGCCTTGGTGTCGACGCCGATCGTCTTGTACATCGCGCGGACATAGTCGTACTCGCTGTCCTCGACCTTGGTGAGGAAGAAGCCGCCCTTGTATTTCTGGTTGTCCTCGCCGGTCAGGATCGCGCTCATCAGCTCGGCGCCATGGTCGACGAAGGCCGCCTTGACGTCGGCGATGGTGGCGTCGTCGAGATCGGACCGCGCGACGAGGATGTCGTTGGGCAGGTCGCGGCCGCGGGCCACCACGGTGAAGGACGTGTCGGGAAACGCCTCGCGGATCCGCGACAGGTGGCCTTCGTTCATGCCCACCGCCTGCACGTCACCGCGGATCAGCGCCTCGACCGCTACGTTACGGGCGATGATCTGGGGCTGGTAGTCGGTGTTGTAGGCAAGCCCGAAATCGGCCAGAACCTGTGCCGGGCCAAGGTGTTGCGAGGTCGAGCCGACCGAGCCGAAGGTCACGGTCTTGCCCTTGAGGTCCTGCACCGACTTGATCGGGCCGTCCGACAGCGTCACGACCTGCGCGAAGTAGTTCGGGCGCTGCCACGCGGTCACGATCTTGGCCTTGGTCAGCTCGTTGATCACCACGTATTCGGCCGGGCCGGTCAGCACCAGGTCGACCTTGTCCTGGTTCAGCGCCTCGACCGCGGCGGTGCGCGAGCTGACGGGGAAAAGCTCGATATCGTGGCCGGTCAGCTCTTCCAGCTTGGTCTCGAACGCGCCGAATTCCTGTTGCAGCGCCTCGAGACCCTCGATGTCGGTCACGGCGAATTTCAGGCTTTCGGCAGTGGCGGGGAAGGAGGCCGCGACGGTCACGGCGGCGGCGGCGAGCAGGGAACGGATCATGGTCCTCTCCTATCTTGTCCAGGGTTGTGTACACAGGAACGTCACACGGCAATGGCATAGGGGATTCGATTGAAGCTTTGATGACATGCGGATGGTGACGTGAAGATGGTGTGTGACTGGACGATCAGCGGCGGCACGGTGCTGGGCCCCGAAGGTTTCGCGGCGACGGAGCTGCACGTGGAAGGCGGGCGCATCGCCGGGGCACGCCCCCCGGGCGCCGCACGCCACGATGCCACCGGCGCCTGGGTGCTTCCGGGGATCGTCGACCTGCATGGCGACGCGTTCGAGGCCATCGCCCAGCCCCGGCCGGGCGTGCACATGCCCTATGACCTGGCCTTTGCCGAGGCCGATGCCCAGATGATCGCCAACGGCATCACCACCGCCTTTCACGGCCTCACCGTGTCGTGGGAGCCGGGGCTGCGCGACATCGGCGTTACCCGCCGCCTGCTCGACGCCCTCGAGGCGGCCGGCCCCTCGCTGACCTGCGACACGCGCCTCAATATCCGCTGGGAGACCTTCGCGCTGGATCATGTCGGCGAGGTGCTGGGCTGGCTCGACCGCCGGCCGGGCGACATCCTGTCGATCAACGATCACACCACGGCCAACCACACGTTCGGGACGGACAGCAACAAGCTCAAGCGCATGGCCGCCCGGATGGGCCTCACGCCGGAGGAGGCCAAGACCGAGATCAACCGGATCTGGGCGCGGCGGGACGAGGTGCCGGCCACGATCGACCGCATCTGCCGCGATGCGCTGGCGATGGGGCGCACCCTCCTGTCGCATGACGACGCCACGGCAGAGGACCGCGCGGCCGGCCGGGCCTGCGGCGTCACGGTGGCCGAGTTCCCGCTCAGCGAGGCGGCCGCCCGGGCGGCACGCGAGGCGGGCGAGCACGTCATCCTCGGGGGGCCGAACGCACTCAGGGGCGAAAGCCACAACGGGGCCCTCTGCGCGACCGGCGCCATCCGGGACGGGCTGTGCACCGTGCTGGCCTCGGATTACTACTACCCCGCGCCGCTGCACGCCGTCCTGCGCCTGCATGATGCGGGCATCCTGCCGCTGGACAAGGGCTGGACGCTGGTCGCCTCCAACCCCGCCGCCGCCGTCGGGCTGGAGGATCGCGGCACGCTTGCCCCGGACCGGCGGGCCGACCTGCTCGTTCTCGATCAGGCAACGCGCAGGGTGAGGGCGGTCTTCGTCAACGGACGGAAGGTGTTCGCCCGTGACTGAGCTCTCGCCCGACCGCGCCGAGGAATTCGGCCTCAAGGCGCTTGCCGCGGAAGAATACGCCCCCCGCGCCACGCGCGCCATCTGGCTGCAGATCTACGACCGGCTTGCACACGCCATCGACCAGCGGCTCGTCGCCCCGGGCAGCCGCCTTCCGGGCGAAGTGCAACTGGCCGGGATGTTCCGGGTCAACCGCGTGACGATGCGCCGGGCGCTGGCGCTGCTTCAGGTCGAGGGCCGGCTTCAGGCGCGCCGCGGTGTCGGGATCATCGTCCGGCACTTGCCCCGCACCTTCGTCATTCGCAACGACATGCGGTTCTCCGATTCCCTCGTGGGCGCGACGGAGGAGGTGACCTCCCGCGTCCTGCACCTTGCCCGCACCACGCCCAGCCCCGAGGCGGCACGGCTTTTCGGGCTTGGCCCCGGCGAGCAGGTGATCGCCCTGCACCGGGTGCGCCTGCTCGATGGCGGGCCGATCTATTTCACTCGCAAGGAACTGCCCGCCGCGCGGTTCCCCGGTTTCGAGCGGGTGTTCGAAGAGACGCAATCGGTCAGCGCCGTCTACAAGGCCGCGGGCATTCCGTGGTTTCGCCGGGCCGAGACGCGGGTGCAGGGCGGCCTTGCCCGGCCCGACGAGGCCGAGATCCTCGGGATCAACGCCAACACCCCGGTGCAATACGTGACGGCGATCAACCGCGCCCCCGATGGCGAGCCCATCGAGCTGGGGCGCGGGTGCTGGCCGATGACGAGCGTGGAGTTCGTGTTCGGCGACACGGACAGGTAGCGCGTTTCTTCGCGGCCGGTCAGATGTCCCACTCTGCCGTAACGTAGGCCTGCATGTCCCGGATGGAGTCGGCCAGGAAGCTGGCGAATTCCCGGGTGAAGCGGGCCTGGCTGACATAGGCCGGGGTGAGAATGGAGATCGCGCTGCTGACACGGGGGCGGAACGGTCGCAGGACCAGGTCGGACGCCCCCGCGCCAAGGCGCAGGTGGCTGTAGGCGGTGATCATGTCGCAGACCATGTAGCAGAACCCTTCCGAGACGAAATGCATGCCCGGGAAGAAGGTTCGCAGCTCGAGCCTCTTGTTCAGCCGCATTCCGGCCGCCACGAAGGCGGCCTCGAGCTGCACCTTGGTCGTATGCTCGTCGAAGAGGATGCCCATCGGCTTGTCGTGCAGGTCCGCGGGCGTGATCAGCGGCAGGTCCGCCAGCGGGTCGTCGGCGCGCATTACGCAGACGCAGTCGAGGTCGAAATCGGTCTGCCGGATCGAGGCGCGCGGCACCGGCGTTTCCGAGAACCCGATGTCGAATTGCTGCGAGGCGATCAGGTCTTCGATCACCACCGACGATCGCATGATCAGGGCAAGCTCGACCTCCGGCCTGTTCTTCACGAAGGACGTCAGGACACTCGGCAGGAAAGAGCCGGAGGCCGCAGGGAAACAGGCGATCCGCAGCTTTCCCTTCTCCAGCGAGCCGATGCGGCCCAGCGTCTCCTTGGTGCGGTCGAGCCGGGCGAGGATCGCCTCGGTCTCCTCGAGGAAATACCGCGCCTCGGGGGTGGGCGACAGCTTGCCGTTCTCGCGCAGGAAAAGTGGAAATCCAAGCTCCTGTTCCAGCGCCGAAATCATGATGCTCACCGCCGGCTGCGTGCGCCCCACGGCCTCGGCCGCCTTCGAGATGGAGCCACTGCGCATGACTTCACGGAACGTCGTCATCTGGCGAATGGACAGGTTCATATGACTATAAATGGGATTAATGGGGTCAGAAATATTACTAAATTGATCTTATACAACTTGTCCAGTCTTCTCTGTGTCAGATTTGTAAACGCGTCCGATAGGGGAGTTATGGACAGCTTTGCGAAATATCTTCTGACGGCGTTGATCGGTATCGTGGCCATCGGCCAGTTCGTTCAGGTGATCACCCGCTACGTGCTTCAGATCCCGGTGATGGGGCTGGAGGAAACCATCCTCTACCCGACTCTGTGGCTCTACATCCTGGGCGCGGTCAATGCCTCCCGCGAGAATTCGCATATCCGCGCCAACGTCCTCGAGATCTTCCTCAAGACCGACCGCCAGCACACGATCCTTGCGATCATCGGCGAAATCATCAGCCTGATCGTCGGCCTCTGGCTGCTGTCATGGGCATGGGACTACACCAGCTATGCGTGGCGCGTCTGGAAGGAAAGCCCGACCCTCTATGTTCCGACCTTCTATTCGGATGTGGCGCTGGTCGTCGGGCTGACCCTGATGATGTTCTATACCGCATGGCACCTGCTCCTGCATGTGCGCTCTCTCCTGAAAGGACCGGCCCTGTGATCGAGATCGCGCTTCTTGCCATCGGCGTTCTGGTGCTGACGCTGACCCTTGGGGTTCCGCTGCCCTACTGTTTCGGCGCCGCGCTGATGCTGATGTATTTCGTCGGCGACGTGACGATGAAGGGGATGATGTTGTGGGGGTTCCAGCAGCTCGGCAATCCCGTCCTGCTGGCCATTCCGCTTTTCGTGCTGGCCGGGACCATCATGTCGGAAAGCGGCATCGCGGCTTCCCTTTTGAGGTTCGTCAACGCCTTCGTCGGCCATGTCCGCGGCGGGCTGGGCGTTGTGGCGGCGGTCACCTGCGCGGTGATCGGGGCAATCTCGGGCTCCGGGCTGACCGGCATCTCGGCCATCGGGCCGCTGCTGATCCCCGAGATGGAGGCCCGCGGCTACCCCCGCGCCTATGCCACGGCGCTGATCGCCAATTCCTCGATCCTCGGGCTTCTGATCCCGCCCTCGGCGTCGATGATCCTGTTCGGCTGGGTCACCGATACCTCGATCGCGGCCTGCTTCCTGGCCACGCTGGGGCCGGGCCTGCTGATCATGGTCAGCTTTTCGCTCATCAATCTGTGGATGTCGCGCAAGTTCAACCTCGTGCTGGACGAGAAGCCGCATTTCAAGGCCTTCTCGGGCGAGATCATGCGCCGCGGCGCACATGCCTTTCCCGCGCTGCTCATGCCCGTGATCATCCTGGGCGGCATCTATGGCGGTGTCATGACCCCGACCGAGGCCGCGGCGGTCGCGGTGATCTACGCGGTGCCGGTGGGCTTCTTCATCTATCGCGGCCTGCGCTGGAACAACATGCTGTCGGCCGGCAAGGAGGCCGGAACGGCGGTGGGGACGATCATGGTCATGATCCTGTTCTCGATGATCCTCGGGCAGATGTTCATCTATGAGGGCATCCCCCAGCAGCTGGTCAGCTCGATCTTCGACATTACCGAGAACAAGGTCGTCCTGCTGATCCTGATCAACATCCTGCTTTTCCTGATCGGGATGGTGGTGAATGACGCGACCGCGATCCTGCTGGTAGCGCCGCTGCTGCTGCCGCTGATGAACGCGATCGGCGTCAGCCCGGTGCAGTTCGCCGCGATCATGGGCGTGAACACCGCGATGGGCGGCGTCACCCCGCCCTATGCCTCGATCCTGTATCTGGGCGCCCGGATCGGCAACGTGAAGGTCACCAAGGTGATCCCGCCGGCGATGACGCTGATTTTGCTGGGCTATGTGCCGGTGGTGTTCCTCACCTCATTCTGGCCCGACCTTTCGCTCTTCCTGCCGGAATACTTCGGCTACTGACACCACCCCCACGTTCAACAGAGGAGAAGACCAATGAAACATTACCTGACAGGTACGGCCGCCGCCGCCCTGATGACGATTGCCGGCATGGCCGGCGCGGCAGATCTGAAAATGAGCCATGTCCGCCCGCAGGACGCCACCATCGACAAGGAGCTGCGCGCCTTTGCCGGCAAGGTCGAAGAGGCCACGGGCGGCAACGTGTCGATCAACATCTTCCCGGCCTCGGCGCTGGGCGACTACACCACCGTGCAGGAGCGCATCAGCGTGGGCGCCATCGACATGGCCACCCAGCCCGTCGCCACCGGCGCGGACCGCCGGATGCAGATCGCCTCTTTCCCCTACCTTGCCAATGACTGGACCGAGGCGCAGGAGATCTACGGCCCCGAGGGCATGTTGCGCGACGTGGTGGCCGAGCTCTACTCGGAACAGGGTATCACCATGCTCGCGGCATACCCTGTCTATTTCGGGGGCATCTCGCTCAACACCGATCCGGTGAACCCCGGTGATCCGAGCCATTCGAACGGCATCAAGGTGCGCGTCCCCGGCATCAAGTCCTTCCAGCTCACCGGCGAGGCGCTGGGCTACATCCCGTCGCCCATTCCGTTTTCCGAGGCGTTCACCGCGATCCAGACCGGCGTGGTCGATGGCGTGATCGGGTCGGGCGCGGAGGGCTACTATGCCTCGTTCCGTGACGTGACCAAGGCCTATATCCCCGCCAACACGCATTTCGAAGTCTGGTACATGATCATCTCGGACGAGGCCCTTGCCGGGCTCGACGCCGATGATCAGGAGGCCCTCAAGGCCGCCGCCAGCGAGTTCGAGGCGACACGCTGGACCGTGGCCGAGGAGGACCAGGGCAAGTGGGAACAGCGGCTTGCCGACGAGCTGGGCACGAATGTTGTCGAGCTGAGCGACGAGCAGCTGGCCGCCATGGCCGCCAAGGTGCGCGAGACCGTGTGGCCCGTCGTCCTCGACGATGTCGGGACCGAATGGGGCCAGGCCATCCTCGACAAGATCGGCAACTGAACGAAAGCTTCGGGGCCGCGCCCGCCGCGGCCCCGGCAAAGGACGCAAACGGACAATCAAGATGGACGCGGATTACGCAATCGTCGGCGGCGGTGTCGTCGGCCTCTCTATTGCCTGGGGCCTGCTGAAGCGCGGCAAGCGCGTCACCGTGATCGACGGCGACGACGGCTCCTTCCGGGCGAGCCGCGGGAATTTCGGCCTGGTCTGGGTGCAATCCAAGGGGATGAAACAGCCGCGCTATGCCCGCTGGTCGCAGCAATCCGCGGCGATCTGGGGCGCGTTCGCGCAGGAATTGGGCGAGAATACCGGGCTTTCCGTCCCGCTCGAGCAGAATGGCGGCTATGACCTGCATTTCTCGGAGGAGAAGCTGGAAGCCACGGTCGCGCAATACGAGATCCTGAAGGAGAAGCTGGGCGGCGACTATCCCTACGAGGTGCTGGGGCGCAACGCGCTGCGCCGCGAAGAGCCGCATATCGGGCCGGCGGTGGTGGGGGCCATCCTGCACCACCAGGACGGGCACGCCAATCCGCTGAAACTGTTGCGGGCGTTGGCCGACGACGTGCGGCGCCTGGGCGGGCGGGTTCTGAACGGGATGACCGTCACCGAGGTCACCAGGCCCGACGGGTTCCGCGTCACGTGCAGCGACGGAACCGAGATCGGCGCGGCGAAAGTGGTGCTGGCGGCCGGGCTCGGCGGTGCCAGGCTGGGCCCGCAGATGGGGTTCAAGGCGCCGGTCCGGCCGCAGCGGGGCCAGGTGCTGATCACCGAGAAACTGCCCCGGATGATCAACCGCCCCTCGCTCATCGCCCGGCAGGTCGACGAGGGCGGCGTTCAGATCGGTGCCACCAACGAAGAGGTGGGCCATGACGACCGGGTGACGCAACCGGGCCTGTCGGACCTCGCCGCCGAGGCCGTTGCGGCCTATCCGGCGCTTGGCAAGGCGCAGCTCGTACGAAGCTGGGGCGCGTTGCGCGTCCTCTCGCCCGACGGGCTGCCGATCTACCAGGAAAGCCGGGAGATGCCCGGCGCCTACCTCGTGACCTGCCACAGCGGCATCACGCTTTCCGCGGCCCACGCTCGCTTTCTGCCGGACTGGCTGGAAGGGACGGCCGAGGCCCCCGACCTGGAGGTGTTCAGTGAAGACCGTTTCGCCCTTTCTTGAGCTCGAAGACGATGACCGTGTGCCGGTTCGCTTTGCGGGCCGGACGCTCGACTTGCCGGATGGCGCCAACCTTGCCGCGGCCCTTCTGGCGGCCGGGGTGCAGGTGTTTCGCCACACGGCCGTATCGGGCGCGCCTAGGGCCCCCTTTTGCATGATGGGCGCCTGTTTCGAGTGTCTGGTCGAGATTGACGGCGTCGTCCGGCAGGCCTGCATGACGGATGTACGCGAGGGGATGGAGATTTCCCGACCGCATGAGTCGGAGGCCGAAGATGCGATCGAGTGAGCTTGTCATAATTGGCGCCGGCCCGGCCGGGATGGCCGCCGCCGCGACGGCCGCGGCGCACGGGCTTTCGGTGACGCTGCTTGACGAGCAGCCGCGCGCGGGCGGGCAGATCTACCGCGATGTGGAACGCGTGGCGGCGAAACGCGGCACGATCCTGGGGCCGGATTACACCTATGGCACGACCCTGGTCGAGGGCATCGGACGGGGCGGGATCACCCATCTGGCGGGCGCCGTGGTCTGGGCGATCGAGGAGGGCTTTCGCATCTCCTATACGCAGGACGGGGTGGCGGCACAGGTGTCGGCGGATCGGGTGCTGCTGGCCACGGGCGCGCTGGAACGCCCGATGCCCATTCCGGGCTGGACGCTTCCGGGGGTGATGACCGCCGGGGCCGGCCAGATCATGATGAAACAGTCGGGCATCCTGCCGCGTCGGGCGGTGCTGGCCGGGGCGGGGCCGTTGCTCTACCTCGTCGCGGCGCAGATGGTCCGGGCGGGCACACCGCCGCTGGCGCTGGTGGAAACGCAGACCCGCGGCGATCTTTTGAAGGCCGCGCGCCACGCGGGCGGCGCGCTGCGCGGCTGGCCCTACCTGGCGAAGGGCATGAAGCTGCTGGCGGAACTGCGCCGGGCGGGGGTGCCGCGTTTTGCCGGTGCGTCCGGTCTTGCCGTGCAGGGGGAGGGCCGCGCAGAGGCCGTCGCCTTCCGCAGGGGCGGCACCGACCACCGCATCGCGTGCGACACGGTGCTGTTGCATCACGGCGTCGTGCCGAACACCCAGGCCGCCCGGTCGCTCGATGTTCCGCATCGCTGGGACGCCGGGCAGGCATGCTTCGTTCCGGTCGTCGATGACTGGGGTCTGACCGGTGTGGACGGGGTTTCCGTCGCCGGTGACGGGGCGGGCATCGGCGGGGCCAAGGCCGCCGAGCTTGCCGGCCGGATCGCCGCGCTGGGGATCGCGCATGCGCTTGGCCGGATCCCGCGCGAAAGGCGGGACGCGCAGGCCGTGCCATTGCGGCGGGCCCTGTCACGGGAACTGGCCGCGCGCCCCTTCATCGATGCCGCGTACCCCCCCTTTGCCGACGCGATTTCGCCGGCCGATGCCACGATCATCTGCCGTTGCGAGGAAGTGACGGCGGGCGACATCCGCGGATATGCCGGGCTGGGCTGCCTGGGGCCGAACCAAGCCAAGGCCTTCGGCCGTTCGGGCATGGGGCCCTGCCAGGGGCGCTACTGCGGGCTCGCGGTGACCAGCCTGCTGGCCGAGGCCAATGGCCGGACGATGGAAGACACCGGATACTATCGCATCCGCCCGCCGCTCAAGCCCGTGACGCTGGGCGAACTGGCGGCGATGGAAACCCCGAAAACAAACACCGAGAAAGTGGAAACAGGAACATGATCGAACGGATCGAAACCAACCAGCGCATGAGCCGGATCGTCAAGCATAACGGGGTGGTCTACCTGTGTGGCCAGGTGGGCGAGGGCGAGACCGTCGCCGACCAGACGCGCGACTGCCTGTCGCGTGTCGAAGCGCTGCTTGAAAAGGCCGGCTCCTCGCCCGAGCGCATCCTGCAGGCGATCGTCTGGCTGACCGACATCAACGATTTCGCCGAAATGAACGAGGTATGGGATGCCTGGGTGCCCGAGGGCCACGCGCCCGCCCGGGCCTGCGGCGAAGCAAGGCTCGCCCGTGCGGACCTGCGGGTGGAGATCATCGTCACGGCGGCTTGCTGAGCGGGGACAGGCGGGTTTTTCGCTTTTGGTTCGCCTGCCCGACGCCGAAATTCAGGGCTTCCTGACGAACAGGTTCTGCGCCTGCGCCGTGTCGAAGAAGCGCTTGCACTGATCGGCAAAGGCCTTCGTGCGGCGGCTGATCCGGTTGCCTGACCGCGTTGCCAGCACGATGTTCGGGCTCTTGCCTGTCTCCTCGAGCGGGCGGCAGGTCACGCTCAGCCCGCTATAGGTCGTGTCATAGGGCGGGCGGATGTTCAGGATCGCAACCCCCAGTTCCGCCGCCGCGGCGCTGCGCACCATCTCGAAGGATTCCAACTTCTGGATCGGCCCTGAGGTGACGCCCGCCTGCTCGAACAGCGACCGCACGTAGTTCCGCGATTGCGGCAGGTTCAGCAGCAGCAGCGACCGGTCGCTCAGGTCGCGCAGCGAGATCACCTGTTTCTTCGCCAGCGGATCGTTCGCGGACAGCACGGCATGCGGCGGCGCATTGGCGAGCGTCTCGTGGCTGAATTCCGGCCACAGACCCGCGTCGTAGGTGATCAGCGCATCTACCGATCCGTCCCGAAGGCTGTGCTGGATCGACATCATGTCGCCCTCGTTCAGGTGCACCGTCAACTCGGGATAGCTGACGCGCAGGTCGCGGATCACCAGCGGCGCGATACTGGGCGAAATCGAGGTGAACGCCCCCACGCGCAATTCGCCCCGCAGGTCCGGCCCCGATCCGCGCAGATCCTCGGCATAGGCCGCCGCCTCGTCCAGAAGCTGGATCGTCTTCGACACCGCCCGCTGCCCCGCCTCGGTCGTGGTCAGCCCCTTGGACCGGCGGCGGACGAATAGCTGGATGTTAAATTCCTCCTCGAAGGCGTCGATGGCCGACAGGATCGAGGACGTGGATATGCTCATCTCGGCCGCCGCCTTGCTGATCGAGCCGTGGCGGGAGGCGGCGATGACATAGTTGAGCTGGCGCAGCGATATCTTCATTTTATGTATCTAGATTTCACATTAAATACATTATGCTGGCGTGGGCCCGTCCGCTAGTCTTTTCCGGAACCGACATGCATTCCTGGGGAGGAGAGAGGCATGGCCCTTGAACGGCAACCCGCCGGCGGCGCCCCGTCGCGCCCGATATCGCGGGACCATTCGCTGAACTGCCTGTGGCGCGGGCCGGCCCGGTTGGGGGAATCCCCGCTCTGGGACACGCGCCGCAACCGCCTCTTCTGGATCGACTGCCTTGGAAAGTCGCTCTGGTCGACCAATGCCGACGGCAGCGATCCGCGCGCCTGGGACATGCCGGACCTCGTCGGCTCCATCGGGTTGTGCGAGGATGGCCGCCTCGTCGTCGGCTTCGCGCGCGGCTTCGCGCTGGTCACGCCGGGGCAGGGCGGGGCGGAGGTCGACTGGATCGGTGATCCCGACCCCGACAATCCCGGCACGCGGCTCAACGACGGCAAGGTCGACCGGCAGGGGCGGTTCTGGTGCGGCACGATGAACATGGATTTCACGGCCACCAACGCCGCCCTGTTCCGGCTCGACCCCGACAGGACATGGGCCCGCATCGATGACGGCTTCACCGTCTCGAACGGCATCGCCTTCTCGCCCGACGGGGCGCGGATGTACTTCTCCGACAGCCGCGTCGATCGCTCCTACCAGTACGATCTGGACAGGGCGACCGGGCAGCTCTCGAACCGCAGGGCCTTCCTCGACACCACCGCCTACGAGGGTCGGGTCGACGGCGCGACAGTGGATGCCGAGGGCTGCTACTGGGCCGCGCTCTTCAGCGGCGGCGCCGTGGCCCGGTTCGACCCCGACGGCACCCTGATGCAGAAGATCGACCTGCCGGTCAGCTGCCCCACCATGTGCAGCTTCGGCGGCCCGGATCTCGACATTCTCTACGTGACCTCGGCGACCTTCGTGCTGGAGGACGACGAACTGGCGCAACAACCGCTGGCCGGGGCGCTCTTCGCCATAGAGGGGCTCGGCGCCCAGGGGCTGGAGGAGCCCCGTTTCGCAATTCCGGGATGACACCCCGGCAAAACGCCGGGCAACCCCGGCACGTCGCAAGACGATCATGGGAGGAAGAAGAATGAAGAAACTGTTTCAAGGCCTGGCGCTCACCCTCGCGGTGACATTCGCCGGGTTCGGTGCAACGGCCCCGGCCAAGGCCGAACCGCGGGTCACCCTGACCTTCGCGCATTGCTGCCCGGCCGAACACACCTACGGCGTCTACGCCCATACCTTCGCCGATCGCGTGGCCGAGAATTCCGGCGGCGAGATCAAGATCGAGGTGCTCGACGGCGGTGTCATGGGCACCGAACAGGCCATCGCACAGAAGGTGCAGCTCGGCACCGTGCAGATGGGCGGGATCACCTCCAACAACGTGGCCCAGCTCGCCCCCTCGCTCAACGTGCTGGTGCTGCCCTATCTCAGCTCCGGCCCCGAGGACCTGACGGGCGAGGGCGGGCTGCTGCGCGCCGGCGCCTTCCGCGACGAGCTCAACGAGCGCGTTAAGGCCGAAAGCGGCACCCTGCGCATTGTCGGCGGCTTCACCAACGCGTTCCGCAGCCTCTTTGCCAAGGACCAGTGCATCGACAGCATCGACGACCTGGAAGGCCTCAAGATCCGCGCGCCCAAGAACCCGGTGATGACGGCCATGTGGGAAAGCTGGGGCGTCTCGACCTATCCCATCGCCTGGGGCGAAACCTTCGGCGCGGTCGCCACCGGCGTGGTCGACAGCTTCGACAGCCCGACCGACGTTGTCCTGAACATGGGCTTCCACGAGCACATCAAGTACATCACCGAGGCCACCTACCTGCCGCTCGCGGCGGTGGTGATCGTCAACGAACCGGCCTTCCAGGCGCTCTCGCCCGAGGATCAGGAGATCATCCTGACATCCGCCGACGAGACCGACGTGCTCCATGCCGAGCACGTGAAGCAGAACCAGGCCAAGGTCCGCGAGGCCCTGACCAACGACCACGGCGTCACCTTCTGCGAACTGGAAGATCCCGAGGTCTGGGCCGAACGCGCCCGCGGCGCCTGGCCCCAGCTCTACGACCTTGTCGGCGGCGGCAAGGAATGGGTCGACATGACGCTGACTTACAAGGAAACCGGCAGCTTCTAGGCTGGCCCTGCCATAGCGCGCCGCCGAGGCACTTCGGCGGCGCGCCCGACACCCGATCCCGGTACGCCGGACGACACGACACCCCCCGCGAGGACTGACATGCAGACTGGATTGATCAAGACGCTCGACAGGTTCGAACTGGTCTTTTCCAACCTGTCGCTGGCCCTGCTGGTGGTGGTGCTCGCCCTGCAGGTGATCTTCCGCTACGTCTTTCAGATCGGCCTGACCTGGAGCGAGGAGATCTCGCGCTTCGCCTTCGTCTGGTTCGTCTACATCTCCGCCAGCCTCGCCGCGCAGCGCGGCACCCATATCCGCGTCACCCTCTTCGTCAACCTGATCCCCGGCGGGCGCAACATCGCCCTCCTGCTGGCCGACGCCATCTGGATCGCGTTCAACCTCTTCGTCGTCGCCGCGGGGGTGATGCTCATTCAGCGCACGCTGGCCTACCCGGTCTATTCCACCGCGCTCTTCCTGCCGCTCGCCTGGCTCTACAGCGTCGTCCCGCTGGCCCATGCGCAGATGATCCTGCGCATCCTCCAGCGGCAATGGGGCTACTGGCGCCACGGCATCCCCGTCATCGCCTCCGAGGCCGCGGCCCACGCCGCCCGCACCGAAGGGCAGGGCGCATGATCTTCGTCGCCGTCTTCCTGCTCTGCCTCGTCCTCGGCGTACCGATCTTCGCCACCCTCGGCGTGCCCTCGCTGATCGAGCTGCTGAGCTCCCCGATCCCGCTGGAATCGCTGGCCCACAGCCTCTTCGACGGGGTCGACAAGTTCCCGCTGCTGGCGATCCCCAACTTCGTGCTCGCCGGCGCCATCATGGCCCGCGCCGGCATCACCCGCGACATCATCGAGGTCATGCGCGCCGTGGTCGGACAGGCCTATGGCGGCCTCGCAATCGTCACCATCCTGTCCTGCATGTTCTTCGCCGCCATCTCCGGCTCTGGCCCCGGCACGGTGGCGGCCATCGGCACCCTGCTGATCCCGGCCATGAAGGAAGACGGCTACCCGGCCGATTTCTCCGCCGCCGTGGCCTCATCTGGCGGAACCTTGGGTATCCTGCTGCCGCCCTCCAACCCGATGATTGTCTACGGCGTACTCGCCTCGGTCTCGATCGGCGACCTGTTCCTCGCGGGGCTGCTGCCGGGCATGCTGATGGGCGCCCTGCTGGTCACGACCACCTGGTTCCTCTCCCGCCGCCACGGCTATCGCGGCAGCCAGGCCCGGTTCGACCGCCGCGCCTTCGCCCTGGCCCTGTGGCGCGGCAAGTTCTCCCTCGCCACGCCATTCATCGTGCTGGGCGGCATCTACGGCGGCGTCTTCACCCCGGTCGAGGCCTCGGTCGTCGCCGTCGGCTACGCCCTGCTCGTCGGCCTCCTGGTCAAGCGCAGCATCGGCCTGCGCGCCACCTGGGAAGCGCTGGGCGAGGCCAGCACCGTCTGCGGCGGGCTCGTTCTGATCATGGGCACGGCGATCTTCTTCGGCGAGTTCCTCGCCCTCAACATGATCCCGCAGAAGATCGCGGCCGCCCTCCTGAACATCACCACCGACCCCACGCTCATGCTGCTGCTCATCGCGCTGATCCTGATCGTGCTGGGCACCTTCATGGAAACCCTGTCGACGGTGATCATCCTCACCCCGATCCTGCTGCCGCTGATCCTGCAGCTTGGCATCGACCTGATCCATTTCGGCATCCTGCTCGTCGTCACCTCCGAGATCGGCTTCCTGACGCCGCCCCTCGGGGTCAACCTCTTCGTCGCCTGCGGCATCTCGAACCTGACGATCGAGGAGGTCTCGCGACGCGTGCTGCCGTTCATCGCCACGATCATCGTGGGGCTGCTGATCCTGCTCTTCTTCCCGCAGATCAGCCTGCTCCTGCCATCCTTCAAGTAACCACCAAGACCGGTGCATCGTCGCCGGACAAGGAGACAAAACAACATGCTCACCAACGAAGGTGTCATCAACACGTTCCTCGAAGCAGGCATCACCCGCGGCTTCACCCTGCCGGGCCTCGGGATCACGTGGTCGCTGCCCGCGTTCCACGACCGCAAGGACGAGTTCGAGGTGGTACTCGCCCGCAGCGAACAAAGCGCCAGCGTGATGGCCCAGGTCGCGGGCAAGATGACCGGCAAGCCGGGCCTCCTGATGGCGCAGGGGCCTTTCTCCACCTCCACCGGCGCCTTCGGCATCCTCGAAGGGTACTTCTCCTCCTCGCCCATGGTCGTGCTGACCGACACCTCCTGCTATGACGGCTTTGCCCAGCATGGCGTCTACCAGACCATGACGGGCGACTACGGCGCGGCCGACGCCTTCGCCGTTCTCAAGACGATGACCAAGTACGCCACCTACGCCACCACGCCGACCGAGGCGGTCTACGGCGCGCAACTGGCGGTCAAGCACGCCTCGACCCCGCGGCAGGGGCCGGCGGCGGTGGTGATGCGCACCAACGTCATCAAGCAGGAGTTGCCGGAAACCTCCCGCGCCCGGCTCTACCCGGTCGAGGGGCACCTGAAATACACCCCCCCGCGCGTCGACACCGACGCCGTCGACCGCATCGCCGCGCTGCTGGCCCAAGCGAAACAGCCCGTCATGATCGTCGGCAACGGCGTCTATGGCAGCCGCTGCGGCCCGGCGCTTCAGGCGCTGGCCGAACGCAACGGCATCGCCATCGCCTCCAGCTACCACGGCAAGGGCACCATCGACGAGGGCTGCGACATCGCCGTCGGCATGATGGGCACCTGGGGCTCCGCCGCCGCCAACCGCGCGGTGCAGGCCTCCGACCTCGTGCTGGTCATGGGCTGCTCTCTCGGGCCGGAATACACCCGCTTCCGCGACGAGAAGATGATCCGCCCCGGCGACCAGACCATCATCCAGGTCGACCAGGACCCGCTCAACGCCGGCTGGGTCGTGCCCGTCGACATGGCGGTCACCGCCGACGTGGCCGAGGTCGCCGCCCTCCTGTCCGACACCGCCCCCCACGACACCGCCCTCGTCGAGCGGCGCAAGGCGGCCATCGCGAAGATCAAGCAGGAGAACGATTACGGCGTCCTGCCCACCTACCAGACCCGCCCCGGCACCATGCATTACGCCGACATCATGCGCGGGCTGCAGGGCTTCCTCGGGGCCGAGGACCTGATCACCATGGATGCCGGCACCAACCGCATCTGGGCCACCTGCCGGCTGCCCCTGCGCCATCCCAACCAGCTTGTCGCGCCGGGCGGGATCGGCGGCATGGGCTGGTCCACCCCGGCGGCCACCGGCGCCAAGATCACCGCGCCCGAAAAGCGTGTCACCGGCGTGATCGGCGACGGCGGTTTCATGATGACCATGGATGCCATCGCCACCGCCGCCGAACAGGGGCTCGACGTGGTCTACGTGGTGGCCAACAACGCCGGCCTCGGCATGGTGCGCGACAATCTCGGCAACCAGAAGATCGCGGTCGA
This sequence comes from Roseovarius sp., assembly GCF_040223625.1. GTDB lineage: Bacteria > Pseudomonadota > Alphaproteobacteria > Rhodobacterales > Rhodobacteraceae > Roseovarius. The sequence continues at coordinate 3,191 of NZ_JAVKFX010000033.1, read as the reverse complement.
CTTCCTCGACCACGACTTCGCCAAGGTGGCCGAGGGGCTGGGCGGCAAGGGCTTGACCGTGACTGAGGGTGACCAGATGGGCGACGCCCTGCGCGAAGCGCATGCCATGGGCGGGCCGGTCGTGATCGACGCCAAGGTCGACCCGGCGGCCAGCCACCGCGACTGTTCCGACTATGCCGAGCTCTGAGCGAAAGGCCCCGCCGATGAGACGTTTCGAGAACCGCACCATCCTCGTCTCCGCCGCCGCCGACGGGCTTGGCCTCGCCATCGCCGAACGGCTCTCGGCTGAGGGTGGCACCGTCGTCGCCCTCGACCGCAGCGACGAGGCGATGACCGCCGCCCGCGCCCGCCCCGAGGCCGACGGCATCCGCTTCGAGAAGGTGGATCTGATGGACCCCGCCGACATCACCGACACCATCGCCCGCCTCGAGGCCGACGGGCTGCGCTTCGACACGCTGGTCAACAATGCCGGCGGCTCGCTGCACACCCCGCGCCCCTTCCTCGAGGAAACCGATGATCACTGGAAGGTGGTGATGGACCTCAACGTCGCCGCCACCGTGCGGCTGACCCGGGCGATCCTGCCGCATATGCTGGAAAAGGGCTTCGGCCGCATCGTCAATCTAGGCTCCAAGGCCGGGCGCTACGGCAGCCTCTTCACCGGCGCCAATTACGTGGCCGCCAAGGGCGCGGTCCAGTCGATGACCCTGCAACTGGCGCAGGAATTCGGCCCCTCCGGCATCACCTGCAACGCGGTCTGCCCCGGCGCGATCCTGACCCCCCGGGTCGAGCGGCTGCTCTCCGAGCGCATGAGCCAGGCCGAACGCGACGCGGCCATCGCCCAGATCCCCATGCGCCGCAACGGCCGGGTCGAGGACGTGGCCAGCGCCGTGGCCTTCTTCGCCGCCGACGAGGCCGGCTTCATCACCGGCCAGATGCTCGACGTGAATGGCGGGCAGGGGATGTGCTCGTGAATAACGATCCCCTCGGCCCGGTCCTGATCACCGGGGGCGGCGGCTTCCTCGGCCGCGCGCTCACCACGCGGCTGCTCGATGCCGGCGAAACGGTGGTCACCCTCGACCTGTCGCCCGCGACGGGCGGCGACCCGCGCGCCACACATCTCGGCGGCGATATCCGCGACGGCGAGGCGCTGCTCGACCTCGCCCGCACCCACGCGATCCGCGCCATCGTCCACCTCGCCGCCCTCGTGATCCCCGACTGCCGCGGCAATCCCTTGCTCGGCGCCGAGGTCAACGTCATCGGCCATCTCAACATGCTCGAGGTGGCCCGCAGCCTCGGCATCCGCCGCTTTCTCTACACCAGCTCCATCGCCGCGCGCCCCCGGCCGCCCTTCGACGCGCCCGTCAACCTCTACGGCGTGTGGAAACGCGCCTGCGAGGACGCCGCCAAGGTCTGGTTCCTCGACCACGGCCTGCCCTCCGTCGGGCTGCGCCCCAACGTGGTCTACGGCCCCGGCCGAGAGAGCGGCGAGACCGCGGCGATCACCCTCGCCATCAGGGCCGCCGCGCAAGGGCTGCCATACGCCATGCCCTTCACCAGCCGCATGTGTTTCCAGCATGTCGACGAGGTGACCGACATCATGGAACGCTGCCTGCGCGTGATCCCCGCCGAACCTGTCGTCAGCGACCTGACTACCGACATCGCCGGCACAGACGACGTCATCGCCGCGATCCGCGCCTGCGCGCCCGACGCCCGCATCACCCCGTCCGACACGGCGCGGCCGTCGCCGCTCGAGCTCGACAACCGCCCGCTCGTCGACCTTATCGGCGACTGGCGCAGGATTTCCCTGGCAGAAGGAGTACGCCAAACGTTCGAACACTACCGGAAGACCGCCTGAGGGCGGACAACACGACCCACCCAGCGCCATGGCGCGACGGGTGGCGCGGAACGACCGCCCGAAGTGGTCCTACTGCGCCGCCCGATTTTGCGTTACGACGGGGGGCAGGGGAGACAGGAATTGACAAGGTTCAGGAGGAAACCATGACTTTCAGGAAAATCGCAAACGGAACACTGGCCGCCGGCGCCATCGCCGTATCACTGCTTCACGCCGGCACCGCCGCCGCGCAGTCGGTCACCATCGTCGTGCCGTTCTCGGCCGGCGGCGGCACCGACATCACCACACGCTCTATGCAGGAGGAGATGGCCAACTCGCTTGGCGCCAACGTGGTGGTCAAGAACACCGCCGGGGCAGGGGGCACCATCGGCGTGGCCGAGGCAGCCCGCGCCCGGCCCGACGGCCGCACCATCGCCATGGCCCCGGTCGGCCCGCTGACCACCCAGACCCACCTGCGCAAGCTGCCCTACTCGGTCGACAGCTTCGAATATATCTGCCTCGCCTACTCGGCCCCCACCGCCATTGCCGTCGGCAAGGATTCCGAGTTCGAAACGCTGGAAGACCTTGTGACTTACGCCAAGGAGAATCCCGGCGACCTCACCTTCGCCGTGCAGGCCATTGGCTCCATCCCCCACGTCGCGGGGCTGGCCCTGGCCGATGCGGCGGGGATCGAGATGACCTTCCTGCCGGTCGACGGCGACGGCCCGGCCCTCAAGGCGCTGCTCGACGGCACGGCCGACCTCTTCATCCCGCATGTCTCGTTCCTCTCCAGCAACGCCGACCAGCTCCGCTCGCTGGCGATCCTCAAGGAGGGGCGGCTCGACACCATGCCGGACGAGGTGACGGCGATGGAGCAGGGCTATGACCTCGATATCCCGATCTGGGGCGGGCTGGTGACACCCAAGGATACCCCGGCGGAACAGGTCACGGCGCTCGAGACGGCCTGCGAGGCGGCGATCTCCTCGGCGCCGTTCCAGGAGCGGATGGAACAGCTTCAGCAACCCTCGGCCTACATGAACGGCGCCGATTTCGAAGCCTTCGTGAAAAAGCAGTACGATCGCAACCGCGGACTGCTGGAAAAGGCGGGCCTGCTGGCCGAGTGATCCACCGCCGCCCCCGGGCGCGGCCTGTACGGTGACAGGAGATGCAGATGAAGACGCATGACACGGATCCGACAGCCCCGTCCGGCGGGCGCGCCATCGCGATCGGCGTGGCCCTGGCGATCCTCGCCCTGGCCGCGCTGCTGTTCTCGCAGACCTTCGCGGAAATCAGTGCCTTCGCCCGCGCCAGCCAGGGCCGGGGGCCGTTCTTCTACCCGCGCTTCATCCTCGCCGCCGTG